>NZ_LZZM01000032.1 GCF_002006345.1 Clostridium puniceum
AGCACGCCGCCAGCGTTCGTCCTGAGCCAGGATCAAACTCTCAATTAAAAGTTTAATCTTAGCTTACTCAAATAAAAATTGCTGGTTTACTTAAATGTACTTATATATTCTGTTCAATTTTCAAAGATCTTGCAGTCTCTCTTGACCGCTTTATTATGATAACATCCTTAGAAACTATTGTCAACATTTATTTTTCATAAATTTCAAAATATTTTCTAACAAGTTTTCATAACTATTTGCCACTTCTGTGACAACGAATATTATAGTATCATGTTTTTTATAATAAATTCACTTTAAAATCATGATTTGATCAAATTATTTTTTTATTTCTCTAAATTACTTTAAATATCTATATATTGCATTAAATGATACGCCAGGAAAAGTTACTGTGGCAAACTACAAAATTTGCAAAAAATAAAGGTAAATTAAGACACCTTTACTTTACTCTTATATCAATTTATTTTAATATTAATATAGTAGTATTGATATCTTTAAATTAGCAACATCATTATTTTCATTAATTTCAAAGATATGATATAAAGTATAATAATGCTTACTACTGCAAGTTATAGTAAATTTAATATCGCATTAATATATAGACTTTGTTTTATTATTTAGTAATTTATAAATTTAATTTAGGGAGATTTTAATAATGAATAAAAAAATATTATATCTATTACTAACACTTACTATGATTTCTTTTGTTGGTTGTGCAAGTACTTCCACCAATTCTACAAGTTCTACTTCTAGCACAGCTTCAAATTCTTCTTCACAAACTGCAGGTGATACCGTAAGCGAATCACCATCATTTGTTTTAGGCGATGATTCATCATACTTTTGTCCTTTTGTTTTCAATGGAAATAATTTATTATTTCCTAATCCAGATGAAAATAACAGAATTTCAATAATTCCAGATCCATTACCTGAAAATATTCTTGAAAGTAAAGCAGTAAAAGATTTTGCTGATTATTCAGCTGATAATATTACTATAATTGATGATGTAGTTTATTTTTCTGACGATTCAAATAATAATGAATTAAGTTCTTTTAAGGTTACTGATAAAACTTATACAAAATTATCTACTCATTCTGTAAATAACTTGATATCTGCTAATACAGACCTATTTTATATTAACAAAGATGATAGCAACAAAATTTATAAGTTTGACACTCTAACTTCAAACTCCATGTTAGTATGTCCTGATAATGTAGGTCCATTTATAGTAAGTGGAGATTTTATTATATATCAGAATTTAAGTGATGATTCAAAATTATATTCTATACAAACTAATGGAACTAACAAACAAAAGCTCACTGACTATACAGCTAATAGTTTTGTAGTATCTGAAGGACAATTGCTTTTCTTTAATTCTTCAGATAATAATAATTTATATTCAATAGACCCTTCAAATTTAACTTCTAAAAGAATTTACATTATGAATGGATTCAAATTGAAAATCATAAATAAGTCTTTATATTTTATAAATGGAGATGACTCAAACAACTTATATTCATTATCAGTAGATTTAAAAAATTCAACTGCAACTTATAAACCTGAAATATCACAAGGAATTAATGATTACTATTTAACTACTAAAGGTATTTTTTATAGTCCAAGCATCAATTCGAATAATATTTACTACCAGAAATTATCCTCATAAATTTAAGCATATAAAAAGGATGTATGAAAGTATTTCTTTATGGTTTTCTTTCATACATCCTTTTATAAATTAACCCACTTTTTATATCTGATATTAATTAACGTAAAAATTCATTAGATATAAACTCTAACTGATTCTAATCACTTACTTTATTAGCGTGTCATTATAATCGATTTACTATATCCTTAAATTCATTTCCTCTCACCATAAAGTTTGGATACATGTCAAATGATGCACATGCTGGTGACAATGTTATAATATCTCCTGATCTAGATACCTCTTTAGCAATCTTTACAGCCGCTTCTAATGATTCAGCTATTTTCGTATTAACTTTAATCCCCTTTTCTTTACCTAACTTATCAAATACAGCTTTTATCTTTTCCTTTGTTGCGCCTAAAAGAATCAATTCTTTTATATAAGGATAACCTTCATAAGCTAAAGGTTCAAAAGGTATATGTTTATCATATCCTCCTGCAATTAATATTACTTTTTCATCAAAAGCTTTAAGTCCGGCTAAAGTTCTTGTTGGGCTTGATGCAATTGAATCATTATAGTATTTGACTCCATCTATTTCTCTAACAAGCTCACATCTATGTTCAACCCCTGTAAAAGTTTCTGCAACATTTTTCATTGTTTCTATAGACACATCATTTTTAGTTGCTATAAAAGCTGCTAGATAATTTTCAATATTATGCATTCCTTTAATTACTATATCTTCCTTTTTGCACACTTCTTTTCCTTCTAAATAAAGAACTCCTTCTTTATAGTATGCTCCATCACTTATTTCTCTCTTTGAACTAAATTCCTTAACAATTCCTTTGGCTTCTTTTTTAAATTCATAAGTAATTTCATTTTCTCTATTTATTACTAAGATGCTATTTGGATTTTGATATAAAAAGATATTTTTCTTAGCATCTATATATTCCTGCATATCCTTATGCATATCTAAATGATTTGGTGCTAGATTAGTACATATCGCAATATCTATATTTTCAGTCATAGTCATAAGTTGAAAACTAGATAATTCTAATACAACTCTATCTTCTTCATTTATGCTTTCTATTTGTGAAAATAGTGGTGTTCCGATGTTTCCTCCAACCCAAGTTTTGTAGTTTTGCGCTTGTAATAATTTAAAGATAATAGTAGTAGTTGTTGTCTTACCATCACTACCTGTTATTCCATATACCTTTCCCTTAGTATATCTAACAAACTCCTCCATTTCTGAAGTAATATATGCCCCTTCTTTTTTTACCTTAACTAATGCTTCACTATCAATTCTCATGGATGGTGTCTTAAATACAACTTCAAATCCTGTAAGATTGTTTAAATATTCCTCACCTAATTCTAATTTAACCCCTTTACCTTCAAAGTCAGTCGCTATATCTGCTAATTCTTCTTTAGTTTTTTTGTCAAAGGCTGTTACTGATGCGCCTAAATCTAACAAAAAATTTATTAAAGGAATATTACTTACACCAATTCCAACAACGGCAACCTTCTTGCCCAATATAAACTGCTTAAATTCTTTAAAGTCTTTTCCCATTTCAATCCTCCATATTAAAATCATTTATATTTATATGAATATTCTATTTTGCTTAAAATTAATTATATCACTATAAAAACTTTCAATCCACCTGAACACTATATTGTTTATTATATAAAATTGCAAAAATACAACCTACTGATTATTATTCAATAGGTTGTATTTTTTATTAAAACTCTAAGCTTTTTTCTATATACTTTTCTAATTCGCTTATCTTAATTCTTTCTTGTTCCATAGTATCTCTATTTCTAATAGTAACAGCTTCATCTTCTAATGTTTCAAAATCAATTGTTATACAATAAGGTGTTCCTATTTCATCTTGTCTTCTATATCTCTTTCCAATGCTTCCAGTTTCATCAAAATCAAGGTTGAACTTCTTACTTAATTCTCCATAAACATCTAGAGCTTTTTCTGAAAGTTTTTTAGAAAGAGGTAATATTGCCGCTTTAAATGGAGCTAATGCTGGATGTAAATGCATTACGGTTCTAATATCTCCTGCTTCTAATTCTTCTTCATCATAAGCTTCAATTAAGAATGCTAGCGCAACTCTATCAGCACCTAATGATGGCTCTATAACATATGGTATATATTTTTCATTAGTTGTTTGATCTAAGTAACTTAAATCTTGACCTGAATGTTCTTGGTGTTTAGTTAAATCGTAATCGGTTCTGTCTGCTATCCCCCAAAGTTCTCCCCATCCAAATGGGAATAAATATTCTATATCAGAAGTTGCATTTGAATAAAAGGATAATTCATCTTCACCATGATCTCTCATCCTTAAACTTTCTGGTTTCACATTTAAGTTAAGTAAGAAATTCCAGCAATAATCCTTCCAATACTTATGCCATTCTAAATCTGTTCCTGGCTTACAGAAGAATTCTAATTCCATTTGCTCAAACTCTCTGATTCTAAATATAAAGTTTCCAGGAGTAATTTCATTTCTAAACGATTTACCTATTTGAGCTATACCAAACGGTACTTTCTTTCTTGAAGTTCTTTGTACTGCCTTAAAGTTTACAAATATACCTTGTGCTGTTTCAGGTCTTAAATAAACTTCTGCCTTAGAATCTTCAGTAACACCTTGGAATGTTTTAAACATAAGGTTAAACTTTCTTATATCTGTATAATTCATCTTTCCACATTTAGGGCAAACTATATTATTACTTTCAATATATTCCTTTAATTGTTCATTAGTCCATCCATCAGCACTAGCTACTTCTGCACCATTTGCTGTCATATGGTCTTCAACTATCTTATCAGCTCTAAAT
Organism: Clostridium puniceum; assembly: GCF_002006345.1. Lineage (GTDB taxonomy): Bacteria > Bacillota > Clostridia > Clostridiales > Clostridiaceae > Clostridium > Clostridium puniceum. Next base: position 4,469 of record NZ_LZZM01000032.1, read on the forward strand.
CTTGCTCTACATTCTTTACAATCCATTAATGGGTCTGAAAATCCACCAACGTGTCCCGATGCAACCCAAACTTCTCTATTCATTAAAATTGCAGAATCTAATCCAACATTATAAGGACTTTCTTGAACGAATTTTTTCCACCATGCCTTTTTAACATTATTTTTAAATTCCACACCTAATGGACCGTAATCCCATGAATTAGCCAATCCACCATATATATCTGAGCCTGGGAATACAAATCCTCTATTTTTGCAAAGTGCTACAATCTTATCCATTGTTTTTTCTACTGCCATTATTTATCCCTCCAAATACATTTTTATAAAATAAAAAAAGCCTTTAACCACAAAGGGACGAAATATACTTCCGCGGTTCCACCCTTCTTGGCTTAAGCCCATCTTTCTTCTTTAACAATTCTACACTCAGAAGTTCCCTTCATTTTAAACCAATAATGATTTTCACCAAACATCATCTCTCTTCAATTGACTTATAAATTACTATTCTTCTTCAACATGTATATTCAATTGATAAATTAATTTTAACAAAATCCATTTATATATCAAGATTAAAATATTTTCTAAAAAAATATAAAAAAATGGCTCCGCGAAGAGGACTCGAACCTCCAACCTATCGGTTAACAGCCGAGTGCTCCACCATTGAGCTATCGCGGAACGTCATTACTTAATCTATTATATCAGCTTTTTCTAATTATGCAACCCTATTTTTATATTTTTTCATAATTCTTATATTTTTTATTTTTTCTAATTTTTAACTTTTACATTTGAATACGAATATATGTTTTTGTCTAAACTTAAGACAAATAACTTTTAGGAGGTAATATCATGAACAAAGTATATCTAATAGGTAGAGTGACTAGAGATTTAGAACTTCAACATTATGGAACTAGCAAAAGAAGTTATATACAATTTACTTTAGCAGTAAATGAGTATAACTCAGCAACAAAGCAAGATTCAACAAATTTTATAAATGTTGTTGCTTTTGATAGAAAAGCTGAGATACTTTCTCAATATATAACCAAAGGTCATAAATTATCTATACAGGGCAAAATTAGAACAGGCAGCTATTTCGATAAAAATAACGAAAAGAAATATACAGTAGATATAATCCTAGATGACTTTAACTTTATTGATAATAAACCAAATGTAATATAATTATATTTAAGTTATTAATTTTAAGTCAGGACCACCCGTCAAACGGGTGGCTTGCTCTGCGGCTGTAACCCTAAAAAATATATATAAGCGTTTTTCTAACTAAAACTGTCCATATATTTTTTAATTGTTTGGTTTTTCCATATTTTAAATGAGATCATGAAACTTAAGTTTTATAACAACTTATAGTTTTGCATTACCAGTATTAGTTTAGTGGTTACACAAAACTTGTTGTAACGTCACTGTTTTAGAATACTCATAGTTTTTTAACGGTATAACCAAACGCCCACCACCCGCTTAGCAGGTGGTTTTCTGAACGCTAAAGCATAAAATAAAAAAGGGCGGAAATTACTTTCCACCCTAAACCATTTCATCAATATTAAAAAAGTATAAAAAAATGGCTCCGCGAAGAGGACTCGAACCTCCAACCTATCGGTTAACAGCCGAGTGCTCCACCATTGAGCTATCGCGGAACGTCATTACTTAATCTATTATATCAGCTTTTCTTAATTATGCAACCCCATTTTTGCAAAAAACTAAAAAAATTTATGTCAATTCCTAATCAAGTATAAATTGTAATCTATACGTTCCTCTTAAACATAAACAATTTAATTTCTCATTACATTAAAAATTATATGTTTCTTGTAAAATAAAAAGCCATAGCAAGCAATTAATTATGCATACTATAACTATATTCCTACTCATACAAAAAAGTATAAAAAAATGGCTCCGCGAAGAGGACTCGAACCTCCAACCTATCGGTTAACAGCCGAGTGCTCCACCATTGAGCTATCGCGGAACATCATTACTTAATCTATTATATCAGTTTTTTTTAATTGTGCAACCCTATTTTTGCAAAAAAAACACTTTTTTTAATATATATATTAAAATTTTATTTTTTCAACAAAATCAAGTGACAATAACTAGTTTTAATGTATATTTTTATTTACAATGTATTATTATATAGCAAACTTATCTTTTCAACGATTTTGCTTCATTATTTTAATTATAAATCAAAAAAGGTTCATATATGCCTTATTAAACATATATAAACCAAATTTATAATTACTTTTGTGGTCTCATTGTTGGGAATAATATAACATCTCTAATGGATGCAGAATCCGTTAAAAACATTATAAGTCTATCTATCCCCATTCCCATTCCACCTGTTGGTGGCATTCCTGTTTCAAGAGCACTCATGAATTGTTCATCTAGCATATACGCTTCATCATCACCAAGTTCTCTTTCATTAGCCTGTTGTTCAAATCTTTGTCTTTGTACTATCGGATCATTTAATTCTGAGTATGCATTACAAAGCTCTCTACCAAATACAAAACCTTCAAATCTTTCAGTAAATTCTGGATTTCCTCTCTTTTTCTTTGTAAGAGGTGAAATTTCAACTGGATAATCTGTTACAAATGTAGGTTGAATCATATTTGTTTCACCAAACTCTTCATATAAAGCATTTAACACTTCACCCTTTGTAACTGTATCTAATGGCTTAGCAAATTCTAAATGCTTTTCTTTAGCTATAGCTTGAGCTTCCTCATTAGATTTAATTTCATTAAAGTCTACACCTGCATATTCTTTCACAGCATCAACCATAGTGATTCTTCTCCATGGTGGCATAAAGTCTATTTCAGTTCCTTGGTAAGTAACCTTAGTAGTTCCATTTACCTTCTTACAAATATGTGCAACCATATTCTCTGTAATTTCCATCATATCATTATAATCAGAATAAGCTTCATATAATTCGATAGCAGTAAATTCTGGATTATGTCTAACTGACATCCCTTCATTTCTGAAATTTCTTCCTATTTCATACACTTTTTCGAATCCAGCAACTATTAATCTCTTAAGATATAATTCTGTTGCAATTCTTAAGTACATATCCATGTCTAAAGTATTGTGATGAGTAACAAATGGTTTAGCGGCTGCTCCACCTGCTATTGCTCCAAGAATTGGAGTTTCTACTTCTACAAATCCCTTAGTATCTAAGAATTCTCTCATTGCTGAAATAATTTTACTTCTCTTAATAAAAGTATCTTTTACACTTGCATTTGTGATTATATCAACTTCTCTTTGTCTATATCTTAAATCAGGATCCTTTAATCCATGCCATTTCTCTGGAAGCGGTTTTAAAGATTTACAAGTTAATTCAAATGTATTTACATTTATTGATACTTCACCTGTTTTTGTCGTGAATACTTCACCTGTTGCTGCAACCCAGTCACCTAAATCAAATGTCTTATATTGCTTTAAATTTTCTTCGCCTACTTTATCAATCTTTAGAAACAATTGTATCTTTCCATCTTTATCATGTATATCTGAGAATACAACCTTCCCCTGACCTCTTTTAGACATAAGTCTTCCCGCAACAGTTACTTCTTTACCTTCTAATGCATCATAATTTGCTTTAACTTCTTCTGATGTATGAGTTCTATTTACCTTATAAACATCAAAAGGATCTTTTCCAGCACTTTGTAGTTCAGCTAGTTTGTCTCTTCTCAAGCCTTCTTGTTCATTATATTGAGACTCTAACTCCTGCATACTCATTTCTTCTGTTGACATATCGTACCTCCAATTAACTTCTACTTATTCCTAGTATCTCAAATTTATTTAATCCATCTGGAATTATTACTTCTACTATATCACCTATTTTTTTACCAACTAAGGCACTTCCAACTGGTGATTCATTTGATATTTTAAAATTTATAGGATCTGCTTCTGCCGATCCAACTATTGAATATTCTACTTCTTCATCAAATTCATAATCTTTTACTTTAACCTTTGATCCAACTGAAACAATATCATTTGGAATTTCTGATTCATCAACAACAACTGCATTTTTTAACATATTTTCTAATTGTAGTATTCTTCCTTCTGTAAATGCTTGATCGTTTTTAGCTTCATCATATTCAGAGTTTTCACTTAAATCTCCATATCCTAATGCAACTTTTATTTTTTCAGTTATTTCTTTTCTCTTTACTGTTTTTAAATAATCTAATTCAGTCTCTAATTTTTTTACACCTTCATAAGTCATTACATACTGCTTTGCTTGGCTCATATATTTTACTCCCCTTTAAAACCTTTAATATTTGTTTAATTTTATTTCAGAATAACCTTGAATAATTTACAAACCTAAAATCATTTAACTAATTATAAATCAGCCTATTTGATATGTCAATTAATCCTAATCTAAAGAGATTTATGTTATTATGCCTCAATATTTTAATATAATTTTCAAAACATAATAACTAGAAATTATAATTGATACTTTAAAATAGTTTTTAACTTTATAACATATTTAACATATATTATTAGTATTATGATTCAATTTATGAAATTATTCTAAATTATAATATATTTAATTAAAATATAGTTTTACAATTCTTCTTTATATTTTGTTAAAATCTCAATTACCTTTTTACTATCATCCAAAATATTAATTTCATTTCTAATATCTGTGCACCTTGGAAGTCCTTTAATATACCATGATGCATGTTTTCTCATTTCTCTAATAGCTTTAAACTCGCCATCATATTTAACTGCTAATTCATAATGTCTCAAGCACATTTCAATTTTCTCTTTATAAGAAATTTCTTGGAGCGGTTCACCTTTTAGTGCACAACTTACTTCCTTAAATATCCATGGATTTCCTTGACTTCCTCTTGCAATCATTATTCCATCACAATTAGTAATCTCTTTCATTCTAAGAGCATCTTCACCAGAAAATACATCACCATTCCCTATTACAGGCACAGATACACTATCTTTAACATTTTTTATTACATTCCAATCTGCAACACCTTGATACATTTGTTTTCTTGTTCGTCCATGAATAGTAATTGCATCTGCTCCAGCCTGTTCCATTCCCTTTGCAAACTCTACTGCATTAATATTATCTTCATCAAATCCTTTTCTGAACTTAACAGTAACAGGTTTTTTTGAAACTTTTTTTATAGCTTTTACAATTTCATGTGCTAGCTCTGGTTCCTTCATCAATGCAGAACCTTCTCCATTTTTAACTATTTTCGGTGCTGGACATCCCATGTTTATATCAATAATGCAAATATCATCTCTATCATTAAAATGTTCCTCACAGATATTTGCCATTATATCTGGTTCCCTCCCAAAAATTTGCACTGCTACAGGTTTTTCTTCATCTGCTATTCTAAGTAAAGATTGAGTATTTTCACTTCCATAATATAACGCTTTAGCACTAACCATCTCAGTATAAACTAACCCACATCCCATTTCTTTACATAATCCTCTAAACGATATATCAGTCACACCCGCCATAGGTGCTAAAAATATATTATTTTCGAAGGTTAAATCACCTATTTTCATTTAGAATGTACTCCTTACTTTACATATTTATACTATCCATAAACTTTTTAATTTTTTAAGTTTTCAGATTCCTTATTCTTTTCATATAATATTTTTAAGCCTTCTAATGTTAAATCAGAATCAACTTTATCTATAACATCAGTTTCTTTAGCAATTAAATTAGCTAATCCTCCTGTTGCTACTACCAGTGGTTCTTCCTTATACTTAGATGATCTCATCTCTTGCTTCATCTTTTTGACTATATATTCAACTTGCCCAATATACCCAAATAAAATACCTGCCTGCATACTTGATACCGTATTTTTACAAATCATATTTTTAGGTACTTCTAATTCTACTCTAGGAAGCTTTGCAGCTCTTTCAAATAAAGCATCTGCTGAAATTCTTATTCCTGGGCATATGCATCCTCCAAGATAATCTCCATTTGCTCTTACTGCACAGAAAGTTGTTGCCGTACCAAAATCTATTATGATAACGGGTCTTTTATAAATTTCATACGCTGCAACAGCATTTACTATCCTATCCGCACCAACCTCTCTTGGATTATCATATTTAATATTTATTCCTGTTTTTACTCCTGGTCCAACTATTATCGGTTCATGACCAAAACATTTTTTTAACATATTTTCTAAAGAATGCATTATATTAGGAACCACAGAAGAAACTATAACTCCAGTAATATCTTTAGTATTAATATTACTTCCGCTAAATAATTGCATGACTTGTATACCATACTCATCTGAGGTTTTATTCCCTTCACTTGAAATACGCCAACTAGCTATGTACTTTTCTCCATTATGTACTCCCAAAACAATATTAGTATTACCTGCATCTACAAGCAAAATCATAGAAAGCACCACCTTAATATAGTTAAATTAAAAGCAGCCCTGAGAGCTGCCTTAATGTTAGAAATTTACTTAAAAATAACAATATAATTTTAACAATTATAATTCATTTGTCAAGTGCTAAAATCCTATTTTTAAATAATCTTATGCTTTAATTGTACTTTATGTTTTTGCAATCGCCTATGTAATCAAGCATTTAGAATAATCCTATTATTTCTCCACTTTTTAATACATCCATCCTATTTGCAGCTGGAACTTTTGGTAGTCCTGGCATAGTCATTATGTCCCCTGTTTGAACAACTATAAAACCTGCTCCGTTAGACACTCTAACTTCTTTAACAGTAATGTCAAAGCCTTCTGGTCTAGCTAAAAGACTAGGATTATCTGATAAAGAGTATTGTGTTTTTGCCATACATATAGGTAATTTATCTAATCCAAACTTCTCTAATTCAATAATTTGTTTTTTTGCAGCTGGTGTGTAATTTACTTTATCTGCACCATAAATTTCTTTAGCTATACACAATACTTTTTCTTGAATAGTAAGCTTTTCATCATAAATTGGTGCAAAATTAGAATTGTTATTATCTAGAATGTCTAACACAACATTTCCTAGTTCAATTCCTCCTTCTCCACCTTTAGCCCATACATCTGATAATGCAACCTTAACACCAAGTTTGTTGCAGAAATCTTTTATAAATTGCACTTCCTCGTCACTATCTGTAACAAATTTATTTATAGCAACAACAGGTGTTACGTTAAATTTTTTAATATTTTCAATTTGCTTTTCTAAGTTAGCTATTCCCTTACTTAGAGATTCAACATTAGGAATATTTAATTCAGCTTTATTTACTCCGCCATGATGTTTCAATGCTCTTATTGTAGCTACAATCACAACACATTCAGGTTTTAAATTCCCATATCTACATTTAATATCAAAGAATTTTTCTGCTCCTAAATCCGCACCAAACCCAGCTTCAGTTATTGCAATTTCACCAACCTTTAAAGCAAGTTTAGTTGCCATTATAGAATTACATCCATGAGCAATATTAGCAAATGGTCCTCCATGTATTAATGCTGGTGTATTTTCTAAAGTTTGCACTAAATTAGGCTTAATAGCATCTTTCATTAACAATGCCATAGCACCTTGAATTTCTAATTCTTTGGCATATACAGGTTCTCCATCTAAATTGTATGCAACTACGATATTTCCCATTCTTTCTTTTAAATCTTCTAAATCACTTGATAAACATAATATAGCCATTATTTCTGATGCGACAGTTATGTTAAAACCATCTTCCCTAACAAAGCCATTCGCTTTTCCACCCATTCCAACAACAATGCTCCTTAATGCTCTGTCATTCATATCCATAACTCTTTTAAATACTATTCTTCTAGAATCAATCTTTAAATCATTTCCTTGATGAATATGATTATCCATTGCTGCTGATAATAAATTGTTAGCAGCTGTAATAGCATGCATATCACCGGTAAAATGAAGATTAATATCTTCCATTGGAACTACTTGTGCGTATCCACCACCTGCTGCTCCACCTTTTATTCCAAAAACAGGTCCCAATGATGGCTCTCTTAATGCTATCACTGCCTTTTTACCTAATTTATTCAGCGCTTGACCAAGACCTACAGTGACAGTTGATTTCCCTTCTCCTGCTGGAGTTGGATTTATCGCCGTCACTAAAACTAACTTTCCATCCTTATTTTGCTTAACTTTTTCGTACACATCTAAAGATATTTTACATTTATATTTTCCATAGTATTCAATATCATCTTCGCAAAGTCCTAATTTTTCAGCCACATTCTTTATTGGCTCCATTTTTGCTTCTTGTGCAATTTGAATATCACTTTTCATCTAAGCTCTCCTCCTAATATTAACAAAAGATCGTTTCTTGTAGTTCTATTATATCATTTCAACTTATCCATTAAAAGTTTTTTCGAATATTTGATATTAATTACAAGAAAACATTCGTATTATCACTAATAAAATTTAACTCTCCATATATTTTAATTATCACAGATTATATAAATTGTTTTTTGTAACATTAATTAATATTCCCAGCTCATTATTTCCCACGCAATATTATTGCACATATTTTAGATAATATACTTAGAACTTAAAAAGCTATTTCAGAATATATTTTTATTCTGAAATAGCCTTCAATAATTAATTATTCACAAAAATTTCTTCAAATTCTTTTGCATCAAGTTTTTCTTTTTCAATTAAAGCTTGAGCAACAGCATGGAGCTTACTAGTATTTTCTTCTAATAATTTAGTCGCCTTATCATAAGCTTCATCTATAAATCTCTTAATTTCTTTATCTATTTTAGATCCAATTTCTTCACTAAAATCTCTACTTTTTCCCAAATCTCTTCCAAGGAACACTTCATCATGTCCGGCAGAATAAGTTATTGTACCAATCTCATCACTCATACCATAATCCATAACCATACTTTTAGCTATATGACTAGCTCTATCAATATCGTTTTTAGCACCAGTGCTTATATCTCCCATAATTAACTTTTCAGCTACCCTTCCACCTAGAAGTCCAATCATTTCATCTTTTAGTTTAGCTTTAGATGTATAAGATGTATCTTCTTTAGGAAGATGCATAGTGTATCCTCCAGCTCTTCCTCTTGGAATTACGCTTATTTCGTGAACCGGATCACAATTTGGAAGTAATCTCATCACAACTGCATGACCTGCTTCATGATAAGCAGTTAATTTTCTATCATGCTCAGTTATTACTTTACTCTTCTTTTCAGGCCCAGCAATTACTTTTGTTATTGCTTCTTCCATTTCTAACATTGATATTTGTTTCTTATCTCTTCTAACAGCAAGCAATGCTGCTTCATTTGTTAAATTTTCTAAATCTGCTCCAGAAAATCCTGGAGTTCTTTTAGCTAATATATCTAATTTAACATCTGGTTCAAGAGGCTTCTTTTTTGTATGAACCTTAAGGATTTCTTCTCTACCCTTTACATCAGGCGCTCCAACCATTATTTGTCTATCAAATCTTCCTGGTCTTAACAATGCAGGATCTAGTATATCTGGTCTATTTGTAGCTGCTATCATAACAATGCCTTCATTTACACCAAAACCATCCATTTCAACAAGAAGTTGATTTAATGTTTGCTCCCTTTCATCATGTCCACCGCCAAGTCCTGCGCCTCTTTGTCTTCCAACTGCATCAATTTCATCTATAAATATTATACAAGGTGAATTTTTTTTAGCTTCTTCAAACAAACTTCTAACTCTAGATGCACCAACACCAACAAACATTTCAACAAAATCCGAACCAGATATGCTAAAAAACGGAACTCCCGCTTCTCCTGCTATAGCCTTTGCAAGTAGAGTTTTTCCTGTTCCAGGAGGTCCAACTAGTAGTACTCCCTTAGGTATTCTTGCTCCCATTTGTATATATCTTGCCGGCAACTTCAAGAAATCAACTATTTCTTCAAGTTCTGCTTTTTCTTCGTCTGCACCAGCGATATCCTCAAATGTAATTGTTTGGCTTTCTGGCATTACCATTTTAGCTTTGCTTTTACCAAAATTCATAACGCCTCTTCCACCACCTCCACCTTGTGATTGTTGAGTAAATATAAATAGAAATATAAATAAAAATACCGCCATAACTATAAATGGAAGTAATGTTGCAATCCAAGTTGCATTATTAGATGGTTTCTCAAAAATAATCTTAGCTTCTGATTTAGGTTGACTTTCTAATAATGAACTTACAAGTTCACTTGGCGCAATAGTTGTAAATGATTTATTATCAGTAGTTTTCCCCTCTATTGTCATACTATCCGATTTAATTATAACACTCTCTATTTGATTTGAATTCCATTTTTGTACGAATTCGCTATACGCCATATCACTAGAACCATTTCCAGTTTGCCATATAGTAACTGCTGCTAAAATTAGCATAACTGAACATACAATCCACACAGCTGCACTTGAATACTTTTTCATTCAAGTTCCCCCTCTCTCATCATATTTAAAATTTTACCATAGGAATATTTTTATTACAATAAAATTACAATGTCTATTTTTCATATATTTCTGGTTTTAATATTCCTATAAATGGTAGGTTCCTATATTTCTCAGCATAATCTATTCCATACCCAACTATGAATCCATCAGGAACCTCAAATCCAATATATTTAACTTCTAAATCAGATGTCCTTCTTGCTTGTTTATTTAATAAAGCAACAATTTCTATACTATTAGCTTTTCTTGCTTTTAAATATTTAAGTAAATATGCTAATGTTACTCCAGTATCAACTATATCTTCAACTATTAAAATATCTTTTCCTTCAATATTACTATCTAGATCTTTTAGTATTCTTACAACTCCAGACGTTTCTGTCGAGTTTCCATAACTAGATACTGCCATAAAATCAATTTCACAAGGAATTGATATATTTTTAATTAACTCTGCCGCAAATATTACTGAGCCTTTTAATATTCCAACTACTACTAATTCCTTACCTTTATACTCTTCACTTATTTCATCACCAAGCTCCTTAATTCTTTTAGTTAAAACTTCTTCTGAAAACAGTATTTCCTTTATATCTTGTTTCATAATTTAATATTCCTTTCTCTTAGCTACTATTTTTAATATATTATTACTTTGATTTGTAACTTTATATTCTTCTGACGTTCTAATTCCCACAATCCATGCAATTTTTTCATCGATGCATAAAATAGGAACACTATCTCTTTCTTCTTTAGGTATTTTCATATCAATAAAAATATCTTTCAGCTTTTTATTCCCACTCATACCTAAAGGAATGATTTTATCTCCATTGATTCTTTTCCTTATTAAAATATTATCATTTATTTTATCAAAATCAAAGTATTGTATTAAATTCCCTTGATTTAAACTTATATCTTCTCTTTGATAATTATTAATAATAGAAAATTCAATTATAAATTTATCAAAACTAACTATTTTATTATTTGTATTATCCTTACTAAATAATATTTCCTCTTTTTTATTATTTCCATTATATTTATTGCTCTTATTTTTTATGTATATATCACCATAAATATTTTCAGCATAAATGCCATTTGGTAAATCTATCAATTTTCCTGAGTTCTTTTGGGATAAAGAAAAAATTTCATTTATATGCTTCATTTCAAAATCATAATTTGATTTTGAATACCTCGTCACAGCATGCCTTAGAACTCTATTAATTATAGACTCCTCTTGTTTAAATATCTCCTCTTTTATTATAAAATAATCATCATATTCTATACAATATTTTTTATACGCTTTTAGTGCTAATTTTTCAAGAAATTCATTATCCTTTTCCAATAGCAATGACATTCTATTTAGTGTTTGTATAATATCTTCATTAAAGTTTTCCTTCATATATGGTAATATATCTAATCTTATTTTATTTCTATTGTATATCTTCTCGAAATTAGTTTTATCAATTCTAGGTTTTAAGTTTTTTAATTGTATGTATTCTTCTACTTCTTGTCTGCTCAAACATAAAATCGGCCTTATCATTTTATTATCTCTACAAGCTTTAATTCCACCAAGTCCTTCTAATCCAGTTCCTCTCATCAGTCTAAATAGGATTGTTTCTGCTTGATCATTTGCATTATGAGCAGTAGCAATCTTATTAAAGTCTTCCTTTTCTATAATTTCTTCGAAAAAGTCATATCTAACCTGTCTTCCTGCTAATTCAGAAGATAACTTATGTTCTTTAGAATAATTATTTATATCTACACGTATCACAAAACAAGGTATACTCATTTCATCACATATTTTAATCACATATTCTTCATCTTTAAATGAATCTTCCCCTCGCAAAAGATGATTTATATGTGCAGCACCTATATTTATATTTAACTCTTCCTTTAATTCAAATAAAATATTTAAGAGACATACTGAATCTGGTCCTCCAGAAAGAGCAACTAAAATTTTATCTCCAGATTTAATTAATTTATTATCTTTTATATAAGATATTACTTTTCTATGCAAAAATGAACACCTCCATTTATCAATAAAATTACACATAACACAATCTATTGTACGTATATATTTTTTGAATGTAAACATTAATTTTATTGGACTCGAACATATCTATATTGTAATTTTGATTCTTTAACGAAATCAATTCACGTTAACTAATTTTAATACAAATTACTTTTACAACACATTTAAGAAATTTTTCCATAATAAATAAACCTTATGTAAAATAAAAGCACGCATAAGGAAATATATTCCTTATATGCATGCTTTTTGTGTAATATATAAGTATAGCTATTAAGCAATCTATATCTTTAAGATTTACTCATGGAATTTTACAACCTTTAAGTTTAGTAATATTCTTAACACGATTTAAATTATATAAAAAGTCTAATCAAAAAGTTAGCTATCTAGATAAACCTTCGAAACAACAACTGTCATATCATCATTAAGGTTTCCTTTACTTAATTCTTTTGCTCTTTCTAATATTTTTTCAGACAACTCCCTTGGGTCTGCATTAACATTTCTTAAATATTCTTCTAGCCAGCTAACTTTTTCATTATTTAATTTGCTGATATCTAAAACTCCATCACTTACATTAATTAAAATATCCCCAGGTTTCAAAGTATCCTTTATAATTTCAACATCTACTTCATCCACAAGCCCTAATGGTAAATTTTTAGAATTAACATATTTTACATCACTTCCCCTCTTAATAAAACTAGGCGCTGCACCTATTTTCACAAAAATAGCCTCTCCATCATATAAATTAACCTTATTTAAATCTAATGTAGCATATTTTTCGTCTTCTGCAAATCTCATTCCCATTATTGAATTAACTGTATTTACTGTTATATCTTCATCAAAACCTGCTTCCATAAGTTTTTCTACCAAATCCACAGTTGCCTTACTTTCCTCTCCAGCTTCTGGTCCTGATCCCATACCATCACTTAATATAGTTATATAATTTCCATTAGTAGTTCTTCCAAAGCTGTAATTATCTCCAGTTTGAAATTCTCCGTCTTTAGATTCAATTGCGCCATACGACACCATGTGATATCTAGGTTTTTCCTCTATAGTAATAATTCTTTCGTTTGTTTTGATATCAATATTACAACCCTCTTCTTCAATACATAAGCTCAATTTCATTCCATTACACAATAAAGAAACTATTCTTTTTTCATAATACTCCGCACCATCATAATTATTCATGCTTATTCTGATTTTAACTCTACCATTTTTATCTATATAGCAAAAAACATTATTATAGTAAATTGAATTTTTGTTTAACACACGTTTTATTACTCTTTCTAATTCAGTATCTATATTAACCTCCTTTTTAAAGTCATTTAAGAGTATCTCTAAGGTAGTTGTTATATTGGATATATGAGTTGATAACACATTCTTTCCTTCTGCTAATCTTTCTTTTATTGTTTCACTTACATTATAGTTATTTACAACACCTTCTGTACTTCGCAAGAGAGTAAAGTTCTTAACGCACTTCTTTTCTAAGTCTATTGGTATAGCTAAGCATCCCTCCTCATAACTCTTTATTAACATCTGAAACGAATTAAAAGTTTGATGAAAATCTCTTTCCCAACATAAAGGTTTATTCTCACAATTTGAACAACTTCTATCTGCCAAATTTTCTACTAATGCAGTTCCCTTGGACTTAATTAATAAATTTTCATTGTCATTAGTATCACCTAGGCATTTTGCCACACTGGATAATACACTCGTAAGACCTTTTAGCTTAAAAGTAAATTCCTCCTTTATTGCATTTAATTGAACTTCCCCAAAGTAGGTCTTCTTTTTTTGAGGATTTATTTCAACTTCAATACTTTTATATACAGGTTTTGGAATACATAAAAACAAAAAGCAGCTTGCTAAAACTTCTATTCCTAATTTCAGTGTTACTACATTAGAATATAATGCTAATGCAAAATAAATTATTATACCTGAAAGTATTGAAAATATTTTCCCAGTATCTTTGAATATGCCGACTGTAAGACCGCCAACGCTGAAAAATGCCACACTATACATCATATTATTAGATGCGACACCTATCATTATGCCCATTAAAACACCTATCATAGCTCCATATGCTGCTCCACCTACATATGCAATTGTAAAAACCAAGGTTAACGCAAATATATTTCTTATAGAATAATTAATAAAATTAACGCTCCCTATTCCTGAAATTAATAAGCATAGAAATATTCCAATGCTAACTATTTCTTCTGATGAAAAGAAGTAGTTAGTATTAATTTCTTCAAAAGAATTTAGCGCGTATTTTATAATATAGTATATAGGCATAACAACTAGGGTTTGCAGCAGACATAGAATGATATCTACTCCTAATTCATATTTATTAACTCCAATACCATAAACAAAAAAACTACTTAAAATTATTAAAAAACCTACTAATTCTTTCTTTCTTGTCTTATTAGCTGCTATAAAAGCGTAATATATTGTTATTAGAGCGACTGTTATTAAATATGCATATCCATCTGTCAACATACTATTAATTGTTAAATATCCTACAGCAATTCCTATCGCTGCAATTAATATATTTCTTTTATTTTCTTTTGTAGCTAAAGCCATCAAGTAAGCTATTCCCATCGGTGCTATTCCACGGCTATCTGATTGATTTAATAATAAATTAACTCTTCCAAGTAAAATTCCAATTATTAATATGGTTACTAATTTTACTACAGATGTTTTCATCCATGTTTTTCTTCTAATATCTCCTAGTTTTTCTATTTGTCCATATTTATTTACACCTAATTCATACTGCACATCATCTCGCCTCATTTCCAATTAATGTAATTTTATTATAACAGCACGATTTTACGATAAATGTCATAACATGTTTCTCTTATAAAATTTTCGTAGGACAACTTCATCTAAAATTCTCTAATATCTAATGGTTTAGTAAATTATTTTCACTATAACTAATTTTATTAAAATTGTTTTAAATCTAGGAATTGTCTATTTAAATAACCAAGTTCCTTTAATTTTTTCTTTGATAATTAATTTGTCGTTAATATTATTTTATTAGAAATTTATACACAATTATTTTTTCATAAAATAATAAAAGGTGAATATTATTAGAATTTCTTTATTGCATCAAATTTTAGCTACGAAATTGCTGCCATGTTGGAACAAAAAAGCTATATGATGAAATATATATCCATCATATAGCTCTTATTAGTTTCTTTATTGATTGATCCATTCTAGTGAAGACACCTCAAATTCATCATCATTAAGTAATATATTTATTTAGTTGTTTTTATTTTAAATACAGTAAACTTTTAATAAATATTTCTACTAGTATTAACTTTTATTAAAATTCCATCACTCACACTCATAAAGTTTCATATTAACCTCTGTGAATTTTGTATTATTTATATATAGGTAATGTAATATTCAACTGGGTTATCTTCTCTTGTAATTTCGTCAAAATGTTGAACAAACAAAAAAGACCTAAGTTTATTACTTAAGTCTTTGGTGCCGAAGACCGGAATCGAACCGGTACGGTGTTTAACCACCGCAGGATTTTAAGTCCTGTGCGTCTGCCAGTTCCGCCACTTCGGCATATTAATAAATTTTATAATATATATAGAATTTACGACACTTTAGATTTATTTCTAAATATTCTTATCATTAAAAATAAATGGTTGCGGAGGCAGGACTTGAACCTACGACCTTCGGGTTATGAGCCCGACGAGCTACCAACTGCTCCACCCCGCGTTATTATGTTTTCATATATATGGTGCCGAAGACCGGAATCGAACCGGTACGGTGTTTAACCACCGCAGGATTTTAAGTCCTGTGCGTCTGCCAGTTCCGCCACTTCGGCACATATTGGTAGCGGAAATAGGACTTGAACCTACGACACCTCGGGTATGAACCGAGTGCTCTAGCCAGCTGAGCTATTCCGCCATATTAATGGTTGCGGAGGCAGGACTTGAACCTACGACCTTCGGGTTATGAGCCCGACGAGCTACCAACTGCTCCACCCCGCGTTATTATGTTTTCATATATATGGTGCCGAAGACCGGAATCGAACCGGTACGGTGTTTAACCACCGCAGGATTTTAAGTCCTGTGCGTCTGCCAGTTCCGCCACTTCGGCACATATTGGTAGCGGAAATAGGACTTGAACCTACGACACCTCGGGTATGAACCGAGTGCTCTAGCCAGCTGAGCTATTCCGCCATATTAATGGTTGCGGAGGCAGGACTTGAACCTACGACCTTCGGGTTATGAGCCCGACGAGCTACCAACTGCTCCACCCCGCGTTATTATGTTTTTCATATATATGGTGCCGAAGACCGGAATCGAACCGGTACGGTGTTTAACCACCGCAGGATTTTAAGTCCTGTGCGTCTGCCAGTTCCGCCACTTCGGCATGTCACTACACATAATGTGCCGACAACAAAGCTAATTATAATATATAATCTTTAGGCTGTCAATATTTTTTAAATAAATTTTATTATTAATCAAAATCTAGTTTTTAATACTAGATTTATGTATTAATTATTAATTTTAATTATATAAATATATTGCGCTTAACTTTATAAATGTAGAATAAACCGCAAAAAATAAATATATTTTTTACTAATTTATCCTACATCTTTAAAACTTATTAATTACTATATTTTATTATACCTTTTAAATAAATTCTAAGAACCCTTTTTTCCACCTTTTCCTTTAAATTCTTGATGTTTTTTTACATCTTGCATTCTTTCTTCACTATCTTTTAAGAATCTAGACATAATGTCTTCAAAATTTCCAGTATTACTAGGCTTCTTTTTCTCTGCCGGTTTCCAGTCAATTTCTGCTGGTTTAACTGATTTTCTTTGAACATTTGCTTGTTTTATTGAAAGACTTATTTTTCCATTATCATCAATTGAGATAACCTTTACCTTCACTTTATCTTGTTCACTAAGGTGTTCTCTAATATCTTTTACGTAAGAATCTGCTACTTCTGAAATATGAACTAATCCAGTTTTGCCTTCAACTTCAATAAAAGCCCCAAAGTTTGTAATGTTTATAACTGTGCCCTCTACTATGTTTCCTGCCATTAAGGTCATGTTTAAAAGACTCCTCCTTAAATTTAAAAATATATAAATTTATAAGAACAACCTTTAATAAAGACGTTCTTAAATTTAAACTACAATTTTAATGATTAATAAATATTATATTGTTAGAATTTTATTAGTTTTCTATACACTTAAAGTTAATTGGAACTTTTATCTGTTACCTCACCATTAACAACTTTTTCTCCTGGTTTAATCATTCCAAGTCTTTCTCTTGCTAACTTCTCAAGATAATCTGCTGAATCTGAATTAATCTTTTCAACTTCCTCTTGAAGTCTGTCATTTTTTTGCTTAACTTCATCTAATTGGGACTGCTTACTGTCGATTTCCTTTTGAATTCTATTCATAGTTATGCATTGTCTAATATAACTAAAAGCAAAGAAAACAATAAATCCAGCAATTATTATTTTTTTTAATATTAACTTTTTTCCCATCTATAGAACCTCTATTTTATAAATTCTCTTATATCTATTGTAAACACTATGTTGCTATTATTCAAGTAATTTTTTCTTATTTCCTTTTATCTGTAATTTTATATACAATTATTTTTAATGGATAACATATATTTTTTAATATTATTCTTATTAATTTGTAAAATGTCCATGCTATTACTATTTCACTAGCATAAACATACTTACTAATAAATCTAAAATATATTAATAGAGCGCTGACTATAAGAATGTATACATAGGGAGTTAGAAAAGCATAATTAGTATATAACAGAAAAGTAAAAATAACCAAAGCAATAAGTATACAAAATAATATGTCTTGTATTATCGTCAATATTTTTATGGAGTTTATCCCTCTTACTACTCTATATATATCAAATAATACTCCTGCGATAAGTCCGCCAAGCAAACTATACATAACAAGATTAATTTGCATATTTAATCCTAAAGGCATAAATTCCTACTTAAACAACTTACTTATTATACTCTCATTGCTTTTCTTTGATACTTTTCCATTATATATCATAGATGAAATGCTTCCAGCAATTATAACATCCCCATTTTGCACATCTAATTTATTCATTTTTAAGTCTTCGCCTTTAATAGTTAAATTGCCTAAATTAGTAGTTAAATCTATTTTCTGCTCATCAAAACTTATAACTTCTACAACACCACTCAATGTTAATTTTTTTCTATTTTCTAACATTAAATTAGATTTATTATCATCAATCTTATTTTCTGTTTTTTTCTCCATTAAAAACTCCTCCATTCTTTCTTCTCACATATGTGAAAAATAATAATCTGAATTTTTCTTCCTAAACTTTATAAAGACAGCATCATAAGTAACAAAAATATATTGTTCTACTATTCTTCGTAATGTGCCTTATACAATATATGTTTATATACTATAATTTAGAATGTAGAATTTTTATGAATTATTCTAATAAATATATGCATAAAAAATAGTTTTCTTAACTCTTTATATTCTTTTGCATTAACTTTCAAATTAATTATATCTAAATGAAAAATAATCTCCCATTAATAAAAGAATTTATAAAATCCATCACATATGAAAAGAGTAGATAAATACTCCGATTTTTCTACTCTTTATCTTCTTCTCCTTCAATAATTAAATACATTTCCTTTGCATCTTCTTTTCTGACATGTTCTGCTATATTAATTATTTCTGCTTTTAATATTCTATTTGCAAAAGTTATTTGAATTATGTCTCCTTCTTTTACTTTTGTGGAAGGTTTCGCTACTTTATCATTTATTAATATACGGCCACTTTCACTGATTTCTTTTGCTACAGTTCTTCTCTTTATGATACGAGATACCTTTAAATACTTATCTAATCGCATAATTTTCTCCTTTATCAAAAAAACCCGAGAAAACTCGGGTTCTTTATTTACTCTGTTAACTTGTATATTACTTGTTAACTTTATCTTTGAATTCTTTACCTGCTTTGAATACTGGAACTGTTGTTGCAGGAATCTTTATAACTTCTTTAGTTCTAGGGTTTCTTCCTTCTCTAGCAGCTCTTTCTCTTGTTTCGAATGTTCCGAAACCAACTAATTGAACCTTTTCACCTTTTTCTAGTGTTTCTTCAACACTTTCAATTAAAGCTTTTAATGCCAATTCTGCATCCTTTTTTGTTAACTTACTTTTTTCTGCCATGCTAGTAATTAATTCTGCTTTATTCACAATAACATCCTCCTTAAAATCCAGTTATATATTTTCTAACTGTTTTCTTTATGTACTAAATTGCACTTCTTTATTATATAACCTCTTCAGCCAGCCGTCTATAGGAAAACAATTTCTTTTCCTATAAGGAACCAAATAATTCAATAAATCATTACAACATAGTTCTTTATAAATTATTATTCTGCATAAACTAGAAAACTCCTTTATTTAAATCACATATTAATCTATTTTTTTTGAAATTTCCCATAGTTTATCCATTTCCTCCATATTCATATTAGTTATTTCAATATTTTTTTCCTTTGCGATCTTCTCAATATATGCAAATCTTTTTATAAACTTGTCTATAGTATAATTTAAAGCTATCTCTTCATCAATCTTTAAAAACCTTGCAACATTAACACATGAGAAGAATAAATCCCCTAGTTCTTCTTTTATTTTTTCCACATTTTCTGTATTATATACATCAATTACTTCATTAAGTTCTTCTTTTACCTTATCTATAGCCAAATTTACATCTTCAAAGTCAAATCCAACTCTTTTTGCTTTTTCTTGAACCTTGTGTGCTCTTAAAAGTGCTGGTAATCCTTTTGTTATTCCCTTCATTTCTTCAGTAATGCTATTATATCCTTTTTCTTTTTTCTTAAGCTCATCCCATTTTTCCAATACTTCTTCTGATGAATTTAATTCATTATCCTTTTTGAAAACATGTGGATGTCTATTTATCATTTTGTTACATATTCCTTCTACTATATCGCTTATATCAAAATAACCTTCTTCTTTTCCGATAGATGCATGAAAAACAACTTGAAGTAGAACATCTCCAAGCTCTTCAATTAAAGAATCATCCTCTTCTTGATCTATAGCATCTATAACTTCATAACTTTCCTCTATTAATGCCTTTTTTAGAGACTGATGAGTTTGCTCCCTATCCCATGGACATCCATCCTCACTTCTTAAAGTTTCTATTATAGATAATAAATCATTAAAATCTTTTTTATTTTTCAAGTCCTTTGGAATATATATAGATGTTAAGTAATCTATATCATCCTGCATATCTAATTCAAATAATGGTATTTTTCTTATACTTTCTTGATCTTTTATTCCTGCTGCTCTTACATAATATATTTCTGTTTCATCATTATACTGCTCCAATAGCTTTAATTTAACTTCTGATGCTATTAATTGATTATAAACTTGAGTAATTATAGTTCCTATTCTCTTATCTAAAATTTGATTCTCTATATCAAAAGAGTCTATAACCTTTAATCCTTCTATTGGATCAATTTTAAGCCCTTCAATCATAGCATCAATAAAGCTTACTGCCGGTATTATTTTATACTCTACATTATTTTCTTTACATAGCTCTATTAAATTAAACACTGATTTTTCTGCAACTAACGGATGACCTGGTACTGCATAAATTAAATTTCCCAACTCTTCATGCTTTTTAATTAAATCATTCGCTATATTTAAATATACTTCATCAAAGCTCCCTATACTTTCATAAACATTATCATAAGTGCCAAACACAATATTCTTTTCTTTTAAATAATCTACAGTTGGGTGTTTTTCTGTTCTCAAAAATATATTTTTATTGCTTTCAATTTCACATATTGTTCCTATAGTCAACGCTTCCTTAGCTCCTGGCCCTAACCCTACTATTTTAATCATTAGGTGTTCTCTCCTTTTTACCTTTTTCTAATTCTACTTCTTATTTCTTCAATGTTAAACATTTTAAGTACAAATATTAGTGATATATATATTATCATACCTAAAAATATAGATATTAAGCAAGATATTCCATTGCTTATTGTATTTTTATATACAAAATTATAACTAATTAATACGAATAACATCATAATTACTGATGCATATGTTGGTTTTATTAATATTTCATATAAATTAAGTTTTATCCTCAACTTATATTTCATAGTTATTATATTCAAAATACTTACTATTGTATAGGCTCCAAAACTCGCTATAACAGCTCCATATATGTTAAACTGCTCTAATGGAACTAATATCTCTGTTAATACAATTTTAATTACACATCCCATTAGTAAATTAATAACGGGCATTATATAATTTCCTGTTCCTTGTAAAATAGCTGTTGTTGTTTGAGTAATTATTATAAAAGGAATGGTCAAAGATAAATATTTTAATATTTCTATACCCTCAAATCTTCCCGGAAATATAAATTTCATTATTGGTTCTGCTAGAAAAAAAAGTCCAAAAGTACAAGGAATTGCAATTATAGTTGCCATTTTCATAGAAATATCTATTTTCGCCCTAAGTTCTTTTTGTTTCTTTAATATAGAAACTTCAGCTATAATGGGAATTAAAGATGTGCAAATTGCCATAGAAATAGTAAGTGGAATATTAACAATAACAGAGGCTTTGCCTGTCAATTGTGCATATAATATTGTAGCTTGAGTTTTTGTAAGTCCTGCTTCTAAAAGTTTTTGTGGAACTAAAATTGAATCTATTAAATTCATAATACTGCTAACGGTTGTCCCTAAGGATATAGGAATTGCAATTTTTAATATGGTGTTTAATATTTCAGTATTAATTTTTATGTTTTTTATTTTATAACGTTTTTTTATATTCCTATATTTAGAATATAAATACGAACCTCCAAGTACTGCTCCTGCAGTAGCACCAAATGCTGCTCCCCCAGCTGAATATTCAATACCCTTTGGTAATAAAATTACAGCAAGTCCTACACCAAATATAACTCTGCCAAGCTGCTCTATTATTTGGGATATAGCTGACGGAGTCATGTTTTGTAACCCTTGAAAAAAACCCCTAAATATAGTTAGAAAAGATATTACAATAGGTGCAAACGATATTCCTATTAATGAATAATAAGCTTTAGTATCCCATTTTAAAAATACTATTATTTCTTTTGCAAAGAAGAATAATGATAATGTAGTGCCTGTACCTATTATAGCCATTAAAATAGCAGACTCCTTCATAACTTCAAAGCTTCCATATATATCATTTGTTGCATTCCTTTCTGATATCATTTTAGAAATTGCAACAGGAACTCCAGATGCCATTGCTATAAAAAACATATATAATGGGTAAGACATTTGATAATATCCTATTCCTTCATCTCCTATTAACATTATTAACGGCCATCTAAAAAATAGTCCTAAAAATCTAGTTAATATTCCTGCGGCTCCAAGAATTATACTCCCTTTTATTAGGGATTGTTTATTCATAAAATACCTCCAAACTTACAAGTTACTAATTAATTATTATTGTAAGTTTAGAGGTATTATGCCTTTTATTTTTCATCTAGTGATTAAATTATAATTATTATTGCTCCATTTGCTTTCCTAAAAATGCTGCTGCTGTTTCAACTAGCTTTGTTTCAACTTCGCCAAGTTCTACATCTTCTTTAGAAATAATAATTACAGCACCAATTTGATCACCTTCAGCTATAATTGGTGATATAACTTGACTGTTATAATTTGCTTCATCATCATCATTGTGTAATGGTATTACTGCATTATTAGATTTATTTAATAACACAGTCTTTCTTTCATCCATTATCTTTTCTAACTCACTACTTACCTTTCTTTCTATGTACTCTTTTTTTGGTGCTCCACTCACAGAAACAAATGCATCTTTATCAGCTATCAAGACTACATGACCTATAACTTGTTGCAAGCTATCACAATATTCTTTTGAAAAATTAGTTAATTCTTCAATTGGAGAATATTTTTTTAGAATCACACCACCATCTCTATCTGTAAAAATCTCCAGCGGATCTCCTTCTCTTATTCTTAAGGTTCTCCTTATTTCTTTTGGTATTACCACTCTTCCTAGATCGTCAATTCTTCTAACAATTCCTGTTGCCTTCATTGGTTATATAACCTCCTTTGAAACTCTAATAATTAGTTGCAATATTATTATTTGAATTTATAGAAATTTTATACACTTATAGGCAAATTTTATATTAAATTTATTTTTTCAGTCCAAAGTGGCTAAAAATGCATCTGGAGACAAATTTCTTATATGTAAAATATAAAACTCAAAATATATATTTAGTGCTTTAAATATATATTTTGCAAAAATAATCTATATTAAAATTAATTTTCATAAATTCGTTTCATTGAAAAATTAAAATTACCACGTATATATATTGTGATAAATGATCTAAATAATACTTAGTTAATGTATAATATGTTTTTAACTTAGTATATATATTCTAATAAATAAACTACCTACACTTGGCTAATATTCATCTAATGTACATGAGAGTTTAATGTAGTAAATTAATTAGAACTTATATACATATAAATTCTAATTGAAAATATATCTAGAATAAAGCATATGAATATAAATTTTATAAAAGAATTAATTTTGAGACTATGAATTTTGTTAATCTGAACTTATACATTACTAAAATTTTATAATTCCTTCACAAAAATAAAAGGTCATTCTGAAATAAGTATTAATTATCTCGAATAACCTTAGATTTATCATTTAATATTATAATTGATCCTCGTAAGTTTTAACTTTTAACGCTGTTTTCCATTCTTCTACTTTAGAATTAAAAGCTGTGGTTTGTTTTTGTTGTAATAATGTTTGCTTAATTTGGTCTTTAACTTGATCTAATGGAGTTACTTCTGCAGTTTTTAATCCAGTAGCTTTAATTAAATGATATCCAAATTGACTCTTTACTGGCTGAGAAACTTCGCCTTCTTTTAAATTCTTAAATCCATCCATAAATTCAGTAACTAATTGTGTTGAATTATAAGCTACAAATCCTAAGCTACCACCTTTATCTTTACTTCCTGGATCTGTTGAATTTTCCTTAGCTAGTGTTGCAAAATCAGCACCTGCATCTAATTTAGCCTTTAAATTTTTAGCTGTTTCTTCATCTGCTACTAATATATGTGATGCTGTTGCACCTGCACCTACAGCAAATTGAGTGTCTTTATTTTCATTATAATATGTTTGAACATCATCATCTGTAACTGTTATATCTTTTACCATATCTTGTTGAACTGCTTCAATTATTATTCTTTTCTTTAAAGAATCTTTAAGTTGATCTTCTGTAAGCCCTGCTTGCTTTAAAGCCTCTTCAAATTGACCTTCTTCTGGATATTGAGTCTTATATCCACTCATTGTTTCATCAATTTGCTTAGTTATCTCATCATCTGATGGTTTTAAGTTTAACTCAGTAGCTTTTTGGATAAGTATGTTTTGAGTTACTAGACTATTTAATCCTTGTGTTTTAGCTTGTTTTACTTGATCCTTTACCTTGTCATTAGTTGCATAATCATCACCAAATTGTTGCTTTAATTGTGGTGCAATTTCTTTATCAAAATCTCCTTTGGTTATTTTTTCGCTTCCAACTGTTGCAAGAACTGTCTTTTGTATCGCCTCCGGTGTTTTTTCAATCATCTTACAGCCCATAGCTGATGCTGCAATTGTTAATATAGCTGCCGCTGCAATAATTTTTTTTATTTTTTTCAAAATTTTCCCCTCGCTTATTCTAGATTTAAACATTTTATAAAATAACTGCTTTTAAAAATTATATGTAACCTTGACCCACAGTTACTTTAACATTCATACTGTAAAAAAGTCATAACATTAGTATATCAATATTACTTTTATAATTCAATTTTTTTACACTAATTTTATGTTGGCACTCTTTCTTTATAACACACGTTTGTTACAATATTATGTCATTAAGAACTTCTTTTAAAAATTCCAATTTATTTTCTTTCTTTATAGCCTTTAATTTAAAAGCAAAATAAGGATTTGTTCCAAATCTTAATGCAACACTCTTCTTGTGCTTTTCCATTAATGTTTTAAATATTTTCTTATATCCACTCTCTCCCTCTGCAAATTTAAATATTATTTCCTTAGGAGTTTCTTTTATTTCTTCTATAAAAATAGACTTTGCCTGACTCTTTATATATGCAATATCCATTAAGTTATATACAGGCTCAGGTATCTTAGAATATCTATCTTCTAATTCTTCTCTTATATCGTTGTAATCATCTAAACCTTCAATTACTGCAATCTTTTTATAAACCTCAATCTTTTGAATTTCATCTTCTATATAACGTTCTGATATAAATGCATCAACCTTTATATCTAAAGTTGTTTCTATTGGTTCCTTTTCAATTTCACCCTTAAGTAATTTAACTGTATCCTCAAGCATCCTACAGTATAAATCATACCCTATAGATGCCATATGTCCATGTTGAGATGAACCCATCATATTACCAGCGCCTCTGATTTCTAAATCTCTCATAGCTATTTTAAAACCAGAACCTAATTCAGTAAAATCTTTTAATGCCTTAAGTCTCTTTTCTGCAATCTCTGTTAAAACCTTATCTTTAGTATATAAAAGATATGCATATGCAATTCTATTAGATCTTCCTACTCTACCCCTTAATTGATACAGCTGGGAAAGTCCCATCTTATCTGAATTATAAATTATTATTGTGTTTACATTTTGAATATCCATTCCTGTTTCTATTATAGTTGTACAAACTAATACATTATATTGTTCTGACATAAAATCATACATTTCTTGCTCAAGCTGTCTTTCTGCCATTTGTCCATGAGCGATTCCAACCTTGCTTTCTGGAACTAAAGCTTGCACATACTTAGCCATTCTTTCAATGTCTTCAACTTTATTATATACAAAATAAACTTGACCACCTCTGCCTATTTCCCTTAGGATAGCATCTCTAATAAGCTGATCATTTTGCTCCACAACATATGTTTGAATAGGATATCTCTCTTCCGGTGGAGTTTCTATAACTGAAATATCCCTAACCCCACTTAATGACATATGAAGTGTTCTTGGAATTGGAGTTGCACTTAAAGTTAAAACATCAACATTTTTCTTAATATTTTTAATTTTTTCTTTTTGTTTTACTCCGAATCTTTGCTCTTCATCGACTATTAACAGTCCTAAATCTTTAAATTGTATATCCTTAGATACTAGTCTATGAGTACCTATTAAAATATCTAAATTTCCCTCTTTTGCCTTTTGCAAAATTTCTTTTTGTTGTTTTGCTGTTCTAAACCTACTAACCATATCTATTTTTATAGGAAAATCAGAAAATCTATTTTTTATATTTTTATAATGCTGTTCTGCTAAAATAGTTGTTGGTACTAATATTGCAACTTGCTTTCCATCCATAACAGCTTTGAAGGCTGCTCTTAATGCAACTTCTGTCTTTCCATATCCAACATCTCCGCATAAAAGTCTATCCATCGGTTTATCTGATTCCATATCCACTTTTATTTCATCTATTGATGTTAATTGATCTGGAGTTTCTTCAAATGGAAATTCATCTTCAAATTGCTTTTGCCATTCAGTATCTTTAGGAAATTTATGTCCTTTTACAGTACTTCTCATTGCATACAATTTTACTAAATCTTCCGCTATTTCATTGATTGATTTTCTAGCCTTTGTCTTTGCCTTTTGCCATTCAGCACTTCCGAGCTTATTAACCTTAGGAGATTTGCCTTCTGTCCCAATATATTTTTGAATTAAATCAAGCTGATCTACAGGAACATAAAGTTTATCACCTTTATCATATATAATATCTAAATAATCTCTCTTATGTCCACCAACATCAATTTGCTTAATACCTTTATATACACCAATTCCATGGTTAGCATGAACTACATAATCTCCTGGCTTTAGCTCTGCAAAGCTCTTTATCTTAGAGATTCCTTTTTTCTTTGATTTTCTATTTTTAAGCTTCCTCTTTGCTTCTCCAAAAACTTCTCTATCTGATATTACACAAACCTTATAATCGGGATATTCAAACCCTTTTAATTGATTACCAAAAGTTATTACAACTTCGCTGTATTCAATTTTATCAACATCATCTCTATAAATGCTTTCTATTCCTCTATCTCTTAAAGTTCCTACTAAACGCTCCCCCCTAGCTCTTGTTCCCGATAAGATTAAAGTCTTATATCCAGCATTTTTTTTGTTTAATATATCATCAATCAATAAATCCAATTGCCCTTGATAATTATTTAAGGTCACTTGACCTATCTCTACTGTTGACTTTGGTCTAAGCCAATCCGCCGCTTTAGTTAAAGCTTCAAAAAATATAACACTTTTAGCTTCAAACGCTTCTAAAACTTGATCTTTATCAATTAATAAATTTCCTTGCCCGGGAAATATATCTCCTCTTTGAGAAAAAGCAGTAAAGTTTTCTTGAAATTCTAAGTATGTAGATTCCAATTTACCATTACATCTTTGAACATTATCTACTATGAAAATATAGTCCTTGAAATAATCAAAAAGACTTTCTACTTCCTTTACAAAGTAAGGTAGATAACTATCAATGGTTTCGAAGGATGAAGCTTCTTCCAATGATTCTAAATTTTTATTTAATATTTTACTTAACTTCTCTACTCTCTCTTTATCTTTATCATTTGAAGCAATTTTATCAAATTCTTCTCTAAGCTTATCACTTCCAAGCTTTATAGTTTCTTCAGATATTATTATTTCTTTTGCTGGGAAAATTTCTATTTTTTTTACCTTTTCAATACTTCGTTGAGATTCTGTATTGAAGGTTCTAATTGATTCTATTTCATCACCAAAAAGTTCAACTCTATATGGATAAGTTGAACATGTTGGAAATACATCTAAAATTCCACCTCTTAATGAAAATTGACCTTTTCCTTCTACCATTTCCACTCTTTCATAACCAGACTGGATTAATTTTTTAGATAGTTCTTTAAGATTAACTTCACTGCCTTCTTTTAACTTCATACTATATTCTGCAAATAGCTTATGAGGAGTATATTTAGCTGCAAAAGAATCTATTGAAGTTACTACTATTTTCTTTTTCTTATTTAATATTTCATTTATTACCTTTAATCTTTCCCATCTTAAATCGCCTGAAATAGCATCAATACTATAGAAAACCATTTCTTTCACTGGAAAATAGTATACCTCATTGGTGTACAATATCAAATCTTCATAAAGATTTTTTGCTTCCATATCACTTTGAGTGACAATTATTATAGATTTATCAAGACTCTCAAAAATCCCATCTATAATATATCCTCTACCTGATTCTGATGAACCATATACCCCAATAGGATATTTTTTATTTTCAACACCTTTTATGATATTTTGAAATTCTGTACTATTCTCCAAGGGCTCTAATAACCCTTTTAATCTCATTCCATGCACCTTCCCTTAAATCGTTTTATTTGCTTTAAAACCATTAAATTGATTCATCGCTGTTTTAGCATCAGTTTTTATTATCTCTTTAGCTGCTTTAGTTGATGCATTTACACTCTCACTTAAAACATCTGCCTCTTCCTTGGTGAATTTACCCAAAACATATTTAACTAAATCTCCCGCTGGTTGTCCTACGCCTACCTTTATTCTAGGAAAAACTTCGCTACCAAGATGTGCTATAATACTTTTTATTCCGTTATGCCCACCTGCACTTCCCTTTTCCCTTATTCTTAAAGTTCCTATTTCTAAACTAATATCATCATATATAACTAAAATATCCTCATTATCAAGATTATAAAAGTCAACTACTTCTCTCACGCTTTCTCCGCTTAAATTCATATAAGTAGTTGGTTTTAAAAGTATAATTTTTTCCCCATCTATAAATCCTTCACCATATGTACCTTTAAATTTTTGCCTGTTTATCTCAATATTATACTCTCTGGCAATATTATCGACGACTTTAAAGCCAATATTATGTCTTGTATCTTCATATTCTCTTCCTGGATTTCCAAGACCTACTATTAAAAACATATAACTTTCCTCCTAAAGACTTTGTTTATTTCTGTGATTTTTAAATTTTGTAAGTGAAAATGTGAATGTGACTCCTACATTGGGATTATTTTTAACCCACACTTCTTCTCCTTGCTGCATGAGTATCATCCTCACTATAGGCAATCCAAGCCCAGTACTTACCTTATTCGTTCTCGCTTTATCTGACTTATAAAATCTATCCCATATATGATTTATTTCTTCTTCTTCAATTTTAGGGCCATTATTATATATTTGTACAAAAACTTTTGAGCCTCTATGATATGTATTAATGCTTATAATTCCTTTATTGCCGCAATATTTAATAGCATTATCTAATAAATTAGTTATAACTTGCATCGTTTTATCTTCATCAGCTTTCACATAACATTTTTCTTTTTGCAACCCTACTGTTAATTTTATTTGTTTTTCTCTTATCTTTTGTTCATTATTTATAACACACATTCTAATTAATTCATTAATATCTAATTTCTTCACATCAAATTTCAGCTTACCAGATTCGATAGCTGATAGATCTAGCAAATCATTGATTAGTCGTGTAAGTCTTTTTATTTCACTATAAACTCTCTCTAAATAATACCCTTCTCTATCTTTGGGAATTACCCCATCAATTATTCCTGCAATAAATCCTTTTATGGATGTAATTGGAGACCTTAATTCATGTGAAACATTAGATATAAAATCTCTTCTGTTATTTTCAACCTTCTCCAAAGATTCTGCCATTATATTAAATGAATTACCTAACTCACCAATTTCATCTCGTGAGCTTACATAAACTCTTTTATCAACTTCACCATTAGCAAATCTTTTAGCTGCATTATTTATTTCTGCTAAAGGATTAATTAATATTTTCTTAGAAACTAAAGATAATACTACTGCTGCAAAAGATGCAGCACCAAAAGCTGATATCCATACAATTAAGTATATTCTATGAAGCTGCTTATTTATTATTGATAAAGGTGCCGTCATTGCAACACACCCCTTGAATTCACCATTTTCCATTACAGGATATATATAAGTATAGCGATCGCTAATATATTCTACTGGATTTCCACTAGTTAATGTTTTTATATCCTTTTCTAAAATATTAATTTTTTCCTCTGCCTTATTAATACTTTCAATTTTAGAGTAAATATATATATATCCTGTTTTATCTAAAACACTAATCTCCGAATTTGCTCCAACACTAGACATATCTAATATTGCCTGCAATTTATCTAATTCTACCTTACTATTTTCAGTATTATATAATTTAATTGCCTTGGATATATATTCACCATCATTTTGAAATTGTGTCCTTTTTTCAGCAAAGTAATATACCCTAAACCACATAGATAATATCCATGCTAATGAAACTAAAACAATTGTTAGAATAATTATAAATGTCATTATTAATTTTTGAAGTAAACTACCATTTCTCATTTAGTTCACCTCAAATTTATATCCAACACCCCATACAGTTTCAATTTTCCATTGTTCTCCAGCACTTAGTTTTTCTCTTACTCTTTTAATATGAACATCTACAGTTCTAGAATCTCCTGGATATTCGTATCCCCAAACTTCACAAAGTAATTGTTCCCTTGTAAAAACTTTATTTTTGTTACTTGCTAAATAATATAACAATTCAAATTCTTTCGGCGGCATTTTTATTTCTTCATCATTATATATTACTTTATAAGAAGTTGAATCTATTACTAAATCACTTAGTTTTATTATTTCACTTTTAATATTTTCTGAAGAATATCTTCTGAGTACTGCTTTAACCCTGGCCAATAATTCCTTAGGTTCAAAAGGCTTTACTATATAATCATCCGCACCAAGCTCTAATGCTAAAACCTTATCAAAGGTATCTCCTTTTGCAGTAATCATTATTACTGGTGTTTCTTTTTGTTTTCTTATCCATTTTAATATATCAATTCCATCTATGTATGGTATCATTACATCAAGCAAGACTATATCTGGATTATATTCTAAATATGCTCTTTGAGCTTCATTACCATTTAATGCAATCTTTGTATTATATCCTGAACTTCTTAAGTACATATCTATTACTTCACTGATATTTTCATCATCATCTACAATTAAAACCTTTGCTGTAACCGCATCCACTGCTTTTGCCTCCTTAAATTCATTCTACATTATTACCATATAATATAGCATAAATATATTATATCTTATAGCCAATAAAAAATAGAATATATATTTGTACTATCTCTTAAATTGATAGAACAAATATACATTCTTTTTTCTTTTATTAAGGCCTTTAAAATGAAAATTGTTACTGTTCATATTCAAACAATTTACTTATTGGCTGGTCATCGTAAATTCTCTTTATTGCTTCTGCAAACAATGGTGCAACCGAAATTGATGTAATTTTAGTACTGTCTAAGTCTTCTCTTAATGGAATTGTATTTAACATTACTAATTCTTCAATTGCTGAATTATTTATTCTTTCCATTGCTGGCCCTGATAATACTCCATGAGTACAACAAGCATATACATTTTTAGCCCCTAGATCTTTAAGTGCATTTGCTGCATTGGCAATAGTTCCAGCAGTATCTATCATATCATCAATCAATATGCATCTCTTGCCTTCTATATCTCCTATGATATTCATTATTTCACAAACATTTGCTTTTGGTCTTCTTTTATCTATGATCGCTATTGGAGCATGTAAATTATCCGCAAATTTCCTCGCTCTAGTCACACTTCCTAAGTCTGGTGAAACTACAACTAAATCCTCTTGATCTATTAGCCCTTTTGATATAAAATGTTCTGCAAGTATTGGTGCTCCAAGTAAATGATCTACCGGAATATTAAAGTATCCTTGAATTTGTGCTGCATGTAAATCCATAGTTAAAACCCTGTTTGCTCCTGCTGAAGTTAATAAATCAGCAACTAGCTTTGCGGTTATTGGATCCCTAGCCTTAACCTTTCTATCCTGTCTAGCATATCCATAATAAGGTATAACTGCTGTAATTCTACCCGCTGATGCTCTCTTAAATGCATCAATCATTATTAATAGTTCCATAAGATTATTATTAACAGGTGCCGAAGTGGATTGTACTATGAACACATCATTGCCTCTAACAGTCTCATTAATATCAACAGATATCTCTCCATCACTAAAGGTTGAAACTTTAGACTTTCCTACTGGAACTCCTAATATATCAGCTACATCTTCTGCTAATTGAAAATGTGAATTTCCAGTAAATACTTTTATATTTCTTCCATGAGTTATCATAATTAAGAAGACCCCCTTAAAGTTTTTAGTTGATTTATAATAAAAATTTTATTTCTTCAATCCTTTTTTATTTACCCATCCACTAATATTTCTTTGTTTAGCCCTTGCAATTGCAAGATCACCCTCTTTTACTTCTGATGTGATAGTTGATCCTGCTGCAATATATGTATTATCTTGTATTGTAACCGGTGATACTAAATTCGTATTACAACCTATAAAGCTATGGTCTCCAATAATAGTCTTATATTTATTTTTGCCATCATAATTTACAACTACTGTTCCACATCCAAAATTACATTCTGAGCCAACCTCTGCATCACCTATATAAGTCAAGTGAGATACTTTAGTTCCATCACCAATAGTTGATTTCTTTATTTCTACAAAGTCTCCAATCCTAGCATGTTTTCCTATTGTAGTTTCAGGTCTTATATATGCAAAAGGCCCAACCGTTGTATTATCTCCAATATTACTATTTAATATAACTGAAGATTGAATATCTACTTCATCGCCAATAATACTATCTGCAATTCTTGAATTTTGATAAAGCAAGCAGTTACTTCCTATCTTTGTATTACCTTCTAAAATATTATTAGGATATATTATTGTATCCTTTCCTATTTCAACATCAATACCTATATATGTTGTTTTAGGATCAATTAATGTAATTCCATTTTCCATATGCATAAGATTTATTCTATTTTTAAGAATTTCTTCTGCTTGGGCTAATTGAACTCTAGAATTTACCCCAATAGTTTCCTCATAATCTGTTATAACAGCACCTACTATTTCATTTTTAGATTTTAAGATTTCTATAACATCTGTAAGATAGTATTCACCTTGCTCATTGTCGTTTTTCAACTTATCTAAAGCATTTACTAATAATTCAATATCAAAACAATATATTCCTGAATTCATCTCGTTAATTTTAAGTTCTTCTTCATTACAATCCTTATGTTCTACAATTTTTAACACTTCATTTTTTTCCCTTACAATTCTTCCATAACCAGTTGGGTCATCAACAATTGCAGTTAAAACAGTTGCTGCATTTTTGTTTTGAATATGATCGTTAAATAATCTTTCAATAGTGGATTGCTTTATTAAAGGAGTATCACCTGTAAAAACTGCAACTACTCCTTTCTTTCCTCTTAAGAACTCTTCTGCACACTTAACAGCATGCCCAGTACCTAATTGTTCAACTTGTAATGAATAAGATACATTCTTATCTGACGTTCTTTCTTTTACGATTTCAGCACCTTTACCTATAATTACATCTATATCATCAATTCCTGATTTTCTTATAGAATCTATAACATGTTTTAACATTTCCTTACCACATACTTTATGTAGTACCTTAGGTAAATCTGATTTTATTCTTTTACCTTGGCCTGCTGCTAAAACCAATGCACATTTATACATTATATATCACACCTCATTTATATTAATACGATTAATCAATAAGAATAGCGTATTAAATATTCATATCAAATTAATTTAATTATATTGGAAATCTATACTTATTTCAACCCAATAGCCTCTCAATATTTCCTTGTTAAAACCATTTTTTAGTTAGCTTTTTCCTTACACTGAAACAAGAGGAAGTGTATAAACTTCCTCTTGTTCCTCCAAATCCTTACCCTTCTACAACTTCTTCTGAAACAGCTTTATCATAAGCTTCTAAAATTGCAGTTTGAATTTTTTCTCTTGCTTCTGTGTTTATTGGGTGAGCTATATCCTTAAATTCTCCATCTGGCGTTTTCCTACTAGGCATAGCAATAAATAAACCAGCTTGACCCTCTATAACCTTGATATCATGAATTACAAATTCATTATCAAATGTAACAGAAACTATTCCTTTCATTTTACCTTCTGAGGCAATCTTTCTAATTCTAACGTCTGTAATTTGCATTTTACTCCACCCTCCCAGTTGCTTAAAAAATATTTAATAAATAATAAATTCTCCACAAATTCCTAAATTCCTTTTTTATATTTGATAAATCCTTATAAAATTTATTTCTGTGGTGAATTTTTGTAAAACATTACATACAAGAGATAGTACCATTCTATACTTTGAAAAATCTCCTTAATTTATGCAAACTATATATAGTGTAGAATACAATAAAACTTATATTTATAAATTATGAAAATGCCTTTGAAGATTGTATTCCTGTAATTGCTGATTTGTCTACTGCTTTCAACTCTACAATAGAAACATATTCATCAACTAATTTTTTTTCTATTTGCTTATTATCTACTAAAACTCCAATTCCAACTAATTCACTGTCAAACTCCTTTAGTAAATCCTTAATTCCAACAGCAGTTCCTCCACCTTTCATAAAGTCGTCAATAAATATACATTTACTAGCTGGCTTCATGGATTTTTTGGATAATGCCATTTGTTGCAATCTTCCATTACTACCTGAAACATAATTTATAGTAACAGTTGGCCCTTCTGTTGCTTGATTATCTCTTCTTGCAATAACCAATTGAACTCCTAAATTCCTAGCTACTTCGTAAGCTAGAGGAATTCCCTTTGTTTCTACAGTTATTACATAATCAACTTCTTTATCTTTAAAGCAGGATGAAAGCATAACTCCAGCTTTACTTATTATTTTAGGATTGTACATTAAATCTGTCATATATATTATGTTTCCTGGAATAACTCTGCCGTCATCACTTAATTGTTTACATATTTCTATTGCAAAAGCTTTCTTTTCTTCTTCACCGCTTTGAGGAATGTATTTTATGCCGCCTGCAACTCCTGCAATTGTTTCAATCTTACCCATTTCAAGCATTTCTAAGACTTCACGAATAACAACTATATCTTCACTTATAGTAGACTTTGCCGCATTTAATAATTCTGAAAATTTATTTAGGCCTAGTATTTTATTAGGATTTTCCAATAAGATTTTTGTTATAGCAACTACCCTTTTATTTCTCGTAAATTTCTCCATATTAATCACCTACACGAATTTTTTTATATTAAATCCCTTTAATATTCATATTTTATGCTAAATTCAAGTTAATATCAATGTTTTAATTATAAATGTTTTTGTATTTCCTTCTAACTTGTTCACAAATATGATAAATATGCATAAAATATTATGTATTTAATTTTTTCTATGGTTGATTTTTAGAAAAATGTATATAATTATAGTTAAAGCATAAGGCTAGAACTTTAATTTAGTTTGTAGTTTTATTAATTAAAAAGGAGTTGATCGTTTGTCTTTCGATTTTATAAAAGATAAAGATAAGAAAATTCATTTTATTGGTATTGGTGGAATTAGCATGAGTGGACTTGCTGCTGTTTTATTAAACAGCGGATTTAAGGTGTCAGGTTCAGATTTTAAAAATTCTCCAATTATTGAAAAGTTGAAAGCTTCAGGTGCCGAAGTTTACATAGGACATAAAAGAGAAAATATCAAAAATGTAGATTTAGTGGTTTATACAGCTGCAATCCCTTCTGATAACGCTGAACTTTTAGAAGCTAAAGATAAAAATATTTCATTGATGGACAGAGCTGAATTCTTAGGTCAAATTATGAAAGTTCATAAATATAATGTAGCAGTCACAGGTACCCATGGAAAAACTACATGTACCTCGATGCTTTCTCATGTTACACTTGCTGGAAATTTAGATCCTACTATTTTAATTGGTGGTGAATTAGATGCAATTGGTGGAAACTTCAGAATAGGTAATAGTGAATACTTCTTAACTGAAGCCTGTGAATATAAGCGTTCGTTCTTAAAATTCTTCCCTTATGTCGGAATAATCTTAAACATCGATGCTGACCACTTAGATTGTTATAAAGATATAGATGATATTGCTGATACTTTCTTACAATTCTCTAAGCTTATTCCTAAGGATGGCTATCTTATAGGCTATGAAGATGATTTCAGAGTAAAAAAAATCCTATCAAAAGCAGATTGCAATACTTTAAGTTATGGCTTTGATGAAACTGCAGATGTTACTGCAAAAAATATTATTTTTAATAAAAATGGCTGTGCAACTTTCGATGTGTATAATCATAATAAAAAAATACTTACACTTACTTTAAACGTGCCTGGTAAGCATAATGTGTTAAATGCTCTTGCAACTGTATGTGTTTCAATTATCTTTAATATTTCTGACGAAAGCATAATTAAAGGTTTATCAAATTGCAAAGGTGCTCATAAGAGATTTGAATATAAGGGCGAATTAAATGGTGTTACTATAATTGATGATTACGCACACCACCCTACAGAAATAAAAGCAACATTAAGTACAGCAAAACAAATTAAGCATAATAAGACTTACTGTATATTTCAACCACATACTTACACTAGAACAAAATCTTTATTTAATGAATTTACAGAATGTTTCAATGATGCTGATGAACTTATATTAATGGATATTTATGCTGCTCGTGAAAAAAATACAGGACTTGTATCTTCTGATGAACTTGGAGATGCTATAAGAAGCAAAGATGTAAAATGTACTAATGTCCATTCACATGATGAAGCATTAGCTTATGTAAAATCAAAGCTTAAAGCTGGTGATTTATTATTAACAGTAGGTGCTGGTGATGTAGTTATTGTTGGCGAAAAATTTTTAGAAGCTTAAAAATATTTTTTGATTTTAACTATTCAACAATATGAATTCATATTAACTAATTTTAGCACAGATTATTTTTGCACTATTAATAATGGCTTTTCAATAAAATATTTAAATTAAAGCATACAAAATAGTAATTTTTTTAATATATCATTGCAATTAAAAATCTGAATAGAATCAAGTATACAGATGCAAATTTTATAAAAGAATCATTTTGCAATATATATAATATATCTTTAATAATATGATTATTCTCGGAGGAATACTTATGAAAATAGCAGTAATATCAGATATTCATGGTAATATTGATGCTTTTTCTACACTTTTAGAAAATGTAGTTAAGGAAAATGTGGACACAATTATTTGCTTAGGTGATTTAGTTGGTTATGGTCCGTATCCAAATCAAGTAATTTCTATGATTAGAAGCAGACATATTCTTTGTATAAAGGGCAATTATGATAGTTCAGTTGTTGACAATGAATACTCTTATATAAGAGAAACTAATCTCAACAGTTTTTCTCTGCCTTGGACTGTTAATGAATTGACAGAAAACAATAGAATATTTCTTCAAAACTTACCCTCAGCCATAACTTTAAATATTGCAGGCAAGAATTTATTATTTGTTCATGGAAGTCCTAATAAAATTAATGAATATCTTTTAAAAGATGCATACAATACTCTTGATATTATGAATTCTATTAATGAAGATATTTTACTTTGTGCACATACTCATCTGCCTGACATTAAAGAGTTCACTAATAAACTATATATAAATTGCGGTAGTGTTGGAAAACCTAAGATTGGTCGTCCAAATAT
Source organism: Clostridium puniceum (assembly GCF_002006345.1). Taxonomy (GTDB): domain Bacteria; phylum Bacillota; class Clostridia; order Clostridiales; family Clostridiaceae; genus Clostridium; species Clostridium puniceum. Next base: position 42,532 of record NZ_LZZM01000032.1, read on the forward strand.
CACTTATTGTCTTTTAAATATTAATGAAAAAACTGGAATATCAGCTGAAATAAAAGAAATTCCTTATGATTTCAAAAAAATTGTTAAGGATATGACCGACTTGAATTTCCCAACAGAATTAATACAAAGTTTTGAAAGTGGATTAGAATAATTAGACAAGCTTTTCCTATAATTGTATTGAAAGCATGCTATTTAGTTGCATTAATAAGAAAAATATTGTAAAATCTATTTATAATTAAACGTAGTAGGTTATATTAATATCGATGAGATTTTATTTCATCGATATTAAATTTTGTCTCTTTTCTCATATAATATGTTACCAGAAATAATCTTCAGTAAAGTCAAATGCATCGTAACTTAAATTTACTAGAGAATTAAATTTGCAACATATATAACATAAATTATAAAAATGGAGGTCTTGCAATATGGCAAAATCAATTTTAATTAGAAGTCTTTATAGAAAGACAGATGATTTCTTATCAAAAGAAATTACAATTTCAGGTTGGATAAGAACTTTAAGAGCATCTAATGCATTTGGATTTATAGAAGTTAATGACGGTTCTTTCTTTAAAAACCTTCAAGTAGTTTTCGATGATAAACTAGGCAATTTTAAAGAAATATCAAAATTACCTATTAATTCTTCAATTTCAGTAGTGGGTACACTAGTTGCTACTCCTGATGCAAAACAACCTTTTGAAGTTCAAGCAAAAGAAGTTATTATTGAAGGAATGTCAAACTCTGATTATCCTCTCCAAAAGAAAAGACATACTTTTGAGTATTTAAGATCACTAGCTCATTTAAGACCTAGAAGTAATGCTTTTTCAGCAACATTTAGAGTACGTTCTGTTGCAGCTTATGCTATACATAAGTTCTTCCAAGAACAAAACTTCGTATACACTCATACTCCAATAATAACTGGTAGTGACTGTGAAGGTGCTGGGGAAATGTTTAGAGTAACAACTCTTGATCCTAAAGTCCCTGAATTAAACAAAGATGGAAGTATAGATTACAGCAAAGATTTCTTCGGAAAAGAAACAAATCTTACTGTTTCAGGTCAATTAAACGGTGAATGTTTTGCTTTAGCTTTCAGAAATATCTATACCTTCGGACCAACTTTTAGAGCTGAAAATTCTAATACAACAAGACATGCTGCTGAGTTCTGGATGATAGAACCTGAAATAGCTTTTGCAGATTTACAAGATGATATGGAACTTGCAGAAAGCATGCTTAAGTATGTTATTAAATACGTTATGGATGAATGTCCTGAAGAATTAGAATTCTTTAATCAATTTGTTGATAAAGGTTTAATGGAAAGATTAAATCATGTAGTTTCATCAGATTTTGCTAGAGTTACTTACACAGATGCTGTTGAAATATTACAAAAATGTGGAAAACAATTTGATTACTCTGTAGAATGGGGTATTGATCTACAAACAGAACATGAAAGATATCTTACTGAAGAACACTTTAAGAAACCTCTATTTGTAACAGATTATCCTAAAGATATAAAAGCCTTCTATATGAGGATGAATGATGACAATAAAACAGTTGCAGCTACTGATCTTCTAGTACCAGGAATCGGTGAAATCATAGGCGGAAGTCAAAGAGAAGAAAGATTAGACGTCTTAAAGGGCAGAATGGCTGAATTAGGCTTAAACGAAGAAGATTACTGGTGGTATTTAGAACTCCGAAAATATGGAGAAACTAAGCATGCAGGCTTTGGTTTAGGTTTTGAAAGATTAATCATGTACATTACTGGTATGACTAATATAAGAGATGTAATACCATTCCCTAGAACTCCAGGAACAAGCGAGTTCTAATTAATTGATTTAAAGCACTTCAATTCGTACTATATTTTGTTTGATTTTTAATAATATTATTTTACAAGGGATAAGAGGGGTAAATTTATTTTACTTCTCTTTTTTATGTTAATCGTATGGATTAAAGTAAATAAGAAAATTAATACAATGCTCTTTCTCGGTTGTGCCAAATCTCCCGTACCTTTTCTTAAAATCTCAGATAATTTTTCACAAAAAAATATCACAAATTCATTTAGAATAATGTGATATTCTTAATTTACTACTTATTTTTACTGCTACACAATTATATGAAGAATGTGAACAAAGATTTTCTTCATACTCTTTGTATCGGGAAAAAGATATACACTTATCCATCTTTAGGACAGTTATAATCGTGAGCAGCATCCACAAGAAAAATTGTGTTTAAAAAGTGGCTTGTGATGTCAGCCTACCTGTGAAAAAATACGTAAAAATATAGGGAACTAAAATGACGCATTTTTCTCTAAAATTCAATTATAATTATAGGGTTCACTAATAAAGTACTTGAATCTTATTTTCTTCAAAAAATTGCACCCATATATCATCTGGGCATTTGTCCGTAACAATATAATCAATATTTTTAAAATCTACAAGTTGCATAAATGCACTACGATCAAATTTTGTATGATCTACTAAAAGCGCAACTTCTGATGCCTGCTTAACCAAAACTTTTTTAAATTCAACTTCCACTTCATTAGAGTCCAAAGCACCTTTTTCTTTATCCAATCCTTTACAGCTCATCAATAAAATATCTACATTATACCTTTTTATCATATCTTTAGCCATACTACCTTGTAACGACAAAGAATTCTTGTTGAATATACCTCCAGTTGAAACTATTGTTAATTCTGATTGAGTAAATTCTCGTAAAACCTCTGTAGAATTTGTCAATAGCACAACGTCTTTCCTATTTCTTATTAATTTTAAAGTTTCTATTACAGTAGAACTAGAATCTGCTGCTATAGTAGTTTTATTTTTTAGTAATTCCATTGCTTTAATAGCAATTTTTTGTTTTTCTTCTAAATTAATTGTAGCCCTATTATAAAAATTTACGCCATCGAAAGAACCTTCTGTGTTTAATACCGCTCCTCCATATGTACGTGTTACTATCCCTTCTGATTCTAATTTTTCCAGATCTCTGCGAATTGTTTCTTCAGTTACATCAAGCTTGTCACTTAATTCTGAAACAAAAATCTTCTTATTATTAGTTACCAATTGCTTAATAATACTAAGTCTTTCTTTAGCCCTCATAATAACTTTCTTCCTTTCTTATATAGTAACAGTTTATGTATCATAAATCCGATTCAGTAAATCAATATCATACTTTTGCTCTAATATTATATCATACAACAAAAGATTTCTAAAAGGTTTTTTTTTTGAAAAACATTTTATTTTATTGAATAAGTAAAATTTATGTCCTAATTAAACATATTCTATACAAAAACACAAACTTAGTAGTAATTAGGTTAAGTGATTAAGATTACTACTAAGTTTGTGTATCTGTATAATTAAATATTTTAATAAAACAAGTTTTTTTTATTGATCAATAGTTTCAGCCATATCTCGCATTTTTTGTATATCTTCTTTAGATAATTGGATTTCAATTGATTTTACATTTTCCTTAATTTGATCTACCGTATTTGCTCCACTTAATAAATTAATGAAATCGCCTTGACCTAATATCCATGCTAGTGCTAAATTTGCAATTGTACAATTATATTTTTCGCAAAGTGGTTTCCATGCATCCATCATATCCATTGCTTTTTGCATATTTTCAGGTTGGAACCATTTTTTATTGCATTGAGCACCTACAGGAACATAATCTCTTGGTAAACATCCACTTAGCAATCCTTGCTCTAATGGTGAATATGCTTGAATTGTAATATTATTTTCTTTACAAATAGGAATTAATTCTTTTTCTATCTCACGGTCAAGAATACTATATTTTGCTTGTATAATATCTAGATCACCATATTTTAAATATTCTTTAATATGCTCTATGTCAACATTAGCAGCACCAATTGCCTTTATTTTACCTTCCGCTTTAAGCTCATTTAAAACTTCCATTGTTTCAGAAATTGGTGTAAAGAATGGTTCTACAGCTTGCCAGTGAGTCATATAAACATCAACATAGTCAACTCCCATACGCTCTAAGCTTAGCTCTATTTCTTCACGAATTGACTCTTTAGATAAGTTTTTATATAACTGTGTATCTCCAACTTTATTAAATAAACTTCCTTCTCTAGTCCATACAATACCGCATTTTGTAATTATAACAAAATCTTCACGCTTCATTCCTTGAAGTGCTTTACCTAAAATCACTTCGCTATTTCCAAAATTATAACCTGGAGCTGTATCCACTAAATTAACTCCTAATTTAGGACATTCGCGTATAGTATCAATAGAAGTTTGAAGATCTTTATCTCCTCCCCATGCTGGACCTCCTCCAATTGACCATGTACCAAGTCCCATTCTTGAAATATCTATTCCCGTTTTTCCTAACTTCATTGTATTCATTTTATAATCAACCTGCCTTTCACATTTATTAGTACGACTTATATTATTTTTCCTTGTGGTATACCTGTAAAAGCTTTTCTACTTGCTCCCTATTTTGTACTCCTGTAGTAGCTCCTACACTCTGTACTGAAATGGCCGCAGTAACATTTGCAAATTCTGCACATTCTTTTAATGTCTTTCCATCCAGTATACCTGTAATAAATCCTGAAGCAAAATTATCTCCAGCTCCAATTGTGTCAATAGCTTTAATATTTTTACAGGCAGGAATCTCTAAGGTCTGTTTATTATTTTTAATATAACAGCCTTTTTTTCCTGTTTTAATAACAACATTTTTTACGCCACATTCTAAAAAAATATCTGCTATTTCATTAAGATCTGTTTTTCCAGTTATTATACAAGCCTCTTCATAATTAGGGAAAAAATAATCTACATAGCTAAGAGCTTTTCGAATGTCCTCTAAGGTTTCACATAACCTTGCCTTTATCATATCTGCACAAATAATCAAATTGCTTTTCTTTGCTTCCATAAATATTTTTTCTAATGCAGGACCATTCAACAGTGGATTATTAAAAATGCTTGCCAAAGATAGTAAACGAGCATCTTTAAACCTATCAAAATCTACATCTTCAATCGTCGTTCTCCATAAGCTTCCATTTCTATTAGTGACGAAGGTTCTTTCTCCATCTTCTGTCACTAATCCTACATTGATTGAAGTATCAACATTTTCATCAATGTGAATGCTTTTTACATCAATATTGTCTTTTTCACAAGCTTCTAAAATAAAGTTTCCTGCTGCATCTTTACCAATTCTGCTCATCAAAGCTACTTTATGTCCTAAACGTGAGATAATTGTCGCTTCATTAATGGCATCTCCACCAATAGTCATGGATATCCTATTTAATGGATATGATTCTATATCAAATATATTTTTACTAACAGGTTGCAGCGGAATATCTACAATTGCTGCACCAATACATATGACATCCAAATTTTTACTCAATTTTACTCCGCCTTTCTATCAGTTCCAAATAATCTAATTTTTTCCAACGCTCTTTGCTTAACTGCTGCACGAACTGTTCTTTCTAATTGTAAAAATGGTTCATTTTGATTTGCAACAACTGCTTCCATTGCTGCTTGACAAAGTTCAGTATGAATATTTATTTTACTAATACCTAGAGAAATTGCTTTTCTAATATCTTCATCACTAATACCTGAAGCACCATGCAATACTAAAGGAACAGAAACAGCATCTCTAACTTTTTCTATTACTTCAAAGTTTAATTTTGGTTCTGAAGTATATACACCATGTTGATTTCCAATTGCAACTGCTAAAGAATCACAACCTGTTCTTTCTACAAACTCAGCTGCTTGACTAGGATCTGTATATTGATAAGATGCAAGAGCTTCTTCATAAACAGTTTCATTTCCAACATGACCCAATTCTGCTTCAACTGCAATTCCAAGTGGATGGAAGTAATCTACAACTTCTTTTGTTAATCTTATATTTTCTTCAAAATCACATGCTGATGCATCTCTCATAACAGAATTCATACCATGATTATATGCATTTTGTACAATTTCCATACTACGTCCATGATCCCAGTGTGTAATAACTGGCACTGTTGCTTTCTTTGCCATAGAAACCATCATATGTGAGAAATCTTCAAAAGACGTATTTCCTACAAATCCTGTTCCAAAAGATATAATAATTGGAGCTTTTGCTTCTTCTGCTGCATCTATAACTCCCATAAGCATTTCTGCATTCCATACATTAAAATGTGGAATTGCATATCCGCCTTCTTTTGCTTTATTTTCCCAATATCTAATATCTGCTAACATAATTTTTTCTCCTTTTCATTCTTCAAATTTTTTAATTATTAATTTTTATAACACCTTTGATAATATCTTTTTTACAATTAATCGATTCATCAAATGCCTTTTGCACATCTTTATAGTCATAAATATGAGTAACCATTGATATTACATCAATACTACCTGCTGAAATTGCTTCTATAGTCGTTGGATAACGATTTGCATAACGGAATACAGTCTGAATTGTTACTTCTCTATTAATTTTCAAGAAATTAATTGGAGTTTCACCTGGAATAGTACCTACAATCATTATTTTTCCACCACGTACTACTAAAAGCGGTGTTTGTTTTGCAGTTACTTGCGATCCAGCTGTTTCAAACACAATATCCGCACCTAAATCACCAAGAATCTCTTTGCACCTTGCAACTGTATCTTCTTCCAATCCATTAACAACTTCCATTGCCCCAAGTTTCTTTGCTAATTCTAATCTTTTAGGTAAAACATCTACTACTACAATTTCTGTAGCCCCCATAGCTTTACAAGCCTGTAAAGTCATTAAACCAATACATCCTGCACCAAGAATAATAATTTTTTTACCTAATTTTGCATCTGCCTCCATTGCTGCATGCATACCAACTGCTGTAGGTTCAACCAATGCACCTTCAAGTGTTGACATATTATCAGGAAGCCTATATACAAAACTTTCAGGATGACATAAATAATTTGTCAAAGCTCCTCTATAGTTTGGCTGTGTTGCCATAAAATCCACATCTGGACATATATTATATTTGCCTTCTAAACAAAAACGGCATTTTCCACAAGGAATTCCTGGTTCAATACAAACTTTATCTCCTATTTTGAACTTAGTTACTTTTGTGCCAACTCCAACAACTTCACCAGCACATTCATGTCCTAGTCCAATCTTTTGATTTGGATCTGATGGTGGTATAAATGGACCAGATTCAAATCCATGGACATCCGATCCACAAATACCTACATATTCTACTTTAATTAATACTTCATCTTCTTTGGGAACAGGTATCGGAGCGTCTTTTATCTCCATTGTTCCAGGGACAACTAAAATTGCTTCTGTATTTTTCACTTTCAACAAATCCTTTCTGTCACATTTTTATTGATGGTTTGCCCTATAGTTAGAGCAAATCTATTACAAATATATTTATTATTCTGCAGCAGCCCCTATTTCCTCAACAGACGCTTTTCTACTATCAATACCTAAAAATGCTATTGCTAATGCTGCAACGATAGCTACTGCACCCAATAAAGTGAATACTCCTTTTACTCCAGCACTTGTTAATAATGATGCTACTGCATATGGTGTTAAAATACCACTAATACGTCCAATTGAATTAGCAAGTCCTGACCCACGTAACTTTGCTTCAGTAGGCCAAATTTCAGGAACATATACAGCTGACGCATAACAAACATACATATATACAATTGTAATTAGGAAGAATCCAATAATACTAATTACAGTCATATCAGTTTGTAATGAATAAACATATCCTAGAACAGCCATACATACTAATAATCCAATCCCCATCACTTTACGCGGAACTTTATCCATTACAATTGCTGCAATAAATACTCCAAGTGGAGCCCCAAACATACTCATTGTATTCATAACTACAGATTTTTTAATATCTACACCTTGTTGAAGGAAGATAGTTGGCAGCCAATTGATCAAAGTATATTGAATAACATTCATTGCAATTAATACAAAGGCACCTAGAATAACTCTCTTTAATAATTCTCCTTTAAACAAATGAGAATACGGAATAACTTTTTCTTTTGCTTTCTCAGCAGGTATCTCTTCAACAGGAGCTAATTTTTGCCCTGTCCTACGCTCTACTTCTGCTTCAATTTCCGACATTAATTTTTCTGCTTCTTCATATCTACCTTGTGATTCTAACCAACGTGGAGATTCAGGAAATTTTGCGTTCACAAATATGAAATGTATAATCGAAATTACAGCTGGAATTGCAAACATTAACCTCCAACTCATATCTGGTGCTACAAGTGGTGTAATAACCATTGAAATCAAAGATGAAATTGGATATGCCCAGTTACCAAGAAATGAGTTTCTTCCTGACCATGTACCACGACTATCGCCTGGAACATACTCTGTAAATCCTGCAAATAGTGTTACAAGTAATGCACCAAGACCAAATCCCATTAAGAAACGACATACTATAATAAATGTCATATTTGGTGCAAAAGCTGCTGAAAGCAATGGAATAATATACATTATCATACATATCCTATATCCATTTCTACGTCCAAACTTATCACCAATAATCCCCCCTAAAATAGAGCCTAAAAACATCCCTGCAGTTGTCAAAGATGAAAATATAGCACTTGTGGAATTATTTGTCCATCCAAGAACTTTTAATTGTGCTAAAATCAGTCCCCCAACACTATTAATCATTCCTCCAAACAATAACCCTAATCCAACCAAAGAAAACATTTTCCAATGCCAAGAAGAACTAGGCAGACGATCAAGTCTTGCACCACAATTTGGTTTTGCCACTTTATTATCCATAATATAAAATCCTCCAAACATATTTACTTTTCAACCGATTAATTTATAAATTTACTTTTTGATAAATAACAAATATCAGCAACGATATATTTTTCATATGTTTTTATTATTTATTTTTGTTAATATATTTAAGTAAGTCTAATTTCCTAAGATTGAATCTCTAAAAATTTTCTATAGTAAAACAAATGAGATTTTATAAAATTAAAGTATAAATTTCACTTTATTATGAAATATATATGTTCTAATTAAACAATATTTATTTTATGTTATCATTTACATTATAGTTACTATGATTCATTATTTAGCTATTGAAAGGTAAAATTAATTAGAACATATATCTAATCTATTTCTGCAATTGTTTATTAATCACAGTCATAATGCATTATAACTTTTATTGCATCCATATTTGCCATTGCTTCAAATCCTTTTTCCCATTCAGAAAGACCTAGTCTGTGAGTGATCATTGGTTGAACTTTTATTCTACCAGTTTCTAATAGTCTAATTGCATTTCTCCAAGATGTAGTATCATATCCCATATGCCCAATAATGTTAATTGCATTTACTGTAATATCATTTATTGAAAATTCCATTGGTTTGAAGCCCATTCCTACACGAACAACTTCTCCATTTGGTCTAAGCATTTCAATAGCTTGTTTTAATGCAATGTTAGCGCCTGAACATTCAACAACTAAACCAAGATTGTCTCTACCACAAATTTCTCTGCATCTTTTAACAACATCTTCTTTAGATCCATTCACTACATGAGTAGCACCTAATTCTTTTGCAACTCCAAAACGTACTTTAGTATCATCTTCTAATCCAATAACAACAATATTTACTGCTCCCATAATTTTAGCAATTTGTACTGAAAATAATCCTAATGGACCAGTACCAAACACAACTACATCTTGTCCTGGAAGTAACTTAGATCTTTGAGCTATAGCTTTATATGCATTACAAATTGGATCAAGTACTGCTGCCTCTTCATATTTAACATTCTCTGGAATTTCCCATATAGCATGTTTATGTATTCTTAAAATTTCTCCAGGAATAACACAATATTTAGTAAAACCTCCACCCCATCTATTATTATCTAATCCTAAATTTACTTTTTCAGGACATGTAATGAAGTCTCCTGTTTCGCAAGAAGGACATGTTCCACACACATGACCAGTGTTATCTGAAACTATTCTTTGACCCACTTTCCAATCTTTAACGCTTTTACCTACTTTAACAATATTCCCTGCAAATTCATGCCCACGGATTGAGTTAAATTCATCTGATCCGTTTTCAACTCTAAAATGTTTCATATCTGCACCACAGATTGCTGCTGCTTTAATTTCTACAATTATGTCTTCATCTCCACATTCTGGTTCTGGAACATCAATAAATCTGTAACCACCAAATTTTTTACCATATCTTGCTAATGCTTTCATAATGAATTCCTCCTAAAACTTTTAATTTTTTTAAGTTAATAAATATATATCTTCAACTTATACTAGTTATTATTTTAGTTGCTTCAGCGAATTATTTCTGAAACAGTTTACAAGTATCATGATATATGCAAATCTGTTAATTGTCAATATATTTTCTGTGTTTTAATCATATTTTTATTGAAACACATATTTTTAACCGAAATAAAATAGGTATTAACTTGCAATAATCCATAAATCAAGTACAATTTTTCATAGGTTTACTTAATAATATTTCTTTTTAATTTTTAAATTCACTTTATTTTTTACTATAATCAATATTAATTATACAAATGATTAATATTATATAATTTACTCTGTAATTCTACTCAACATACTCATTTAACACTAGCTCATTCTTGAAAATGCCTAATCTTTCCGCCAAATTACAAATCTAAAAAATTTGCTAATCTTTATAATTTTTTATGCGAATACATTATAAACTACATCATTTCATACAAATAAATAGAAAAATATATAAAGTATAACTAATTTTATATATTTATCTAATTTTATATTTAAAACAAATATTTTTTTTTGAAAACAAACATAAAATATTGACTTTTATCAAAAGTTATACTAAATTATAGTAGAAGTGTTTATTGTAAAGGTATACTTTTATGAAATTATGTTTATAAATTAACAAACTAATTATCACATTCTATATTTTAAGGAGGAATTTACATGTATATACAAAATAATATAGGAGCTAGAATTGATCGTTTACCTACCTCAAAATGGCACTATAAAATTTTCTGGTTAATTGGGTTGGGTTTATTAATAGATGGTATTGATAATTATATAGGTGGAATAGTTTTGGCCCAATTGGTTAAAAACGGTTGGTCTAACAACTATTTAAATGCAACATTTACTTCCTGTACCATGGCAGGACTTTTTCTCGGCTCTCTGTTCGCTGGTTTTTCAGGTGATCATCTAGGAAGAAAATTTGCTTATCAAATTAATCTTCTTATATTTGGATTAGCATCCATAGCTTCTGCTTTTGCAACTAATATGACTATGCTTATTGTACTTCGTGGATTAACTGGTATTGGATTAGGTGCTGAAATTGTTGTTGGATTTGCTACATTCACTGAATTTATTTCTACAAAGAATCGTGGTAAATGGTCTGCCACATTATCCTTAGTTGGTAACTGTGCACCACCAATAGCTACATTAATTGGACTTTTAGTTATGCCCCTTTTAGGTCCTAATTATGGTTGGCGTGCTATGTTCTTTATTTGTGGAATTTCTGCATTAGCGCTATGGTTTGCACGACACAGCTTTCCAGAATCACCTAGATGGTATGCTGCACGTGGACTTGATGATGAAGCAGATAAGATAATGTTAGCAATTGAAGCTGAAATAGAGCTTGAAAATGGAATTAAATTACCACAAGTAATATGTGAACAAACTATTGAAGATTCTTCTGACTCACGAAATATACCTTTTATTAGTTTATTCAAAGGCAGTTTATTAAAAAGAACAATTCTTGGAAGTTTTATACTTATAGGAATGAATACAGCTCTTTATAGCATTACTACTTGGATTCCAACAATTTTTGTAGCATCAGGTATAAATGTAACCAAGTCTATTCTTATGACTACTCTTATTATGCTTGGTGCACCACTTGGTGTGTTTATTGCAACAAGAATAATAGATAAATTTCCACGTAAGTGGATGGGAGTTACACTATTGCTTTTAATATCTGTTTTAGGATATATTTACTCACTTCAACGTTCAGAAGTAATGATTGTTATACTTGGTTTTTCATTAATTGTTTTTCTTTATATGTATGTTTGCTTTGCATCTGCAGTTTATGTTCCTGAATTATGGCCTACTGAAATTCGTCTTAGAGGCTCAGGAGTATGCAATGCAATCGGACGAGTTGTAACAATTTTCACACCATTTGGAGTTGCTTGGCTTATGACTAATTTGGGAGCTGTTGCAGTTTTTCTAACTATTGGAGGCGTACTCATTTTAGTTGCTTTGCTTATTGCTACTATTGGTATTGAAACTAGGCAAAAATCGATTGAAGAAATAAGTTCTGATATAAAGCATATTTAGAAAAACTTTTTAATAAAGATTTAAGAACAAATTAGTAGCTTGTTTTATAATTTCTGTAATCAAGTGAACGATATTCAATTCTGCAAATAACTACAAATCATTATAAATAAACTAAAAAATATATTAATTAAAAACTTATACTACCAAAGGAGATTATTGAGTCAATAATCTCCTTTAACAGTATAAGTTTTAAATTTTATGTTAAGAACATTTAGTAATTAGATAATATAAAGTTACTAATTCAGCTAAATACATATAATTAACATCTATATCTTTTTTCTACATTCAATTTTACTTTAGGCTAAGCAAATGCTGAAGTATTCTAAATAAAAGACACATAAAATATCTAGCTAACGTGTCTACTATATGTCTGTAAAGTTGGATATACTCAATTATGTTTCACATATCCTCTAAGGCTTCCTTCATACCTTACTATTACTAGCAGCACACTTGTTTCGAGTTGTTTCTCTCAGCCTATGGGCTCAGGAAAACAAAAAAGAGATAAGACACTATTTTCTCATCTCAAATTAGACACATGTGCAAATTTTAAATATTAAAATATAAGTTATAAGCTTCTATTTTAATTATAGCTTATACTAGTTTATTTAAGAATAATAAGATAATTCCAACAATTTTTCACTGACCATTTTCAAGCCATCTAACATTTCGGTAATCTCCTGTGTAGCACCAGCTTGCTCCTGAGTTATTATTTTGCTTTGTTCAGCATTTTTCAACACCTGATCCACCGAGTTGCAGAACTGATTAATCATGTTTTCTATTTTTAGAGTGGATTTATTGCTCTCTTCAGCTAATTTACGCACCTCTGATGCTACAACTGAAAAACCTCGACCAAATTCACCAGCTCGTGTGGCTTCTATAGCCGCATTTAAGCCCAACAGATTACTCTGTTTAGACACTCTTCGAATAATGTCAAGTATATTGGAGGTGTTTTTCACTTCATAACTTGTCCTTTTCGCAATATTTGCCGCTTCATCGCTAAATGCAACTATTTCTTGAGATGATGCGTTTAATTCTTCAACTGCTGCAACTGCTCTTTCAAGAGCAACGTTAATTTCAAGAACACGTTGCTGTATTTGTCCCGCTCTCTCACAATCACGCTTACGTTCTAACTCCTGAGCATCAACAATCCTAATTGCCTCACTAATAGCCTTTTGCAGAGATGTTAGGCCAGAATTGATAATATCAGCAGTCAATCCAATCTCGTTTGCTTTTTCTACCACCGTTTTATCACCTATTATGCCCTGAACTCCTTCTCGAAATAATTTTTGAACGGTTGGAATAATATCATTGCCATTTTGACATGGGCGCATAAAAATTTCCAAATCTCCTATTCTATAGTCTTTAAGCATGCCTTCTATGAAATTCGCCATACCAACCACACCAATTTTTTTTATACCAGTACTTGCAATTTGGTGAATTGGTAAAATAAAATCATCGAATGCGGCTGTAATTGATACTATCATTTTGTTAGGAAGTTGCCGTAGATCATTTACCGTACCACCTCGACTAACGATAACATTAATATCAGGGTATCGCTTGGCTATCTCTATAGCGATATTATTGGTACCGATTTCAACAATAAAATTTTGATTAGTTTCTCTCATGATTGATTGTATTATCTCTTTCATACTTTGTGACGGTACAATGAACAAAATTGATTCCATACGCTTTAACCACCTTTCAGATACGTCCTTTTTTTATTTCCTCTATCATTAATAATCCTCCTAAAATTAGAAGTTCTTTCATAAACGTTTTCATTTTTTATATTTATTCTTATCTATATTCATATATTAATATCATAAATCTTTATTGTCAAACTTTTTTTTTTGCTCTAAAGAATATTTTATGATTTTAAAGATTTGTGCTCTATATTATATCTTATTTGAAACATGATAATAAATGTTTAAGAAATGACTTTTTACTAAGTTAACCCAAATCCATTCTATCTAAATAATTACCAAAGCCGTCTATTAATTCCCTTAATTTAATCGTTCAGAAAATTTTATAATACCCTTGAATCACTTACTACTATTCACAATAAAAATTCCCAAAAGTACAAACAGAACACCTATTAATGTAGATACTTTTAAACTTTCATGTAAAAATAAATAACTAGATATAATACCAACTACTGGAACTAATAATAAAGATATTGATGCTTTACTTGCTTGAATCTTAGTTAAAATATAAGACCATAATACAAATGCTAAGGCAGATGCTATGATACCTGAAAATAAAATATATCCTATAGATATAATACTCCACTGTGATTTTCCATTCTCAAAGCAAAAAGAATATAAAAACAATGCCGCCGCTCCCACTGCCATTTGCCAAGCTGTGAATTGAACCTTGTCACAATGTTGTAATTTTTGTTTAATAATAAGATTAGACACTGCCCATGCAATTGCAGATGTTAATGCAAGAATTAATGCCCACAGTTCTCCATCCAAGTGATTGATATTTAGTGCGAAAAATAATCCCATTATTCCAATAATAATCCCTATGATTTTTCGTACAGTCAGTTGTTCCCCAGGAATGAAAAAGTGTGCTAGTATACAAAAAAATAATGGCATACTATATGTAAGAACTGAAACAAGTCCCGCACTAATATAATTGAGAGAGATTTGTATTGCTAGATTAAAATATGTAGTCTGTAAAATACCACATAAAACATACCATTTTAAATTCTTTTTGCTAGGCAAGGGGATCTTTTTTAAATATACAACACTAAAAAGCACCGCTGCTCCAAGAAAAAAACGAAATGCGGCAAATAAAACTGGCGGAAATGCACCATTTGCTGATTTCATGACTACGAAATTAAATCCCCAAATGAGACATAAAATTAACATCAAACCATTCATATTTAACTTTCCTCTCGTATTTATAGTAAATTAGATATATACCTTATAAAAGACAGCTATACTGCACATAAGAATTTAAGAAAAAAGCAGCATGCTACATATAATAACTTTAGAAAAAAGTAGCATGCTGTATATAAGTAATCTCATCACATCTTTAACTTGTTATTTTTTTCATATACCTTATTTTGTGGAATCTTCTATTTAAATTAATCTAAATCGGCTCCATTACTACTGATAACTTTCTTGTACCAGTAAAAACTTTTCTTTTTTGATCTTTTATATGTTCCATTTCCTAAATCATCTGCATCTACATAAATAAATCCATAACGCTTACTCATTTGGGAAGTCGATGCACTTACAATATCAATACATGCCCATGATGTATACCCCATACATTCAACGCCTTCATCAATTGCAAGTCCAATTTGTTCAAAATGTTTTCTAAAATATTCAATACGATAATCATCATTGATAGAACCATCTTCTTCGACTTTATCATAAGCTCCAATCCCATTTTCAACTATCCATAATGGTTTACGATAACGATCATATAAGTCAATTAGTGAAACACGTAAGCCCTTTGGATCTACTTGCCATCCCCATTCACTTATAGGAAGATAAGGATTTTTAACTCCTGTTACTAAGTTTCCACCTACCTTTTCACGCTGTTCAGCATTCACACTTTGTACCATTGACATATAATAGCTAAATGCAATGAAGTCGGATGTATATTGTTTTAAGATTGCTTCATCTCCCTCATTCATTTTTATTTCTATATTATTCTTCTTTAAATAATTTAATAAATATCTTGGATATTCTCCTAAAACCTGCACATCTGTATAAATAAAATTATTTCTATTATCTCTTTGAGCCAATATAATATCATCTGGATTGCATGTTTCTGGATATGTTAAGGTCTTTGTAACCATACATCCAACCTGAGAATTTGATATTATTTTATGACAATATTTAGTTGCTAGAGCTGCTGCTATAAATTGATGATGAAGCGCTTGGTATATTGCTTTTTCAGCTTCTTTCTTATTAGCGTACTTATCTTCTACAACGCCTAAAGTAGTGAACGCATGACGGAAAACACTGTCTATTTCATTAAAGGTTAACCAGTATTTAACTAAACCTTTATAACGCTCGAAACATACTTTAGCATATTTTACAAACATATCAACTAAATCACGTGATACCCATCCATCATAATTATTCACTAAATATAATGGCATTTCATAATGAGACAAAGTAACTAATGGTTCTATATTACTTTCTCTCAATTCCTTAAAAAGATCTTCATAAAATTTCAAACCTTTTTCATTTGGTTTTTCTTCATTACCGTTTGGAAATATACGTGCCCATGCTATAGACACACGTAAAGTTTTAAACCCCATTTCTTTAAAAAGTGCTATATCTTCTTTATACTTATGATAAAAATCAATTCCTCTACGCTTAGGATAATAAGCATCCTCTGTGGCTTTCATAGCATTATCTATATCCTCTAAACCAATATGCCATTGTTTAACATAATCTTTAATATCAATATCAGGCTTGTACATTGCAATATCTGCAACAGACATACCTTTCCCATCAATATTCCAAGCTCCCTCTGCTTGATTTGCCGCAATTGCTCCCCCCCATAAAAATCCTTCTGGAAATAATGTTTTATTTGTCATTTAACTTTCCTCCATTTTGCTATCTATTTAAATTTTGACCATTACTTTCTATAATTTGTTTATAGTAGTTATAGCTTTCCTTTTTAATTCTTTTTAATGTGCCCTTGCCCTCATTATCTCTGTCCACATACACAAATCCATAACGTTTCTTCATTTCACCAGTGCCTGCTGAAACAATATCTATAGGTCCCCACCAGGTATAACCTATAATATCCGCTCCATCTTCTATTGCTTCCTTCATCATGATTACATGTTCCTTTAAGTATTCCATTCTCTCATCATCATGAATCTTTCCATCCTCAGCAATTTCATCACTAGTACCTAATCCATTTTCCACAATAAATAGTGGCTTATGATAACGGTCTGTAAGTTCATTACATACGTAGCGCAAACCTAATGGATCTATTGGCCATCCCCACTTACTTTCTTTTAAATATGAATTTTTTTTGCCTAACAAGCCTCCAGTATTTCCAAGAATCTTCATTCCAGCTTCATGTAGAGATGAACGATAATAACTAAATCCTAAGTAATCACAAACGCCTTTTTTCAAGGCTTCTGTATCTTCTGGTTCCATATCTATAGAAATATTATTTTCCTTTGCTATACGATTAAAGTATGTTGGATACTCTCCAAGAAGCTGAATATCACTGTAAAATAGAGATCGACGCCTTAGCTCATATGATTCAAATACATCTTCCGGGTTACAAGTTGCTGGATAAATTGGGGATAGTGACAGCATACATCCAATCTTAAATTCTTTATTAATATCATGCCCCATTATAACAGCTTTTGCACTTGCTACTAGCATATTATGACTTGCTTGATAAATATCTTTTAGTTTGTTTGAATTTTCCTTAACTTCAATTCCAGCTGCAATAAGTGGTAAAGTATGAGCATGATTTATCTCATTAAAAGTCATCCAGTACTTTACTTTGTCCTTATATCTGTTAAATATTACATTACAGTAATTTGTATAAAACTTTATTAACTTTCTATTTTTCCACCCTCCATATTTTTTAATTAAATTCAGTGGTGTTTCAAAATGTGAAATTGTAATAATAGGTTCCATATTATACTTTAAAAGCTCATCAAACAACTTATCATAAAATTGTAATCCCTTTTCATTAGGTTCAGTTTCATCTCCATTAGGGAAGATACGGCTCCAGGCTATAGATGTCCTGAAGCACTTCATACCTAATTCTGATAACTCTCTTAAATCCTCTTTATAAGTGTGATAAAAATCAATTGCCTTATGACTTGGATAATATTTATCAGCTTCTATTTCCAAGGATACATTCTTAAAACGATCCTTTCCAACAGGAAGTACATCTGCAACACTTAGCCCTTTACCATCTTCTGTGTAAGCTCCTTCAGCCTGATTAGCTGCAATTGCTCCCCCCCATAAAAATTCTTTAGGAAACCCCATTTTTATGCCTCCTTCCTTATAAGATTCATAATCTTATCTTCAGTACTTACATGTCTATATTCTTCTATATTTACACTTTTAAATTCACTACTATTAGTTATAATCATCATAGTTGTTGTATCGTAGCCTTTTTCTTTTATTTTTTCTAAATTAAATTTAATTAACTCTTGTCCTCTTTTTACTGTTTCTCCTTGTTTAACAAGCATTTCAAAATGCTCACCATTTAATTCAACTGTATTTATACCAACGTGTATTAATATTTCAATGTTGCTACTTGTTTTAATCCCAATCGCATGTCCAGTTGGAAATGCTACTTCAATAGTTCCATCTATTGGCGATGCTATAATTCCATTTTCAGGTATAAACGCAACACCTTCACCCATTGTCTTTCCTGAAAATACTGGATCGTTAACTTCTTCTATATTAATCATTTCTCCTTTAATACATGAAGCTAATTCTAAATTACCCTTACCAGCTGAAACTTTTAAAGTTACTTCACCTTGAGCAATATTTGAAGATTTTGAGGTTGTTTCACCATCATCAAAGCCTAAGAAATATGTTAATGCTGCTGAAATTGTAAATGACATAGCTATACCAATTATATAAATTGTAAAAGTATCTCCAAAGAAAGCTGGCAACGTTGTTAATGCTGGGAATACATATACAATTGCTTTAGTGTGAAACGCTCCAATAAATGCTCCTGCAATTCCACCTGCTATTGTCTGTGCTATTAAAGGTCTTTTATATTTTATAGATAAACCATACACAATAGGTTCTGTAACACCACCCAATAATGCTGGAACTATAGCTGATGCTGCAAGCCCTTTTGTTTCCTTATTTTTTGAACGAAGGAATACTCCGAGTGCCACACCTGCACTTGCAAATGTAGCTGCTGCAGTCATTGGTTTTATAACATCGTATCCATAATTCGAAAAGTTATTCACCATTAATGGTACAATTCCCCAATGAATACCTATCATAACTAAATATGTCCAACCAGCTCCTACAATAAGACCTGCTAAAAGTCCACTTGAAGAACTTATCGTATTAACAACATATCCTAGCCCATTACCAAGGGTCACTCCAATTGGTCCAATAACTATTGCAGCTAGTAGTACCATAATAAACAATGCAGCCATTGATAATGCAAATATTTCAATACTTTTAGGAATAAATTTCTTTAAGAATTTTTCTAAATACGAATATGCCCAAATAGTTAGTATTGCAGGAATAACAGTTCCTGAATATCCCATTAGCACAACTGGAATACCAGCAAAACTTGCCATATCTCCATTTGCTTTCATTAATCCTGTAAAATTAGGTTCCATTAATGCTCCAATTATTGCAACGGAAATAAATGGATTAACCTTAAAGGTTTTTGCTGCGCTAAAAGCTAAAAATAAAGGTAAGAAATAGAATACACTATTTCCAGCAGCACTTAATATTTTATAAGTACTTCCTGCTTTATCCATAAATCCATATGTCGTTAAAATAACTAGAACTGCTTTAATCATACCAGATCCAGCAAGTGCTATTATTATTGGATTAAAAATAGATGCCATTGTATTAAATGCACGAGTTAATACATTTCCAGATGGCTTTTCTTCTATATTATCTCCTCCAGCTTCATTTTTAATTTGAGAATACATTTTTAATACTGTGTCAAATACATCTGTAACTTCATTTCCAATAACAACTTGAAATTGGCCATTGCCTTCAACTACAGTTAATACACCTTTTAGATTTTTGATTGATTCTTTATCCGCTTTTGATGTATCCTTTAACTTAAATCTTAATCTAGTTACACAATGGAATAAGCTATTAATATTTTCTACGCCACCAACTTTATTAACTACTTCTTTTGCAAGCTGTTCATAATTTTTCTTTGCCATAGTTTTTTCCTCCTAAATAACTATAATTTTGATATCGGTTACATCGATGTAATATAATTATAGCATTCAAAATTGTTATAACTTTTATTTTTCATTTTCGGAAACTTTACGACATAAAGAAAAAAATGTGGTATAATTATTGACTCCCAATTATGAAACAGAACACAAAGCATTAAATCCACCTAATGACAAATTGACTAAGCCACCTTTAAATTGGCTTCACCAATTCATTTTCTAACATCAAGATTTTATAACCCCTTCAAGTTCTTCAAATTCTATAATTTTCTCGGTTAATAAAAAAGTGTGGTATAAAATTAATTATTTACCCACACTTTAGCTATCTACTTCTTTCTCTTCTTATACCTAAATGCAATAAAATCAGTAATTAATTGAAATAATATGGAATGCGTTTGTACGCTAGATGCATGTCGAAAAGTAATACATAGATTCACATAAGGATATTTCTCAATTTTCTTGTTAGCTGTAATTGCAACAATTTTAGCTTTAGTTTGCCTAAATACGTTTTTATCAATATTTCCTGCCGTTACTAACTGATACTTTTTTATATAATCTCCTGAGTTAGTAAATATAATTATCAAAGTGTCTTTATCAGCATTTTTAATAAACTCATTTTGCTCTACATCATTTATATGTGTAGTAATATACTTTCCATTATATGCAAGCTTCATTTGTAAATCCATTGCTGCCGATTCAGAGTATAGAAGCCCAAAAGCTGCCACTTTATCATATTTTATTAAATTTTCAACTAATTCATCTATTTTAGACATATCGATACTAGATTTTGCTAATTTTAAATCATCTATAATTACATCTATGTATTCTTCTTCTGTATGGCTTTCTATATAGCTTAAAATATTATCATTATAATTTAAATTATTTGAATATTTATTACTTCTATAAGAAGATGCTAACTTCATTTCTAAAAAATCATCAAATCCTATATACCTTGCAAACTTAGAAATTGTTGATTTTGAAACAAAGCACAAATCTGCAACCTCAGATATTGTCATATTTTTTATAGATTCAAAATTACATAATAGAACGTTTGCTATATGATAATGCGTTGAATTTTCTTTACCGTTATTTAAAATTATTAATAACCTATTTAATAATTCCCCCATATCAATCTCCTTTAACTAGTACAAAGTTAGAATTCATAAAACAATTAAAATCTACATTTTGTTTGAATTTTTAGTATCTGTACTTTTAAAAATTATTATTTATTTTATTCTTTGATTAATATAATAGTAAGTTAATTATATCAGTCTCTCTTTTCCTTTTTCAAATAGTCTTATAGAATATGTATGCTTAGTACAGAAAACTTAAAATTCTTAAGTTCATTATCTTCTAAAGTTTCAAAAAGTTACTTATTTAAAATATCAGATAACATACGCTCTCCAAGTACATTTGCAAATACATAACATCTATAATTATCTTTTCTTTAATCTCATATTGTTTTTGTTTATGGATTTTTAACTCTTCTAATATTTTATCAACTATTAACACCTTTCTTATACTCGAAAGCATTTTAGAAGTTCTTTCTTGAAAAATAAAGGTATTCTGCGTAATATGTCGAAATATATAATTTGTAATGTTATAAAATATAATTTCTGGAAGGTGGTTTTTATGTATTTAAATTGGGATTGGACTTTAGATATAGGCATTGATAGCATTGATAATCAGCATAAAGAATTATTTAATCGTTTGGATCAATTATTTACATCTATTAAAGATGGAAAAGGCAATGATGAAGTTATTAAAACTCTAGATTTTCTTGAGGAATATGTAATTGAACATTTTAATGAAGAAGAAGAAATTCAAAATAAAATAAATTATCCTCTATTTAATATACAGCATATGCAACATGAAGAATTTAAAAGTGAGCTTAAAGAATTCAGAAGAGTTTTTGAAACTCAAGGTGCATCAACATTATTAGCTTTAAATATTCAACAAAAATTAGTTGATTGGTTCAAAAACCATATAATGAATTTAGATAAAGATCTAGGAGACTTTTTAATTGAAAATGGTTATAATAAATAACTTAAAAAATATAATATCTTTCTAAAGCTTCTCAACTTATTTTCAATTATTAAAATTAATAGAGAACTCGTCTTCGACTTTTTATGCAAAAGTTACTTAATTTATTTCGATTCAAAAAATACAATTTTTGATTAAATATAGGGTTTGCTGAGCAAACCCTAATTATTATTGCATATTTTTATTCTATCTTTCTCTTTACTCTATATGTCTATTTTAATACATTGTTAATTTTAGAATTTTCTCTTTTATAAATACTTGTTTGATTACGCCCATTTAGTTTTGACTTGTACAAAGCCTTATCTGCATTTTCAATTAATTCATTTATAGAATAACCTATTTGGGGGAATATAGTTTCTATTCCCAAACTCAATGTAACATAAGGCGCTGCAGACGAGTGTTCATGAGTAATCTTTAATTCTTCTATGTTTTTTCGTATTGTTTCTGCTATAACCATTGTCCCTTCTTCATCTGTTTCAGGCAATATTACTGCAAACTCCTCTCCACCATACCTTGCTGCAAAATCTAATGGACGTTTTACACTAGAAGAAATAGTTTTTGCTACTTTAACAAGGCAATCATCACCTTGAAGATGACCATAATTATCATTATAATTTTTAAAAAAGTCAATATCAGCTATTATTAATGATATTGGATTATCTGATCTAAAACAACTTTTTAAACTCATATCTATATAGTTATCAAAACTTCTCCTATTGGGAATGCCAGTAAGTCCATCTAAAGTTGAAAGACTTTCCAATTTAAAATTTACTTCCTGAAGTTCCGATAATTCTTTAACCTTTAATTCCAACAACCTAGTTTGTTCTTCTAATAATTTCTTTTGATTATAAAGTTCTAAAAAAACTTTAACTTTACTTTGAAGAATAATTGGCTCTATAGGCTTAAAGAGATAGTCAACAGCTCCTATTTCATACCCTTTAAATATACATTTTTGCTCCTTACTTATTGCTGTTACAAATATTATAGGTAAATAACGAGTTTTTGAATTCATTCTCATAAATTCTGCTGTTTCAAATCCATTCATATCTGGCATTTGAACATCAAGCAATACAAGTGCAAATTCATAATCAAACATTAGGCTTAAAGCTTCATTTCCTGACGTTGCTTTTATAATATTACAATCCATCTCTTCAAGTAAGCTTTCTAGAACAAGTAAATTGTCTTGTCTGTCATCTACAATTAATATATTAATATCCTTTTCATTTTTCATCAGTATTCCTCACTAATTTTATTTTTCATTTGTATTCTCCACTAATTTAATTAATTTGTTGCTAATTTTATTTAAAGAAAGAATATAGTCTACTTCTGTAATTTTTATAGCTGCCTTCGGCATAAAATCTGCTTCTGCAGTGCTTGGATCTTGTACTATTGTAAGTCCACCCAGTTCCTTTATCTTCTTTAACCCTTTGCTGCCATCACTGTTAGCTCCTGTTAAAATGACTCCTATAAGTTCATCTCTGTAAACTTCAGCTGCTGAATCAAAAAGAATGTCAATAGCTGGTCTAGAATAATTTACTTTAGGATCAACTGTAAGTGATAAAGTTTCATCTTTTTCCACTAAGAGGTGATAATTAGATGGTGCTATATATGCATTTCCCTCAACTATCTTTTCCTTTTCATCTGCTTCTTTTACGTTTATTTTGCATCTTTCATTAAGATACCTTGCCATATAACCATCTGAGTGAGTGCTTAAATGTTGAACAATTAGTATTGATGCTGCAAATCCTTCTCCAAAAGGCATTAATATGGTTTTAATTGCCTCCATTCCTCCTGCTGAAGCCCCTATAACTATAACCTTATACATCCTTTTATCAGCTCCTATTTATATAAATATTAATATCCTTTTAAATTTCAACTAAGTCATAAAATATACTTTTTGCGATAAATTTTTTCACTATCACTAAGAACTTCAAATTTATCTCGACTACTTGAAAATGTAATACTTTCTTTTGAACCTAAGCAAAGAAAACAACCACTGCTTAAACTATCAAAAAATAAATTTATTACATCATTTTGCAACTTCTTATTGAAATAGATAAGAACATTACGGCAAATAATAACATGCATTTCACCAAATACTCCGTCAGTTACTAAATTATGCTCTGCAAAAGTAATCTTCTTTTTAAGTGACTGATCAATAATTACAGAGTCGTATTTTGCAGTATAATAATCAGCAAAAGAAGCTATTCCTCCAGCTTTTTGATAATTATATGTATAATCTTGAATATTATCAATTCCATAAATTCCATCTTTAGCTTTTTGTAAAACTGTAGTATTGAAATCAGTAGCATAAATTTGTGCTCTTTCATATAAGCCTTCTTCTTTAAGAAGAATCGCCATTGAATATACTTCTTCACCAGTTGAACATCCAGCATGCCAAATTCTAATAAACGGATAAGTCTTTAAAATAGGAACAACATTTTTTCTGAACTCTTTATAAAAGCTTGGATCTCTAAACATTTCAGTAACATTAATAGAAAAATCTGATAGCAATGCTTTAAAAAACTCTTTATCATATAATAATTTATATTGCATTTCTGAAATGCTATTTAATCCCACCTTAGATAACCTTCGGAGAATACGTCTTTTCATATGTGCATTTGAATAACTTCTAAAATCATGTCCATATTTTAAATATATTCCTTCCAATAATAAAGATACTTCGATATCTTCACTTTCAATTTTATCTTTTATTTGCTCTTGATTCATTTATATAACCACACCCTTAAAAGTGAAATAAGTTTATTAATCTCCACAGGTTTTGTTAAATAATCATTCGCTCCAGCTTCAATACACTTTTGTCTATCATCTTTCATAGCTTTAGCTGTTATAGCTATAATTGGAATATTATTAAATTTCTTTTCTTTTCTTATTTCCTGCATTGCAGTATAACCATCCATTTTAGGCATCATTACATCCATTATGATTAAGTCTATATATGAATTTTCTTTCAATTTTTCAATTCCTTCTGCACCATTACGCCCAACAATTACATTCATGCCTTTTTCTTCAAGAGCACTTGTTAGCGAAAATACATTTCTCATATCATCATCTACTATAAGTATGTTTTTATTTGTTAAAGATCTTTCTTTTTCATGACTAGATTTTATATGTTTAATTTTCTCATTCTCTATATTTGAATCTACGCTATGAAGAAATAAACTTGCTTCATCAAGAAGTCTTTGAATAGAACTATTCCCCTTTATTATAATACTCTCAGCATATTGGTTTAGTTTTTCTTCATCTTCTTGAGTAATATTATTCTCTGTATGAATTAAAATAGGGAAATTTTTTATATTTTCAGCTTTTAACTTATTTAACAGTTCTAATCCATTCATATCCTTGAGTTTTAAATCTAATATCATACAATCAAATTGTTCAGTTTTTAATAAGTTATATGCATCTAATCCACTTTCTAAGATATTTACTTGAATCCCTCTTTGATTTAAACTATCATATATAATATTTGTTTGATCTTTGTTTTCATCAACAATAAGAACCTTCTTAAAATCTTTTGATATGTTATCTTCAATCTCATTGAATAAATTATAAAGTTCTTCTAAATTCACAGGCTTTTTAAGATATTCTACTAAATTGTCTAATTTATTGTATGAATTTTTATCTTGACTTCCTGAAATTATATGAATAGGAATATTTTTAGTGGTTTCTATATTCTTCAATCTATCAACAACTTCCCACCCATTAATGTCTGGTAGTCCTATATCAAGCAGAATAGCATCTGGCCTGTATTTTGCTGCTAGCTTAATCCCTTCTTCGCCATTTTTTTCAGTTAAAACTTTGTAGTTTTTTTTATCAGCTAATTCAGATAATATACTTAAGAACTGTTCATCATCTTCAATTATTAAAATCAGTTTTTCATCTCTTCTTTCAATTTCTTCATAATCAAATTTGTCTATTGAGATGTCATTATTTGTGGATACATTTACTTCTTCAAAAACAGCATTAAACTCCTCATTATCGCCTTGATCTTTTCCTTTATCTAATTGAACCAATTCTATAACATCACTATCATTATTTAAAATGACTAAAGTAAACGTACTTCCCTTTCCTTCTTGACTTTTTAAATAAATTGTTCCTCCAAGTAAATGAGCAAGTTCTTTTGAAATAGACAATCCAAGTCCTGTTCCACCAAATTTTCTACTAATTGTTCCATCTACTTGCTTAAATGCCTCAAAAATTAAATTTTGCTTGTCTTCCGATATTCCTATACCAGTATCTATAACTTCTATACTTATTAACTTATTAACATCACCTTTAACATTAAAATATTCAATATCACGTTCTTTAGGTCTACAAATATTCATTACTATACATCCATCATTAGTAAATTTGAAAGCGTTAGCTAACAAATTATTCACTATTTGTTGAAGTCTTTGTCTATCAGATGTTATTTCCTCTGGCAATCCCTTTTCAATTTCAATTTTTAAATCTAAACTTTTTTGTAAAGCTATAGGACTAAATAACCTTCTTATATCTTCAACTAATTCTATTAAATTTACTTTTTCAAAATTAATATCCATCTTACCTGCTTCCACTTTAGACAAGTCTAAGATATCATTAATAAGTCTCAGTAAATTTTCACCTGATGAATGTATTGTTTTAGCATATTCTAATTGTTTTTCTGTTAATGGTTCATTATCTTTCTTATTTTCAAGCAATTGTGAAAGAACTAAAATACTATTTAAAGGAGTTCTTAATTCATGAGACATATTAGCTAAAAATTCAGATTTGTACTTATTGGCAATTTGAAGCTCTTTTGCTTTCTCTTCTATTTCAAAATTTGCTTTTCTTAATCGTTCATTATTTTTAATCATCTCTCTTTTTTGTTGTTCTAATTTTTGCGTTTGTTGTTCAAGCTCTTCATTAGACACTTTTAACTCTTCTTGTTGAGTTTGCAAATTCATTTCAGATTGTTTTAAGCTATTAGTTTGTTCCTCTAATTCTTCATTATTTTGTCTTAATTCCTCTTGTTGAACTTGTAATTCCTCTGCCTGTACTAAAGTTTTATCAAGAAGTTCCTTCATTTTTCTTTGGGCTTTGGCTGAATTAACACTTATAGCTATATTTTCACTAACTTGTTCAAGAAATTTTAATTGTACATCAGTAAATTCATTAAATGTTCCTAATTCAATAATACATTCAGCTTCTTCGTGATACATACAAGGAACAATCAAAATGTTCTTCGGAGTTGCTTCACCAACGCCTGAAACAATTTTCATATAACCTTGTGGCACATTTTTTACTAAAATACTTTGTTTTTCTAAAGCTGATTGTCCTATTAACCCCTCGCCTATATTAAATTCGTTTGATGAATCTTCACTAATATTATCCGCATATCCTCCAAATAATTTATATGTACTATCATCTGTCTTAATGTAAATTCTACCGATTTGTGCATTTAGATATCTACAAATATAACTAATTATCTGAAAACTTAATTCATTAATTTCTTGTAATCCTCGTATCTCCTCGCTTAATTCTGCTCTACCAGTTATTAACCAGCTTTGATTTCTATTTTCAAAAATTAACTCTTTAAGTTTAGTCATAAATATGTTGAAATATTTAGCCATATTTCCTAATTCATCTTTAGAATTAATATTTAATCTAACTTCTAAATTCACATCTCCTTCTGCTATTTCTTTAAATGTATTTGTCACAATTTCCACTGGATTCACAATCATTCTAATTACTAAACTTGCTATAATAATTGCTGCAATAGTTGCTAATGCTCCACCAGATAACATAACAGCTCTTGTTTCCTTCTCCATTTTTATTAGGTCAACATTTCTATTTTGTAATAATATTAATTCTTCATTATTAACTTCTCCAAGTGTTGAACGTAAATTATCCATTATTTTCTTTCCTTCACCAGATTGGACAATAGCAATCAAATCCTCTAATTTTGATTGTCCAGAAGAAACTTTCTGCCTGTTAATTATTATTTTTGTATTTTCCCAGTTTAACCATTCTTTATACTGTTCTTCAATATTAATTAATCGTTGTTGCTGCTCAGGATTATCTATAGTAAGTTCTTTAAGTTTATTGTAATGTTGTTCATAAGAATCTTTTCCTTGATTAAATGGTTCCAGAAAACTCTCATTTCCAGTAATAACATATCCTCTTGCTCCTGTTTCCATATTTACCAAACTCATAAGTACACCATCTGATTCCTGAATTACTTGATATGTATGAACATTCCACGCAACAGCTTCTGATTCCTTAACAAAATTAATATAACTATTCCCAATTACTGTGAGCATTATTAAAATGACAACACCAAAACCTAAAAACATTTTTTTTCCTATGTTTAAATTCCTTATGATCAATACTTGTCCTCCTGTTATAATTGTTTTTTAATAATCGTAGTGTTTTGTAAATTTCCATAGACATCATTTTTTATTCCAATTTCATCCTAAGCCTTAACAATATATATTTAATATTTAAATATGTATAAATATCAAATAATACTAATTATTGGACTAGTTAAGTAAGCTAAATACCTACATATAAAACTCTAATATAATATTTATGTTTGTGTATTGAAAAATTAAAATTTTATAACCCTATGAAGGCTACTGCACTTATAAAAAATTTTTATAAATTTAAGCGATTATATATCAGACTTCTCATTAATATCAACGAGTATTAATAATAAAGAAGTATTATTTTAACTAATTGAATGTAAAATATCTAACTATAATTTGTGAAAAAGAAATATTGGTAATGCAATCAGGTAGAACTTAGAAATCTGAGATTGATTAAATCAGTAAAATTTTAGCTATCTCAATTATTAAATATATCCAAAACACTTATAAAATTATATTTTGGATTATTAACTAAACTTAAAGCAAAAACATTAATCATGGTATATACTTCATTCTAAATAGGTTTGCAAGAAGAAGTGTAGAGATATTCTAAAAATAAAAGATTAATATTAGAATAATAAATTATGTCTTAAATATTAACTATATTATATCTTGATAAATTACTATTTACAATTGCTTAGATGTATTTTTTATAACCTCTTCAAAAAACTTACTTTTTATAAGTATTTATTATATTAACCAAACTATAAATTCAATTTGTAGCAAAGCAAAAAAGAGAAATACGTGCACTATTAAAGTATACATACATCTCTTTTTTCTTAGATCCAATTTTGAAAGCATTACATAAAACTAAATTATATTCTGCTTAGCAATATTAATTAATGCTTCAAAAACCTTCAAAAATTCACCATGTTTTTCTACTAAATTTTCTGGATGCCATTGCACTGCAACTAGAAATTTTTCATCAACACTTTCAATAGCTTCAACTATTCCATCATTAGAATTTGCTGTTATTTTTAAATTTTTTCCAAGTTCCTTTATACTTTGATGATGAAAAGAATTCACTTTTAAATCTTCTGTTTTAAATATATCAAATAATTTACTGCCTTTCTCAATTTTGACTGAATGATAAAGGTTTGATCTTAAAGTGTACTTTGGTGCATGACCATAGCTATTGGGAATCTGAGAATTAATATCTTGATATAAATTTCCTCCTAATGCAATATTAATAAGCTGAAGACCCCTGCATATTCCTAAAATAGGTATCTTTTTTTCATAAACTTCCTTAAATAGTTCTAATTCGAATCTATCTCTCTCCTCTATTATGCATTGAACTTCCTTCCGAGGTTCTTCATTATAAAATAAAGGAGAGATATCTTCTCCTCCTGTAAAAATTATCCCTTGAAGCTTATTAGTATATTCTTTTATATTTTCTATATTATCACTAAACGGAATAAGGATTGGTATGCCTCCCGCTTTTTGAACTGCTTTAATATAATCATTGTTTATTACACTATATATTTTTTTAGATTTAACTCGGTTGGACAAAGCTAATCCAATTATCGGCTTCATTAGTTACTCCTCCTCTTTTAGACACGTAAACTAAAATAATAAATTTCAATATTTCTTGCTACTGTTTTATACTATCAATTAAAGCTTTAAAAAGTTTTAAAAATTCCTTGTGTTTCAAAATTAGATCTTCTGGATGCCATTGTAATCCAATTAGAAATTTTCTGCTTAGACTTTCAATTCCTTCTATCACTCCATCTCTAGCAGTAGCAGTAACCTTTAAGTCTTTCCCTATATCTTTTATAGCTTGATGATGAAAAGAATTCACTTCTAATTCCATGGCTTTAAATATATCAAATAACTTGCTATTTTCTTCTATATCGATAATATGAAATAAATCATATACCTGCATTTCTGAAGGCATATGTCCATGACAATTTGGTATTTCTGAAAAAATATCTTGATATAAACTTCCTCCTAAGGCTACATTTATTAATTGTGCCCCTCTGCAAATTCCCAAAATAGGCATATTTCTATTATATGCTTCATGAAAAAGTGCCAATTCAAAATTATCTCTTGAAGGATTTATATTTGAAACAGACTTTGATGGATTTTCACTAAATTTTATAGGATCTACTCCTTCTCCTCCTGAAAAAATAATGCCGTCAATCATATCTAAATAAGATTTAACATCTTCAATATTTTCACTAATAGGAATAAATAGTGGTACTCCTCCTGCATTTTCAATAGCATTTAAATAATTATTACTTACTAAACTAAATGATTTTTCTATTTCAATATCCTGAAACATAGTTATACCTATTATGGGTTTCATTTTATTTCATCCTTTCTAATTTATGGATTGCCAATTATGGCATGCAACAAAATAGCCTTTATCAACTTCCTCAAAAGTTGGTATTTGTTCCTTGCAAATACTTGTGCAATATTTACATCTTGTGTGAAATTTACATCCATTCGGTGGGTTTGAAGGACTTGGTACATCTCCCTCAAGAATTATTCTATTGGTTCTAAGCATAGGATTAGCTGTTGGAATCGCAGATATTAATGATTTTGTATATGGATGAAACTTTTTATTAAATACCTCTTCTGAATCTCCTATTTCTACAATAGATCCTAAATACATAACGGCTACTCTATCACAAAAATATCTTACAAAGCTCAAATCATGAGATATAAATAAATAAGTCAGCTTAAATTTTTCTTTTAAATCAATTAATAAGTTAGTCACTTGTGCTTGTATTGATACATCCAAAGCTGAAATAGGTTCATCTCCTATTATAAATTTGGGTTTTAATACCATTGATCTAGCTATTCCAATACGCTGCCTTTGCCCGCCACTAAATTCATGTGGATATTTATTAATAGAATCTCCTCGTAGACCACAAAGTTCTAAAAATTCCTTAGCCATATTAACTGCATCATTTCCCTGTGCTATATTATGCTTTTTTAATCCTTCTGTAACAATGTCACCGATATTCATTCTAGGGTCTAAAGAAGCATAAGGATCCTGGAAAATAATTTGCATTTCTTTCCTTTTCCTTCTCATTTCTTCCTTGCTTAAATATATACTATTCTCAACATTATAAATAATTTCATTATTAAATTCAACGGTACCTCCACTAGGCTCAAGCAAATTTAGTATGGTTCTTGCAGTTGTTGATTTTCCACATCCTGATTCTCCGACTAATCCAAAGGTGGAACCTTCCATAATATTAAATGAAACATCATCTACAGCCTTAACAATTCTAAAATCACGCGAAAAAAAGCTCTTTTTAGTAGTATAATATTTTTTTAAATTTTTAACCTTTAATAATTCTGTCCCCAAAACTAAACCTCCTTCCCATTATAAAGCCAGCATCTAACTTTATGTCCATTATCTACATCTATAAGTTGTGGCATTTTTTCTTTACATATATCCATACATTTTTCACACCTTGGATTGAAACTGCACCCAGTAATCATATCTTTTAAATTGGGAACCATCCCTGGAATGTTATGTAATTTTTCACCTTTTCTAACATTTTCAGTTCTTGAATATAATAGTCCTTTAGTGTACGGATGTTTAGAATTTTCAAATATATCTTGAACTGCGCATTCTTCAATAACCCTGCCTGCATACATTACTATTACATTATCTGCCATTTCAGCTATTACTCCAAGGTCATGAGTTATTAATATAATTGAAGTGTTAAGATCTTTACTTAATTTTTTCATAAGTTCCAAAACCTGTGCTTGAATTGTAACATCAAGGGCTGTAGTTGGCTCATCTGCAATTATTAATTTGGGGTTACACGAAAGTGCCATTGCTATCATAACTCTTTGTTTCATACCGCCACTAAGTTGATGTGGATATTCATTTATAATCTTTTCTGGCATTGGAATTCCTACAAGCTTTAGCATTTCAATTGATTTTTGTTTATTTTCTTTTCCTTTTATTTTTTGGTGAATTTTTATAGCTTCCCCTATTTGCTGTCCTATAGTAAACACTGGATTTAGTGAAGTCATCGGTTCTTGAAATATCATTGCAAGCTTATTGCCTCTTATTGATCTCATTTCTTTCTCCGAAAGCTTAAGTATATCATCACCTTCAAAAATGATCTCCCCTTCTTCAATCTTACTAATAGAATCATCTAAGAGTCTCATTATTGACATAGATGTAACACTTTTCCCGCAACCTGATTCCCCGACTATTCCTAATATTTTACCTTCATATACTTTAAAACTAACATCATTTACAGCGGTGATTTTTCCTTCTAGTGTATTAAATGTTGTCTTTAATTTATTGACTTTAAGCAACTCTTTTTCCAACTGTTCCACCTCCTTATGATTTTGTTTTTGGATCTAGCGCATCCCTAAGACCATCCCCTAAGAAATTAATTGATATAATTGTTAAAAATACTAATAACCCTGGTGGAATCCATAACCACCACTCACTTTGAAGAGCTCTCATATTTTGAGCTGCTGATAACATATTTCCCCAGCTTGGTTGTGGTTGTTTTACTCCCATTCCAAGAAAACTTAGAGAAGCTTCTGATAAAATCCCCTGTGCTATTCCTAAAGTTCCATATATTATAATTGGTGCATAGATATTATGAATTATATGTTTTAATATAATTTCCCTGCTATCAAGCCCTAATGCTTTTGCTGCTTCAATAAATTCTCTTTCCTTTAAAGATAATATTTCCGCCCTGACTATTCTTGCAATTTTGGGCCATCCCAATATTCCAATTATAATCATGACATTCCAAATGCTAGGTCCTAGAATTGAAGCTATGGTTATAGCTATTACCATAAAAGGGAAGCACATTATTATATCTACAAATCTCATTATTACTTTATCTGTTATTCCACCAAAATATCCTGCTATTGCTCCTAAAGTTATTCCAATTCCAAGCTGTATAAGTGTTGCTAATACACCTACACTTAAAGAAACTTGTCCACCATATATAAGTCGTGTAAAAATATCACGACCCAGTTCATCAGTGCCTAATATATGCTTAGCTGTAGGAGCTGACTCTATGTTTAATAAGTCTACAGTATCCCTTCCATAAGGTGAGATTATTGGAGCAATTACTGATAATAAAATCAGAAAGCTTAAAATAACAGCTCCAAATACTGCAAGCTTATTTCTCTTTAATTTATTCCAGGTTATTTTAGCTGGAGTTAATGCTTTTTCTCTACTCACTTTCATTCCTCCTCTCCAGAATTTACTTATTCATACTTAACTCTAGGGTCTGCTACAGCATATAAAATATCTGCAATCAAATTAGATAGAAGCGTTACTACTGCAAATATCATTACAAGCCCCATAATCAAAGAATAGTCCCTATTGGTTACTGATTCATAATTTAATCTACCTATTCCTGGCCATACAAAAATTGTTTCTGTAAGTAATGCCCCTGAAAATAGTGCAGGGAGTTCTAAGCTAATAATTGTTATAATTGGAATCAGTGCATTTTTAAAAGCATGCTTTAAAACAATTCCAACAGAAGATACCCCTTTTGCCTTTGCAGTTCTTATATAATCCTGGCTTATTATATTTATCATGCTTGATCTGGTATATCTCATAAAAGCAGCTGTATTTATCATTGCTAGTACGATAGTTGGTAAAATCATATGATTGAAAATATCTATAATATGATTTATTCCTATGTAATTCTTTCCTACGGTAACCATGCCCGATACTGGTAGAACTTTTAAGTCAACTGCAAATATTTTAATTAAAAGCATTCCAAAGAAAAATGCTGGAATAGATAATCCTATAAAAGCTAGTACCGTCGAAACATAATCAAAAATTGAATATCTTTTCACAGAACTTATCATTCCTATCGGTATCGCTATTAATACACTCAAAAACAATGAGGCTCCTCCAAGTAGTACTGTATTACCAATCCTTGATTTTATAACATCTATTACTGGTTGTTTATAAGCAATTGAATATCCTAAGTCTCCACTTACAGCTCTAGTTATCCATTTAAAATATTTAATTGGAAGCGGATCATAATATCCTATCTGCCTAAGCATCTGCTCTTTTACTTCTTCTGTTACAGTTGGATCTACCATATTAGAATATGGATTTCCTGGCTGACAATTAATAAGAATAAATACTATTATAGATATACCTAAAAGTATTGGAATAGTGTTTAGCATACGTTTTAATGCATATTTAAACATTCATTTACCTTCCTTTCTATCATTTAATTCTCTCTTAATCCCTCTTCTATTTCCTTTATTTTAAAAAATAATAATTTCGCTAATAATTATATTTAGTTTAATCAGCTACATTTTTAACTAAATTATCTAGGTAAATACTCTAATAATACATATGGGGCTTAACGCCCCATACAATAATATATTCTAATTAGCAATTCATAATTTCTGCTATATATACTAAATGTTATGAATTGCAATTTCTATAAGTTTTATTGTTCTAAATACCAATTTTGAACATTTGAAAATTCATAATAAGAACCTGGTTTATAATTTTTTAATTTTTGATTATATGCTACTCCTTCATTTGGGCTATATAATAATACTGCTGGAACTGTTTCATTAAATTCCTTTGCCAATTCTTTATAAGTTGCTTTACGTTTATTTTGATCAAAATCACTTCTTCCAGCATCAATAAGCTTATCAATACTTTGACTTGAAAAACTTTCATACTTTCCAAATATGCTTCCTGGATTCGAATACCATGAAGTCTTAATATCTGGATCTATATCATTACTCCACCCTAAAAGGAATAAATCAAAATTCTTACTTTCCAACTGTTTTGTAAGACTTGCATATTCCATACTTTCAAGACTAAGTTCAATACCAATATCTTTTAAGTTTTGTTGTATTAATACAGCAGCCTGCTCTCTTGGTTTATTACCTGTTGAATATTTTAAAGTTAATTTTAATGGCTTTCCATCTTTGTGAAATGCTCCATCTTTTTCTTCATAACTTGCTTCTTTTAATAATGATTTAGCTTTTTCTCCGTCATAGCTGTATTGGCTAAGTTCTTCTTCTCCTGGATTTGCCCAGCTTCCTCCTGAAAATACAGTATTAACAACTTTGCCATGACCATCTAAAACACTATCAACTATACCTTTACGATTTATTGCATACGCTAATGCTTGCCTCACCTTATTATCTTTGAATGTGGAGTTTTCAAAATTAAAGCCCATAAATTGATAACTAATGCCATCATATTCATTTACAGTTATTCCTGCATTTTTATATATGTCAATATCTTTTTGCTTAAATGATGATAATGGTGCTATATCTAAATCTCCTTTTATAAGCTCCGACTGTGCTGTATCTTGATTGGTAACTTTGAATATAATTTTATCTAATTTAGGTTCTCCTAAGTTATAATCTGCATATTTATCTAATTCCACATATTGATCTGGAACAAATTCTTTAAATTTGAAAGGTCCGCTTCCAATTGGTTTTTTAAGCTGTTCACTCTTTGACCATTGAGCTACAGGTATCTTTTCCCATACATGCTTAGGAATTATACCTCTAGATGCAAATGTGGCAAGTCCTGGTGCAAAAACTTTTGAGAAAGTAAAGCTTATAGTATGTTCATCAATAACTTTTATGCCTGAAACGCTACTTGCCTTTTTATCTTTATAATCTTTTGCTCCTTCTACATTTTCTATTTGTGCAAATCTTGGCCCATCATAGTCTGGATCAGCAATAGTCGTAAATGTATAAGCAACATCATCAGCTGTTACTGGTTGTCCATCATGCCATTTTGCATTTTTATTTAAATGAAACGTTATTATTAATTGATCATCTGATACTTCATATTTATCTGCAAGAGATGGTACATAATTACCATTTTCATCTAAATTTATTAGTTTTTCATATACAAGATCAACTATACGATTATCATAAATGTTATTACTGAAACTTGGATGAAAGGAACCTGTTGGAGAACTCCACAAAGCGTACCTTAATGTTCCACCTGATTTTACAGATGCTTGAGTAGCTTCTGTTTTTGTTGCTTCCTGAGGTTTGCAGCCTGTTAAAATAATTCCACTTAGTAAAAATAGTACTGTTAACAATGATAAATATTTATTTTTCATGATATTTCCCCCTTACTTATTGCGTTAATTTTTATATTAATTTCTAGAGTCCAATCTTTCATATGGATGTATTATCATTAATTTTTTATTTTGTAATACATATGACTAATTAAACTCCATATATAATATTACTTTACCACTAAAATCTGTTTTCATACAATCCCCATTTGTTTACTTTGATATATAGTATATTATTTTCAGAAATTTCCGTCAATGCTTTTTTTCATTTTATTTCTATTTATGTTATTTATTTATGATAATATCTTATTATTCTATATTTGATTATGTGTAAAAAAACAAGGCTAGGAAATTATAAAATTTCCTAACCCTGGTTATATTTAATTTAGTATAAATATTTTAATAAAATAAATTATTATTTGTTTTCTTCTTCGAATTTCTTCATAAAGTCTACTAAAGCCTTAACACCTTCTACTGGCATAGCATTGTATATACTTGCTCTCATGCCACCAACAGTTCTATGTCCTTTTATGTTTTCAAAACCAGCTGCTTTAGCTTCTTTTACAAATTTAGCATCTAATTCATCGTTCCCAGTTATAAATGGTACATTCATTAAAGAACGATCTTTCTTAACAACTGTTCCATTGAACATACTACTTGAATCTAAGTAATCATATAATATAGCTGCTTTTTCTTCATTTATCTTCTTCATTACTTCTAAGCCGCCTTTGTTTTTAACCCAGTTAAATACTTTTCCACATATGTATATTCCATACGCTGGTGGCGTATTATATAATGAACTATTATCTGCATGAACTTTATATTTTAGCATAGTTGGAGTACCAGGTAAAACATCATCTGTGATTAAATCCTCACGGATTATTGCAACAACAACTCCTGCTGGTCCTGCATTCTTTTGAACGCCTGCAAATATTAATCCAAATTTAGTTACATCTACTGGCTCAGATAAGAAATCTGATGACATATCCGCTACTAATATTCTATCTCCCACATCAGGTAATTCCTTATAAGTAGTTCCATAAATTGTGTTGTTATGACATATATATACATAGTCAGCATCATCAGAATATTTTAAATCCTTTAAATCTGGTATATATGAGAAAGTTTTGTCTTCTGAAGAAGCTAAAATATTAACTTTACCAAATATTTTTGCTTCTGATGCTGCTTTTTTAGCCCATTGTCCTGTAACAATGTAATCAGCAACCTTATTTTTCATTAAATTCATTGGAATCATTGCAAATTGTTGTGATGCCCCACCTTGAAGAAATAATACCTTATAATTATCTGGAATATTCATTAATTCCCTTAATGTTTTTTCAGCCCCTTGTATGATACCCTCAAACGCTTTAGAACGATGGCTCATTTCCATAACTGACATTCCAGTACCTTGGAAATCTAACATTTCTTCTGCTGCTTCTTTAAGAACCTCTTCTGGTAATACAGCTGGTCCCGCTGAAAAATTATAAACTCTTGACATTAAAAAAAGCCCCCTTTTGATAATTTTTTTAATCTTTAATATTATAACACAATTTAAATATGAAGTAATGAAATTATAGTTTATTAATTACAAAAACTTAAAAATAGTTCTACAATTTTTAATGTCCGAACAAATTATTATACATCCCCCCAAAAATTAAACTTTAAACTAATCAGCTATTTTATTTATTAAAAATCTTTTACAAATCCAACATTACCCTATTTTATAACATTTTATTCCTGTTTTTGTAATTTCACCACATATAATATCATATTTTTCCCCTATAATACTACAAATTAGCTGAATTTATTGATATACTAATGTTATATAAACTAAAAGTTGCATTGTAAGCCACACTATAAATAACAAATACTTGAGGAGAAGATGGTTATGAGATTAGTTCCAATTGAATGTGTAAAGCCAAATTCAGTTATTGGTAAAACGCTATATGATATTGACGGCAGAATCTTAGTCAGATCTGGATTGACTTTAACTAAAGGAGTTATTGATAAAATAAAAAATGTAAATATTTTATCAATCTACATAATTGATGAATATAGTTCTGAAGAAATTGAAGACACTATTAAACCTGAACTAAGACAAAAAGCAATTTTAACAATAAAAGAAGCTTTTTCCAATATAAATAGAATTACTGTAGCTGACAAATTTTCCAAAAGAGAATCTGTATATTTTAACAACATTGAAAATATGGCTGACAGTTTAATTGAAAATGTATTAAACAATAAAAGTGTATTACTTTCATTAGTAGATATAAGAAGTATGGATAATTATCTTTATTCTCATTCAGTAAATGTTGCTGTAGCATCACTTACCCTTGGTATCGCTTTAAAGCTTCCTAAAAGGCAATTACAATATCTTTGTACCGGAGCTTTACTTCATGATGTTGGAAAAGCATTTATACCAAAAGAAATACTAATGAAGACCGAAGAATTAACAGCTGAAGAAACTTTAATGATTGAAAAACATTCATCCCTTGGATATAAGTATTTATCAGATTCTTATAACTTAAGTGCTCATACTAAAATAGTAGCACTGCAGCATCATGAGAGACCTGATGGCTTAGGTTATCCTAATAAGTTAACTAGTGATGAAATAAGTACTTTAAGTAAGATTGTAAGTATTGCTAATGCATATGATACTTTATCTGCTGGAAGACCAAATAGAAAAGCAATGTTTCCAAGTGATGTTTTAGAATACTTAATGTCTAATGCAGGCACAGAGTTTGATTATGATATAGTTAATACTTTTTGTAAAATAGTAATACCATTTTCTCAAGGAACTTTAGTTAACCTAAGTAATGGCGATATAGCTGTTGTACAAGAAACTTTACCAAACTTTCCTCTAAGACCAGTTGTAAAAATCATTAAAAGTTCTAACATTGAAACTATTGGCAAAGAAATTAATTTAATAAATGAAATTTCAATAACTATATCAAGTGTAAGATATGAAATATAAAAATATAAATTTAAAAATTAAATTTTTAAATAATCAGTATAGATTTTCTCGATATATTTTACATTTAAAGAATTCTTAATAATAGCAAACTTTTGCAAAACAAATATTTATAAATTTTCATAAATAAAAATCATGTATATAAAGGTAACAATAATTGCCTTATATATGCATGATTTTTACTTTTATATGAATTTTTCAGAAATCTTATATATTACACTCAATACCATTTTGAAAATTTCATAATCAATGGATATTTATTTGAAATTGATTATAAAATTTTCTTTTTTACTTAGTTTTACTTTATTATAAACGATTTTTATCTTTTAGAAATATACTTATTACCTTTTATATAAAATCTCCAGGGAAAATCTATGGCTTCTTCTGCATAATCAATTCCTATCCTAGTAGTATCAATTATTTCAAAATTTTCTTCTTCTCCACTCTCTATATAAAATTCTCCTTTTTCATAAAGTTTCATGTAATTCTCTGACTTATTTATTGAAAATGCCATACATAATTTAGAAGGACCATTTGTAATAGCTTTTTTCTTTGATTCCGCTAATTCATCATAATTTTGATTAAACCTTTTTTGAGCCAAATAATCAAATTCATTTAAAGGTTCTAATGCCCTTATTAAAACTCCCTCACCTTTATCTTCAGCCCCACTTATAACATTAAAACAATAATATTTTCCATAAATAAAATATACATATGCAATACCTCCTTCTTTGAATAAAGGTTCTGTTCTCTCAGTTCTTCTACCATTATAAGCATGGGATGCCTTATCTATTTCTCCTATATAAGCTTCT
This sequence comes from Clostridium puniceum, assembly GCF_002006345.1. Taxonomy (GTDB): domain Bacteria; phylum Bacillota; class Clostridia; order Clostridiales; family Clostridiaceae; genus Clostridium; species Clostridium puniceum. Next base: position 82,946 of record NZ_LZZM01000032.1, read on the forward strand.
GTCTCAACAATCTTAGCTTTTAAAGTTACATTATCCACAGTTCTTACAACTACTTTTCCTAAAAGCTCTTTAGCTAAGATTAATGCACCTTTTTTATAAAATTCCTTATTTAAAATCAAAATTTAATCACCTAACCTTAAATATATAAATTGTATTATTTATATTTTGCTATCTTTTATTTATTAAAAATATCCACAATTCATTTATATCTATCCACATTTTTTAATGTTCTCCATAATATTATGTGAATAATTTTTTTAAATAATCTCGAATATACGAGTTTTAATTAATTTTCTAAATTAAAACTATATACAATTACTAAGTATATGTAGCTTATTTATTAAACTACATATTAAGTTCTTTAATTTATATTTAACATAAATTCCTTATATAAAATTTCTATTATCCACATTTTAAGCTAATAATTCATAATCTTCAATTAATGATAATTCTATGATAACTTCTCTTTATAATAATAAATATGTATAGCTCTATTATTTTTTTGCCATACATATTTATTATAAACTTATATTCTTTTATTTTTCCACAACATCTTTACTGAATAAAAATTGGTTAATATTATTTAACCGTAACTTTAAACATACAGCTAAATTTCTTATTTACCTCTAATTTAATTACGCCTTCTTTTTCTATAAACTCACCCTCAAAATCATAATAATCTGCATGACCATACCACGGCTCTATGCACACAAATGGTGCTCCATCTTTAGGTGCCCATATTCCCATATAAGGAAATCCAGTGAAGTCAACTTCTAAAGTTTTATTAGAATTGTTTGATTTTATTGTCATCTTATTAGACTTTAAATCTTCAAAAACTAAGGCATCATCTTTAAACAATTCCTTATTTAGTTTAAGTATCTCTGTATTTTCTAAGCATGCTTCTTTATCCTTTGATAAATATCCTTCTTTAGTAAGTGTGATTCTTTTACTGCTCTCTACTTCATTAAATTCAATATAACAATCATTTAACGTATCATCTTTATCTATAGGACATAAAAAAGCTGGATGTGAACCAATTGAAAAATGTATTGGCATCTCATCAACATTTTCTACTGTATAAGTCACAATTACAGTACTTCCTTCTAGCTTATAGTTTGACTTTAAAGAGAATTTATATGGATATACTTTTAATGTATCTTCTGAATATCTTAATTCAAATGTAATTTCATCATTATTATTTTCAACTAATGAAAATTCTGAAGTTCTAGCTAAACCATGTTGGGGCAGCTTATATGTTTTTCCATTAACTCTATATTTTGAATCTACAACTTTTCCTATTATAGGAAATAATATTGGTGCATGATACTTCCAATATTCAGGATTTCCATCCCATAAATACTCAGTTTTATCCTCTTTACTTGTTATAGACTGTATTTCTCCTCCATGCGTACTTGTTTTAATCCTAATACTTGAATTCTCTAAAGAATAAATCATGATTTCTCCTCCATACTATTAGATATTTTTATCTTTTAAATATTCTGCTAGTTAATCTAGCACTTTTATATACACCGTTGAAAATTTAATTTATAAACAATTCTTTTTATAGAATCTCTGTCCTTATATAAAGATGAATATTAAATTAACCTATTAATTTTGATATTCTCATAACTCTATTCTAACAACTTCCTTCAAACTTAAGCTCTTTTTCACATTTATTATTCTTTGATTAGTTGACCCTCTATACTTAAGTCCATCTTGCATTTTTTCTGCTTCAAATCTTCCATCTACAAGAACATCTATATTATTTAATAATTCATTCCAACCTAATCTCTTATCCTTATTTTCTATAATATATTCATAGGTATATCCTGTATAACTCCAAACATCTAACCCATTATCCTTAAAGGCTTTTGCCATATAAGCAAATTTATCTGCCTGCTCCCAAGGATCTCCACCACTGAAGGTAACTCCTTGTAATATTGGATTATTTAATGTATCATTTATTAATTCATCCATATCTCTTCCTTCTCCACCATTAAAATCATGGGTATCTGGATTAAAACAACCTTTACAATTATGCTTGCATCCCTGCGCAAAAAATACTCTTCTCATGCCTGGTCCATTAACCAAGCTCTCATATGCTATTCCAGATAATCTTATAGTTTTCTCCATAATAATGACCTCTTTCCAAATAAATGTATCTATTATTAATAATATTTTACCACATACAAATTAGTAATATTAGAAGTAAATTTAAATATATGTGTTGCAATTTTAATTCTACAACAAAATTAAGTAACAAGAACTAGTTTTAACGTAAATTATTTTTTGCAATATATATTCTGATAAATAAACTAGATATACTTAGTTACCATACATATTTTTACTTACATATAACTAAAAAATTAATTATGTATACTGTTAACTTAATTTTGATAGATAAAAGCAATATTATAAATAAATAAAGCACAAGAATCCAAAATTAATGAACTCTTGTGCTTTAATATCTGATTTAATTTTAATATTTCAAATATTACAATTAAGCATTTGCTTTAACGTAATTAAGTCTTCCACCTTCTTTAATAACTGCGATTTCTTTTTCTGTTAAATCAATTGTTGCTTCAAATTCAGTTCCTTTAGTTAAATTCTTAACTTTAACAACTCCTGATTCTAAAGCTGCTTTAATATCTTCCATCTTTAAGTCATCTACTAAATCAATGCTGTCATAATCAGCTTCATTCTTAAATTCCATTGGAATTATTCCATTATTTATTAAGTTAGCTTTATGAATTCTTGCAAATGACTTAGCTATAACTGCTTTAACCCCTAAGTATAATGGTGCTAAAGCAGCATGCTCTCTACTTGAGCCTTGACCGTAGTTTCCTCCAGCAATTATAAACCCACCATCAAATTCCTTAGCTCTTTTAGGGAATTCTGTATCTACTGTGTTAAAACAGAATTCTGCAAGGTAAGGTATGTTTGATCTAAATGGCAATAACTTTGAATTTGAAGGCATAATATGATCAGTTGTAATATTATCTTCAACCTTTATTAATACTTTACCTGCAACTTCTTCACTTAATGGCTTACTTACTGGGAATGGTTTAATATTTGGTCCTCTAACAACTTCAACTTCAGCATTTGTTGATGCTGGTGCTAAAATCATAGAATCATCTATTAAGAATTTCTCGGGCATATCTATTGTTAAATCTACATTCACTTCTGTTGGATCAGTCAAAACTCCGTTTATAGCTGAAACTGCAGCAGTTTCAGGACTTACTATATATACTTGTGCTGATAATGTTCCACTTCTACCATAGAAATTTCTATTTACTGTTCTAAGTGAAATTGCATCAGTTCCAGGTGATTGCCCCATACCAATACAAGGCCCACAGCCATTTTCAAGTATTCTTGCTCCTGAGCTAATTATATCTGCTAACGCACCATTTCTAGCGATCATTTCCATAACTTGTCTTGATCCTGGACCTATTACTAAACTAACATCTGGATGTACTTTTTTACCTTTTAATATTTTAGCAACCTTCATTAAATCTTCATAAGAAGAGTTAGTGCAGCTTCCTATAACTACTTGGTCAACTTTAATCTTTCCAACTTCGCTAACCTTCGCCACATTATCTGGACTGTGTGGCTTAGCTGTAAGTGGAGTTAGCTCGCTCAAATTAATAGTTACCACTTCATCATATATAGCATCTTCATCTGGTTTAAATTCTATCCAATCATTTTCTCTTCCTTGTGCCTTAAAGAATTCCCAAGTTCTCTCATCACTTGGGAAAATGGAAGTTGTAGCTCCAAGTTCTGCACCCATGTTAGTTATAGTCGCTCTTTCTGGAACGGAAAGTGTTTTAACGCCTTCACCAGCGTATTCAAATACTTTACCTACTCCGCCTTTAACAGTTAATATTCTTAAAACTTCTAAGATAACGTCTTTAGCAGCTACCATTTTATTTAATTTTCCTGTAAGCTCAATCTTAACTACCTTTGGAGTATTAATATTATAAGCTCCACCTCCCATAGCTAAAGCAACATCTAATCCTCCTGCTCCCATAGCTAACATACCAACACCACCTGCTGTTGGAGTATGACTATCAGAACCTATCAATGTATCTCCTGGAGTTGAAAATCTTTCTAAGAAGATTTGATGACATATTCCATTACCTGGTTTTGAGAAATATACTCCATACTTAGATGCTACTGTTTGAATGAATTTATGATCATCTGCATTTTCAAACCCTTGTTGTAACATATTATGATCTATAAATGCTACAGATTTTTTAGTTTTCACTCTATCTATTCCCATAGCTTCTAATTGAAGATATGCCATTGTTCCTGTTGAATCTTGAGTTAACGTTTGGTCAATCTTTAATGCTATTGGTTCTCCTGCCTTTAATTCACCTTCAACAATATGACTTTTTAAAATCTTATAAACTAAATTATTTCCCACTATTAATCCCCCTATTATTGCTTATTTTTTTCATCTAATTTTCTATGATATTCTTTGTATAGTTGAACTACCTCTTTATCAAATAAAGATCTCTTTAATCTAACTGATGTAGACCTTACAAGTTCCAATATTCCCTTTGATTCATCATCTGTAAGCTCAATATTGTATTCTTTGAATTTATTTACTACCGCTGCTCTTCCAGAGTGTTTTCCTATAACAATTTGTCTTTCAAGTCCAACAATTGCTGGATCAAAAGCTTCATAGTTTTTAGGATCTTTTATAGCTCCATCAGCATGTATACCTGATTCATGAGCAAACATATTACTCCCAACAATTGCTTTCCATATTGGAAGCTCTCTTCCTGACGCTCTTGATACATATTCTGATACTTCTCTAAACATTTGAGTATTTATGTCTTCACCCTTATACCCGTAAACAAGCATTAATGCCATTATAACTTCTTCTAAAGCTGCATTACCAGCTCTTTCTCCAAGACCATTTACAGTTACCCCAACATGTGATGCTCCACCTTTTATTCCTGCTACCGCATTAGCTGTTGCCATTCCAAAGTCATCATGAGTATGCATTTCTATATCAAAATTTGTTTTATCATATATATATTTAATATCGTCTCTAATTCCAAATGGTTCTTTAATTCCAACTGTATCACAATATCTGAATCTATTTGCACCAGCCTGTTTCGCTGCATTAATAAATTCAATTAAGAAATCCTTATCTGCTCTAGATGCATCTTCCCCATTAACAGATACATAAAGACCATTTTTCTTCGCATATTCTACAGACTTGACCATGTTTTCTAATACCCATTGTCTAGAAGTCTTAAGCTTATGTTCAATGTGTATATCTGATACTGATATTGATATAGCAACTGCGTCAACACCACAATCTATTGATTGTTCTATATCACCAACCACAGCTCTATTCCATGCCATTATACTAGATTTTAAATTCCTTTTTACAATTTCTTTTATAGCCTTTTTTTCATCTCCACCCATTGTAGGAATCCCTACTTCTAATTGATCGACTCCTAAGTCACTTAGCATTTGCGCTATTACTATTTTTTCTTCATTTGCAAAAACCACTCCTGCTGTTTGTTCCCCATCTCTAAGAGTAGTATCTACAATAGTAACTTTTTTATTTTTTTTCAAATTACTAATCGCCATAAAAATCCCTCCACTTATTTTTATTAACTTATTGCATATTAAAATAATAGTTTTAATAATAAAATTTCATATTATCAGCCTTCCTTTATAATATCATATTTCAGCAACTATAAACAAGACTTATTGTTATTTTTTGCAACGAACCAACTTTTCTCCTTCAACTAATCAACAAAATCAACGTATTTACAATGAAATAAATACTATTCTTGCAAGTTTTTTTCCTAACATTGCAATATCTGCATCATTTTAATTTCTAATCTTTGTAACAAATTTTCTTATTTACTATATGATTTGTACATATTATCTCTATTAACAAAATGATTAATTATACAATATGTCAAAAAAAATGAATTTTTATACCAAAATATATCGAAAGGCTATCTTAAAAGCAAACCTTTGAATTGAATCCAATTCATTTTACTACTTTAAGATAGCCTTTTATATTAAATTTCAATTGTTTTTAAATGGTAATTATTTTAAGTCTCATATATTTTAGTAATGATTAGCATGATTTTCTGTATGAGATATTCTATCTTCTCTTTCATGATACTTCCCAGCACCAAATCTCTCATCTAAACTTAAATATCCTGTAACTCTTGATATTCCTTGTATATCTTGACTTCCACATTTAGGACAGCTACTTTGATTTTCATGTAAGTAAGTTCCACACTCTCTACAATATCTTATATGAAAATTAACACCTACATAACTAATATTAGTATTCTTATATGCATAATTTATTATATCCATTACTGTTTCTCCATTTGGCGAATCATCTACTTCAATGTAACTTATATGCCCGCCATTACAAAGCTTATGATATGGAGCTTCTATATCGATTTTATCCTTAATTGATATTGGATATGCAACTGGCACATGAAAACTATTTGTGTAATATTCTTTGTCAGTTACTCCTTTTATTTCTCCAAAGATCTTTTGGTCTTGCTTTATAAATTTTCCTGAAAGTCCTTCTGCTGGAGTAGCATAACAACTCCAATTTAATTTATATTCTTCTGTAATTTTATCTGTATACTGTCTCATATGCTCAACAATCTTTACACCTAATTCTCTAGCTTCTACATCTTCACCATGATGTTTACCTGTTAAAGCTACTAAAGTTTCAGCAAGACCTATAAATCCGATTCCCCATGTACCTTGTTTTAATATTGGTTCTATAGAATCATCAGGTCCTAAATTTTCAGAACCTTTCATAAGATTTTGACCTGCAACAAAAGGTAAATCCTTAACTTTTAAATTCTTTAATACATCATATCTATGCAATAAAGAATCTTTTGATAATTCCAACCTTGAATCTAATATTTCAAAAAACTTATCTATATCCCCTTTAGCCTGCAATCCTATTCTTGGCAAATTAATAGTAGTAGGTGCTATATTTCCTCTACCTTTACAACCTGGTTCTCCATTTATATTTTTCATAAGATAAGTTCTACATCCCATAGTTGCTGGAACATATCCCTTTTCATAATATTCTTTATTGAAATCAGAATCAATATTCATAAACGTTGGATTCATTCTTTTGGCTGCTACTCTACAAGCTAATTTATATAGATAGAAATATGGATCATTTTCTTCTCTATTAACTCCTGATTTAACTCTGAAGATTATGTTAGGGAAAATTGGCTGTTCTCCTTTACCTAATCCTTTTTCATATTCCAAAAGAAAAACTTCACATACTAACGCAGCGTCTTCACTTTCAGGTAATCCAATATTAATCGAACTAAATGGCACTTGAGAGCCCGCTCTTGAATGCATTGTATTAAGATTGTAAACAACCCCCTGCATAGCTTGTTGTACTTTCTTTCTTACCTTATTTTCAAGTAAAGTCTCTATCTTTTCTTCAGATATTTCTAATTCTCCTAATTCTCTTCTAATTTCTTCTCTAGTTGGATCTACAAATATACCCATATCATTATCAAAGTCTGGATGTGATTGGCCTCCAAACATGTCATTTTGAGTTGATTGTAGCAATATACATGATAATTCAGCTGCTGTTTCTATTCTTCTTGGAGCATTAATCGTTCCATACCCTGTATTAAAGCCATTTTCTAACATCTCTCTAGTTGGAATGTGTAAGCAATTAACAGTTAAATTATAACTATCTAAATCATGATAATATAAATCTCCTGTTTCATGAGCCCTAGCTAAACCTTTAGGCATTATAGCTAGTGTATTCCATTTATTTGATTCAGAAGCTATTCTTAATAGCTTAGAACTGAAATTATTGCCTACATTTGCATTATCTCTATCAGTCTCAATTCCAATTTGTCTTATAGCTTTCATTAAGTCCGATTTTATTTCTCTAACTTTAGTTCTTTCTTGTCTGTATCCTGAATAAGCTATTGCTATATCTTTGTGTCCTTCATCTTTTAATGCTTTTTCTACAAAATTCTGTATTTGTTCTACAGTTATTGTTTTTTTATACTCTGATTCGATATATATAATTACTTTCTGTACAGTATCTAAAACTTGACTTTCTCTTAAATTTAAACCGATTTCACTGGCAGATCCTTTAATAGCTTGAGCTATTTTATCGGAATTAAATTCAACCTCTCTACCATCTCTTTTCACAACATATAGCATTTTTATTCCCTCCATGGCACAATATATAGTATATTTTCTACCGTCTTATTATACTGTATTAGGTATTCATTAGCAATGCTTCTAATTTTTTATTTTTAAACCCCTAGATTTTAATTATCATGATTTTAGTCTCATTATCTTTCAATTTGGCTCATTTTTAATGTTTTTGTGCAGTTGACTTCTTATAAATATTCTCTAGTATTGTATCTTACTATATTTGCATTATTATTCTTATTATTTTATATTAAAATTTTGTTATTTATATATAAATTAATGTCAATAATAACTAATATTATGTCACAAATTTAATCCTAAACAAAAATTAATTTTCTGTCATTAAATATATATGTTCTAAATAAATAAACTAAATATCCCTAATTACTGTTTATGATTTTTATATAATAAATCAATTAGATTATATATCTTAGCTATTTTTTGCAGCACATATACAATCTACTTTTTATAAATAGTGCTATAATTGATTTATTACTACTGAACTTTAGGAGGCTTGAAATGGAAAAGATAGCATTAATAACTGATAGTGCTTGTGATTTAAGTATTAATTTTACTAAAAATAATAATATTAAGATGGTACCATTTAAAATTATATTTTCTGATAGAGATTATGATGATGGAATAGATATAACTCCACAAATGCTTTATGAAGCATTACCTGGTGAAATTCCTACCACTTCACTTCCTAGCGTAGAGAAATTCACCTCTGCCTTAAAGGAAGCTAAGAATGAAGGCTATACTCATGCAATAATAATAACTATTTCAAGTGGTATTTCAGGAAGTTATAATTCTGCAAGCGTAGCCGCTGAAAATGTCTCTGGAATTAAAGTCTTTGTCTTTGATTCCATGACTTTAACCATGTCAGAAGGTGCAATGGTAATTAATACCAGAAATTTAATTAACCAAGGAAAACTCTTTGATGAAATAATAGAACTTCTCCCTACATATAGAAACAAAATTGATGTATTCTTTACATTGGATACACTAGAATATCTAATAAAAGGGGGTAGAATAGGTAAGGTTGCTGGAACAATAGCAAACACTCTTAATCTTAAGCCCATCATAACTGTGGGTAATGATGGAGTATACCATACAGTGTGCAAGATTAGGGGAATTAAGCAATCTATATCTCGATTGGCTAGTTTATTAAAGCCTTACTTAGAGTCTAACAGGTGTAAGGTTTGGATTATGGATGGAAATGCTCCTGATAAGGCTAAACTGTTATATGAATCAATAAAGGATTTTCCTAATCTAGTTGAATGTACCTTAGGAGGTTCAATAGGTCCTACACTGGGAGTTCATACTGGTCCTGGACTTGTTGGGCTTATAGTTGAAAAATTAGATTAATATAAGGCTAGTTTGTTACTATAAAAGTGTAAATGTTAAACATCAAATTATTGCTGTTTGACATTGCACTTATTTTTTTATCTTTTAAACTTCTCATTTTTTTATTTTCTTTGATTGTTTAAGTATATTTAGTTTATCTTTTGTAAATGCTATTAACTAAAGAAATCTTTATTTTGAAAGGAATTATTTTGATTATGAAAGATTTTGTATTAGATTCAACTTATAAAGATGCTACCATTGTTAATAGTAATGATGATATTGTTATTACTTCATCTAATAAGCTTTCTTATAATCCTACTAATCATCACACAATAAATTTAAATGAAGCCAATTCTAATTACTGCTGTAATAATAAAAGTAATAAGTTTAACATCTATAACATAATTGACTATTTATAACAATAGGTATAAAATATATTAATAAAGTGCTAGGGGAGCCAATAGGCTGAGATTTGATATTCATAAACCCTTCAAACCTGATCTAGTTAATTCTAGCGTAGGGAATGCAACCTTGTAAAAATTTCCAAACTATTTATTTGGTTGATAATCTCCGAGCACAATTAAGGAGGTTTTTTTTATGTCAATTTTTAATGATTGGACCAAGCAATTTTCTGAACTATTTCAAAGATTCCCACAAAATATTCACGATATAACTGCAAATCCAATATCTATTATTACTTTAATAGGCTGTATATTATTACTTATAGTGTTAGTTAAGGTGAAGAAAATCAAATTTACACCTCAATTGATTTCTAGAATTGGTATAGCATTAGCATTAGCTACTATATTAAAAATGCTTAGACTATATCATTTCCCTCAAGGCGGTAGTATAACCTTAGGCAGTATGATCCCCATATTGCTCATAGCTTTTATGTATGGACCACAGGTTGGTTATTTAACAGGTTTTCTTTATGGAATAATAACACTTATTATGGATCCATATATACTGCATCCTGTTCAAGTACTATTTGATTATCCACTTCCATTCATGGCTCTTGGTCTTGCAGGTATATTTAAGGACAAAAGATTACTTGGTACAGCTTTAGCTGTATTTGCAAGATTTATATGTCACTTTATTTCTGGTGTTGCATTCTTTGGTTCTTTTGCTCCAGAAGGAGTATCTCCAATGATTTATTCATTATTAGTTAATGGTCCTATGGTTGGAATAGAAGGTATTATATGTATAATAATATTAGCAACTCTTCCTGTCGATAGAATAATTTATGTTTCTTCAGATAATACTGTATCTGTTAATTCTTAAATAAAACAATAAAAACAGGCTTGATAATTGCACAAAAGCAAATATCAAGCCTGTTTTTATTAAATTCATATAATGTTTATTCCTCTATAGTGATTGCATCTACAGGACAGCTTTCCTCTGCTTCTTTCGCTGAATCTTCAGAGCCATCTGGAACATCCTCAACTATTGCTCCAGCTTTTCCATCATCCTGCATATCAAAACATTCTGGACATATAGATGGACATAGTCCACATGCTATACAAGTATCCTTATCAACAATTGGTTTCATAACAAATCAATCCTCTCTAAATATAAATTACATAATTATATTTCCCAAGAAATAATAAATTATGTATATGTAACAGAATAATTTACAAATAAAATTAAACTATCTATATATGTTCTAATTAATACTATAATTAACCGTTAACAATATAATATTAAAAATTACTTTTCTTTCAAAATTTCTGAAACTATATATAATTTTAATCAGAACGTATATATTAACAATAATCAAATATTAAGAGAGTACTCAAGCACTTATATGGAAAAGAAAATAACAAGTCAAATATGTATTTTAATATAATCCTTCAAATATTAATGAATATAATGGATTTTCTCTAACATATTTTTCAACTGCTCCTTCTTCTATTGCTTCTGTAAGTTCAATATTAATAGGTAATTCTCCTATTAAAGGTATTCCTAGATATTCAGCATTTTCTTCTGAAGACTTTCTGCTAAATACTCTTATTTTCTTTTCACAACCTGGACAGTTTATGTATGCCATATTTTCTACTACACCTTTAATTTTCACGCCTATCTTTTGAGCCATTATAACAACTTTTTTAACAATCATTGATACCATATCTTGTGGTGTAGAAACTATTATAATTTCGTTAATAGGAAATTCTTGCATTACAGTTAATGCTATATCACCAGTACCTGGTGGCATATCTATAAGCAGATAATCAAGTTCTCCCCAATTAGTTTCCATAAACATTTGCTTTAGCACACCTGTAATTACAGGTCCTCTCCAAATAACAGGATCATCTTCCATTGCTGTTAAAAGATTCATTGAAATCACTTTTATTTGACTTTCTGTTTCTACTGGTTCAAATTTGACCATATCATTTCCTAACGGAAGTATAGTTGCTCTTTTATTATTAATTCCAAAAAATCTAGGCATAGATGGTCCTGTAATATCTGCATCTAAAACACCTACTTTATAACCTTTCTTTGCTAGCGTAGCCGCTATTATTCCAGTGATAGTTGATTTTCCAACTCCGCCTTTTCCACTTATAATACCTATAACATTTTTAATTTCTCCATATTTAGGTGCCAATTTGGAACTTTCCTCGCTACATCCTTGTCCTTTAGAATTACATGTATCTTTACTTTTGCAATCTTCACAACTCATTTATATATCCTCCTTATATCTTACCAGCCTTGTGGAGCCTTATTAGGTTCACTTATTTTAATGTCCCAATCCTTATAATTATACTCTGCCATTATATAATAACGATCAGAAGACTTATCTATTTTATTCTCTATAGTTATTAACGTTTTGAAAATTGTACTATTATAACCTCTGTTTTTAACTTTAATTACTGTATCAAAATCTCCAGAATCATTGTTTACTAAAGCCACATTAGGCAGCGCATTATTTAAATTTTTCTTAAATTCTTCTAGATCCACTGAAAATATATATTTTAAACAATCAGTGTCTCCATTTATATCTATACCGACCTTCTTTGCCTTAGATAAAACATCTTTTTTATCTTGAATTACCTTCAATATAGATTGATAATATATATATTCAAAATTTCTCGGTTTCCTAATAAATGAAAGATTTTGCATTATAGTATTTTCTAAATTCTTTGGCACTGAAAAAGCTTTATCATCATCATAGAAATTACCTGTATTACTATCATTATCTCCAACTACATATTGATATTTCTTTATTTCTTCTCCTATATATACCTCAAATACATAATCTGGATCAAGAGAACTCCTTTTAGAAACTTCTTTACCATCAGCCAAAATCTTGTAAATATCAGTTATAGCTTTATTATCAGTAACTACAAATCTGAATCCACTATCTCTACCATTTTGTATTACAATTTTATCTATCCTGTTTTGTTTTATATATTCAAATTGCTCATTTTTAAGTTTCATCTTAACTTGTAGATTATCAATGAAAGTGCATCCTGAGAGCATAATACTTGCAGTTATTAATACCGATAAAACTATAATTGAAAATTTATTATTCTTCAATGCTTTTCTTCGCTCCTTTAAAAATCTTGTTGTGATTAAATATAATAATCCCAAACATTAAAGTAAATATTGCAATAAATTGTGATGTAGAAAGAATTCCAATATTTCCTCTTGGATCATTTCTTAAAAATTCTACTAAAAATCTTCCTATACTATATATAGTTAAGTATAATCCCATTACCTTTCCATTCTTTCTTTCTTTTTTACTATAATATAAAAGAAGAAATCCTAGTAAAAAATCAAAAATAGAAGAATAAATTTGTGTTGGGTGCAAATGTAATCCTGCTGGTGCAAGAGAATTTTCAGGAAATTCAATACCTAAACGTGATGTAGTTTCTTCTCCATAACAGCAACCTGCTAAAAAGCAGCCAATTCTACCAAATCCCTGAGCTATAGCAAGCCCTGGAACTGTCATATCTAGCATTTCAATAATATTCCACTTTTTTCTTCTACAATATAAATACATAGCTAAGGCGCCACCACCTATAGCTCCATAAACAACAAATCCATATCCAAAGTTTGTTAATATACTTGGGGCCTTTATAATATTTTTCAATTCAGTTACTATGAATAATCCTTTTCCACCAAACGCTCCACCTATTACAGCAAAAATAATTAGATTTAATAATGAATCCTCATCAAAACCTCTCTTTTTCCCTTTATTTATAAATAAAGTTGCTGCAACTATTATACCAATTGCAATCATTAGTCCATAACTCTTTACCTGTATGCCAAATATCTCAAACAATATTATTCTCATGAATTGCCTCCAAACGTCAAATAAGTATCAAGGAGAAGCTATCTCTGCTTCTCCTTGATACTTAAATTATAATACTTATCATTATTATTAGCAAATCTTATTTACTTTCTGCTTAAGACATGTTAACTTCTTCTTTTTAATATAATCTAAGAGGAAGTCTTAATACTAGAAATAATAGTATTAAACAAGGTTCTCATATTTTCATTATAGGAACTTTCCTTTAGATTAAACAATATCTTTATTGCTTTACCTTCTTCTAAATTCAAATAATAACATTGATTTTTAAAATTGTATCCATTCTTTATAGAGGTGTCATATTGTACTAATACTCCTGAATTACTTGAATTTTTAAAAGGCATTATTTGAGAATTGTAATATTCTAAGTACTGATTATTTAAATCTGCTTCTGCAAATACACCTAAATCTCCTTTAGTATTTATTACTTCCATTAGTCCATTAAGTTTATTATCCTTATCTTTAAAATTTAATTTGTAACTTACATATTTCCCCTCACTTTTCTTTTCTTCTATAATCCATTCATTTGGCAAAGATATAGTGTACTTGCCAGATTCAAATTCATAATCTTTAAAATCACTTATGCCTTGGTCCATGAGTACTACTTGTTCAAATTCCTGTTTAAAAAATCTTTGAGCTATGGCTAATATTAACATTAATGATAACAATATTGACATAACTATTAATTGCTTTTTATTCATAATAATATTATTAACCTATCTTGTTGGTATTACAATTGAAGAATTTTTAAAATCGTAGAACATTAGCCAATATCCTTTACCACTATTATTGTCACTAGTCCATGTTACAAAGCCAGTCCTTCCACCATATGGTTGACAACTCTTTTCTTTTCCGCCTGGTATTGCATATATAATATGATTCATTTCCCCATATTTATTACATTTATATCCTAATAGAAAATGACCTTCTTTACTAATGTAAGGATAATAATTAAGCATTGGATAATATGCCAAGGTATATTTATTATAATTTGATTCATCTAACAATTCATCCATACTGTTTACATTAATTTTATATAACTTGCAGTAATTTATATCTGCTAAACTTCCAGTGTATGGTTGAAAATCTTTTGCAATCTTTTCAAAATATAATCCTACCTCTCCAGTTATTTTAAAATTCTGTTTTAAAGCTGGCTGCTGCATTATTGGATAAGTTGTTTGAATTTTACATTCTGGTCCCATTGGTCCTGTTGGTCCCATTGGTCCTATTTGCCCTGTTGGCCCCATTTGCCCTGTTGGTCCTGTTGGCCCTATTGGTCCCATTTGTCCTGTTGGTCCCATTTGTCCTGTTGGTCCCATTTGCCCTGTTGGTCCCATTTGCCCTGTTGGTCCCATTTGTCCTGTTGGTCCCATTTGCCCTGTTGGTCCCATTTGCCCTGTTGGTCCCATTTGTCCTGTTGGTCCCATTTGTCCTGTTGGTCCCATTTGTCCTGTTGGTCCCATTTGTCCTGTTGGTCCCATTTGTCCTGTTGGTCCTGTTGGCCCCATTTGCCCTGCTTGTTGTATTTGATTTTCATATTCATCAAAATCTAGTATATCTAATCTGTCTAGCCTATTTTCTGTATTTAATTTATCTAATTTAAAGTTTTCTTCTATTCGCCTAACATTAGCTTGAATGTAGCTAAAATCTTGACTTTCATTTCTACATTTGGTTTCTACCTTAAATTTTTTCCACTTACAGTCGCAGTCCGTCTTATCCTTTATAAACCCATAGATTATCATATCTTCATGTATGTTATTTATTTTAAAGTCTATTACTCCATGATAAGTATCTAATTTCTTGCCTAATTTATTAATAGCATCTTCTATGCATTCTGTTTTTTCGCACTTATCATGTTTTTCAAAATCATCACATTTATGATGCTTCTCACACTTTTTAGCTTCCTTGCACTTATTTCTATCTTCTAAAGTATCTATCGATTCAACTATACTTTTATGGTCTTCTGGAATTCTATTTTGCTGTTTGTCCTCTAAATTTGAATTATCATCATTAAAACTTTCCATAGATATGTTCTCTTTAGACTTAAGATTACTTTCATCTTTCTTACTGTCATTTGATATAACTTCAGTTTCAGATGTTTCTACTGCTTTAACTTTTAAATCATTCTCTTTTGACATAGTTTCAGCTTTTAAATTATTCTCTTTTGCCATTATTATAGTTTTATTTGTCATATCAGGGTTAGGAATCTCTTTCCTTTTAGATTCCATATCAACTTTATTAATGTACTTTTTAGAATCTACATTAACAATTTTGTATTTTCTCCAGTTATCAGTAGAATCTTCTCCATTCATAAATCCATGCATTATAAATTCGTGTTGATTATCATTTAATTTACAAATGGCAGCGCCAGATATTTTGTCATAGGATATTCCAAGTCCAGCTATGTTATTTACATAATATTCTTTACTAGTATCTCCTTTTCCAACACTATTTATAGCCAAAGGACCTAAATCAATTAACTGCTTCAAATCTCTTTTGCAGCAAATAAGTACCATGGAATAATTATCTTCTTGTTTAAGATTTTGAGCATAAAAAGAAATCTTACATTTATCACCTTTTGCCTCAACTTTTGCATATCCAGACAAGGCTTTATCATTAGAATTAGAATGTCCTCTTTCATCTTCTTGCAATATTATAAAATTTCTATACAATTTATTATGTGCCAACCCTATATTCCCTCCACATATATTTATTCCATATAATATATTCAAATAATTCTAAATTATGATTGGATAATCTTTTTATTAGATTCAATTAAGGTCTTAGAAAATCCAATTTATTTTAATGATTTAGATTCTCTAGTTGTGATGTAGCTCCAAATGTTCATAATATTAATGATATTATTTTAGATTTATTATCATAATTATATATGCATAATGTAAATTATGAATACAAAAGAGCAGGGTTTTAGTCTGCTCTTTTGATATATCTATTATTTATTAGAATAAATTAAACGTTTTTACTATCACCTAATTCATTACAGGTTTTACATCATATATACAATCTGATAATGTTGCAAATTCCTGCAATGTTAAAGTCTCAGCTCTTCTCTTAGGATCTATTCCCGATTTTGCAAAAGCTTCTTCTAATTTTACTTTATCAACCTTAAGTGTCTTTGACGCATTCCATAAAGTTTTTCTTCTCATGTTAAATCCAGCTCTTACTAATTCAAACATAAGATTTGTATCCTTAGGCTTTACTCTAGGTTCTTCTAATCTATCTAATTTTATCACTATAGACTCCACCTTTGGTCTTGGAATAAAGCAAGTTGGTGGTACTTTTCTTATTATACTCGTATTACAATAATACTGTACCAAAACAGATAATGCACCATACTCTTTACAATCTGCCTCAGCATTCATTCTTTCTGCAACCTCTTTTTGTATCATAATCGTTAAAGATTTAAAATTATATCCATCTTTTAAAAGTTTTAAAATTATAGGCGTTGTAACATAGTAAGGTAGATTTGCTACAAGCTTAACACTTTTTTCTTCTCCTATAAGTTCATTAAAATCTACCTTAAGTGCATCCTTATGTATTAAATCAAAATTTTCATTTGCACCTAATTCTTCTTGTAAAATAGGAATTAAATCATTATCTAATTCTATTGCTGTTACCCTTTTTGCTTTCATTAAAAGCTGTGCAGTTAATGTCCCTACTCCAGGTCCAATTTCTATAATAAAATCTTCATCGGTTACTTCTGCTCCATTTACTATATCGCTAAGTACTAAATCATCTACTAAAAAGTTTTGACCTAGACTTTTTGAAAATTTAAAATTATACTTCTTGACAAGTTCTTGAGTTTTTATATCCTTTAAGTCCATTTAATTCTTACCTGCTTTCAATTGTTTTTCTATTTCCTCTATAGCATTAGTGAATTCTTCCTTTGTTATTCCATAATTATTTAATCTTAAAATCATTTGTGCTGCATTTCCATATCCTATACCAAGTATTTTCCCTAGCATACCTCTTCTAATCTTTGATGTATTGTCCCCTGTAAGCTTAAAATGAAACATGTCCTGCATATTATAAAATTCTTGTTTTTCAACTTGAGTTATTTTAGCCATTTCAAGTGCCTTTAAAATAACTTCTGGGCAAGCATTTTCAACTCCGATATCTCCATTTTTAAGTCCATCTTCTTTTGCAATATATGCATGCTTTATTCCTTTAACTCTCTTCGAGATTATCCTTCTTATCTTCTCACCTGCAAAATCTGGATCGGTTAAAACAATTACGCCTTTCCTCTTTTGAGCTTCTTCTATTCTTGCAATCACCTTTGCATTTATTCCAAAGCCTCCAACAGCTATTATTTCTGCATCTATTGCCTTCTTCACCGCATCAACATCGTCTCTACCTTCAACAACGATTACTTCTTTTATCAATATTCTACTTCCTTTCATTTATCAACTATTCTTAATAAAATAAATTAAATCTAAATACATTATACCTTAAATTCCTAATTAAATTTTAGAAATTCTGAAATGAAAAGTAAGAGTCCCAAAAATGATACTCCAAATTTTATATTTGGTCAGCAAAACTTTCTCTTTAGAGCTTTTATATTTGGATTCTCGAACTTTCTCTTTGATATTTATCATTAATTGTTAATTGTCAGCTCTTAACTGTCAACTAATTTAATTCTCTTTTCTAATAATATGCCAAAATCTCTACAATTTAAAGAAAAAAAATAGAGATAACCAATGTTATCTCTTAAGATAGTTTACCATTCTCCTGGATAAGCAACTACTAATACGTTAACGGATTTTCTTCCCCAACGATCACATTCATTTGATGAATTAAGGTACACATCAATCTTATTACCTTTTATAGCACCACCAGTATCTGATGCAATTGCATATCCATATCCATCTACATAAACTTTACTTCCTAGTGGAATTACAGATGGATCAACTGCAATAGTACTCAGACCACCTTCATTTCTAACAGGTCTTCTGCCTGTAGCTGTACTTGAATGATTACTATAAGCTGTTGCTATACTACTAATCTTTTTCTTATATGTTATATTACCTCCACCTCTACTTGCGTAAATGTGACCAGTTCCTTTCACCACAACTTGATTCTGTGGTTCTACAATGGTTTTAGTGCTTTTTACATTTCGAGAAACTTCTACTCCATCTTTATATACTACTTGATAAGTGATTTCTTTCTCACCATTAACTCCTTCACTCTTTACCTTTTGGACACTACTGTCTAGCTCCTCATTTTTTTCAACTATTGTATCAAAGTTAATTGGTTGTTTCTCTACAAGATCTGTTGTTTGTACTTTAACAAGTTGTATATTTGTATCACTGCTTATGGTAGCATCTAATGAAGGTGATATTTCATCTATTTCCTTGTCAAAATCAATTCCTTGTTCTTGTAATATTTCTTCTTCTGCATCTAGCATATCTTTAATAGTATCTTCTGCTGTTAGTACTTGTACTTGTATTCCATTTGCTTTAATATCTACTGGAATAGCTGTCTTTAATTTAATAGTTTCTTTCTCAGATACTTTGGATTCCAAGGATGGTTGCACTTTGTCTTTCGATGCTAATGTTATCCCCTTTTCTTGCAACACATCTTTAACAGTCCCCTTGTAAGTGACAAAAGTCTCTTCTTTACCGTCTATACTTATTATAAGTGTTTTCTTCATACTCATTATTGTCACTGCAGTAACAATTACAACTGCTATTGTAATTATACCCTTGATGATTTTTGCCTTCGTCGGACCGTTAGAAAAACTTTCCTTTACTAATTGTTTCAATTTTTCTATCATTAATTTCCCTCCTTTGGCAAGAGTGTCTTTTGATTATATATTAATATATAAGACTTGTCAAATTGACAAACTCCTGCATGATAATGAAGCTTAGTAACAATGCACTCTGTGCATAAAATATAATAATATAAAAATGATAGCTAATTTTTAACTCCACTTCATTACAAGTTCGAAATAATAATGATATTTAATTATAAAACTTTGTATTTAAATTCATAATAAGTTTTGCTATTTTTAATTTTCTAAGAACCAAATACAAGACTTATTATTTAATAAGTACATTTTATATTTTACCTTAATTTTCCTTTTTAATCAACTGATTAAAATTCTGATTAAAAGCCAAATTTGCCTCATATGAGTCAATTTCTTTAATCTGCGCAATTTGAGTTATTATATATTCAATATAGTCTGATTTGTTTCTTTTTCCTCTATTTGGTTCTGGCGTCATATATGGACAATCTGTTTCTACAAGGATTTTTTCTAGTGGTATTTCCTTAGCTACTTCAACCAACTTCTTAGCATTTTTAAAAGTAACCACACCTGTGAAACCTATATAATATCCTAATTTTATACATTCCTTTGCAAATTCTACACTACCCGAAAAACAATGTACTACACCTGTAACACTAGGAAATTCTTTTAATATTTCTAATGTATCCTTATGCGCGTCTCTATCATGGATAATAACTGGTAATTTTAATTCTTTGGCCAAACTCATTTGTCTTCTAAATACTTCTTGTTGAATTTCCTTTGGGGGATTTTCTTTCCAGTAATAGTCTAACCCAATCTCTCCTATTGCTACTATTTTATTATTACTCTTAATATATTCTTGTATTTCATCTATTGTATCTTCTTTCATTTCATCAGCATTTTCTGGATGTATTCCTAAAGCTCCAACTATAAAGTCATAATCTTTGGTTAATTTATCTGTAGTTTTTAAACTATCGTATGATGCTGCACAATTTAGTACTTGAATAACACCATTTTCTCTAATTTCATTTAATACACTTTCCCTATCTTCATCAAAAGCCTCATCGTCATAATGTGCATGACTATCTATTATTTTAAATTTCCCTTGCATACTTCATATCATCCTTTCATTAATAAGTGACTTAAATTCTTTATTAGTAATATTCTGATTATTATTCAACACAATTAATAAATTACATTAAATCTAATACTTATAATTATCATTTATCTGATTAATTATTTCAATATATATTATAGCCCTATAAAAATGGAAATTGCTCCATTCTTATACGGCTTACATTAATTTATACAACTTTAATTATTGTTAACTACTATTTCACTTAATTTAATTGGTTTAATAACTTTCTTTTCAAATATTTCCGATACTTTTTGTATAGTTGGTCCGCCGATTAAAGCTGAAATAACTGTAACAACACCTATTTTACCTCCAAATGCAAATCCCAATGATAACATACAAACATCACAAATTACCTTTGACACTTTATACTCATGTTTTATCCTATCTTTCATCATCATAACAATACCTGTGCAAGGATCCATTCCAATGTTTATTGCTATGAAAATTCCGATTCCTAAATACAACATTAGACAACCACAAAAAGCAGTAACTATTCTACCATTTAAGGTAGTTGGAATTCCAATTAATTCATATATTTTAAAACCTATGTTAATAAAGCTCCCCATTGGCAAGGTATAAATAAATGTTCCTATGTTTAGATACTGACGACCAAATATGAACATTATACCGACAATGGTATAATTTATTGAATTGTTTATCATTCCAAGGCTTTCCCTTGGAAATCCAAATAAATTACGAACTCCGTCATAAAAAACTGCAATTGGATCATTTCCGAGCATTGCTGATGAATTAAAAGCAAGTCCAAACCCAACCAAAGCAACTGCAATTAATGCTACCAATACCTTTATAAAAAAGTTTTCCCATAATTTCTGATTTAATTTATTAATTGTATTATTCATTAACTAATACTCTTCCACCTTTAAATTAATTTTTATAGTGTCACTTTTGCTAATTCATCTTTTCCTTATCAGTTTTTATTAAGTTCCTAATTGCTTGCACTGCAACTTCTATTGCACCTTCTGTATCATGTACTTGTATATTTCCCATTCCTACACGTTCACGTTCTTGATTAGCAACTGTTAAGAATACTGAACCTACTCTTACTTTTAAATAGCTTGCAACAACAAATAATGCAGCTGATTCCATTTCAGATGCAAGACATCCACATCTTATCCAAGCACTCCATTTATCCATTAATTCATAGCTAACTGGTTTTGTTTCTGGAGAATGTTGCCCATAAAATGAATCTTTACATTGAACCACTCCAGCATGATATGTCTTGTTTAATTCCTTAGAAGCTTGCACTAATGAATTCACAACATCAAGATTCGCAACCGCTGGAAATTCAATTGGTGCATATTCTTTGCTAGTACCTTCCATTCTAATTGCTCCAGTGGCTATAACCATATCTCCACCTTTAACATTTATATCCATTCCACCACATGTACCAACTCTAACAAAAGTGTCAGCACCACAATTAACTAATTCTTCTAATGCTATAGATGCTGATGGTCCACCTATTCCCGTTGATGTAACGCTTACTTTAACACCATCTAAGAATCCAGTATACGTAACATATTCTCTACTATCAGCAATTAATTGTGCATTATCAAAATGTGCAGCTATCTTTTCACATCTCTTTGGATCTCCTGGAAGTATAACGTACTTCCCAACCTCACCTTCTCCAACATTAATATGATATTGTTTACCTGAGCCTTGTGAGTAATTCATATTCATCCCTCCATTTATTTTTATATTAAATTATAATTAATTCGTTCTCCTGTTCTCTAAAAAACATATACAGTATATAAATATCTTTTGTTCATTTGAAAATGTACAAATTAAATTTGAGAATACAATTACAGCTGTATTCTCAAAATTTTAATGCAATCCGCTCTTGTCTATTTACTTGTATTCTTGTCTACTTCTTGAGAATATCATGTCTATTATTTGCTGTCAAGTTTTTAATTTCTGCTTATTATTGTTTATAAATCTATGATAAAATATAAGTAGAAAATCAACTATATTGGATAATTTTTAAACATTAAAGCATTATTTATTTGTCTATATTATTAGATGAAAATTATATTGATATACGTAATAAATTTAATTAAAAATCATAATTTGATTTATGTACTTGTCTAGAAAAGTTTATATTCCATAGAAAGGTGATATTTTTATGAATGAAATTAATTTACTGGGAAAACAAAAAGAATTAAGATACGTAAATGTATATAATCAACTTTTTAAAATGATAAATGAAGGTACTTTCCGCGAAGGAAGTAGATTGCCTTCGGAACCTGAACTGTCAAAATTAATTGGTGTTAGTCGAACAACTTTAAGACAAGCACTTTCATTGTTGCAAGATGATGGGTTAGTAAATAACATTAGAGGCAAGGGAAATTTTATAGTTAAATCTAAATCTATTAACAATATTGGACTTGAAACTATAGGACATCCTGTATACAAGTGCATGAACAATACAATTGATAATGTTGAAATGAAATTACGCATAGAGCCATCAACAGATTATTTCAATCAAATTTTAATTAAAAAAACTGCTGCTGTTGTATTAGCAGACAGGTGGTATAAATCTAAGGATAAAGCTATAGCTTATACTCTCACCTTATTACCAATTGAGACTATTTCAAGTCTTAATATAGATTTAAATAATCAAGATGAATTTTTAAAATTTTTAGAAAATAATATTTACAAAATCTCTAATAATATATTAGTTGAAATAAAATATTCAACTGCTGGAAACTTCGCTGCTAAAACTGATCCTCTTTCAGATAAAAACCAATTTCACTTAATACAAGAAACTATATATAATGAAAATGAAATTCCTATTGCCTCTAACAAACATTATTTACCTATAGAGTCTAGTTCTATTAAATTTCATCCTCAAAAGTAGACTAATAGAACTAAGTTCTTAGTATTTTAATCAACTTAACTCTGATTTATTTTTAATATTATCAGATAATTCATAATTTAAATTAAATTCTTTTAATATATAAGTTCTAATAAAGTTTCTACATCTTAATACATAGCCTGTCTATTGTTCGTGTAGGAACTTTATTTATTGTTTCAATGAAATTTTGTACAGCAACTCTAATACCAACCAAACTTTTAAAGAATGCATTATTTACTACTGATGATTTTAACCATCCCCATAACCCCTCAATTAGATTAAGATCAGGACTATATGGAGGTAAAAACATTAATTCAAGTCTATTTTTCATCTTTTTTAAAAATGGTTGTATCAGCTTAGCATGATGAATTTTTGCATTATCAAGAATAATAACTATTTTACCCTTCGGGTATTGCGTAAGCACCTTTTTTAAAAACTCAAGGAATACCACAGCATCATATTTTTCGTGTTCTTCACAATATACATGACCGCTTTCGTAATCTAGTATTCCTATTAATTTTACACCTGCATTCTTTCCGTAAGTGGGTATTTTTCGCTGCT
>NZ_LZZM01000033.1 GCF_002006345.1 Clostridium puniceum
AGATATTGTTAATCTTTATAATTTTGTGAAACAAAGAAATATTGATGAATTATTAAAAGAAAAGAATAAACAAAATGAAGTTAAGAAATCATGGAAACAAAGAATAATAGAGAGTTTTGAAAGAAATCCATTATTATGCAATAAATGTGGAACTGAAAAATTTTTATGGAAAATATGGCATAAGGATTATGGGGTGATATATGATATAAGGGAAACGAGTAACAGAAAGGATATATTATATGAACCCAAAAGAGATAAAGTACATAGAAAAGTTTTACAAATATCATTGCTATAAATGTAATTATAGTGAATTCGCTCCCGCGGACATCGTAGATGAGTTTGCTGATATGGATGAATATTGCGATGGAGAATACAGTTCAGAACAAGAATGTAAAAGGAAGGGAATGCCAGTAATGGAGTGCCCTAATTGTAATGCGGATTTTTATTATTCAGGAGAAATGAAAAGAGAAGAAGGCTCATATTGGATTGATGAAGATGAACCTTCTCCGTTTTAAAATTCACAAAACTCATAGTCCCCGCTAGGGGATTTTTTATTTACAATTTATCCTAAAGAATTGTACTTGGCAAAAAATTACACTATAATATAAATATATAGTTATACAAATGATGTAGAATACTTAAAATAAGGAGGAATATTATGGGGGCCAATTTACCAATATTGAAAGAAATACAATTAAAAAATGGTCAAATATTAAAATTAAGAAAGCCAGTAGCAAATGACGCAGAAAAAATGATTGAATATCTAAATACTGTTGGTGGTGAAAGCGATAATTTGTTGTTTGGGAAAGGTGAATTCCATCTTACTGTAGAGCAGGAAGTGGAATATATCAACAGAATTAATAACGATACAAATACATTTATGATATTAGGAATTATTAACGATAGCATTGTTAGTGTTGCACAGATTAGTAGTCCAAGCAGTAAAAGAATATCCCATAATAGTGAACTTGCTATTTCTGTTAGAAAAGATTACTGGGGTGTTGGTATAGGTAGTGCATTAATGGAAGAATTAATACAATTTGCAAAACAGCATAGTATAATAAAAAACATAAGTCTTGGTGTTAATGCAAGTAATAGCAAAGCAATTAGACTTTATGAAAAGTATGGATTTGTAAAAGTTGGTGTCCATAAAAATAACTTTTATGTGAACGGTTCTTATGATGATGAAATACTGATGGATCTATATATTTAATTTTAAAATTTTCATGCTATTAAGAATTTTATTCTTATGAATACAGGGGCGAGAATCAAAACATTATCTCGTCCCTGTATTGTTATTTAAGGTAAATTATATCTTCCAATGTAAAAGGCTTATCTACTATACCAAGCAACATTTTAAAATAGGTGTTTATAGTCCTCATGTCTACAGTATAAATCATTTCTGCCAATTCCATAGGTGATAGCCGAGAAAGGTCGGTTAGGCAGTCTACATATCTAATGCCTTTGTCTTTATGAGGATAAGGATGTTCTAACGGATTATGAATATATTTAGGATAGTTCTTGACTTTATATTCAACGGTTCTGTATAAACTATGCCTACTCAAATCGTGAGTCATCTTATTTATATCAGTTTCTTTAAGGCTACCATTAAATCCTATAAAATCCTGCAAGCAAAAACATAAATTAGTAAACAAGGATTTAAAAGAATTTATATATAAATAATAGACAATTTTCATATTTATGGTAAAATAATATCGTATAAGAATAATATCTATTATTAAAGAGGAAGGAGGTGTATATATATGGAAGATATTAAATACGTTGAATTTCAGACTGAAGAAGAATTCGAATTTGATTCGTGTGTAGAAGAATTTCTTATGTCTGCAGATATTTGTAATGCATCTAGAATCTAATTATGTGCTTACATGGAAACGAAGATGTAGCTAGATGCCTTATTGGTATCTAGCTATATTTATACTACTTTACAAATAATTAAATTTTCATAAAATACAATGAACCCAATACCTGTTCTTTGGACAAAATAATCATAGTTCCAATACGATTCTTTTACAAAGGACAGTGTTTACTTCTATGAATAGTATTGTCAATAAATCAACAATTAATACATTAAAGAAATATTTATGTGTTTATAAAAGCATTTTTTACAAACGTAGTTTTGAAAATTAATATATCCGAGTTAGCTATAGCTACTATAAACATTGGTACGAGCTTAATTACTGATGATATTAAGAGCTCATTAACCATATATTTAATAGTTTATGATACTCTTCAAAGTAAATTTGGTACAAAATTTGATTGCTGTGCTTAGCAAGACGAAGTCAGTTAAATTTATTGTAAAGTAGTGTATATTTATAAATGAAGGGAAATAAAAATAATGAACGATCACTTATGTAAAATTTTAGATGATTTTTCTGACAGCGAAATATTATTAGTTGTTCCGCCGTTTTCTTTAATAAATTTACCTTGTATTGGTCTAGATATTCTAAAATCTATAGCTGATTCTATGAATGTGAAAACTTCTATATTATATTCAAACATGTTATTTGCAGAATATATAGGTGTAGAAAAGTACAATCAGATAAGTAGAGGATTATTATCTATGCATACTATGCTTGGGGAAAGAATATTTGCAGAGGCTGCGTATTCATCAATGCCATGCTTGGGAATTGATTTTCTTAAAAGATATGATGAAAATTTCAATGAAATTTTTTTGTCATTATCTTCAATTGAAGAAATAACTAATATTGCAAATATGGCAAATAGTTGGACTAATATTTTAGCAGAAGAAATCGCTAATCGAAAATTTAGTATTGTTGGAGTCACAACTGGACATCAGCAAACAAATGCGGCAATCGCACTTATTAATGCAATTAAAAAACGTAATTCTAATATTATTTGTACAATGGGGGGATCTGCATGCGATGGGGATATGGCAGAAGGGATTCAAACTCTAAGTCCTAACATTGATTATATTTTTTCGGGAGAAAGTGAAATCAGTTGGAAAGATTTCCTTAATAAATATAAAAGTGATAATTTACCTAATAATAAAATAATTACGGGAAAATTCTTGTCGAATCTAGATGAAATACTTTGTAGTGAAAATACATATCGTGACTATTACAATCAGCTTAATTATTTAAACGTTGTTAAAGAGGAGGAAACGTCTTTTTTATATGAAAGTAGTAGAGGATGTTGGTGGGGAGAACGAAATAAATGTACTTTTTGTGGCGTAAACGGTTGGAACAAACATTATAGGTATAAATCAGAGCAAAAAGTAATAGATGAACTTTTTAAAATGCTTAATGCACATCCTAAAGTTAAACATATTCAAATGGTTGATACTTTGATGCCAAGAAATTATTTTAATAAATTACTCTTTACAATTAAGAAAAGTTTTCCAAATATTTCTATGTTTTATGAACAACGTGCTGATTTAACGCTTGAACAAGTAGTTCAACTTAAGCGAGCCGGAATAAATTATACACAAGTAGGTGTTGAGGCATTATCGACAAATTTGTTAAAACTGGTAAATAAAGGGGTAAGTGCTGAGCAAAACATAAAACTTCTTCGCTATTCAAAATCTACTGGATTATTAATAGGATGGAATTTATTGACGGAGATTCCAAATGATAAAGTTACTGACTGGATTGAATTTTTAGATTTAATTCCTTACATTTATCATTTAAATCCACCAATGCTTGTTCGACCATTGGAAATAGCTAGGTTTAGTCCTTATTTCGAAAATCCAGAAAAATATAATATAAAAAAAGTTGTCCCAAGTCCGGTATATTCGGAGATATTTCCAGAATCAGCAGATCATGAAAAACTAGCATGGTTATTTACTGCTGAGTATAGTTGTGATTCTAAAGAAAATACAGAATTGAAGAATAAAATCATAAAAGGTGTCATGATGTGGATGGATAAATGGAAGCACGGAAAAAATAATATACCAATCCTAAAAATATCAAAATCAAATGAAATATATTATTTAGAAGATTCGCGTTTTGGAAATATGGAAAGAGAACAAGTATCAAAAATGCAAGCAACTGCTGCGTTATTTGGCATAACAGAAGATAATAAGGAAATTTTCTCGTGGTGTAAAGAAAAGAAAGTAATTTATTATTACGAAGGAAAATACATACCTCTTGCAACGGCAAATCCAATAATTTTTAAGGAGCTCAAAGATGGAAAGTAATATGAATGAAATTTCTATAAATATAACTAGAAGATGCAATCTGCATTGTTCATATTGTTATGTTTATGATTTAATTAATAAGAAAAATAATAATATGGAATTGGATTTATCATTAGAAAAAATAAAAGGTTTAGTTAAATTATCTTCTATAGATGGGGTTTATTTAACAGGAGGGGAACCTTTTATGCATCCAGATATTAGAGAAATAATAAACTTTTTTGCTAATGCTGGTAAAAAAATAAATATTGCAACTAATGGATTTTTAATTGATTCAGAAATGGCTGAGTTTTTACAACATAAGAATGTCAGCTTATTAATCAGCATACGTGATGATGATTTTAAAAAAACAGCCAAAATTATAAATCTCTTAAACAATTTTGGAATATCAGTAATCTGCTACCATTTACCTACTACTGAAAGTCCTTATATCATATCGCAGCTGTTAAAAGAATGTCCTTCGGTTAATGCAATAAAACTTTTATATGATTCAAAAGATCCAAAAAACTCATCGGAGTGGTTTTCTCTTTTATACGCAATTTATTGCAAACTAAAATCACATATTTATAATATTGATATAAATGTTGAAATAGCATATCTTCCTAAAGAAAATGTAATTGCAAAAGATAGTAGAAGAGGCGCTTTTGATAGAATACATATTAGTACAGAAGGGCTTTTTTATTATTGCCCAATATTAGTATCTAAAACTGAAGGAAAAAGTGACTTATATACTCAAAAATGTACACCTGATTCATGTCCAGTATTATCAAAAAAATTAGATGACGAAAAATTTACTAGCGTATGTTGCTTTTTAGTTGCATCATTAGAGAATGCTATAAAAATTGGAAAATTTGGAGGAGTTATATGAACTCACCAAAAAAATTAATTTACTTGTTATCCTTTTTTATATCAGTAAATTTTTCTATACCAGTTTTTGGATCATTTTTTCAATTAGAACACGGTTTTAGTAGTGCAGAAATAACTAGATTATTCGCTGCTTACTCTTTATCTGTTTTTTTATTTGAAATACCAACTGGATTAATAAGTGATCTACTGGGCGAAAAAAGATCTTTAATAATGGGATCAATATTGTCTATTGTTTCAACTATTTTTTTTATAAAAGGAAATGTTGTACTGCTTTATGTTGGAGAAATTTTATTTGGATTAGGTAACACTTTTTTTTCTGGACCATTTGACAGTATAATTTATAAATATTGCAAAACATCTGATAGTAAATTAGATTATGATAATATAGTCTCTAATGCCTACACATTACAATGGTCTGCATTAAGCTTTTCTTTTTTGGGATGTTTTTATTTGACAAAATATGGGTCTATTAGATTAGCTTTTTTAGCTACGCTAATAGCAAATATTTTTTTACTTATTATAACGATTTTTCTTCCAAAATTAAATATTAATGCAGAACATAAGAATGTTTTTTTTATTATGAAAAGTTTTTTTTCTGAAATACATTCAAATAGATTCTTACTTATACTGTGTTTTTTAAATATACTTTTTTTAATGATACTTGTTAGTGGATACCAAATATTACAAACATATCTTTTGGATTCTCCATTAGACAAGACTTATAACGGGTTATTATATTTTTTAGGGGCTATTTTTGCAAGTTTGGGTTCATTTTTCTACAACAAATTAAAACATATGTTAAAATTAGGAAAAATGTTTTTTCTTTTATGTTTACTTTTTATCTCAATATGCTTTTTAGGCCTGGCTAATGCTTCAACAGTATTATTGATTTTTATATTTGTGTGCGTTTATAGACTTATATGGGGGATTACATCTCTAATGTTTTCTTCTATGCTTAATAAGAATATTGAAATAGACTCTCATAGAAATACAGCTTTTTCTTTAATTTCATTAGGGTATAATTTATGTAGTTCATTACTATTATTTATATTTTCACTAAATAATTTTAGCATTAAATATGAATATATAGTATTAACCATATTATCAATTGCATTATTGCTAATCTGTGCATTTTTTCAAAAAATAAGTATCATTCACTAAACAAATAACATCTTCAATAGATAAGTTATAATGTTCCCACTATAATTTTTCTATTGACGCAGTTGCAAATATTCTTCATGGAATCATTTTTTCAATAAATGGGATTCTATGATGCTATTCCTATTTTTATTAAAAAATAAAATGAAAAGTAGTGTCATAATTAATAAGTAAGGACTCTAGAAATAGGGTTCTTTTTTATTGAATTTATATTTATAACAGTTCATTTTGTTTAAGAAGAAATGTTTTTTTATAAAATAATTAGGTTAAAAAAATAAAAAGTAATTACATAACAATGTAAAAGATATAGACAAATATTATATTTGTATGATAGGCTATATGTATAATTGTTAATAAATTAGGGTGCGTTCTTATATTAAATTTATACAAGATTTAATCGAGAGAAAATGATAAATATTGTTAGGAGGATTAGAAATGTATTTTAAAGAAAAGCATGGGTTTCCAAAGGATTTTTTATGGGGAAGCGCATCTGCAGCCTATCAAGTAGAAGGTGCCGCGGAAGAGGATGGAAAAGGGAGAAGTAATTGGGATGAATTTGTAAGAATTCCGGGTAAGACATTTAAAGCTACAACAGGTGATGTAGCAGTTGATCATTATCATCGTTTTAAAGAAGATATTGCTTTAATGGCAGAAATGGGATTAAAGACATATAGATTCTCAATTTCTTGGCCAAGAATTTATCCAAAAGGCACAGGAGAAGTTAATGAAAAAGGATTACAATTTTATGATGCTGTAATTGATGAATGTTTAAAGTATGGAATTGAACCAATGGTTACAATCTATCACTGGGATTTGCCACAAGCCCTTCAAGAAGAATATAATGGCTGGGAGAGCAGAAGAATAGTTGATGATTATGAAAACTATGCAATTACTTTATTTGAACGTTATAAAGATAAAGTTAAGTATTGGATAACTTTAAATGAACAAAATGTATTTACAATGCATGGCTGGATGATGGCTACACATCCACCAGGCAAGAAGAATGACTCAAAGATGTTTTATCAAGTAAATCACCATGCAAATTTAGCTCACGCTAAAGCGGTACTTGCATTTAGAAAAATAGTTCCAAATGGTAAGATTGGTGCAAGTTTTGCATTCGGACCAAGTTATGCAATTGATTGCAATCCAATAAATAATATAGCAAAGGCAGATTACGATGATTTACAAAATTTCTGGTGGATGGATGTTTATGCATATGGAAGATATCCGAAAGCTGCATTCAAATATTTGCAAGGTCAAGGGGTAGCGCCAGTGTTTGAAGATGGTGATGCAGAACTTATGAAAGCAGCAGCTCAAGTAGATTTCATGGGAGTAAACTACTATCAAACAGCAGTTGTTGAATATAATTCAATTGATGGTGTTGGAATGGCTGAAATGAATACTACAGGTAAAAAAGGAACATCACAAGTTAGTGGAACACCTGGATTATTTAAAAATCCACCAAACCCATATTTAAAAACTACAGACTGGGATTGGACTATAGATCCAATGGGTATAAGAATGTGCTGTAGAACCATTACTAGCAGATACGACTTGCCAATAGTTATTTCTGAAAATGGATTGGGAGCATTTGACAAGAAGACTGAAGATAATAAAATTCATGATGACTACCGTATAGCATACTTGAAAGCTCACGTAGAGGAATTAAAAGAAGCAGTTAATGAAGGTTGTGAAGTACTTGCATATTGCACATGGTCAATAACAGACTTACTAAGCTGGTTAAATGGCTACCAAAAACGCTATGGATTTATTTATGTAGACCGTGAAGAAGAAGAAGGATCATCAATGAATCGTTATAAGAAAGATAGCTACTATTGGTATCAAAACGTAATAAAAACTAATGGTGAAGAACTATAGTTTAAATTAAAAGGAGTAACTCAAAAGGATTAGAAGTCATTTTGAGTTACTCTGTTTTTAATATAGATTATTTTTTGCAACATATATGAATTAAAAATTAATAATTATCTTCAATTAATTTGTCTAAAGTCAAATTAACAATCATTTCTTCAGAATAGAAGTGTCCACCCATTATTTTTAAAATAACTTCAGATTTTTTGTAGCCTTCCTTATAAAGCTTAAAATTCTTGGTTATTCTCTTAAGGGTATTTTTAGGTATATCTAATTCTAATGCTAACTCTTTAAAAGAATAATAATCTTTCTTTAATATATCATATAATTTATTTTGAAGATCTAATTTATATCTAAGATCAACTTCCTTAGACTGATGGGGTCCATACTTTCCTCTATGGTGAGATGGACATAAATATTTATAATTTAGTTCTATATCAAAGCCACCTTCACTTCTGTGAACAATATGATGTATATCAGCTTCAGCATTACATATTTCACATAAAGACAATGTTTAATCCCCCTTAGAAATTTATCCTATAAAAATTTAATTGGCATTAATATTATAAAGTAATCAATAAAAAATAGCAATTTTAATATATATAATAAAAATTTATAAATGAGTAATAAAATAG
>NZ_LZZM01000034.1 GCF_002006345.1 Clostridium puniceum
TTTGTTCCACAAATGTAATTCCTTAAATTTCCAAGCAACATAGTTGCTTTATTTGTCATGCACTTTTTTATTGACTAAAAAATATGATTTTTTTATTAACTTATATTGACTTCATATAGTTAGTCTCTTTGTTTTTCTACTATAAAGTTTTTCATTCATAAAAAAGACACTTATATTTCTATAAGTGTCTGGAGAATATCATATAAAATTCACAGGAACATAGTTTATTAGCAGAAACTTTATTGAGTTTAAAATTTCTTAATATCATATTACCATATGTAATTAATATCTACAAGTGACAGAAATGTGACCAAAATGTGACCGACTATATTATATCTTTTAAACTTTCAGGAAAGAAAATTGTAATTAATTTATTCATAAGTCTTTTTCTGTTCTTTGTTATAGTTGTTCTATCATAGTTTAACTTTTCCGCTATAGATTCATCGCTTACTTTTTCATCATTATTATTGTCCAAATATTTTATTCTTATTATATCAAAATATTTATCTTCTCTAATTTTATTTAGTGCATTCTCAATTCTGATTAGATCTCTTTGGGTTTCTAATTTTTCTACCTTATATTTATCTATTAATTGCAGATATCTATCTTCTGGACTTATCCCTCCACCAGAAGTTTGATATACTACAATAGATCCACTTGATTGGGGCAATCCATATTTCTCTATATGTTTAATATCTTCATCTTTCTGCTTAATTGCATCTTTTAAATTTTCATAATTGTAAAGTAGTAATTCTACCTTTTTATGATAACTCATTTCATTTTTAATTAAATTATTTTTCTTCAATACCTCTACCGCTTCCTTAACTGTTTGTGTAGCTATATCTTTTATCAATTTGTTTACTTCCTTCATGGTTAGTTCTTTTTTGTCTTCTTCCGTTTTCTTCATTTTTATATCAATCCTTTCATGTTATAATATAAAAATGATGGTATACATTAGAGATATTAATGCACTTCTAACTTATTAAGATCTCTAATGTGCTTTTGTTCTTAGCAATATTATTATACTATCTTTTCAACCATACTAACTATTCTTCAATATGAATTCCCTTTTATAATATATTGTCTTTATTTCATAAAATTCCGCACAATGATAACTACTCATTTCATATTCAGCTTTATCTATTAGTCGAACGGTATAAATTCGATTTTATCTATGAAAACATTGCCAGGGATTTGTTTTGGATAGTGCAATACTAATTCTGTATCCATATCTCCTGTAATATAAGAAGTATCCACATATTTATATAGCTCATATTTTTCAGGATGATTACTTATATCAATCCCTGTTTTCTTTATATCAAAATAAGACAGAATCATCATCGTTCTACCTATGCCTATCAAAATATCTTGATCAGATGCATAACGCAACCGAATACGATATCTTTTTCTATCTTCTGTAGAGTGAAATTTCAAGCTTAAACTACCGCCGCTATTAAGTAAAACTACATCTCCCCCTGTATGACCAGGTCCTTTAACAACCTTTGAAGTACTATAACTTTTTACTGAAGGGATTTGTGTAATTTTATCTGGATAAATTGTATTATAGGGATCAACGCTGCTATGTGTAAAAGCCAGTGAATATCCATGTCGTTTTCTGCCAAATCCACTATGAGTTATCATATAAGATAGTACATGACTATAATTATCAAAAGTGGAAGAACCACTTCCTTCTTTATTTGGAAATTCAAAGTCTTCTCTAACAGTAGGTGCATTACTTCTTTCTGCTCCATAAATTAAGTCTTTTGATGTCTTATTATCAGTAATAGAAAAACTGATTTTAGTAATATTTACAGGATCATACCAAGGATATATCCATTCATAATTTTTTGACCATAATTTATATATATGAGAATCATCTGCAATAGAAATATCAGATGATGTTGAATTTGGATAATCTGTCCCCTCCCCATAGAAAGGTCCCATAACTGTATTTATCGAAGATTTAGGAGTATAAGAATAAAAATTTTGATTACCACTTAAAAACATCCAAGGCTTAAAATCATTCGATGTGACAAAATTTAATTTCGATAACCAAGTGAAACGATGAGGTAAACGTGTAAAGGAATCTTCATTTTTTTGAAAATCAGAATATATGATTCCGTAAATATGATCATTTATTACATCTGAATAGATTTCTCTGGTAATTTCTGTTTTTGTTGCTATTGGATATATTCTTGCATCATAGTTTGAGAATAAAGCAATTACATCTAATACTGATAAAGTCATATCCCTACGATATCTATTATAATGCGTCCAACCTCGATCTTTTTGTGTATTCAATCCTTTGTTATAATATTCTATACAATGTTTTACATATTTTTTTGTGAATTGAGATTGTTCTTCATAATAAAAATTAATATCTTCTAATTCAAAATTTAGTTCTTCTCCATAAATACTAACATCACGTAATAACATTAGATGAAGAGTAGCAGCACTTGCATATGCAGGCAATAAAACTATCTCATAATTATTAATTGTAAAATTAGCTATAATATCTTTTCCAAAAGTTAAATGAAGAATGTGAATATAACTCCTTATAGTTTCAGCACTAGCCCTTACACGTTTATCATTGCTTCCATATTGATTTCTATCTCGTGAAAATGAGTCTAAAGCTCGTTGATATGATGATAACGCTTCTTTTAGTCCAGTTAATTCAGCAGTTGCTTTAAATAAAATTTCTTCTGTTAACCTTTCATCTATCAAATCTGATGTGTATTTTATCATTTGCTCCCAGGTTACGTTTTTGTCTTCCTCCTTTTGAGGCCAAAATAAATTTAAGGATATGTCTAATATATTAAAAACCTCTCCTACAATTGGAATACCTAAAGAACTAACAACAGAAGAAACCAAACCGATTATGGAACTTATATCTCCCTGTGTACTAAAATTTTGAATATAATCTTGTGGCTTCTGTGCTAATAGATTTTTATTTGCCATATTTATTGTGCTTGAAGAATTATTTAATATATCATCATCATGATCTGTGTTCATAAATTCCCTCCTAATGTATTATTATAGCAAGCCTGTCTATATCTAATAATATACACCAATCACACTGCTTTTTATGTAAAAATATGGATTGGAAATCAAATAGTTATCGACATTTAATAGCAATCGGTAATTTAAAATTTTTCTTCATATTGAGTAACCTTAATTTATAAAACTTAATATAAATAGTTATGAAGGTGACTTGCTGGCAAAGAAGATTTTAAAAATAGCTACGGCTTTAATATCCTAGCAACAATTATTGCTGTTGAAATCATACTAATCTTCTTCATTTAATATGAAATTCAATAAAATATATTTTCATTTCCACCTTTCTACCCATTTTTTTATAAACTACTTGGCAGCTTAGAATTGCGCACTAAAAATACCGTATATTTCTTTTTGAATAATACGGTATTCTCTTTAAGTTATATTTAATTTTATCTTCGTAATATTTTAAAATTAGTTCTTTAACTTACTCCATAAACTGTTATTTGCAACTTTATTACATTCCAACTATCTTTCTAACTGTGTTTGCCGTTCTGATTGTCAGTTTGCTACTAATGTTTGCATTAGCTGTCTTCGACCACCAATTTGTCTTTTGATAATCCTTTCGACTAAAAGACCAGAATACCGCTTTTTTGTAGTTCTTTATCTTTTCAAATTCTTCTTTAGGCTCTCCTATTTCACTAAATACATCAGTAAATGTTGTCGGCAACATTATAAAAATCAGATTATCGTATATTCCCTTGTTTTCATTTCCCCACCAGTCAGGGGCATTATGTAATATATCTTCCAGTTCTTCTTTTAATATGAGAAAAACAGGTATTTCCAAATCAAACCTGTCTTTTATCATCGTTTCAAGCTGACTGGAAAAATCCTCTTTGTAATCCTCATCACTTGAAAAGATGACATTGCCGCTGTTTAGATATGTTTTAACTTCTAAAAAACCAAGTTCTTCAAAACCTGCCTTTAATCCAGCCATTGGAATCTTATTTTTGCCACTTATATTGATGCCCCTTAAAAATGCAATATATCTTTTCATATAACAAAGTCACCTCATCAAATTCTAATTTATCGCTTAGTAAAAAACTATAAACTCATATAATAATACAATTATGAGTTTATTATAACATATTTTTATAACACCGTATTATTCAATTTTCAAAGATCAATTTTCTTAATTAGTTCGCAATATTTACAAACTACTTTTGATGTTAGTATTGCGAACTATTGTTCATTATTTTTAGCACCAATAGTAATTGTTTTTCCTAGTGCCTTAAAGACTTTATCCGCATATTCAAGACTTATTCCTCTTTTACCACTTTCCCAATATTCAATAGCTATTGAAGTGCATCCAGCTGCTTGAGCTAACTTTTCTCTAGATAAATTTGCTTTAGTTCTTTCTGTAGCAATCATTAATCCTATATTCATTGTTTTTCCTCCAAATTTTATTTTTGTATATTTTTATATTTTTTAAGTATTTTTATCAATTATTAAATGATTTTGGAAAATAATATCGAACTATTGTTGTATAAGGAGGTGATATACATGCCATCAACAGGAGAAAAACCAGGTAAAGGTACATATAAATGTACTAAATGTGGTCAATTAGTTCGTTTAGATGATACTACAGACACATTACCACCTTGCCCTAAGTGCAATGCAACTAATTATACAAGAGCTTAGTTTGTAAAAAAGTTCTTAATAGCTTCATCAGAATAACCAAAAGCTTTTCCTAAAATCCAATGTTCAAAAATTGTTTTTGGTTGTTCTGGAAGTTTTTTTATAACTTCTAGCATATATTCGTCTTTATAAATCCAAATAGTTTTCCACCCTGATGAAAGCTCTTCTACATATGATTTTAATTTGAAATTTTTAATTACCTTAATAGCCTCTTGAACATATCTATCTTGAATAGCTTCACAGGAACATGGTTTTCCTTTCTGAACCATATCACAATTAAAATCAATTCTGTTAAGTATAAAGTCATTCATTTTCTATCACCTCTCAATTCTCCCCTTTTTATGCGTTCTGCATTAATATTGCCTTTTCCAAAGAACTTTGATGCTCTTATATTTCTCCCTAATAGTTTTAATTAATGCTCTTACTTGTAATCCTGTATCTTCTCCATTTAAGTGCCAAGTACCATAACTTTCTCCAGGTACTTGTAAATATCTACACTGTATTTTTTCATCATCACATTTAAGATTAACTTTACAATGTGTCATAAGCACTAAATTTACATTATCTCTTTTGCTCATTGCTCTACCTCATTAAAAACATCATTCATTTTCGATATCTTTCTCGCATCTATCCTTGCTTTTCTGTATGAATGCAGTGGATATCTTTTAATAAAAAAATTAACCATTTGAGTTACTGCTTTTTGATATAAATTCATTGGTCTACCTCACTTCAATCACTTCATCATTAAGAATCCTATAACAGTTTGGAAATAATTTATGTTTCTTATGCCAGCTATGAAACACCTCATTTAATGCTTCTTCTATCTTCTCAAATATTGCAATTTCATCTTTTGCTGCAGCAATATTGTTATCTATATATATAAACTTATCATCCATTCCATTTATGCTTTCACAAAATACTAATACTCTATTTTATTATTCTTTCTATCCCATTTTTTAATATTAAACTTATTTTTATAAAACACTTGATTTCCTCATAAAATCGGAATATAATTGGTAATTATTAGGAGGTGAATAAAAATGAAAAATAAATTTTTAGGTGTAACTTTATCAGCATTACTATTATTTTTTAGTAGTGCACCAACTTTAGTTCATGCAACTGAAACTAATCAAGCAAGTAAAATTGTACAAGCCACACATAATCATAATTGGGTGGAAATAAGCTTCGAAAATGGTTGTCATACCTATAAGTGTTCTACTTGCCATAAACTAAAGCAAGTCTGGGAATATTAAAACTAATGATTTTGAACCTATAATATTAATTTGTAGGTTCATTTTTTGCTTATATTAATCAGTACAACTTAAATTTTCATGTTAACTATTCATTTCTTCATAACTTTCTTCCTCCATTGCATCTTTGCAGCTCATTATAGCAAGCAGGACACATTCCATTTATCATGTCGTTTTCTTCTTCCCACCCTCCACATTCGCTACACTTTGCATATTGTTGTAATTCATCATCTTCCATAGGATCGTATTCATCTGCAAGCTTCTTATTTTCTTCTATAAATCCATTGTAAATATCTTCTCTTAATCCTTTATTATCTACTGTTATAGCACATGGACACGCATGTTCCCAACATAAATTCCAATATCCGCAGCCATGCTCTGATTCTATTTTTTCAAACTCTTCTTTACTTAACATAGCTCTATCCTCCCTTTGCCAATTCATGTTTAAAAAAGCTTAATTGTTCCATCATATTACACTATATATTTTCTATAAACGCTATTAGAACTTGCGCTGCTCCTATTAAAGCAACTGCTTTCCAATCAATTTCAAATTCAAATAATCCTGCAAAATCTATTCTTATTTATTTCATCCTTTCAGGCCGTACACTAATATGCTTTTGTTAGTTTATAATCATCCGCATGTTTCCAATTTTTAAACCATCTAGGTGCTAATATTTCAAAAACCTTAATACATTCTTCCGCATTTTTGCAGATCCAGAACACTTTTGTAATTTATAATCTTTTAATCTATCTTCTTTCCAATATCCTGAATATTCATAAAGACTATTTCTATTTCTGAATGATACATGCCAATTTTCTATTTTGTTATCAAGCAATATTACATATGCATATAAAACTTGAGGATATTTTTCACTCACCCCTCTCCACCTCACTTTTACATACCTCTGAAATTTCACATTTTAATTTATCTATTCTCTTATGTAGTAGATCCATAATTGCATCTACTACTTTTCCAACATTTTCATTCATTGTCATTTTGGATCACTCCCCTTTGGTACATCCTCCAATAATTCTTTTACGGGTATTCCAAATGTGTTACAATACGTCTCCATACTTTCATATATAAAGTGTTGCTTCTCATTACCATCGGTAGCCTTACTTGCCTCTTCTAGTAAATCAAATATTGTATCTAATGCATTTTTAAATGGATCTGTTTCAAATTCATCTTCATCCATTTCCATAGGTATATTTTTAATCTTTTCTTTTAAACTTTTTAATTCTTCTAATAATTCCTCTAATTCCTTATAAGGCATTGTTACCGTTGCATTTTCTAACATGTTATTTCACCTCTTCTACAAAATATTGGCACCTTGTTATGCCGTCCTTACCTTTACACCACTTACAGTCATCATACTTACATGATTTTGTTTTATGTAATCCACATTTCAGACATATACAATTTTCCTTACATTCATTCATCTATATCATCTCTCTTTCTAATATCCAAATAACTTACTATCATCAAATAAAAACTTTTCTCTATTCCTATTTTTTATATACCCATCAATATTTACTTCATTAAATTTCATATTTCTATTAGCTTCCAGAATGCTTTTATACTCTATTAAGTGCTTTTGATATGTTGATTGTTTTATTCCTTATAATTTTCATTTTCATTAATATCATTTAGAGATTGTGGATTTTCTTCAAAGAATTTAAATACTAATTCTTTCTTAATCATTAAGCCTCTTCCTTATTTCTTAAATATTTTTATTATCTAAGAAGAGAGCTACATCTAAAACTCTCTTCAATTTACTGCAGTAACCTTAATATTAGCAATCCGTAATCCCTGCTAACACTCCTAGTCCTGCAAGCTTTTAATTCTACACTTTTCCCTTTAGCCACTTAACACATGTTTCATGTCTATTTTCTTCTTTACATACAAAAGCTAAGTCACAAAATCCCGCACATCCATTTCCACCTTGACATACACTGCAGAAAAAATATGCTAGTTCGTCTTCATTCATCTCTCTTATTTTTTCAATCCTTGTTTTACTTACATAGCTAGGTATTTTCTGCAGCACTACTTCACCAGTTGCTACATTTACAATATCATTTTCAATAATTTCTAGAGCATTGCTCTCCTCATAGCCTTTCTGAATTGGTAAATATTCTATTTTCTCTGTAACATCCTTTATAGATATCTTTCCCTTTTCCTCATATTCTTTTAATATTTCTTCTTGTTGATCCTGTGGTAATTTAGAAAGTTCATAGGCAGTTGAAATATTTACTTTTTCTTCTTTAAACTCTTGTTTAAAATCTTCTGTTAAATTTTTAGATATTCTCTCCATCCTTGCAATTTGTGTAGGTG
>NZ_LZZM01000035.1 GCF_002006345.1 Clostridium puniceum
CACTAGTTGTCATTCCTTTTGCATAAAGTGATATTATTTTTTTGTCCAATTCAGTACATACTGTTTCATATTTCTTTATTATCTGTGGTTCAAATTCTGCATTCCTATCTCTTGGTACGTCTAAATCTACATCACCGAAGGAGCTTCTGAGGTTTTTAGCGCTATATCCATTGCGGTAATTTTTCTTAGCCGGTTCTTTGTTTTCTGATCTTTCATATTTATTTCGACCAAGGTGCTCTTCCATTTCACCTTCTAGAATATTTTCTAGAACATCTTTGAATTAATCCATCCTTACCCATTACATCATCTATGGTCTTACATTTTTTCACTTCCGATTTGTAATCAAAATCATCATCAATTGCTTCTGTCATAATTATTACTCCTTAAATATTTTAAAGTATATTATTCCAAAACTACCAAATGATTATGTAAAAAAACAGTAGATAGTTTTGTTTTTACACAAACTTGCTAATAGATTGTCAACTATTATTTTAAATTTATATTCCTAAAAAAGTGTAACCTTAATAAAGCTACTGCAAAGTAGCTTTATTATATGGACTAGCTATTATAGATTCTTGTATAAATTCATAATGCGGGTATAATAAATTCTTAAGAACTTATTTAGAGCTGCCATTTTAGCCACATTTTTTGCTTTTCCTTCGGATTCTTTCTTTATCATAAATTCATAAACAGCATTTTATCTTCTGTTGGCTTTGTAATTTTCAAAGCCATCATTACTTCGTATCCGACTTTTCTTAGACTAGCAGAACCACGTTTTGATATATGTCTTCTATTTCCTTCAATTTGACCAGATTTATATGGAGGGGTATAGTTTCCGGCATAGGCATTCAAAGCCTTAGCACTTGTAAGCTTTCTAACATCTCCAATCTCAGCAATTAGTCTTGGTGCAAGCTTATCCCCAACACCTTTTAATGACCTAACAATTTTATATTCTGGTAATGTGTACGCAATTGTTTGCATCTGTATTAAAATAGAATTGCTAGATTCCTCAATTTTTAATACAATGTTTAAGGGCAATCTGTGTTGAGCTATTAACTGATCTAGTTGTGATACTGTTTTGGGCCAATTCATATATTTTTAGTGCTTTGATTGCCCCATTACGATATCCTTGCTTTTTAGACCAAGCTGAATATTCTTTTATAAATCTTTCTTCACTTCTACACTTAATATTTTCAAAGTGCTCAAACTTTTCAACAAAATCATATAATATTTTACTTGAATTCCCGGTAGTTCTACTTAAAATCGTATTAATTCCAGGCATAATCTCATCAAGAAGATTATTAAATTGAATCTTTGCTTTTACTCATATTGAAACAGTTTGATTATATTGTCTTGATAAAAACTTTAAATCATTATATTTTTTATCTCCACCTTCATATCTTTTAAGGTTAAACCTTTTCTCAATCGCATATTTTGCGATTCTAATAGCATCTTTTTTATCAGTTTTAACTTTTCTAAGCTCTGTATTACCATATTTTTTCATTAAATAAGCATTAACTACACTGACATATATACCTTCTTCGCACAACTTTTTCAATACTGGATAATGATAGTGCCCTGTAGATTCCATAGCTACAAAGACTGTATCTTCTTGATTTTTAATCCAATCAATTAATTTGTTAATTTCATTTTGGATATGTTTGAATTCTTGCGGTTTCATAATAATTTCTCCAGTATCCTCCATAGCTGCTACTGTACTTTTGCTCTTGGAAACATTAATTCCAATTCCTATCATTAATTAATCATCTCCATGTCTCTTTATAATTGGTTCCAGCACAATCTTATTCATTCGTATTTGTTATTTACACGGGTGTTTCTCCCAACTTGCTTAATCGAATATTGAATAAGGTGTGCTGGTCAACACTTTGTGTAACGGGCGTTTTTTATCCCAAATCTATCTCCGTTGACCAATCAAACCTATCATAAAAAAGATAAGCATAGATGTCTATCACTAATGTGATAGACATCTATGCTTATATTGTATAAAAACTATCTACTGTCCCAAGTTTAGTATAGATATGTCGGAAATGTTGACGAGACCCCTAAGTGAAATTCAGTAATATTCCCCATAAAAAAATTAGGAACAATTTATATAAGCCTTTAAATTGTTCCTAACATGTTTTCAAATTATATTTCTATCTTGTGCCCCTTACTTTTACTATTTTGCAATAACCATTCAATATCTGTTTTAATAGATGATTTATATCATTAATATCTATTTGATTTATAATCTTTATAATTTCATTATAATCTTCATTAACTAGTAAAATAGCTTGATTATCAAAAAAATTTTTTATGTATTCTTCACATATTTCTTCTGCAGGGAG
Organism: Clostridium puniceum; assembly: GCF_002006345.1. Lineage (GTDB taxonomy): Bacteria > Bacillota > Clostridia > Clostridiales > Clostridiaceae > Clostridium > Clostridium puniceum. The sequence continues at coordinate 2,349 of NZ_LZZM01000035.1, forward strand.
GGCATTTTCTTCATTAATAATTTCAGTTAATATATCCTGTAAAATGTCTAATTGTGCTTTAAATTCCTCTTGTTTAAATCCATCTTTGATTAGTTTATCTATTATTCTCATATATAAATTTTCTGTTTCTTCTAATTTATCAACTTTATATACTACTATGAAATAGTCATTTTGATCTATATTCCTTTTATCTGTACATCCTATATCGATAATATTTATATTATTAAATTGAAACTCATTTTGGATATAATTTTCTAACATCCTATCAAAAAAATATCTTATTAATCTCTTTTTCAGATTACTATTGTCAAACATAAATCTATAATATAGTTTGACTACATTATAATTTTTTTCTATATCTTCAAGTATAAGAACCTCGTTTTTTAAATAAGGAAGAATACTCTTTTTCCGTACCTTACTTACTCTTGTAACTGATTTTTCATTATTAAATATCTCAATTATCATTTTTTCAACTTCGATTACATCCACATCTCCAATTATTATAATTGCTTCTTTATCTAAAGTATAATTCTTATTATGGAATTCTAATAATTCTTTCATAGTTATCTTTTCTATTAACTTAGGTGTTCCCATAGGTAACTCTTTAACACTTCCATTTGTTATAAATTCTATTATTTTTTCTTGAATTTTATTTTTATTTTTATAATATTCACATTCATATATTACATCATTTTTTACTTTACTTAATACTTCTTTTCTAAAAACATCTCCATTAATAATATTCTGAATAATATAAAAATCATCTTTAAGATTATTTACTTCATTTCTTCTATATATTCTAAGAACTGTTCTATCAAAGTCAGTATATCCTGAAAAATTATATTTCTTAATATTTATAAAATTAAAAAAATTGTCATCTAATACACTCTCATTTAAAATCTTCTGTGATAGACACATATGTTCGCTCAAATGAGCGAGTCCATTTTTATTTTTTTCATCATTTAATGAACCTGTTTTTCTCAACAAAATAAATCTTATTTTTTCCTTTATATTGTTATTATAAATATAATATTTCATTCCACTTTCTAACTTTCCAATTAGTTTTTTCTGTTTTCGCAAAGTAATCCTCCTTCTAAAATAGCTACCTAATTATAATTAGGTAGCCATTTTTGTCAGTAGTCAATAAATTTTCTATTATCGGTTTTATAATGCATAATTGTAATGCATATTAGTTGTTCCATATCCACAGCTACATACAGTACCTGTCTTACCACTAGATCTTGTTCCTGAATAATTTGTTGCATGTTCTCCAACACTGCAAGCACAGTCGCAGCTATTAGCCGAAGTATACACTTCCTTCATATTCTTATTAAAAGGATTTACTACTTTAATCATTTATCTCACCCCCTTTCATGTATTGATTAATTTAATTATTCTTCTGTATCTTTTCATATAAAATATACAATTAATCTTCGGATTTAATTTTTACATAGTTCTCATTTTATTTAAATCATCTAATTTTTCAGGAGTATTTTCAAGTATACTATGATATAAAACAAGACATTCTTCTATCATATTTTGAGTATTACTACAATTTCCAATTTTCTGTTCCCTATTAAATCCTTCTTTTGTATAATTACCCATATAACATTCATTGCATAAGTCTGCTGTCCAACATTGGGAACACATATCTATAGAACCATCTGAATAATCTTTTATATAATATTTTTTTATTTTATTAAAATCAATTCCCTCAAAAACATTTCCAATGCTTGGAGAACTTCCAACTCTCTCACAAACATAAAAATCTCCTTTTGTATCTATATATAATCTTCTACTTCCAGGCACACAACAAGAATTAAACCTATGTACTGGTTGAGCTTTTCTTGTTATTCGTCTATTATGAACAGCTAATAATCTCCGCTTTATAACTTCATTCAACACATTTCTAGATTCAGTTATTACGCTTTTAGATTTTGCCAGCTTTTTCTCTCCCCAGGCTTCAAGTACATTTATTAATTCACCATTAATATTGTATCTAGGATCTTTAATTAACTCTTTTATGTGTTCTTTATCATCAACAGTCCCTGGAGAAACATAATTTATATTAACCTCTACTTCTTTAGGTAACCATTCTAAATTTTGAAAAAATTCATTTATTCTTTCTACTTTTTCAAATGTATATGGTGGTGCAAAAACTCCATTTATTGAAAGACTATTAGTCGGATTATTTTTAAAAGCATTAACTAAATATTTAAGACCTCTTATTGCATCTTTAAAACTACCCCTACCATCAATATATTTTCTATAACTGTTTTGAACATCTTCCGGACCATCTAAACTGCAAAGAATATTTACGTTGTCCACTGAAGCAAAATAATTTGCTATTTCCTCTGTAACCAAGGTTAGATTTGTAGTGAAAGCAAAAGTAAGCTTTTTATCTTTTATTGTTTCTTTTGCATATTCAATACACCATTTTAATAAATCAAATTTTACTAAAGGCTCTCCACCATAAAAAGTTACAGCTATTTCTTCTCCAGCATGCTCCTTAGTATAATCAATAGCAGCCTTAGCTATTTCTATATTCATATCACTATTATTAAAATTTCTATTTCCACTGTAATCTTCATTATAAATACAGTATCCACATCTCAAATTGCACTTTCCGGTTACTTCAATAATAACTTGCATCAAATTATTATTAACACTATTCTCTAAATTTTCATAATGATTACTAGTATATAATCTGTCAATAACAGGTGCATTAAAAATATCTTCCTCTTCTATGATTTTATTTAATTCATCCATTGCTTCCAAAGCTTTTTCATCTAAGGATTCCTCAAATTCTCGCCAGGCTATCTTATTATCTCCATAAAATATAAAGTCTAAAATTTTAAAAACATCTTCATCTAACTGCAGTACTTTTCCAGTACCAATATCATAAAAATAATGATTTTTTTCTGTATTAAATAGCTTGCCTAATCTGAAAATTTCTTTTGATTCTTTTAATTTAAATATATTTTCCACTTTATTATCTAAACAGTTCAATTTTATTCCTCCTCTACATTAAACATAACATTCACTCTGCATTCCATATAGTTCTGCATACAATCCGTCATTCTTAATTAATTCTTTATGAGATCCTTTTTCTATTATTTCACCATCTTTAATAACAAAAATTTCATTAGCTATCTTAACAGTTGAAAATCTATGTGAAATAAGAATACAAGTTTTTCCTTCAACCATTTTATTAAAACTCTTAAAAATCTCATATTCTGTAGCTGCATCTAAAGAAGCAGTTGGTTCATCAAGTATTAACATAGATCTATCTGCCATAAAAGCTCTTGATATTGCTAGCTTCTGCCATTGACCAAGTGATAAATCAACACCGCTTGTCCATTCCTTTTGAAGCTGTGTTTTATACTCTTTCGGAAGCTTTTCAATAAATGCTACTGCTCCAGATTTAGCTGCTGCTTCCTTAATCTTGTCCATATTTTCAATATTTTCTATACTCCCTATTCCTATGTTTTTATATACTTCTAAGGGATAACGTACAAAATCTTGGAATACTACAGCTATATTTTCATATATAGATAATCTATCGTATTCATTTATGTCTATTCCATCTATATATATATTCCCTTTATTAGGTAAATACAGCATACTTAACAGTTTAATTAATGTAGTTTTACCTGAGCCATTCATCCCTACTAAAGAATATGTTTTTTTAGCTTCTATTTTTAAATTAATGTTCTTTAAGGCATAATCTTCTCTATTAGGATACTTAAACCACACATTTTTAAATTCTATTGTTTTAAAGTTTTTATTAAATGGCATTTTTTTTGTATGTTCTTTATTATATTTAGGTTTCAACTCTAATATAGAAAATAAACTTTGCATATATAGCTTATTTTCATATAACTCACTGATAACATTTAATACTATTGCAATAGATGATTGAATGCTTTCAATTCCTGAAATAAACATCGTTATGCTTCCTATTGAAAATTTGTTTTTAATAGATGATACTATAGAATATAACTTTATTCCGTATGATAATATATTTTCTAAACTAAAGGCTAATGTATAATTTCTTAAAAATCTTTTTCTTATAACCTTATCTTCATCTATATATTGTTGATAAATATCTAATATTAATTTTTTGAAATATTTTCCTACACCAAAGATTTTCATTTCTTTAATGTTTTCATTTGTGATAAATATTGATCTTAAATGCATAACAAATCTTCTTTTTTCAAGTCTTTCATTAAATAACGAAAATTCCTTAGTTGATACTTTAACACTTATACAAAACATAGGTATCGTTGTACATACACATAAAATTATTATCAAGGGATTATATGTTAAAAATATTGTTGCTGTTCCTAGCAAACTTACAACACTTTTTATTAACTGTATTAACATGTTCATAAATTCCATTGATCTACTTACTGATTCATCATTTACCTTTTGTATATCATCATAAATCTTTGCATCATCAAATTGAATAAGATCTAATTCTGCTATTTTTTCTAAAGTTACCTTTGAAATATATTTATTTAAATACTCAGATAGCATTTTTTTATAATAACTAGTCATATAGGTAAATATATTTTCTAAGTTAAAAATAACCAAATGAATAATCAGAAATATAACAATTACATTAAATTTTTCTTGTTTTCCATCAATTATTAAAGCTATGCTGTCAATTAAATTCTTCCATATTATTAATTTGCAAGGACCGGCTAAACCTATGAGTATATTTATAAAGAATATTAATAATATGTAAAACTTTGAACATGCCCACAATATCTGTAACGTTTTTCCAAAATTTTTTATAAAGTCCTTTATTTTCCTCCCTCCAATCTTTAAAATAATTATAATACTTTTTTTATAATTTAAAATACATTTTGCTTAAAATATAAAATATAATACATTAAATGTATTTTTTTCATTTTTAAGTTATTTTTTTATTCAATATTCCATTCAAGTATAATAATTCATCTTTTATGCCTTTATAACTATTACTATTTTTTTAATTTAACTCGTTGTGCTAATAGATAATTTTTCATTAATAGTATTATTGTTCCGTTGGATATGACTACACTATCCCTAGAGTTCTGAAGCAAGATTTCAGGAAAGTTTATCCAAAGACTAAATCCTTAATTCTTGATATCTCTGGTTTAGTATTTAAGGTTTTATTGATAAAGTAGCAAATGTTGTGAGCTAGTATTTTATTACTTATTCGACTGGTAGGTCCCTACATGGATTTAGCTAAAACCCTTTGTATATTTAATTGTTCCGACAGTTGAGAAAATGAGGTTTCAACTCTTCTTCTACCTTTAAATATCATTTGTCTAAATTCTTTTGGGATTAAACTCTATAAGTCTTATTCCTTTTTAGAGAAATAAGACTTATAGAGTTTTCAGATTTTAAATCTAATGTTAGTTTATCGCCAACATAGCCTTTATCACCTATAACCGTCGAAAACTGCAAGTTTTCAGTTAACTCCCATACCGCAATTCTATCATCGATATTACCTATGGTTAATGTAAAGTCATCCAAATAGCCATCTAATGCTATTAATGCATGAAGCTTAAACCCATAATATATTTCCTTTTTCGAAACACATTTTCCATAAGCAACTTTATGCCTAAATGTTTTATTAAAGCGTGCTCTTCCGAACTTGCAGACAGGAATAGGTATGCTATCCATTATTCTGTGTTTATCATATTTATAACCAAGAAATGGAGTATACCCTATTTGATAGACACATAGAAAAGACGTTATAATAACAATAAAGAAGGATGTGTTTATCAAATGAGTAAGAGAAGAGAGTTTTCTGTAGAATATAAGAAAGAGATAATAAAATTAG
>NZ_LZZM01000036.1 GCF_002006345.1 Clostridium puniceum
AAATAATAATTATTAATAATATATTCTATCATATTGTTTAAAAAAATTATACAATTTTTTAATTCTATTTATATAAATCTCTAGCTATGTAAAGTAATTTTTCAAAATTCTCTATTGTATATCCACTATTACATTTTTTTAAAATTCCTTGTAAACAAAATTTATTTAAAATTCTATTTAAATGTCTATAACTTGTTCCAAGTAACTCGGAAATTTCACTATAACTTTCTTTAAATGTAAATTCACTCTTTCTATTATTGTCTATATCAACAAATGCTACTATATAACTTGCTAGTCTATTTTCCAGTGGATACAATAAATTTATTGAACTATTATTACTATTACTAGTAAGTTTACCACTTAAATATTCACATATATTTAATAGAAATTTACAATCTCTTGTAAGTATGCTTCTTACAACACTAAAGCTAATGACTATACAATATGTATCTTCTATTGCTTGTACACTACAATCTGTAGGGTTATTTCGTATAAACTCAACATCTCCTATTATTGTAAGTGGTGTATAAAAAGATATTAATAATGATTTCCCATTTTCCAAATGTTTAGATACTTTAGCTTTTCCTTCAACTAAAAAATACATATTTTCTAATTGCTCTTCTTCCCTACATATATACTCATTTTTATCAAACATATACAAGCTCATATAACCTTCCATATTATTAGAAAATAATTTTTCCATTTTATGTACTTTAATATATTTTTCAACTTGCTTATTATTTTTAATTTTAATCAATGTATTTCCACCTTCACACAATATACTTTTTAACAATTATAAATAAACATTTAAAATGTTATATATTATTAGACTTCATTATTAATTTAAATTTTTATCTTAGGAGTTTTATTTTCTTTTCTATGTGAAATATAATTCATAAACATGACACATGTCCTACATATATTTAATTATAATAACTTAAACTATAAATGCAAAGATAAACCACGTCAAATCAAATATATGATTTCTTAATTTACTACAAGAATAAGTATATTAATTAAGTAGTATGTAGTTTACATATACATTAATATTTTTTAATGCTATTAAACTACAAAATAATTTATTTTATTAAGGAGATGCTTATGTATAATTTTTTATCATTATTAATTGGAGCTCTTGTCGCAATTATGGTAGCCTTCAATGGTGAATTATCAAACAAACTTGGTAATTACCCTGCTTTAGTTATAATTCATTTTGTTGGATTTATAATAATTTTAGGGATAATGCTTTATAAAAAAATCAAAATATCATTGAAAAATAGCTTACCCTTATATCTTTATAGCGCTGGTGCCATTAGTGTTTTTACAGTTATGTTTAACAATTTAAGTTATGCAGCACTTGGAGTTTCTTTGCCTGTAGCTTTAGGGCTTTTAGGTCAATTAATAACTTCACTAGCTTTTGATCATTATGGATTTTTAAACATGAAAAAAATCAAATTTGATAATAAGAAATTTATTGGATTAACTATTATTATAATAGGAATTTCTATTATGACATTTCTTTAGAGAGGAGGAAATAGTATGTTTTTTATACTAATTTCAATAGCTTCAGGTGCTATTGTTGTAATTTCAAGAATACTTAATACTAGACTTTCTGAAAAAGTAGGTTTACTTGAATCTAGCTTTTTTAATTATCTTACTGGATTATTATCTGCATTAATATTATTTTTTATCATTAAAGATAAAGTTAAAATTAATGAATTCTACACTATTCCATTTTGGGCTTATTTAGGAGGTGCACTCGGAATAATTATAGTCATATTATCCAGTGTTGTAACACCTAAAATGTCCTCTTTTTACATAACCTTAATAATATTTATTGGGCAACTTTTTACTGGAATAATTATAGACTGTATAACTCAAAAAACAATACCATTTCCTAAGATTATAGGTGGATTATTAGTTATTATAGGTTTAGGATATAATTTGCATGTAGATTCTCAAACAGAAGCACTTGCTCAAACCAATTAAATTGTATATTTCCCATTAGGATAAAATAAAAACCACCAATTAGCAAAATGTTTTAACTAATTGGTGGTTAAACAAATTCTAGTCCTTTTTTTAGTAAGAATTATATCCTTTCTTAAGCTATATTACTCTCAACCTAATTATAGTATAATATAAATATATTATTTGAAAGAAGGATGAAATATGATTACAGTATCAAAAGATGGAAGCGGACAATTTAATACGATCCAAGCAGCACTTGATTCCATACCTGAAAATAACTCTACTGAAATAGAAATATACATAAAGAAAGGTATCTATAAAGAAAAATTATCTGTATCAAAACCCTTTGTAACATTTATTGGTGGAGATGCAAAGCAAACTATTATAACTTATGATGACTATGCAAAAAAAATATTTCCAACAGGTGAAGTATATAGAACATTTAATTCTTATACTATTTTTATAGAAGCTACTAATTTCACTGCCAAAAACATAACTTTTGAAAATTCTGCTGGAGTTGGCGAAGAAGTTGGGCAAGCTGTGGCTGTGTATGTTGAAGGGGATAAAACTAAATTCAAGAACTGTAGATTCTTAGCTAATCAAGATACCTTATTTACCGGGCCACTGCCTCCTAAACCTATAGAAGGACATAATTTTGGTGGACCTATGGATGGAAAAGAGCGAATTGTTGGAAGACAATATTATGAGAATTGTTATATTGAAGGAGATATTGATTTTATATTTGGTTCAGCAACAGCAGTATTTAATAAATGTGAAATATTCTCTAAAAACAGAAATTGCGATATTAATGGATATGTAACTGCTGCATCAACAGTAGAAGGTAAAGAATTTGGATATGTATTTATAGATTGCAGTTTAACTAGTAATGCAAATGCAAATAGCGTTTATTTAGGAAGACCTTGGAGAGATTATGCAAAAACAGCATTTATAAATTGCTATATGGGTGAACATATAATTAAAGAAGCCTGGCATAGTTGGAATAAACCACGTGCAGAAAAAGAAAGCAGCTATGTTGAATATAACAGCTATGGACCTGGAGCTTCGAATGAAACCAGAATTTCTTGGTCACATATTCTAACTAATGAAGAAGCTGAGAAATATACAATTTTAAATGTATTATGTGGAAATGATAATTGGGATTTAGATTTATAATCAAATTACATTAATATACCACTCTTTTGAACACGTGTGCAAAGGTGGTATATTAATGTACTATTTTTTTCTCTTAATCACTTTATTTACAAGCAACTTTTACTACTACTTTCTTTACTTTAGAACATTCACCTAAAGCACAACCTGGTTTATGTCCATCTTCTGGGAAAAAAATTGCATAATCACCATTAGTAAATTTTATGTTAGAACCGTTTGAACTTTGTTTATAAAAAACCATATCTTTTTCTGGTCTTAAGTCTTCTTTAATCTCTAATAATTCTATTGGAGTATATCCCATAATTTCTTTTCCTTTAACTATTAATTGAATATCTATATATTTTTCATGAGACTCCCACTTCTTTTCTTCTTCTTTTTCTGTAATATATTCCTGTACAAGCGCAAATATATCTTCTCCCTGTATTTCATATTTACCTATAGCTATTTCTTTTAAATCATTACCTTTTAAAAATTCAAAAGCCTTTGTAAAATTTTTATTAATACTTGAATAATCTTTTTTGCTTTGTATGTTTGCACAAATCATAATTAATTCCTCCAATTCATTTAGATATATAAAATCATATATCAATTTTATAAATTATTCAACAATATTGATATCCTTCCATCTGTTACACATAGATAACATCGACCATATCACAATACCTAAAATTATTTTCTTACCTTTCCTCGTTACTACTAATAAGTTTGATAAACCTTTTAGATTTATTACCTTGTCTATTTTTATATGCATCAAAAAAGTCATAAAAAATTATGACTCTTCAAGTAAAACAAAACTATCTTCTGTTATTTTGTTCTTTTTTAATTCTTCTAAAAGTTATACATCTTATGGGTTCATTAGTAAATCCTTTTTTGGTATATTTAATATTTAATTTGAAAATGCCATATATATATCTAATAAATTTGTAGCTTCATCACTAGATAAATTTTTTGATTGAGATATTTCTTCTATTACAATTTTCTTTGCACTAGTCAGCATTTGTTTTTCACTTGAATTTAAATTATGTTCCATTTTTAATTGTGTAAGATTACAAATAACTTGAAGATAATCATCTAAAGCTCCAGACTTTATTTTTAATTCATTGGCAGTTTTTCTTTCCTTAAAATTAACCTTAGAAAGTTCACCTGTTTCTACTACAAATTTATTAATGTGTTTCAAACAATTATCTAAAGTTTTTGAATCACTTACCAATCTCATATTTGATGTTTTTATTCTGCTAAGTGGTAGTGTCAGCTTCATAGTATTGTTATATAATTGTATAGTATAATACATTTGCCTTTCACCTTTAAATTCTTTTTCTTCAATTTCATCAATTACTCCTATCCCCTGACTTGGATAGACAATTTTATCTCCTATATTAAACAAATAATGACCTCCTTAACTAATAACCGTCCTTTTAGTATATCACACTTTTTAATTTTTGAAAACTCTCATTTTATCATTAATATATCTCTATGTCAATTATTTTTATTAATTTTTACAGTTTTCATAAAAAAAACTGTAAGTCGTTTACATTAATTTGTTTAAAAATCTATATAAATTTAGCTTAACCAAAAATTACTTTTTAAAACATTATAGCATCTACTTTAATTCTATATATGCAGAATTTTCATTTTTTTGTTTTCATATAGTAATTTTTAGAGTATAATTAATCTTGAAAAGGAAATTGATATAAATTTATCAATTTAACTTTTCTTATAAAGACATTATAACAAATTTACAAGTATACGGAGGTCGTAAAATGTTAACATCAGCTAAAGAAATGTTAAACAAAGCTAGAGAAGGAAAATACGCAGTTGGTCAATTCAACATAAACAACTTAGAATGGACAAAAGCTATATTATTAACTGCACAAGAAAACAATTCACCAGTTATCTTAGGTGTATCTGAAGGTGCTGGAAAGTATATGACTGGATATAAAACTGTTGTTGCTATGGTTACAGCAATGATCGAAGAATTAAACATCACTGTGCCAGTTGCACTACACTTAGATCACGGCAGCTATGAAGGAGCTAAAAAATGTATAGAAGCTGGATTCTCATCAATCATGTTTGATGGTTCTCACTATCCAATAGCTGAAAATATAGAAAAGACTAAAGAATTAGTTACTATCACTAATGAAAAAGGACTTTCTTTAGAGGCAGAAGTTGGTTCAATCGGTGGAGAAGAAGATGGAGTTGTTGGAAAAGGTGAAGTTGCCGACGCTAATGAATGTAAGCAAATTGCTGAGTTAGGAGTTACAATGTTAGCTGCTGGAATCGGAAATATCCATGGCAAGTATCCTTCTAACTGGACTGGATTAGATTTTGAAGCATTAGCTAAAATTGAAGAAGCCGTTGGAACTTCAATGCCATTAGTATTACATGGTGGAACTGGAATTCCTGAAGATATGATTAAAAAAGCTATATCTCTTGGAGTTGCTAAAATCAATGTTAACACTGAATGTCAATTATCATTCCAAGAAGCTACTAGAAAATATATCGAAGCTGGAAAAGACTTAGAAGGAAAAGGATTTGACCCAAGAAAATTATTAAATCCTGGATTCGAAGCTATCAAAGCTACTGTTAAAGAAAAAATGGAACTATTTGGTTCAGTAAACAAAGCATAATTAACTCGTAATAAAAGGAGCATCTTAATTAATTTATAGATGCTCTTTTTATTACACTAAACGCTAATTAAATACATTACTAAATATTACTATATAACATTTCCCAATTTCTCTACTAATCTATTCCTGTATATGCTTTCAAACATATTTGATATAATTGAATTCAAAACAAATTCTAATTCATCATCTATATTATCATCTCCATTATAAAAATATTCTAGTATCCATATGTTATTCTTATTTCTTATGATTTTTTTTAAAACTCCTATACTATCTTGCTTTGTTAAATTATATTTACCTAAAACTTCAAAAATATTTTTGATCTTATCCGTAACAATCTTAATATCAAAATTCTTTTTAATACCCCCAAATTCAGAAATATACCATGTATCATTTATAATTTCACGCTTTAATTGTTCACGTTCATAAATATTTTTCTTCTTTTTTAAGCTATCATTTAATAAATTTAATATGTATATAAACACTATAACATCCTCCCAAAAACTTATTTATATAAACAACTAATTAAACAAACATTGATTTATACGTTTACAATGTTCTATATTTTTATTCTTTTATTCATCTTTATTCTACACACCTATATAATTATCCTCCTATTTTATATAATTTATTTATTTTTAATATATAAATGGGCAATTTATTCTACTATCTCCAACATTCTATTAAAATTTTTAATAAATAATTTAACTTATTTTAAAATTGAGTATTATTAATAGAAAATAAATGCATAATATATTTGTACTTATTCTTTTAATTGTGAGGTGTATTAATGAATAACAAGTATAATGATTTATTTGAAGAATTAATTAAAGCCTATTATGATGATAATTTTGATGAAACCCTTTCACGGATTATGGTATGTCATGAAAAATCTCCTCAAGAAACATTAGCTATTATTTCCTCATTATGTGGAGTTAATATTAAATTTGATAATAACTATGTATATAATTTAAAAAAAGCAATAACAGAATATACTATTCATCACAGACTAATTCAAAAGATTAAAGATTGCTCTCATTCATGCCCTCAAGATGAAAATGGTAAATTTAGCTGTCAAGCCTCTTGCCCTTTCGATGCAATTCTTTATAATAAAAACGAAAAATCTACTTACATAGATTCTGAACGTTGTTTAAATTGCGGCTTATGTGTAGATTCTTGCAAGGATGGACTTATTTTAGATAATGTATATTTCCTTCCAGTTGCAAATTTGATAAAAAATAATGAAACCGTCATCGCTGCTGTTGCTCCTGCTATTAGTGGGCAATTTGGAACTAATGTAACTATGGATAAACTCCGAGAAGCATTTATGAAAATTGGTTTTACTGATATGATAGAAGTTGCCTTTGCAGCTGATGTATTAACTATTAAAGAATCTGTGGAATTCGATAAACATGTAAATGGACCTAAAGACTTAATGATAACTTCATGCTGTTGCCCTATTTGGATTGGAATGCTCAGAAAAGTTTATAAACAACTTGTTCCAGATTTATCTCCATCCGTATCACCTATGGTTGCCGCCGCCCGCATTATTAAAAAACTTAACAAAGATGCTAAGGTAGTTTTTATTGGTCCATGTATTGCAAAAAAAGCGGAAGCTAAGGATAAAGATTTAAATGATGCTGTAGATTTTGTTCTAACATTTCAAGAACTTTATGAAATATTTAAAGCTTTAAATATAAATCTGGAAAATCTGAAAGGTGTTCCTTCTATTGAATATGCTTCAAGAGGTGGAAGGCTTTATGCTCGAAGTGGAGGTGTTTCTATTGCAGTTTCTGAAACTATAGAAGAACTTTTTCCTGACAAATATAAACATTTTAAATCTGCTAAAGCTTCTGGTATTCCAGAATGTAAAGAGCTTCTTGAAAAAGCTTTAGCAGGCAGCATTGATGCAAATTTTCTTGAAGGAATGGGATGTGTTGGCGGTTGCGTTGGTGGTCCTAAAGCAATTATTCCTACTATTGAAGGTAAAATAGCTGCTGATGATTTTGCTTATGCTTCTCCAATTAAAGTTCCTGTTCACAGCAAAATTATTGATAATGTATTAGAAAAACTTGATATAAATTCCATTGACGATTTTCATAATAATGAAAAAATTGATATTTTTGAACGAAAATTTTAATTCTAAAAATATTAATTAAATTAACATATGTTCTAAAAGTTTATTCATTTAAATTTACTGTATATTTTTAATAATGTAAGCAAGTTAACTTTACCAACCATGAATTTTATTAATTAGAACTTGTATAT
>NZ_LZZM01000037.1 GCF_002006345.1 Clostridium puniceum
ATATTTACAATGCTGCCGCAAGCGGTACGCCGATCGAAGAAATTTTTGAGTCATTAAAAATAGCCTAAAAATCTGTTTTTTTATTCAACTGTAAAATTATTCAAGTAAAAATGCACTATTATAGTATTATAAATTAATATGTAAAATTAAGTTACTTTTGTGCATAAGGTGGGGAGAGCCTAGTGATGCGATACAATTATCATATAATAAATATTCAGCGTTAGATTTAAATTACTATAAAAAAAGAGATATATATTTTAATAGTGCAATATTAGAACATGAAGTATCGTCTAGGATTATTAGTAAAGTTAAAGATGAAAAATATAATGACGATTTTGATTTATTATATTTTGCACTTCACCTAATCATACACCAGAAACATTTTACAGTGGATTATTGAGAACTTTTCTGTTGCTAGAGAAGAAAATAAGAATTAGCTTATTCTATAGATAAATTTAGAAATGTATGACTTCTAAGTGATTTTTTCTACTAATTACAAATGCTTTTATGAAAAATAAACAAAAATTAAGGATAATTTAATACTATAATGAATTTTTTGTTGTATAATCAGAAAGTATAAGTTAAAAACTGGAGGGAATTAGTGAATGAACAAAAAACAAATTATAGGTTTGATAGCCGCCGCTCTTTGCTTTGTATTTGTTAGTGTAGCAAGTGTTATCACAAAAACAGTTTCAGACAACATGTTTAATAAAAATGAACAAGCACAAAAATCTTTAGAGTCAATGTTACATTCTGAAAAAATTACATTACCAGATAAAGATTTTGTTGGAGTAGTTAAAGTAGAGGGCACGATTAAGGATGGATCAGAGTCTGCTGGTATTTTTCAAAATCCGCAGTCATATAATCATAAACAAACATTAAAATATATTGATTCTATGATGGAATCAAAAAATAATAAGGGTATTATTTTATATGTTAATAGTCCTGGTGGAGGTGTTTATGAAAGCGATGAACTTTATTTAAAATTAAAGGAATATAAAGAAAAAACGGGATATCCTATCTGGACATATATGTCATCACAAGCATGCTCAGGTGGATATTATATATCTATGGCTAGCGATAAGATATATGCTAACAGAAATAGTTGGACAGGTTCAATTGGAGTAATTATATCATCAACTAATGTAAAAGGTTTATATGATAAGTTAGGAATTAAGGAAATAGATATTACAAGTGGAACTAATAAGGCAATGGGATCTCCTGGAGTGGAGATGACGGAGGAACACCGTAAAATTTTACAAAGCTTAGTTGATGAAGCTTATGAACAATTTGCAGGTATTGTAGCAGAAGGAAGAAAAATGGACATAAACAAAGTTAAACCAATTGCAGATGGACGTATATATTCTGCTAAACAAGCTTTAGATTTAGGGTTAATTGACCAGGTTGATACTTATGAAAATATGCAAAAAAATATGTTAGATACTGTAGGGAAAGAGGTAGAGATATTTACTCCAGAGAGCAAGCAAAATGTTTTATCATCATTATTTGAAAAAGCAGAAAGTTTAAAGGTTAAATCAGATGCACAGGTAATTTCTGAACACTTAGAAAAAGAAGGTAATGGAGGCTTGATGTATTATGCTGAAACAAAATAAAGAAGATATAGTATATGCAGGTTTTTTTGTAAGACTATCTGCATATATAATTGATTGTATTATTGTGGGCATTGCATTACTTATTATAAGAATACCTAAATTTTTCATATATATGATGAATCCAGATGTATTTTTTCTAAAACCAATTTTATTCGAATTTTCTATATTTGATGTTGTGATTTATTTATGTGGATTAACGTATTTTGTTTTAATGACATATTATTGTGGTGGAACTTTAGGAAAAAAATTATTTAAACTTAAGGTATGTAAAGCTACACATGAAAAATTATCTTTATTTACTATAATTTATCGTGAAAGTATTGGAAGATATTTAAGTGGATTGATATTGTTTATTGGATATATTATGATTGGATTAGATTCAAAAAAACGTGCACTTCATGATATGCTAAGTGATACTTTAGTAGTTTATAATATAGAATCTATATATGTTTCTAATAATGATGGAATCAAGTGAAACTCCAAAGCTATGATTTGGTTTCTTGAAGGTAGTTAACTCATTCGTGAGTTAACTACCTGCCTTTAGTTTCAGCTCTGAAATTCACAGGATTGTTATATTTTCTAAAACAATAGGAAATATTTACAATTTATTACACTTACAACTGATATGGCGACCTTATAACAAGTAAATGTGAATTTTATTAAAATTGTATAGAATCTTATTAGATTTGAAAATTGTGATAATATGATGTTTACAAAATATATTATTATTGATTAAAATATAAATAATAATTTGTCTAACATAAAGCAAAAAAATTGAAAAGAAAAAAGGAAGTACTAGATATGGTAATAAGAAAAGCTGAAATAAAAGATTTAAAGGAACTTTTGGAAATATACAATTATGAAGTAAAGTATGGAGTATCTACTTTGGATTTGAAATTGAAAACTATGAAGGAACGCGAAGAATGGTTTTACATGCATAATGTGGACAACCATCCTTTATTTGTGGCAGAGGTGGATAACTGTGTTTCAGGATATGCTAGCTTGTCTTCATATCGAGAAAAAGAAGCATATAAGACTACCGTAGAGTTATCCATATATATCGGGGAGGATTATAGAAAAAAGGGAATTGCCTCTGCTCTGATGGAGTTTATTTTGGATGAAGCCAAAAAGGATGAAAGGATACATACGGTAGTTTCTGTTATTACAGCAGGAAATGAAGCTAGTCGTAGGTTGCATGAAAAATTTGGATTTGAATTTTGTGGAACTATCAAAGAGGTCGGAATGAAGTTCGGAGAATATAGAGATATTGAGAATTATAGGCTGGGTGTGTAGGGAGTTGTCACCTTATAAAATAAGAGAAAAAAGCAAAGATTTTTTCGAGCTTAAAGCAGCATAAATTTTGAAATATTAAGATATTCTACGAATAAGTGAAGACAGTAGATAGTTTTATATAAAAACAAAACTATCTGCTGTCCCGAATAAAATAATTATTCAGTTCCTACTGGATTAATAAAATATGAAGACTCTTAACTAGTTATCAAATAAAGTGAGTATGAGGTTCAATTTTTGAATGATGTTTGAATAATATGTTCACTAGGTAAATATTTTGACTTAAAAAATTAAATCATATAAAAAGCATCGTCATTTCCGAGATGATAAAACCTGTTAATTGTTAGCGTTTATTATTTCGTTTAAGGTAATATTTTGATTAATAAATCTAATCTTACTTCTTTCACCTTTTAGTCTGATTACATTCTTAGGACAATGATTTATACATGCCAGACATTTCATGCAATTTCCTTGATAAGCAGGTTTTTTATTTACTAATTTAATATTATTTATTGGGCAAACTTTTGTGCAAACACCACATCCAATACAGCCGTTATCTAAATAAAAGTTATTATCGAATGCGTGATTGTTCTCAAATATCTTTGGAAGATATTTTGAGAAGAATTTTCTTATGGAAGAATTTTTTCTAATATATTTCTTTTGCTTATTTATATCTGTAATTATATTTTCAAGGTTTTCCTCAATAAGCTTCTTTGGTTCTTTTTGAATTTCATTTTTTATATCATATACTGGTAGATAGTTATCAACCATAAGTATTTCATTAATATACGAAAATTCAATTCCATTTCGTTTTCCTATTTCTTCAAGGCGGCTTGCAGCTGAACCAGAAAATTTACCATATGATATTACTGCAAAAATATATTTACTTTTAAGTTTCACTTTGTTTAGAAAAGCTTCTATAATTTCTGGAACTCCAAGGCCATAAACAGGGAATATAATACCGATTTGTTCATCTTCAAATTCAAATCGTTCTTCTTTGATTAACTTAGGTATTGAATAATACTCAGATCCAATTCGCTTTGCAACATATAGATTATTTCCAGTTGCAGTAAAATATAATATTTTCATAATTCTCTCCTGAATTCTATTTATACTATACTTGTAACGTTACTGTAATCTAGATTATAATAGCTTATATTTAAATTATCAATGGTATAACCTCATAGTGTTACAAAAGGGAGGAGATTGTTCATGAAAAGCTTAAACAATAATTCACAAAATAAATTCATTAAAGAATGTATCTTTACTTCACTTATGATTTTGATGGAGAAAAATAAGTTTAAAGATATATCAATTACAGATATAACAAATAAAGCAGGAGTATCTCGTATGGCCTATTATAGAAATTATAAGTCAAAGGAAGAGATTATTACTAATTATATTGATGAACTTTTCACAGAGTATAAGAATGAAATATCAATTTGTGAAAAGTCTGATAATTATAGAAAGTTATGTTTGTTTTTTGCTTATTTTAGAAATCAGGAAAAATTAGTAATAAATTTAAATAATTCAAATTTGAATTATATACTACTTGAAAAGCTTGATAAATGTCTATATTTATTATTTGAAAATTTTTATTGTGAGAAAAATCACCCACCAGAAATAGCAAAACATTATATTAATCTTATGGCTGGAGGGCTTTATAAGGTGGTAATAGAATGGATTAAAGGAGGTATGGTAGAAAGCAATGAAAGGATGGCTGAAATTATTCTTGGGTTTGCAAAAAAATAATACTTAATATAAATATTCTTATACTTTTGCATTAATTTATTGTAAATTTGGAAATAATACCGATTAAAGCAAGAGAAGCGTCAATATAAAGTATGAGTATAGTTAAGTATATCTATTCAAATAACTATACTGTGTTGACAAAGAAAATACGAGATGATAGCATGTAGAATGTGGCAGGAGCAAATGATTAGTTGTTTTTTATATTAATTTAAAACAATATAACATTATAATTAATACTTGTTTTATCTTATATTGATTTTATACGATAAAAATTTAATGAGCGTTACAGTAGTAAAATAAATTTAATAGTGAAAGGAAGTAAAAAAATGTTAGATAATACGGATAAGCGTATTTTAGCAGAATTGTGTAAGAACAGTCGTATCACTATGAAAGAGTTAGGAGAGAAAGTACATTTGACAGGCCAGGCAGCTTCTGCTAGAGTTGCCAAATTAGAAGATAGTGGTGTTATTGAGGGATATACTATTAAAGTTAATCAAGAAAAATTGGGATACCCTATTCACGTAATGATAAATATTTATACAAAAAGTGATTATCATCAACCTTATCTGTCATTCGTAAGTTTACAAGAAGAATATATAATGCATAATTATAAAATTAGTGGAGACTGTTGTTATGTTCTAGAATGTAAATTTCCATCCAATGAGATTTTAGATAAATTCTTAACAGAATTAAATGAATATGTAAATTATAAATTAACTATTATTATTAGCGAAACAACCCGAATTAGGCAACGCCAATAGAGTGGCATTGCCTAATTTTTAGGAGTCCTTAAAATTTATGTTATATTAAAATGTATAATCTTCTCCATCGGCTGGTATTAATATATTTGAAGATATCCCTTTTTCATCGATGAACTCTTTTAACTCTTTTCTTGTTAACAGTCCATGGTTAACAGCTTCCAAATGGCTAGCAATAATTTTTGCTTGAGGGGCAGCGTTATAAACTTCATAGACATCTTTTTTACCCATTATTATAGAGCCACCTTCTAAAAATTGAGCGTCCCCTGCATTTAAAACAATTATATCTGGTTTATGATTATCGATTGCTTTTTTGACTGGATCACACCAAACAGTATCTCCAGCAATATATAAAGTTTTTTCACTTGGATGAGTAAAGACAACACCACATACATTGCTACTAAAATTACCTTCTTTATAAAGCTTCTGAATTGTTTCGCCTATTCCATGAATGCCACCTGTTTTAGTTAATTTAATATCTTCAAAAACAGTGCCTTCTTCTAGTAAAACTTCTACATTTTTGAAACCAGCACTTTTGATTTCTTTAGCCTCTTGTTCATTTTGAACAAACATTTTTATAGTTTTTGGCAATGCATTTTTAGCAGCATCATCAAAATGATCCAAATGTGTATGAGTAACTATTACAGCATCTACGTCAATAATTTGATCAATTGAAACTGGTAAGCTTACTAGTGGATTTGATTTATCCTGATTTGGAGTACCAGGGAAGGCAGGATAGAATCCTTTATCAGCTAAAAATGGATCAATTAAAAACTTTTTTCCTGCATATGTAATAATTATTGTAGCGCAACGAATTTGTTTGATATTCATAATAATAACTCCTTTTTTTAGATTCGTATATAGTTTATAATATATACAGTGGTATTTACATAGATAAAATCAAGTCTTTTGGTAGTTTTACTTGAATAATGAAAGAAATTAAAGAATAATAATTGTTTTATTAATTTAGAAATCTTAATTAATAAAATTAAGCAAATACATAGAGGAATTTAGATTACGATAAGTATACAAAACAATTTTATAAATTTACAGTAGTATAGAAAAAAAGTTAACAACGATTTCAACTAATGATATTATAAGAATATAAAATTTGATTGGATTGTTACTGGAAAGCAGGCTATACCAATTTGTGATGATTATTTTGTTGCAAAGGGGTGTAGTTTTTTTATTTTGTATGTATGGGAAGGAGGGGGCTAATGTCAGCTAATATGAAAGTAGATAAAGTAATCAATAATAATCTAGTTCGTTCCCATAAAGATGGAAAAGAAGTTTTAGTTATGGGAAAAGGTCTTGGTTTAAAAAAAGTTAAGGGTGACTTAGTTGATAATTCTTTAATAGAAAGAATTTATATCATTGAAGGCAAGGTAAACCCCAGTCATTTAGAAGAATTAATTTCCAAAATCCCATACGAGTATGTTCAAACAACAAATGAAATTATTACTTATGCTACTAACTCATTAGGAAAGAAATTGGAAGATAAGATTTGGTTAGGTTTAACAGATCATATTAGTTTCGCTATTGAGCGAGCTCAAAAAGGTATTCCAGTTAGAAATGCGCTTTTGTGGGAAATTAGTAGATTTTACAATCATGAATATTTAATTGGTAAAGAAGCTCTTAGAATTATAAATAAAAGACATGGTATAGAATTGCCTGATGATGAAGCAGGATTCATTGCATTACATATTGTTAACGCGCAGATGGATGATGAAACAAAAATCCAAGAAACAATGCATATGGCAAAAATAATACAAAAGATTCTAGACATTGTAAAATATCATTATGGTGCAGAACTTAATGAGAGTTCTATTCACTTTGAAAGGTTCGTTACCCACCTAAAATATTTTATTCAAAGGCTTATGAAGGGTAAAGAAATAATTAATGAAGATTTAGGATTTATTGATGTAATTCGCACAAAATACCCTAATGAATATAAATGTTCAAATCGTATAGAAGATTACATTCGGAATGAATTAAAATGTGATTTAACTGAAGATGAACTTATATATTTAGCAGTTCATATTAGATGTGTTGCAAATGAAAGTTTATAATTAAAAATAAAATTTTGCGCTGGCATGAAATGCCATGTGGGATTGTTACTGGAAAGCAGGCTATACCCACCAGATAGGAAGAAGATATAATTTTAAAATTATCTTTTTCTTGCTGGTGGGTTTTTGTTTTAAAAAAATAATAATAAAATGGATTTTATTCAAAAAATAGTGAATAAATTTAATTTTAAATACTTAATAATTTTATTTTTTGACCTGTTGTAAAATGAAATTGAACTAATAAAAAATCCATAGTGGATTATTCTGTGTTATGATTTAATCTCTAAACAAAAAACATACACGGAGGATAATCACTATGGACTACCCAAATAATAACACAGAACTACGTAAAAATAAACATTTGAATTTTGAAGAACGTATGCTTATCCAGCTTCGTCTAAAAGATGGCTTTTCACCTTATAAGATAGCAAAAGAGTTAAAACGACCTATAAACACTATCTTAAATGAAATT
>NZ_LZZM01000038.1 GCF_002006345.1 Clostridium puniceum
ATTTAGGCTATAATAATATATATTATAACTTTATAATTATACAAAGACTTATAGGATAGAACAATACAAATTTTCATTAATTTTAGTAATGGAGTGTTGTTTTATCCTATATTTAAATTTTGATAATATAGAATGTTATAAAATTAGTATATACAATAAAACTTAAGAAGGAATGACTTATACATGAATAAGATTAATTATCAAAAAGAATTAGATGCTTTAATAGAAAATTTAGTTAAAGAGAAAAAAACACCAACATTATTACTACATAGTTGTTGTGCGCCTTGCAGTAGTTATGTGCTAGAATATTTATCAAAGTATTTTAAAATAAGTATTTTGTTTTATAATCCTAACATATATCCTTTAGAAGAATATTCAAGAAGAGTAGCGGAACAAAAAGGGCTTATTTCAGCACTTAAAGTTAGAAATAAAATAAATTTTCTTGAAGGCAGATATGATACTGAAAGTTTTTATAATACAGCAAAAGGTCTAGAAGATCAAAAAGAAGGCGGGGCAAGATGTTTTAAGTGTTATGAATTGAGACTTAAAGAAGCAGCTATTATAGCTAAAAAACAAGGGTATGACTACTTTACAACAACTTTATCTATAAGCCCTCACAAAAATGCGCAAAAACTAAATGAAATTGGACATGAACTTTCTAAGCAATATGATGTAGAATATTTATATTCTGATTTTAAAAAGAAAGAAGGCTATAAACGTTCAATAGAATTGTCTAATCAATATGGCTTATATAGACAAGATTATTGTGGATGTATATTTTCTAAGAGAGAAAGAATTAATTTTAATAATTTATAAATTTTATTTTAAAATATAGCATGTATAGTATAAAAAATGGTATATTTAAGTTATGAATATTCTAATTTAGAAAGGATTGGATCAATATGTCTGATAAAATCATAGATTTTAATGAATTAAAAAACAAAGCAAAGGATAAAGACATAGATAAGTTCGAAGATTACATATATTCTATGTATTATAAGCTTGCTGAAGGAAAAATGAACATGGCAGATTTTTCTAAAAATATAATGTCTTATATGCAGGAAAATAATATTTCACAGGATAAATTAATTAATATACAAAAAAAGTTTTTAGAGAGGTATGGCTTTGATTCAGCTTCTATAGACGAGCAATTTAAAATTCCTGGCTTTGATATAAATAACTCAGGAATGAATTATGAAGCTATGAAAAAAACTATCAGCTTTCAAGAAAAATATAAGAGTAGAATATCTTCTAAAGGAATGTCAGAGTATTTCATAAAAAATGATAAGAATGACATTAAAGTATTGCTAGAAAAAGAAGATGTAATAATAATAAGTGAAAAAAATATAGATTTAAACGATAACGAATTAAGCGAGTTTTTATGTTCATACAAAAAAGTTGTTGAAGATAAGAAATTAAAAATAACATTATGCGAAAATACAAAAAGTTATGAATATTAATAAGTAAGTTTATGTATATAGCAAAATAAATGGTACTCTGATGTAGTGTTTACAAAAGAGTACCATTTATTTTAGTGCAAGAAATTATTTTTTATAATTTTTATATTTAATCTTGTACTATAATGGTGAATTAAATATTATAAACTTTAATAATCCTTTAGAAATAGCAACTATATCATCATTTGAAATACTTGATAAATCATGGGCTGTACTATTCAAAGTAATTAAATCAACATTAGCTTTTACACTAGTTAATTTATCATATAACTTTTTTGAACTTTCATAAGGAACCATAGAATCTAAGTTACTATGAATTATTAAAGTATTTGGATTGTTAGAATTAACATAATCAATAGGATTAAATTTTTGTACCATATCCTCTTTATTTTTAATTGATAAAAAAATCTTTGATAAATCATAATTTAAATCATTAGTATTTAAAAGACTTAAATCAGTTGGTCCAGCAAAATCAATTAAGTATTTGACTTTAGATGGATATCTACTTAACTCAGCATCATCTTTAAAGTCAGCTTCATTACTATAGCTTGCCATAAGAGAAAGATAAGCCCCTGAGGAAATACCAATAACTCCTATATAGTCTGTGTCAAAATTATAATCAGATTTATTTTTGTATACCCAGCGAATTGTATCTTTAATATCTGAAATCTGCTTATTAAAATTTTCTTTATTCCTCATAAGCTCATAAGAAGTGCTTATGATTGTGTAACCTTGTTCTCTAAAAGTATCAAGTATTGGACTTAGAGTATCTGGAATATTTTTATCACCATAAACAAAACTGCCGCCATGTACATATAAAAGTACTGGAGAAGTTTTGTATACTTGCTTTAATGGAGCATAAATATCAAGAGTTAAAGGCACTCCGTTGGTATTTTTATAAACAACATCTTTATAACTCATAGAGTTTGATGAAGTTTTAATATTAATTGCTTGGGTTGTCCATAGATGATTTTTTAAAGTAAGATACTTTTTTGCAATTTCATAAGATAAAATTATTCTTTTGTGAAATACTGAAACTAAAACAACAAATGTAATAATGAAAATTAATGAAAATATTTTGAAAAATTTTTTCATACGATAAGCGTATCTCCTTCCTTAAGAATTTATATTATAAATTATATCATAATAAATTATAAAAAATTTGCAAATTAAGAAAAGTGTAATTTTTTAGAAAATATTACTATTTCATTTGTGAAAATTAAAAATGAAGGTTTAAATAATATTTTCCATTAACTATTAATAATATATTAGTATAAGAAATATGAAAGAAAATAATAATGGAAAGGGGCCGTTCATGAATAATCCTTTTGATGTACTTATTTATTTAGATGAAAATTTAGTTAGAAATTTATCTTCACTTGTATTAACAGGATTTATAGAAACAATAACTAAAACTCAAGCGTTTGACAGAACTTTATCAGCCGGAATTCATGACGGTGAAAGATTGGATTGCTTTAATGAAAATCGAACAAGTAAAAATGAGAGGGAAGGTTTTAAAGATAATAATAAAGTTGAAGCTAATAATAATAATTTAAATCACCATGTGGAAAAAGACATAGATTTAAGACAATGTATAAGAGAAGAAGAACAAGTAAAAACTACGTATACGACTTTTGTATTAAATCAAAGATTACTGGATCATTTTAACACAAATCAGCAGCTGCAGCATAGAAATCAAACAGATATAGAAAATAATAATGTATCTACAGGTGAATTAATTGAACTTGAAGGAATAATAACCAGCAGAGGAGTTATACCTTATATTGATGCTTTAATAAATTTAATAACCATCTTTGGTTGTGAATATTTAGACAATTTAAATAAAGACTGTAAAGAGAAAATTAATTTTTCTATTTCTTTGAAAATGTTAACCTATATAAGGAGTATTTTGACTTGCAATAATACACAGGATTTAATAATGGAAACAGGAAATGGAACAGCAATTTTAACTGTAAATAAAGATAATTTTATGAATAATAGATGCAGTTTGTTTGATAATATTAATTGTCATTGTAAAGTTGTAGGAAAGGTTGTAAAAACCTGCACCAAGGGCTGTGATACAATAAGTTTACTTAGAAAAACTGGGCAGGAAGAGTTTTACGAAAAATTTTTTGAAAAATGTAAACCATTATTAGAATGTTTAAAGAAAAATGATATAATAATACCAGAATGTCCTAGTTTAAGAATAAATAAAAGTGCAATACAAATAATTCCTTTAGATATCTACATGTAAATATTTTCAGAAAAAATATTTTGTGTATTTTACAGAAAAACACTTGTGTATCTGCAGGATACATGATAATATATATAACAAGTGAAATATATATTGAATTTTGTTAATAAAAGTGGATATATTCATACTTAATACAATTTTGAGGTGAGATGAAATGAAGTTTAGAAGTACTAGGGGCTTAGAAAAAGACATAGCTTCTGCTCAAGCAATAATTAATGGAATTTCAAAAGACGGTGGGCTATACGTTCCAGATGGATTTCCTAAGGTTTATGATGAACTAAAGAAAGATACAAAAATCCAATATGAAGATTTAGCATTTAGGATTATCAATGAATATTTTACAGACATTGATGATGAAGAATTAATGGGAGCAATTAATTCTGCATATAATGACAGATTTAGCGTAGAGGTTAAAAACAACTTTTTAGAATTATATCATGGACCAACTTGTGCATTTAAAGATGCAGCATTATTATTTTTACCACAAGTTATGAAAAGAGCAAAAAAAATATGTGATGTTAAGGAAGATATAACAATACTTACTGCAACATCGGGGGATACAGGTAAAGCTGCTCTTGAAGGATTTAAAAATGTTGAAGGATTTAAAGTTGTAGTTTATTATCCTAAAAATGGAGTAAGTACAATTCAAGAAAGACAAATGTCGAGTCAAGAAGGAAATAATGTTAAGATTGTTGGAATAAAGGGGAATTTTGATGACGCTCAAACAGGAGTAAAAGAAATATTTGGAGATGATGATTTTAGAGCAGGGCTAGCTCAAAAGGGATATATCCTATCATCTGCAAATTCAATTAATATTGGAAGACTTGTACCTCAAATAGTATATTATTTTTATGGATATTTTAATTTAGTAAATCAAGGTATAATAAAGAAAGATGATGCTATAAATGTAGTGGTTCCAACAGGTAACTTTGGAAATATCTTGGCAGGTTATTATGCTAAACAAATGGGGCTGCCAATAGATAAATTTATTTGTGCATCTAATGAAAATAAAGTTTTAACAGACTTCTTTGAAACTGGAGTTTATGATAAGAAGAGAGAACTTGTTTTAACAGAATCACCATCAATGGATATATTAGTTTCATCAAATCTTGAAAGATTATTATTTGAAGCAAGTGGAAGAGATACAACAGTTGTTAGTGAACTTATGAAAGATTTAAACACTAAGGGTGCTTATGAAGTAAATGAAAAGATTAAGAGTTTCATAAAGGAATTCTATGGAAACTTTGCAGACGCTGAAGAAGTTTATGTAGCAATAAAAGAAGTTTATGAAAAAGAGAATTATTTAATGGATACACATACAGCTGTAGCATATGTTGTTAAAAAGAAATATGTAGAAGAAACTAAAGATGATAAACCGGCTTTAATACTTTCAACAGCAAGTCCATTTAAATTCCCAAGAAGCATTTGCAATGCTCTTAATATTGATGTAGAAGGAATAGATGATTTTAAAGTATTAGAAAAATTATCAACTAACACAAATAATACAATACCAAGTAGCTTAAGTACATTAGAAACAGCTAAGGTATTACATGATGAAGTTTGGGATAAGTCAGAGATGAAGGATGCTCTACTTTCTTACTTAAAGTAATAGGGGAATTTTAAGTATGATTAAAGTTAGAGTACCAGCTACATCAGCAAACATGGGACCAGGGTTTGATTCGCTTGGGATAGCATTAAAGCTATATAATGATTTTGAATTTAGAGAATTAGAAGATGGCTTGAAGTTTAAAGGGATGCCAGAAGAGTTTTGCAGTGAAAAAAATATAATTTATCAAGCAATGAAATATTGCTTTGATAAAGCGGGCTATAAAATAAAAGGATTAGAAATAGGTGAACTTAAACAAGATGTTCCGGTATCTAGAGGTCTAGGAAGTAGCTCTACATGTATAGTTGGGGGACTAGTAGGAGCTAACGAAATCTTGGGGAAGAAGTTTTCAAATGAAGAATTATTAGAGATGGCTGTAGAAATTGAAGGCCATCCTGATAATGTTGCACCAGCATTACTTGGTGGCATGGTGGTTGCAATAGTTGATGAAAATAAGACTTTCTATGATAAAGTGGACGTTAAAAAAGGAATTAAGTTCGTTTCTATAATTCCCAATTTCAGATTATCTACAAAAAAAGCAAGGAGTGTAATTCCACAAGAAATAAGCCTTAAAGATGGCGTTTATAACGTCTCAAGAGCAGCACTTATGGTAGCATGTTTTTCAAGTGGTAAATATGAATTAATTAAATACGCATGTAAAGATGCCTTTCACCAGAATTACAGGAGCACGTTAATCCCTGGTTTTGAAGAGGTGTATAATAAAAGCTATGAATTAGGTGCATTGGGGTGCTACCTAAGTGGAGCGGGTCCAACAATCATGGCTATTATTAACGACGAGGATGAGCGCTTTAGCAATAAGCTTAGAGAATATTTAAAAATAAAAGGATTGGAATGGGATATATTAGAGTTATCTATAGATGATGCGGGGGCAACCATTATAGAAGGTACAAAATAATGAGTGGAGATTATTTAGTTATAGATAAGCGAGTTTTGCCAGATGTTTATGAAAAAGTTCTTTTTGCTAAAAAATTATTAAAAGATGGTAAAGTAAAAGAAATAACAGAAGCTGTAAAAATAGCAGGCATAAGCAGAAGCGTATATTACAAATATAAAGACTTTGTATTTGATTTTTCTGAAACTTCAGAAGGAAGAAAAGTTACATATAATATCATATTAAAAAATGAAAAAGGAGTCTTATCTAATATTAGTAATTATATAGCAGAAAAAGGAGGCGATATTTTGACAATAAATCAAGGTATTCCTCTAAATGGATATGCAAACCTAAGTATAACAATAGATCTTTCTACTGTAAATGGTGATATAAAAACATTAACTGATGGTCTACTTAATCTTAAGAATGTGGAAAAGGTAGAGTTTATTGGAATGGAATAATAAACAAAACTTTGTAATATCTATATATTACAAAGTTTTGTTTATTTTTTAATAACGTAACACTAAAAACATACTAATATAAATCCTGCACTCGAACTTGTTTTACTTAGATATATAGCAAGAGAATATCCTTGCTTGAGAAGTAGTATTGTTTAAATATAATAAATAAAAGAACTCGAGTAACTAGTAATCAATTACGAGTTACTACTTAAAACTTCTATAAATATTTTTCAATTAGTTCCTTTAGTTTTTTTCCATGTTTGGATTCATCTTCTGCAGCAGCTTTTACAGCTTGAGCAGCGTCTTCAAAACCTAATGTAGCAATAACTTTAGATAATTCTTTTATCTGCTCTCCAGCAGAAATTTCAGAATTAGACATTGCACTTAAAGTTTCAAGTAAATTTAGATTTGTATGACCGTTTAAAGCTGCATACAATCCTCCATGACGAGCTTCATCGGCAGCAATTTTCTTTAATTCATTTGATAATTGAGATAAGCCTTTTTCTTCAGCTACTATTGCAAAAGCATGATAAGCCGCTGCCGCCATTGCTTCACCTTTCCACATTTCATCAATTTTTTGTTCTAAATCTGTACCCTTAGTTAATCCAATTAAACTCATAAATTTACCTCCAATAACACTTAATAAAATGATATATAATATAATTAAATAGAATGTAATTAAATAGAATAAAATTAATTTAACACATAGATATATTGTTGTCAATAGAATTCTGATATTATATTTGATATAATTGAATCAAAATAAAACTGGTTCATGATATTATATAGATAACTTTGTAAATATACAACATATTGGACT
>NZ_LZZM01000039.1 GCF_002006345.1 Clostridium puniceum
AAGTCGTGGCGGACATACAACAAAAATCCACACAGTTGTTGATGGTCTTGGCAATCCAGTTTATTTTCAATTATCTTCTGGTAATTTACATGATAGCACACTTGCTGTGGATGTTCTTTCAAATATTTATATAAAAGGCAGTAATATTTTAGGTGATAAAGCATATGGTACAAAGGAAATTAAGAAATATATTGCTTCACAAGAAGCTTCCTATACAATTCCACCTAAAACAAATGCGCAGAATCCATGGCATTGTGACTGGTGGGTATATAAAGAACGCCATTTAGTAGAATGCTTCTTTAATGAAATCAAGCATTTTCGCAGAGTTTCAACTCGCTATGACAAGCTTGCGTCTTCATTTCTTGCTTTTGTTTATGTTGCGTCCATTTTTATTTTATCAAAATAGCATAAGGCAATATTGTTTTCAGACACACCCTAAAAGAAAAATTTTTGATAATGCAATAAAACAAGGTGTATTTAGTTTTGATGAAAGTGCTAAATTAAGAGAAGAAAACAATGGAGAAATACCTTCAGATATTCTTGATATGCTTTGGACTAATCATAAGTTAAATGCTATTGATACTCCTTATGGAACTTGTTTGCAAAGAACAAATGGTAAGTGTACTTTTGCTAAACAGCCACCTTGTTTGACTTGTAATAGTGGTAATCCTTGCAGAGACTTATGTGTTGGAGCATTTGAAGGAGATATTCAAAAATATGAAATACTAATAAATTCAACAAAATCTATGATAGAAAGTGCTAAAGTTTACAATAGAACAGAAATGGCTAAAGAAAATGAGGAACTACTTAATTTATATGAGGTTATTCACTCTAAAATAATAAAAGGAAATATAATTTATAGTAGATTAGATAGGTTAAAGAAAACCGGTGAACATAATGAATAAATATGACCGTAAAGAACAACTGAAACAACTTCATGAAGAACGTAAAGTTAAGACTCAACAAAAGGTAGATGAAGCAATTCAGAGACTTATTAAAGCACAAAAGCCTATTAATTTTAATAGTGTTGCTAATGAAGGTGGTGTAACTAAAGCAACACTATATAATAATAAAGATATTAAAGAAAGAATTGAAACATTAAGATTACAACAATCTAAAGTTCCTACTCCATCTCAAGTTAAAAGAGAAATGGATGAAAATAATAAAGATGCCATAATTGCCAGCTTGAAAAGAAAAATCAAAAAATTAGAAGAAGAAAATAAAGAACTTAAAGAGCAATTAAAGATTAGTTATGCTGATATATATAAACAAATATAATCTAATATTATAAAATTAGACCAACAATTGTTGGTCTTTATATTTTGTCACATATTATACATATATAGTTTGTATAAAAGACCTAATATTAATATTTTTTCAAATTAGGTCTTGATAATTTTATTACTGTTCTTTTTGTTGTTTCATTTTAGTAAAAATAATATTGACTTTTGAAAATAATTGTAAATAAATCTTATAAATAGTATAATAATGAAAAGAATATTATCTATAAGGGGATGTAGAAAAATGAAAAAATTTAAAAAAATTGTAGCTAGCTTAGTTACATTTATGTCATTACTAGCAATTAATCCAATAGTTGCACATGCAGAATGGAGGCAAGACTCTAATGGTTGGTGGAACACAGAGGGAAGTTCGTGGTCAGTTGGTTGGAGACAGATAGATGGTAAATGGTATTACTTTAATGCTGATGGGTATATGGCACATGATACTACAATTGAAGGTTACTATTTAAATAGTAATGGAGCATGGATAAATAATGTTGCTACTCAAAACTCAACATCATATAATTCTAATAGTAGTTCAAGTACAAGTAAGCAATATGTAGATTCAAATGGACAAGGTCTAATAAAAGGAAGTAAAAATAATATATATCATGTTCCAAATAGCAAATACTATGATAAAACTACTAATGTTGCACAATGGTTTAAAACTGTTGAAGAAGCAGAAAATGCTGGTTATAGAGCACCAGAGAAATAATGAAAGGTTTAATTTATAAATATTTGAAATAGGATTTAGAGTTACTTTTATAGTAGCTCTCTTTTTATGCAGAAAATTATATTTAGAAGGACAATAGATACAATAAAACAAGACAACAAGACAGGGAGGTGATTTATTAATGTTAGATGAAAAACATATGAATGCGATTAAACTATTAAGCCCTAAAACTATGTCAAAAGCAGAGATTGCTGAAAGAGTTGGCATTAGTACAAGAACCCTGAACAGATGGGAGAATGATGAAGAGTTTAGGGCTGAGCTTGACCGACGGAGAGAACAGTTAAAAAAGACAGGTAGAAATGAAATTACTGATGATATATGTACTTATATTAATAATATGAAAGAAATGGCTAATCAAAAGACTGATAACAGAGTGAGATTCCAAGCTAATAAGTATCTTATAGATCAATGTCTTGGTTCTCCTAGTGCTGTTAAAGAGGATAGTAATAATACTTCTAAAGAAAAGGAAGGAACAGATCAGAATGCACTAAAGAATGAGATAGATGAGATAAAGAATATTAGGGTTGTTAAGTAGATTATTTCCCAAAATGAATATTAAAAGAAATAGAATTGATGCAAAGTTATTTCGCAAACGGCTGATTTAGCGAAATTATTAAAAGATAATGAAATGCTAAATAATGACTGTATTACTTGTGTTAGAAGGGTTTTGCATAGAATTGCACATTTGAAATAAACGAAATGTATAAAAAAGTTGCATAAACAGTGAATAATATACTAAATATACATGGCTTTATGTATATTTAGTAGCGTATTATTTCCCGAGTATTGAGGCTTTCTTATGGCTCTATTATAGCATATAATTAGGCTTATACAAGGGCGGGGATAGGTTCTAAAAATGAACATCTAAAAAATCGCGTCACCCAGTTCCACAATTTCTATAATATTTTTTAAAAGTCGGGATAGCTGCTATGGTATAACTAAGCCTACTTACTATAGATACGCTAAAGAATATAATCAAAATTTGAAATAAAACAGAAAGCACTTATTTCTTGTGGTAAGTGCTTTTAGTATATCTAAATTACAATATTTTATGGTGTTTTATAAATTCATTAAGTTGTAATTTAATTTTTATGTGTCCTGTAATCTCTGGAACATTTGCTAGTATAGTCATTATAGAGCCAATAATATAAAATATTTCACTTTCGTTATTTGACATTATAAACACCTCATTTACTTTTAGTATATTGGATATAGTGTGTAAATGTTAAATAATAGTATGATTAAAACTAGTAGAAACTTAATTTTATTAATGATTGGAATATTAATAAAATGTCAAAATCCGATTGAAGAAATATTTTAATTGTTAGAAAATAAGAGAAGTTTTTAGATAATTTTTATTATATTATTTGAAATTATAGAAGGAATTTACATAATTGTATAGAATAATAACTATGAAGGAGGTGGGAATATGAAAATAGCTAAAAAGAAAGTTATCTTACCATTATTATCATTAGTATTATTTACTTGCATTTTTGTACAAACCCCATCAGTATGCTATGCAGGTACATGGAAATCATTTACTCAATCATTTGGTAGTGCAAGTACTATTTATACTAACCAATTTAGTATGAATGGGCAAGGAATATCAATTAATGTAAATGCATCACCGTTTTATAGTGGTAATAGAATGAAGGTTACATTACAGTATTATGATTCAAGTAATAATTCATGGAATGATTCAGGAGCTGAGCCAGCTCGTTATTCTAAGAACGGAGAAACTCAAATTTATAACTGGAGTCATACTGGAACATGGCGTTTTAAAATAGAGTATGATGAAAGCGTTAGAAGTACTACTGTAAAAGTTGACTATTTTGTTTATTAAAAATAATTAAATAAAAGAACTCTAGAAGTAGGGTTCTTTTATTATGTATAAATTTAAAAATTAATTAGAAAGGATGATAGCATGTTAATACCATTTGAATTTCCCTAGTGATGAAGCAAGAAATAAATGGTTGCTTTATCACTACTTGAAAAAATCCTATACAGATATATTCATTCCGGAGGATAAAGCTGAGGAATTAACTGAAAAGAGAATACTTGAAAACTCTAAGAATTTGTTTGGGTTACATGGATTAGCATGGCAACTTGGTCAAATATCCTTGGAGTTTTTTTGTATGTATTTTATGCAGGATATTTATTTACCCAAAGAAGACAATGCAGCTGCTCCAATTGCTGAAGTTCATGAAGAATTATGGCATGATATTCAAGAATCAATTATAGGTAATGGGCCAGAACAATTAGGTAGAGTTCTTCCTAGAGGTACTGGAAAAAGTGCTTTTGGTACTTTAGGGCCTACTTGCTGGAGTGTTGCTTATAAGCATAAGACATATGTACTTATTTGTTCAGATATAGGAAGTACTGCAGAAAAGTTTATCAAAGACATTAAAGATAATATGATTGAAAATGAGTATATTGAAAGTGCATTTGGTAAGCTACTTGATGATAAAAGTAGAGATTTTATTTGTAATTCTACTCAATTAGAATTTACTAACCATACTTTTGTTGAAGCTATTTCTTCAACTTCACCAATGAGAGGTAGAAAATATAAGAATGTTAGACCAGATTTAATAATCTTAGATGATTACCAATCAGAAGATGACGTTAGAACTGAAGAAGCTAGGGAAAAGAAGTGGAAAAGATATTCTGATGATGTTAAGTTTGCTAAGCAAAGGCCAGTAAAAAGAAATGGTAAGATAATTAAAAAAGGTACTGTGCTTATGGCTTGGGGAACTCAACAACATAAAGAGTGCTTCTATTCTAGGTTGATGAAATCTGCTACATGGACGTTTAAAAAGGAAAAAGGTGTTCTAGTTGATGATTTTATAGACGAAGAAGGCAAGAAGACTAATGGTGTTGACCATTTATTTACTACTGGCTTATGGAAAGAATTTAAGGATGTTCTTTTTGAATTTAAAAATAATACAAGATTAGAAGATGCTAAAGAATTTTATTATGAACATGAAGAAGATATGCAATTTCCTATATTGTGGAGTGAATTTTGGACTTGTTTAGAGTTAGCAATGGATTACTATGAAAATCCAAACTCATTTAAACAAGAAGTTCAAGGTGATGTTGATTCTATAGGAGAAAAATGGTTTAAGTCAATGAATACTGAAACTAGAGAAGAAATTGAAACTCATGATTTTATAAAAACTATGATTTTTGCAGATCCAGCAGCTAGTGGAGGTAGAAAGAATGACTATAGTGCTTTCTTAGTTGGTTCCACTGCTACTAACGGCAATAAGTATGCTAGAAAAGCTGAGTTAGCAAAGATAAATGCTAGAAAAGAGTTTGATAAATATGTTGGTCATATGATTGAACTATTATTGGAATATCCAGAAGCAACCCATGTATCTATTGAAAAAAATACTTTCAATGGGGCAGATGCATTTATGTTAGAACAATTGATAAATGAGCATCCAGTTTTAGAGTATAGAAATATTGAAATTATTAATGAGCAACAAAGAAAGAATAAGGATGATAAAATTTCAACTGCAATTCCATATGTAAATAAAGGTGAAGTTGTTTTTGCTAAAGAAGATGAAGAATTTACGGATCAAGTAATGGAATTTGCAGGTCAAAAGTTTACAGTACATGATGATGCTGCTGACATAATGTCAGAATTTATTCAAAAAATTGATTTAATTGAGGTTGTTAATACAATTCAGATATTAGATAGGAAGGCATTTGGACTATAGGAGGTGATAGAATTGAATTTTAGTGAATTAATAAAACAAATAGTTACCAAACAAGTAATACTTGATATGGGAATTCCAGATCATTTATCTTTAATTAAAAAGATTTATGGTACATATTATGCATACAAACAGACTTATGAAAAAATGTATCGCTATTATAATGGTGATACAGATGCAATGAGAAAATATTTATTTGTAACTGAAAGATCTAATTTGAAAATTAATGCTAATTTTATTAAGAAATTCATTAAAGAAGAAGTAAGTTAGACTGTTGGTAATCCGATAACCTATGAATCGAGAAAAGGCGATTCTGATATAATTAATGATATTGAGTATTATACTGCACATTGGGATGAATTACATGATACTAATTTAATGAAGTATCTTTTAATTCAAAATACTTTAGATAGGTATATTGATACAATGTATCAAATTGCTTGTCATATAAACCACAATGAGAAAATGCAAAGTAATTTAAGTGGGATTGCTTTAAGGTCACGATTGATTGCACTGGAAAATAAATGTAAGCTGGAAGAAAAGGCACATAAGAATATAATTAAAAGCAGATTGAAGTTCTTATGTATGTACTTAAATCTAAAGAAAAGCAAAAACTATGATTATAAAGACATTAAAGCTCTATATACTCCTAATATTCCTCAAGATGATTTTACAACAGCACAAATGTTAAACCAACTTCCAGAAGGAATTGTTTCTAAAGATACTGGTAGGGGTTTATTTAGTTTTATACATAATAAAAGTGCAGAAGGCGAAAAAGTAAAAAAAGATCAGCGAGAAACATGGACTAAAACAAGTTTAGATAAGGCAGTTGGTAATGATGGATAAGAAAAAGCTTACTCCTGAGCAACAATTTTTTAATAATAAAACTTTAGAGTTTGCTAAAGAGTTATATGACCAGAGTGAGGAAAAACTAAAGGAAGCCTATAGAGGTCAGATAAAAAATAGGGATGATTTGCTTAGTAAAATAGCAAAGATATTATTATCTTATAACATAGCTGATAATATTTTGAAAATAAATGTAGCAGAAAAGAAAATATTGTATTCAAAGCTAAGTGATTTAATAGTCACTAATATAAAATGTGAATTAGAATTTGAAGCTAATTTAACTAAATAGATATTAACTAGTGTTGGTAAGGAAAAATTCAATACAAATAACTATGTATATAGTTTAGGAACTGATTTTAAGTTAACTCACCTTAGTGATGGAGCTTTGAAAAAAATAATCAATACTAAAGTAGATGATAAGCTTTGGTCAGATAGGATTTATACAAATAAAAATGATATGTGCATGGTTCTACAGGACGAAGTTGAAAAATTTCTAAAAGGTGAAACTAATGTTAACCAAATTGAAAAGAAAATTATAGAAAAGTATGATACTAATGCACATGAGACTAAAAGGTTAGTATAAGATAACATATGCAGAGTTCAGGAAGGCACTAATGATATTTGGCAACATGAGCATGATATAAAATATGTTATGTATATGGCTATAAATGTCAACCTAGAAATGTAACTTTTCGATCATTTAAGAATGTAGTTTTTTAATCTTCTTCTTGCTTAAAATGATCCTTCAGTCTATACGATTTTCCGTTAATTGTAACAACATGAGCATGATGTAAAACTCTATCTAAGATAGCATTAGCGATAACAGCGTCATAAAAAATATCATCCCAAGAATTAAAATTTATGTTGGTAG
>NZ_LZZM01000040.1 GCF_002006345.1 Clostridium puniceum
AAATGTTCAAAGGGGACGTTTGATTATTTTTACTTCAATAAATTTCATATTTATGAATATATATGATTATAAGATTTTTATTTTATTAATTACCATTGTAATTATAATGAAATATATAAATTATTTATAAATTAAGCGTACTTAATACAAATGACTGTCCGTAAGTCAGCTTGTTGTATAGAATTTCTTTAAAATAATTCCCTAAATATAGTATGATTATATTAATTACTAATTTAAGGTGATGAATAATAGTGAAGAGAAAAATTATTAAGAAAGTTATATGTATAGGATTACTAAGTGTAAGTATATTAGGATTTGGTTAGATAGATGCTAATGCAGAATGGAAACAAGATTCTAATGGATGGTGGAACACAGAAGGAAGCTCATGGTCATCAAGTTGAACAGAAATTGGTGGAAACTGGTATTATTTCTATTCCGATGGATACATGGCTCAAAATCAATACACAGGAAACTATTATTTAGGCTCTGATGGTGTGTGGACTACAAATATACCGGAATACGTTAAAAAGACAGGTGTTATTAGTGATAATAGCAAAATGGTTTATGTAAGTATGGCAAATACTAAGTATCATACAATACCTAATTGTAATGGTGATAAAACAAGAGAATTGACTTTAAATGAAGCAAAAAAACGTGGATATCAACCTGACAGTGAATGTTGTGGAATAAGTATTAATTAGTATAAGATATTAACAACTATTTTTTTAAATTTTACTATAAACACTAAGTTAAGGTTCTTTAGTTTTGCTAGAGAGCCTTTTTATAAGCTAAATGTAGGATCTAATTTAAGTATTCTGCTATCTCAAAAAACATTTAATAATTTTATTATAAAAGTTAAAGAGAATACATATATATAATTTTAGACTCAAAGCTAATTACATCAGTAGATGTGTGGAGATGCTAATAATTGACGAAAATAAAAATCAAAGTAAAGGATTTAGATGTTGAAAACAGTTATTGTTACTAGTGGCATAATAAAAATAGAAAAACTTAAATAACATAGAAATTAAATATAGAATCAATATTTAATTAGAAAATAAAAAAGGACAGCCTGCTAGGGTGTAACAGACTATCCCAATACTGACCAATATTTGTTGTTTAATGAGAATAAATAATAAGGCTTAACTACTATATTTTATTATAGATGGTTTTTGTGACAAAAGTGTGACAATTTGAGCAAGTTTAAAATAAATTAAAACAATAAGAAAATCAAGAGGTTCGTGAAAATGTAAAGGTAAAAAAAGGGAAAAAGTACTTTCTGTATAATTAATATATAGAAGGTGGTGTGAATATGGATATAGTAGAAAAAGTTATTATGAACCTTAAAATAAGACCAAATGGAATGAGCTTGACAGAATTAAACGAAATATGCTTTGCAACTTACCAAAAAACTTTAATTGGTTCAAAATTTGCAAGGTTAAAAGCTCTTATGGTACCTACATTGAAATACTTGGAAGAAACTGATCAAATAATATTGTTTGGTAATGGAATTGTAAAATTGAAATCAAAACAATAAAATTAGGAGCTCTAT
Source organism: Clostridium puniceum (assembly GCF_002006345.1). Lineage (GTDB taxonomy): Bacteria > Bacillota > Clostridia > Clostridiales > Clostridiaceae > Clostridium > Clostridium puniceum. The sequence goes on from NZ_LZZM01000040.1 coordinate 1,553, forward strand.
TAATTAGAGTTCTTTCATTATGCATAAAATTAATATCAAATAGTTAAAAACTATTATTTTTATTAATACAATTGCGTACTGGTTCGTGAATAAAAGTGCAACAAAAGAGGAGCGTTATAAACCGGGGGTGCAGACAAAAAGTTGGGCTTCTTTAGGCTTTGAAAGGAGCTAAATAATGAATGTATTCAGCTGAAAAGAGAAAAGCTGCACTAAAGTACTATCACCAATGTGGATCGGTAACTGAAACAGTTCTTCAATTGGGATATTCTTCCAGAGAATTGTTTTATAAATGGCTAAAGAAAAGTTAAAATCTTGTAGGATAAACGAGTGGGGATTACAAATGTTAAGGTTGAAACTGCAGGTTTAAATGCAGGGAGAAATCCCATCAATATAAAAGTTCAGTAATGCAGAATATGTAAATAGAACTAACTCGCTAAAAGCGACGGCTTTGGCTTTATCCGTAATATAAATTTTTAATTCATAGTTTCATAATATCCGAAAATATGTGAAAATAAAAAGATGTTGTCGCCACAACATCTTTTTATTTTGTAACACCCCTTGTTTTATACGTCGAAAGGAGTGTTAATGAAAATGACTGAACTACAAGTCAATTTTCGTAAAGATTTAGTAATGCGTGGATTTACAGAATCCACTATTAAAAATTACTTACTAGTTGCAGGTGAATTTGAAAAATTTGTTTCTCTACCTCCAACGCTTTTCCAAGAAAAGCATGCAGTAGATTTCTTATATGATTGTATCATAAATAGAAAATTAAAAGAAGATACTGCAAACTATAAAAATTCAATAATAAAATTACTTTTTGTTGTTACTTTAAATAAAGAATGGAACAACTTAAAAGTTCCTAGGATGAAAAGAAGAAAAACATTACCAATAGTTCTTTCCAAAAGTGAAGTTAAAGAATTTTTAGATTCTATTGATGATTTGAGATATAAGACAATTTTTTCAATTATATATTCAGGTGGTTTAAGATTAAGTGAAGTTAGAAATTTAAAGGTTAGTGATATTGATAGTAACGCCATGAAAATAATCGTTAGAGATGGTAAGGGAAAAAAAGATAGACATACTTTATTAGGCTGTAACACGCTTATGCTTTTGAGGGAATATTGGAAAACATATAAGCCTAAAGACTACTTATTTCTTGGAAAAGATAGAGTAAAACCATTAGGGCTTAGAACAATTCAACTTGCTTTTACAAAATATCTAGCTAAAACTAAAATACAAAACTTCGCCATGCATTCGCTACGCATCTTTTAGATGCAGGTACGGATATAATTTATATCCAAAGGTTAATGGGACATTCTAGTATAACTTCAACAACGATATATCTACATTTAAGAGACTATAAAGTATTAAAAATTAAAAGTCCAGCTGATTTATTAGATGACTAGAAATAATCAATTGCAAGAAATTTTCGAAACTTATGGGGATAAATATTTAAAAAATCATAGGCTTCCAAGTTATATTAAAAAAGTAATATCAGATATAAAATTTTGCAGAACATCAAATTTAGGCGGACATATTCAACAATGTGATGAGTGCGGTGATATTAAGATATCATATAATTATTGTCGAAATAGACATTCCCTAAATGCCAAACATTAGCAAAGGACAAGAAGTATTTAGATGCTGATATAGGCATTACAACAATATTGCATACTTGGAGCAAAATTTAATGTTTCATCCACACATTCATTGTATAGTTCCTTCGGTCGGTTTGAGTAATTTAGGAAATAGGTGGAATAACTCTAAAGAAAATTTTTTTATTCCAGTAAAAGTTTTATCAAGAAAATTTAGAGGAAAATTTCTCCCATAATTCAAAGAAGCTTTCAAAACACAAGAATTTATTTTAAATAAGGATATATTACAATTTACTAATTCCAAATCATACAGTAAATTTTTAAATGAAATGTATGCCAAAGAATGGATAGTTTACTCTAAAGCACCTTATAAAAGTGCTTCCCATGTACTAAAGTATTTAGGAAGATATACACATAGAGTTGCAATATCAAATTATAGAATACTTAATATTAAAGAAAAATATAACTATAAAAAATGGTATATAGCAAGATTGATATTGTTTCCTGTAGCTGGAATTAAGACATCAAACGCTAAGAATCTCAATCAAGAAATTTGCAACTATACAGAAGAAGATAGAAAAAGAATCCATGATAATTTAAGAGCGATAAATCATAAAATCTTGAATTATATCATGGAAAACCCTGTGCAAGGGTAAACCACAGAATATAATGATAATAGAATATCGTTGTATATAGCTCAAAATGGGAAGTGTAGTGTAACTGGTGAAATTTTAGAAATAGGAAATATGGAATGTCATCATAAGAAACCTAAAGAACTAGGCGGAAAAGATGAATACAAGAATCTTACTTTTGTTAAAGGATGTTTACAAATTAATTCACGCTGTAGAAATTATAGAAAAATACAAAGATATATTGAACTTAGATAAAAAAAGCTTGGAAAGACTTAATAAACTTCGATTAAAGGTTGGAAATTGTATAATATAAATATATAAGTAAATATTGATGGAGCGCCGTATGAGTTGGAAACTCTCGTGTACGGTGCGGAGGAGGGGAAAAGGTAAAGATTACTTCAAAGCCTTACCTATTCTATTTTTGGTATAATATTTGTAATTGGAAATTTAAAAAGGAGAGTTAATTATGACTAAAAATTTTGAAATTAAGGAAATGACACAAGTTTCAGATAATATTTTGCATGAGCTTTCACTACTTTTGATAAACGTAGTTGAAGGGGGAGCATCAGTTGGTTTTTTACCATCATTAAGCATAGAAGATGCAAAACAATATTGGAAAGAAGCATTGACAACAGGAGTTATACTTTGGGTTGTACAAATAAGAGGAAGGATACTTGGGACTGTGCAATTACATTTATGCCAAAAACAAAATGGAAAACATCGTGCAGAAATTGCGAAACTTATGGTACATTCTGATGTCAGAAGAGAAGGATTGGGGAAGCATTTAATGGAGAGCGCAGAAGAAAGAGCAAAAATTGAGCAGAGAAATCTTATTACATTAGATACAAAATCGGGAGATCCTTCAAACTTGTTATATCAGTCTATTGGGTATATTGAAGCAGGGCGAATACCGAAATATGCAAAATCTCATAATGGTAGTTTACACGAAACTATTTTTTACTATAAGCAAATGTAGCTTAAGCTATGATACTTTATTTTATGAATTAATAAAATAATTAGCAGGCTGGAATATCACATTATTCAGAAATGAAAGTGTAATATTTTCTTATTACGCAATGTTCGTATATAGTAAACTAAATAAATAGTAATTTGTAAAAATTATATGTTTTCAAAAGAAAAAACTTGACAAAAGCAAACGATATAATTGATAAAAGCAAGTATATTGATTATAATTTTCTTATAATATGATAGGAAGGATTTTGATATGAATAAAAATATTAAAAACAGTGTTAGTATTATTAGAAGTTTCAATCGCTATTATACAAATGTATTAGGTCTATTAGACCAGCATATTCTAGAAAGTGACTTATCATTATCAGAAGTACGCGTTTTACATGAAATTGAAAAAACGAAACAATGCACGTCTAGAATATTGGTAGATATTTTGTGTATGGACGCAGGATATTTAAGCAGAATATTGAAAAAGTTTTATAAAATGGGTTTATTGACGAAAGAAAAATCATTTGAGGACGGTCGAGTACAATATCTACATCTTACATCAGATGGAAAAGAAAAAATGGATGATTTAAATAATAGTTCAGATGAACAAATTGCTCAAATGATAAAGCCATTAGTAAAAATTGACAGGAATTGTTTAGTTAAGAATATGATATCTATAGAAACTATTTTAATGAATGGTGCCAATATTAAATTAAATGATATTACTATCCGCACAGATGTATGTCCTGGAGATATAGGGTATATTACCTATATGCATGGATGGATTTATCGAGAGGAATATGAATATTCTACCGATTTTGAAGGATATGTAGCCGAATCATTTTTTGAATTTATTCGTGGCTATAATCCAGACAGCGAACGTTTATGGTGTGCAGAACATAGTGGCAAAATAATAGGTTGTATTGGTATCATAGGTCATGGAGAACGTGCACAACTTCGATGGTTCTTGCTTGCCCCACACTATCGAGGAATTGGTCTAGGTAAGAAACTATTACAGGAATCACTCAATTTTGCTAGAGAGAAAAACTATAAGAGTGTTTATCTGAATACCACAAATGACTTAGATAAAGCAATCAGTATGTATAATAAAGCAGGATTTGTAAAAGTATCAGAAAAAGCAAATAATTCATGGCGAGAAGATTTGACTGAACTTGAATTTGAGATACAGTTGTAGAAAAAGTTCAACAAATTCGAATTTAGCATTGACTTGATTAGTAATCGTAATTTAACCTTCAAGGTTTCGGTGGAATAATGCCTTAGTATAAAAACTATAAAGATGTATTGGTAGCAAATGTAATAGATATTAGAGGATACTTTTATCAACAGACTTGTCAAGAGAGAGCGGTAGGATATAATACGTCGGTCTTTGTGAATAAGGAAAAAGAAAAGCATGTTCGTTACTCTTTAGGTGATTTTTTGATATAGTAGCAGTTTATTTTAATTTGCATTAATATGATTATTTCAAAGTAAAAGTATTATAAATAGATAAAAAACAAGAATGGAAGGCATTTTATATGAAAATAAAAAACTTGTAAATTTTCTTGTTATAGTTGGCATTTGCATTTTGATAATTCAGATTTTTGTTGCCATGTCAGTTCTTATGCTTAGTAGAGATATAAATAACAGAGTAAGCTTTATAGCATCAGTTTTAACTATTTTGACGGGAATGATATTGAGGATATTTTTAAGTAATCTATTTGAATTATTTACAGGGAGACATTTTGGAGAAATGTATTACAGATTTTATTCTTTCGATAAATCCAATAATTTAAATCATGATGATAAAAATACAGATTAAAATTCAGTTAGATTTAAGATACATAAGAGTGTTTTATAATGTAGTGAAATCGCCACTTTAGGGCATGTGGGTAAATTTGAATAAATATGAAGAAAAATGTGCCAGCCTCTCTTCATGCTCGGCTAAAATATAAAATTAAAAGGATACCTCAATGCTATGCTAATTTTAGTAGGCATGTTTATAGAAAATTCTAATTAGAATTAAAAAAAACAGGAAAAATTATTATATCACTCGAATCAGTAAGAAATTATTTTAAGAAGTGGAATATGGAGGATAGTAGCAAATGCAATAGTAGCTATAAAAGGAGAAATGAAAATTGGATGGATATTTGATAATAATTATAGCAAATGGCATTATTGTGGTGAAACTGGCACTATCAAAATAGGATGCAAAAGATAAATAATGAATTGTATTATTTTGATATTAGTGGAGCAATGCAAACTGGTTGGATAAAAGATCAATGAAAGGACTATATGTTATATTCTACTGGATAAATGGTATCAAATATAGATTATGTAGGTTAGTTAGTGATGATGTTACAACTAAATTAAGTTAAGTTTTAGGGGAGGGGAGTTAATCCTGTACCATTTATTTTTATGTTTTCTTAACTATATTTTTAATTTATTAATTGATTATAATGACCATTTATACGTCATATATAAAATACAATAATATAAGTATCTGACTTATATTTTAG
>NZ_LZZM01000041.1 GCF_002006345.1 Clostridium puniceum
AAGTCGTGGCGGACATACAACAAAAATCCACACAGTTGTTGATGGTCTTGGCAATCCAGTTTATTTTCAATTATCTTCTGGTAATTTACATGATAGCACACTTGCTGTGGATGTTCTTTCAAATATTTATATAAAAGGCAGTAATATTTTAGGTGATAAAGCATATGGTACAAAGGAAATTAAGAAATATATTGCTTCACAAGAAGCTTCCTATACAATTCCACCTAAAACAAATGCGCAGAATCCATGGCATTGTGACTGGTGGGTATATAAAGAACGCCATTTAGTAGAATGCTTCTTTAATAAAATCAAGCATTTTCGCAGAGTTTCAACTCGCTATGACAAGCTTGCGTCTTCATTTCTTGCTTTTGTTTATGTTGCGTCCATTTTTATTTTATCAAAATAGCATAAGGCAATATTGTTTTCAGACACGCCCTAGTTAACCATAAAAAATTTTCAACGTTCTCAAGTACTTTTCTTAACCTTACTTTCATGGCATATTTCATTTCTTCATCAAGAACTGTATTAGTAATTCTTAATCCCAAATCAGTTTGCATTTTTTTATAATCTTCTAATGCTAAAGTTAAATTGTGTGCCTGTAATGGTAATAGGTTCAATCTTTCAGTTTCTAATTTTATCATGTTGATCCCCTTAATAGCTTAATTTTTTACCATGAATTTTTTTATTACTTATTGCACTATATGAATAGCATTGATTGCGAAGCTGAGCACCAAAAAATAGCAGTAAATAAAGAAATTTATGTTAATTTTAAATTTAGCATAAATTTCTTTATTGTACTGCTTAGGTTTGCAATCTATCCTAGAACGAAGTCGCTAAAAGCGCCGAACCGCGTAGCGATATTCTATGGAGAATCATTCATTTTCATATTTCCAGAAATTTTGATTTTTTATAATTTTTAAAACCTTTTGGTAAAAAGATATAATAAATATTCTAAAAAAGCGTACAATTTCCCCCTCCCCATAATTAAGCACCTTATTTAGTTGCTCCTTTTATTAAAGGTGGTGATGTGCTCCGAGGCTCAATTTTATTTTTTCTTATATAATTACCATTATTACAATTTTTACATTGACATATATTAATGCCTGTAATTTTAAAAAAAAGCTTCGCTGTCGATAACATCTTTTTATGTTCATCTTGTTTATATACTCTTAATAATATTTTGCATTTATATTACTATTTATGCCATAATGACGTATTTTAACAAAAGCTGGTGGCAAAATATGAGTAATAAATCTTCTTATAAACTCATCTGATGATAGTACCATTATTTTTTCCTTATTATTGTCTCTATAATCTCTCCATTTGAAAGTAATTTTATCTTCTTTAATATTAAGTATTCTATCATTTGATATTGCAACTCTATGTGTATATCTTCCTAAATACTTTAGTACATGGGAAGCACTTTTATAAGGTGCTTTAGAGTAAACTATCCATTCTTTGGCATACATTCCATTTAAAAATCTACTGTATGATTTGGAATTAGTAAATTGTAATATATCCTTATTTAAAACAAATTCTTGTGTTTTGAAAGCTTCTTTGAAGTATGCGAGAAATTTTCTTGATAAAACTTTTACTGGAATAAAAAAATTTTCTTTAGAGTTATTCCACTTATTTCCTAAATTACTCAAACCGCCCGAAGGAACTATACAATGAATGTGTGGATGAAACATTAAATTTTGCCCCCAAGTATGCAATATTGTTGTAATGCCTATATCAGCATCTAAATACTTCTTGTCCTTTGCTAATGTTTGGCATTTAGGACAATGTCTATTTCGACAAGAATTATATGATATCTTAATATCACCGCACTCACCACATTGTTCAATATGTCCGCCTAAATTTGATGTTCTGCAAAATTTTATATCTGATATTACTAACCTTTAAATTTCTAACTTCACTTAATCTTAAACCACCTGAATATATAATTGAAAAAATTCTCTTATATCTCAAATCATCAATAGAATCTAAAAATTCTTTAACTTCACTTTTGGAAAGAACTATTGGTAATGTTTTTCTTCTTTTCATCCTAGGAACTTTTAAGTTGTTCCATTCTTTATTTAAAGTAACAACAAAAAGTAATTTTATTATTGAATTTTTATAGTTTGCAGTATCTTCTTTTAATTTTCTATTTATGATACAATCATATAAGAAATCTACTGCATGCTTTTCTTGGAAAAGCGTTGGAGGTGGAGAAACAAATTTTTCAAATTCACCTGCAACTAGTTGGTAATTTTTAATAGTGGATTCTATAAATCCACGCATTACTAAATCTTTACGAAAATTGACTTGTAGTTCAGTCATTTTCATTAACACTCCTTTCGACGTATAAAACAAGGGGTGTTACAAAATAAAAAGATATTGTGGCGACAACATCTTTTTATTTTCACATATTTTCGGATATTATGAAACTATGAATTAAAAATTTATATTACAGATAAAGCCAAAGCCGTCGCTTTTAGCGAGTTAGTTCTATTTACATTTTGAGAATTGCGTAACAAAAAAAATATCACACTTTCACTTCTGATATGTCCTCCTTAAAGGGAGCATATCATTCTGAATAATGTGATATTTTAGTTAGTAATCCGATTCTTATATTAAGATATTTTAATTTTTTTGTGTAATTGACTATAATTCCTATTATATATCTCCAATTTTATTTTTCTTTTAACAAGTCAAGTGTATGTGTAAGTATTTGTTTATCTCCCCAGTCTCCATGTGATGGTATGACAATCTCTGCATCCGGAAACTTATTTATTAAATTTTCAATAGAATTAGGCCATGCTTTCATATTGGCATCACTAGTATTTCCCATAGTTTTAGATTCTAATGGTTTTACAATACATCCACCAAATAGAATCTTATCCTTTGCTAACCATACGACAATATTATCAGCAGTATGCCCTTCACCTGGAAAATATACTTCTAACTTAGTATCTCCAAGTTCTAATACTGTATCATCACTAGTAATAGATGGATTAGGTTTATCATATCCTAATTTTTCAGCGAATTGTGCTGTTAATGGAGTAGATTTAACATCTATTTTGTTCTCTAATAGTGTTTTAATCCCACCAATTTTATCCATATGTGCATGTGTTATTATTGCAGTAGTAATGTCTTGTTTAAATTTTTCTTTTGTCAATTTAATTAACTCTTCTGTTTGCTCATTTGTCCATGCTGTATCTATCAATACTAAACCTTTAGACGTTATAACTAACAATCCATTTGATAAAGTTCTACTTCCATTATAGTTATAGTATGTGGTATGCACCCAAACATTATCATTAATTTTAGTTAGTTGCACAAAATTTGAATCATCAGTTCCACTTTTTAATATAGATTCTGTTAATTTGTCCCTTTCCACCCAATTCACTTCTTTGGGCCTATTAGAACAAGAAATCATAACTATGCTAACTATACTTACCAAAACACTTAAAAATATAATAATCCTATACTTACTATTTTTCATAAATAAAATTAATCCCCTTTCACTTCTACAGCAATAAACCTTTACAAGTATATTTAAATTATACCACTTATTTAAAAACGATAAAATATATTCATATATCACATTATTCAATTTTCAAAGAACTATTTTTTTATTTTCACATCATATTTAAACTTTATTAGTATTGCGTAGGATTATTTATTTTTAATTAGATGCCACATTTCCTTTTGACCCTGGAGTTGACCTAAATAATAAAACAGTTCAAATTGCTTATCTATGGATATGTTCTTTAATGCTTTTTTAAGGTCTTTTACCATAGAGCTTCTTTCCCAACCATCTGATTTAAAGAATTTATCTATAGATCCTAACGTATCGTATTTATCTACATTCAATATTTCATTTATTTTATCAAAGGTTAACCCTATAAGCGTTGTTTCCTCCGCTTCTGTAAATGCATTATAATCCGCATAGGAATACAACTCTGTAAAATTAGTATCATTAATTCTCAAAAAATCACCTCCTCCTAGTAACTTCGTCTATTTGTATTGTGTATTAACTAAATTCATCAATATGAATAACTATTGCTTTAATCCAATTTAACTTATCAACTTCTTTTATTGCTAATTCTTCACTTTCGCCCTCATATGCCTCTACTTCTTGCTCACAAAATTCCATATTTTGCTCTACTAATTCATCAAAATCAATTGATTTAAAATATATTCTTTCATCTGAAATATAGTATTCATCAATTTCGGCTTTTCCCCAATCTGCACACCAATAACTAAAATCATCACTTGGAACACATGCAGTATCTACCATTGCCATTATTTCTAAATCTGGATTTTCCTCAATTAATTTCAATAGTTCTTTAACGTTTTCCTGTTGAACTTGTTTTTTTTCATAAAATATTCCTCACTTAATTTACTTCGCATTTTTTACATTCTGAGTAGTTATCTTGATAATAGCAATCTAAAATGATACAATTTAATATAAACAAATGTAAATAAATTTTTACCAAATATATCTATATAGTTTACTATTTATTTTTATATTAAGTCCAGCTAAGAAATATCAATAAGAACTAAAAAATAATTATTATTTCTATGAGCCTAAAAAAGGGTGACTTTAATAAGCCTTTTGACTAGCTGTCAAAAAAAGTCATTTCTATGGAATTACACTACGTAGCGAAGCCGCATTTTGCTTGGTTATAATTCTTTTGATGTTCTTCTGGTGTGATTATTTTAAACTCCTTTTCATCACGAAGAATTGCGAATACAATATTGCAAACTTTATGCATAACAGCTCCAAGCGCCACCATTTTAGGCTTACTCTTACATTTCAATAGATAGTAATCTCGAAGTACATGATTTTGGGAAGAACCATTTCTGTTTTTACTGATGCTGACTAAAGCCATGGTATGAATAACTCTTCTAGCAATTCGAGAACCTCGTTTTGACATACTAATTTTCGTACCATTAAATTTACCAGATTGTTTTACAGCTGGATCTAAGCCAAAGTAAGCAAAAAGCTGCTTGGGTGAATTAAACGCAGAGAAATCTCCGATTTCTGCCATAAGACTTGCGGCAGAAAGAAAGCCTGCACCTTTATATGACTCAATCAAGTGAATTTGCTTCACAAAATCAGTAGTTTTATTTGCATCGACAAGTTCATGCATGTCAGAAAGTATTGAAGAAATCTCTTCATCATACTTTCGAATGAAGCTTATGTATAAGCGAATTCGTTTAAAGTTACTACTTACAGCATGACCAAAAGTATTGGCATCATTAGATGGCATTATACTTATCATAAGCATATGTAAGTCCAAAACGAGCAGTACGCCGGATGGAATCGATGATTTCATCTTTCGGAGCAGCTAAAAATGCATCCGGAGAAGTATATTTCTCAAGTAAGGTCATTGCCGTATTCGTAGTTATTTTAGAAAAAATTTTTAAATACTGTGGAAATACCATTGGAAGTTCACCTTGAAGCTTATTAACATAAGCGGAACGGTTGTCCATCAGATCGTAATATTCTCTTGAAAGATTTCTTAAATTAAGAGCAAGGTCCGATGGCATAAGTGAAACTTTCAAATCAGGCTTTAAGCCTATTAAGGCAGCTTTTTTTGAATCAAATCTGTCATTATGCACTTTTCTGATGTTAATGTTTGTGCTATTCTTAGTGATGATAGGATTAATAACTCTAACATTAAATTCCTTATCACGAAGATAGCAGAAGAGTGGGTAATGATAAATTCCCGTGGATTCTAGGAAAATGCGACTTTCCAAAGAATACAGCTCTTCTGCTTCTTTTATTTTAGAAACAGCTATAGCAAGGGAATTTAAATCAGAATGTAGGATTTTAAATGGTTTTCCTACGAATATTTGGTTGGGAAGTGCAATAGACATCCAACTGAAGTCTGCACCGATATCAATTCCAACCGAGATAAATAAATCATATTTTGTAGTATTTAACATGAGCAATAGCTCCTTTCTAATAGGAATCCATTTCCAAGCAATGAGTACACATCCTAGCATGTGATACGGGGATAGCCAGAGGCTCCCAACCAGCTAATCATAAAACCTCATTGAATGGACTAATTGACTCAATTATAGGTATAGGTCAGTAGTAACTGACTTCCCAAGGAGGAAAACATTCTTTATCCTATCCTTTAAGAGATTATACTTTATGAAAAGTCTGGAATCTATCAGGAACCTCAGAAATATTAAACTATAGAAGCAACATCTGATGAAGGAAGAGATCCTTCTTCCGTTACTTATTTTAGAAATTTACTAAGAAAAGAATAGCCCTTAGTGGCTATATCATAATTATACTAGGAGTGATGTTAATGGAGAAAATAGCAAGTTTCACAATCAATCATTTGGAATTACTTCCAGGTGTGTATGTTTCAAGACAAGATAATTTTGGAGATACAGTTCTTACAACTTTTGACATTAGAATGACTAGACCTAATCTAGAGCCAGTTATGAATACATCAGAAATGCATGCAATCGAGCATTTAGCTGCTACATTCTTAAGAAATCATAAATCTTATGATTACAAAACTGTTTATTTTGGACCCATGGGATGTAGGACGGGTTTTTATTTAATTTTACATGGTGATTACAAATCAAGAGATATAGTACCGCTTCTTACTGAGTTGTATAAATTTATTGCTGATTTCCAAGGTGAAATCCCAGGTGCTTCTGCTAGAGATTGTGGTAATTATTTAGACATGAATCTGCCAATGGCAAAATATTTAGCAAATAAATTTCTTAACGAAATTTTATTAAAGATAAAAGAAGAAAATTTGAATTATCCAGCTTAATATCTTTATATATATGTTCTAAAAAATTTTGTTCATTAAGATTTAATTTCTATATTAGAGTGATTGGATAAGACAACCAAC
>NZ_LZZM01000042.1 GCF_002006345.1 Clostridium puniceum
TATGCTTCCTACGATTATCAAGATTTGTTAAGAAAAAATAGTTTCTTTCAAAGCATGAGTGCTAAAGGTTATTGTTTTGATAATGCCTGCGCTGAGACATTTTTTGCATCTTTAAAAAAGGACAAATTGTATGGAATAAAATTTAAAACTAAAGCTGAGGCTAGAACAACTGTTGTTGAATATATAGAGTTATTCTATAATTCAAGAAGGTTACATTCAACTCTAGACTATAACTCTCCAAGAGAATTTAAAAAGGATTACTACCTTGGCCTAAAGGTCGCATCGTAATAATTGAATCATTCTTGGGTAGGGCAATTACAACTACAAGTTTACTAATATTTGAATTATTTTAAATATTATGAATAACAAATAGTGATTTATAATATTCTAAGGAAATCAAAGAAAAACGTACTTTCTATATGTCTATTCTACTAAGAGCACTCCATCCCCTTTGTGTCCCACTTTTTATATTTTATGATTTAAAATTCAAATTAAATATCTTTTAAAAAATTGAAACTTTACCATTGCCAACTACTATAATTGTGTAATTCTCTTTGATTGGCACTAAAGTGTATTGTTCAGATTGAGGTTTTAATCTTATAACTTGTTGAATAATTTGATTAGAGTCAAGAATAATCAAGAGAGAATGCTCGCTAAAAGAATTATTTTGAACAGTATGAACAGCATCAAATTTAAAATTTAAATCAGCCACTTTATAAAGACCTTCTTTAATGACTTCGGATGCCGCCATAGAAGGTATGATATTCATATTAAATGATAAGCATAATACAATAAAAATAATAATAAATTTTTTCATTAATATAACCACCTCTAAATTTTATTATGTACAATAAAATTAATTTTATGTATATACTATTTAACAAAGATGGTTACTATATTAAAATTTAATGTTTATTTTAATATCTCACAACTTCCTGTCATTACTATTAAATTATCATTTATTTTAGGTACTCTATCCTCATTAGTGAGTATAATCAAATAGTCACCAGGGAAAATAACGGTGTCGCCTTTGGGAATTATTTCATCTTCCCCCCGCTTAACTGCTACTAATAAGCAATGGGACGGCCATTTAACATGTTTAATTTCCTTTCCATCTAAATCTGACCCCATACAAACTGGGAACTCTAATATAGCCTTATTTTTCTTATTACCAATAGATATTTTTTCCACTTGATTATGTAAAATCTTTTCAAGTAATGCTTCATAAATAGGTTTTGATCCTAGAATATCCGCAATTATATACGCAACTACAGATACAATAGCCAATGAAAGCAAATGACTAAATGAACCTGTCATTTCAGTAATTAAAATTGTTCCAGTTATAGGTGCTCTAACTACAGCTGTTAAATATCCTGCCATTGCAAGTATTATAAAGTTATTAATATACATGATATCCAAATGTACTAAATGTGTAAGTATTATTCCATAAACAGTTCCTATTAAAGCTCCAATAGCAAGTATTGGAAGAAATATTCCGCCTGGTGCTCCTGAACCAAAACTTACCATAGTAAATAAAAATTTTCCCAAAACTAGAATTACTAAAACTGTTAATGAGAAATTATTTGTAATTAGTGATGTTATAAGTTCATGTCCTCCACCTAAAACTTGCGGTAATAAAATTCCAAGCATAACTGAAATTAACAAAGGAATTATTATTCTCATTTCTTTTGGTAGCCATGTTTGAGCTACATATAGATTCTGGGTCTTTAAAAGAATTTTATTAAATACTACTCCTAAGGCTCCTAGGAATGCACCTAATAAGATTATATACAAATATAATTTAAGTGGTAATTCAGTTAGATTTCCAAGAATAAAAACTGGTTTTAAACCAAAGAAACCGCTAGCTATAAAATCAGCCGATAACGCTGACGTTAATGCTGAAAGTAATATTAATGGTGAAAAACTTTTATGAACTTCCTCCAATGCAAACATTACTCCAGCCAAAGGCGCATTAAAGGCTGCTGATAGTCCTGCACTTGCACCACTTGTAATAAGATATTTTTCTTCAATTTTCACTCTCTTGAATACCCTACTAAATCCTTGTCCAACTGCTGCACCTAATTGAACTGATGGACCTTCTCTTCCTAACGAAAGACCAGATCCTATTGAGAGAACTCCGCCAATAAATTTACCAAGTATAACTTTCCACCACGTCATATCAAGTTTTCTAAATAGAACTCCTTCAACTTGAGGAATTCCGCTTCCGCTAATCATGGGTTCATGTTTAACCATTAGTCCTACAATATATCCTATAATTATTACCCCTCCAATCCAAGGTATTATAAATATAGGCTTCATATATATACTTTTATAAATATCAGTTAATAAAACTCCTGCCTTTTCAAGTATATATCGATATACCACTATTAATAGCCCCGTAATGATACCTACACTCATTCCTTCAAACACAAGCTTCAATTTAAAGCTATTCCAGTGAAATAATGTATTATAAGTGTTTTGTTTGTTTTTGACTTCCATCTTTATCCCTCCATTACTACTATAGTAATCATTAATTCTAAACAAATCAAACGAATGTACGTTCTATTTTTACGTCTTATTTATATTACTCTATTTCTTGCTATATACATATAATTAATCTGCCTGATATTCTTTTACTATTTTTTGAACTAGTTTTTTAATAGAACTTGCTTTTGATATTAAATATAAAACTAATAATAAAATGCCTATTCTCTCCTCATCCTTACCTTTCAAATTGAATTTCTTTATTAATTCATCAAATCTATTTTCATGAATTAATGATGAGATTAAATATTCATTTAAACTTTCTTCTTGTATTTGTATAAAAATCTTATATGTTTCTTCCCAAGATAATATATCATCATTGTTATCGTTAATTTCATTAAATGCAAGTTTAAAAACTTTCTTGATTTCTTCTGTTGTTAAAAGTGGTCTCATATAACTAAGCAATACTAACTGTATTAAATGGATTTTTGTATATCCTCTTTTTTTTCCATCTCCTGGTTTAGTTATAACTTCACTCTTTATATAATTTTGAACTATGTTATTGGTAAACTTTTCACCAACAAATTTATCATTTAAATATTCTATAACTTGAGATAGAAATAAATCATACTTTGGGAAATCGTCATATGAAATCGAACTACTTTTAGATATTTCCTTCATTAGTTCCTTTATATAATTTGAATCAAAAATTTTCTCCATTTATACACCTTTATACCTATAATTTATATTTACACCTAATATATTTATTTTTCACTTTTAAGTTTTATAAGTTTAAAAATTATCGTACCTAATATTGCAGATACTATTGAAGCAATCATAATACTTATTTTTGCTGTAGTTAACACAGTTTCATCTGCAAATGACAAAGATGAAACAAAAAGTGACATAGTAAATCCAATACCCGCAAGCACACTTGCACCATATAGATGTCTTTTTGTTACTTGAGATGGAAGTTTAGCCACTTTTAATTTTACTAAAATGTATGAAACTCCAAATATACCTATTTGTTTACCAATAACTAGCCCAAATATAATTCCAAAACTAACAGGTGTCAATATTATTGCTCCTATACTATTGATATCAATAGTTATACCTGAATTTGCTAGCGCAAATATCGGCATAATTACAAATGAAGACAATGGAGTTAAAGCATGTTCAAGTCTGTATAAAATTGATGATTTGAATTCATGAATATTTTTTCCTACAGGCAATGAAATTCCAAGTAATACTCCAGCAATTGTTGCATGTATACCTGATTTTAACAAGCAAACCCATAGAAATATACCTCCAATAATGAAGACAGATGTATATTTGACCTTAAATCTATTAGCTAATATAAGGCAAGTAAAAACAATTAAACCAATAATAAGAGCAATCCAAGAAATTTGGCTAGTATAAAATATAGCAATTACGATAATGGCTCCCAAATCATCAACTATAGCTAATGCTGTAAGAAATATAATAATCCCTTTAGGTGCTTTCCTACCTACCAAAGAAAGTATCCCTATAGCAAATGCAATATCTGTCGCCATTGGAATTCCCCATCCTGAAATAGTAGGTTTATTATAATTAAATAATGCATAAATAATTGCTGGTACAATCATACCTCCTATAGCTGCTGATATAGGTAGTATAGTTTTCTTAAAAGATTGAAGCTCTCCGAATACTACTTCTTGCTTTATTTCCATACCAACTACTAAGAAAAATATCGCCATTAATCCATCATTAATCCAATGAAGAACTGACATTGATAGAGAAAATTCTTTATATCCAATAGTTATATAGGTATGTAGTATATTATTGTATGTTGTAGCAAAACTAGAATTTGCTATTATTATTGCAATAATGGCAAAGCTTAAAAGTATTAATCCACTGGAAGATTCATTTTTAAAAAAGTGTAAAAATGGATTGAAAATTTTGTTTTTAATCTTATTTTTCATAGTTTATCTCTCCTCATATATTCTTAGGTATACCCTAAAATCTTAGTTTAAACAAAAAATTATATTTAAACTTTTTATTAAAAATTTCCACAAAAAGAGATGGGAATACTCTAATAGAGTTTCCCACCCCAGAAACTAAAATTGCTTGAAAGCAAATTATAAAATTTGCCCAACCGTACCTAGTTATATTCATTTATTTCTATAGCATTCATTATATTATATGCTAATAGAATAATCAAGGTTTGCAAAAATTATAATTATTAACTATATTCCGCCAACACTATAAACTCTATGCTATTTTTTGATTTCATAAAGCCATGAACCTAGTACACTTTTTAATTCATTACATTTATTCATAGGTAAGCATTGAGTTTCAATCCATCCTCCCTTACTGTTGCCCCTCACGTAGCATATAGTCCTTTTGATTTTGTTTAGATCTCAATTGATATGTTATTGTATATTAAATTAGTATTGTTAATATAATTATTTTTAGACAAAAAAATTAAGGATACAGCAGTTAATTAACTCCCATATCCTCTAAATTATTTAGCTATTGTGCAATTTAGCCAAATGAATTATATCACATTATACATTTCCAGTGTAGTCAGAATTTAAAAACATTGCTGCTTCTTTAGTTCTCCTTCTGTAAAGACCTTCTATTCTTCTTACTCCACCATTTGACCAAGCTTGAAAATTAGTAATTAAACTAGAATCTCTAACACCTTCACATATACGCCTATACAATGTTGAATTTAATAATCCACCAGTGCCACAATTATATGCAAAACTTACTAAAGCATCAAATTCATTTTGATTTAAAGTTATTCCTCTACAGTCTAAATCTAATTTAATTACTGGAGCATGCTTATTATTAATCCAATCTTTAAGCATAGATGTTGCTTGTTCTTCTGTGACCTCTGAGATGCCTTGTATTTCTTCTCCTGTCATTCCATAGCCTTAATGTTAATACTTCAACTTCGTCATAATATGGAGTTGCTGAGAAGCCTTCCCATGACTTTATAAAATTAATAAGCGCATATGATACTAAACTATTTTCTATCATATGACCATTTGAATTAAAAGTATACTCTTTGCCATCGATGATAACAGTGCAATCAATATAACAAGCACCTTGATAGCCATTACTTTCACGCTCTAAGTAATACCATATATTCTTTAATTGAATCCATCCGGTTTTCATATATCCATTTTGTTCATCTAAGTAATACCATCTTGAATCTTTATCTTGAAACCAACCAGTATCTAAAATTCCTGTTTCTTCGTTTAAATGATACCATTTATCATTATCTTTGTACCACCCTTTGATAACTTTTCAATTCTCATCAGTTGCACACCATTTCCACTGTGACATATATCATCACTCCTCATTACATAATATGAAATAGTAACCTTAAAGGCTACTATTAGAAGTTAAACTGTTGCTTGTTGATTTTCTGTTGATACTGATTGTATTGCACTGCTAATTTGAGTTATTGTAGATTTTAAATTTTGATTTTCTACCTGTAAAGATTCATTAGTTTTTTGCAGCTCTGCAATCTGCTTTGTTGCATCATCTTGCAGCACAACTGCTTTATCTTTATTAAATTCACCAGCTATAGCTTGTCTTAAATCGCTTAAATTCTGTTTAGTTAATCCTGGTATCTTCCGAAGTAATAATTTATCAAATTCATCTGCTTTATTTCCTAAAACTTGACTTGCATTCTCTGTAATCCTGAACTTTTCTTCTATGATACTCCATACTTCTTTAGCCGTATTTAATTCTTCTTCATGTGCTGAAGCTTTTATTTTTAATTCTGCTTCCTTTTTCTTTGCAACAAATAATTCGGTTGCTGCACCTCCAACACTTTTAATAATTACCACTAGTATACCTATTATTGTCGTTGCTAATATTGGTGCAATTTGATTAATTAATAATTCTTTCATATTATCCTATCTCCTTCTAAATCATCTAATCTTTTATGTGCTGACTTTACAGATTCTTCAACTTTTGCAACTCTTTCTATAACCCCATTGATTTTATTGTCTTGCATTTTCATATCTAATTTGATATCATCAACACCTCTAGATATATAATTAAGTTGCATTTCAAATTTTGTTTGTAAATTACTTTCCTCTTTAATATCATTTTTAAATGTTCTTTTAAGTCCAATAGCTCCAACTAAAATTCCAATTAAAGTTGAAGCCATCCCTATAATTATATTTACTTCATTCATATGTCACCTTCCCAGTTTCATTTTATTTTTGCACAACAAAAGACACTTACATTTCTGCAAGTGCCTTGATACTTTTATATTTCTACTTATAATGTTATATATTAACTAAGTTTTTAATTTGGATTAGCAAGCATATACTC
>NZ_LZZM01000043.1 GCF_002006345.1 Clostridium puniceum
AGCACGCCGCCAGCGTTCGTCCTGAGCCAGGATCAAACTCTCAATTAAAAGTTTAATCTTAGCTTACTCAAATAAAAATTGCTGGTTTACTTAAATGTACTTATATATTCTGTTCAATTTTCAAAGACCATTTTCTTCCACAACTTTCGTTGTAACTTTTTGTTTTTTGCTGTCACCCTCAAGCGACTTACTTAGTTTATCACTTGATTTTGATATTGTCAATAACTTTTTTTAATCTTTCAAACTCTTTTTTCAAAAGGTTTTTCTCAGATTCTCTTAAGTTGTTTACATGTCTTAGCGACGTGTTTTATCTTAACATATAAACTTATGTTGATTATTAAAAAATTTACCTTCTGTCGAATTTAAATTTATAATACGCTTGTATTCTCTATATTTCTTCTTTTTTCTATTATTGATACACTAGGATTAGTTAATTGTATTCTATCCTCATAATCATAATATTTTATCAATTTTCATGTTTAAATTAAAAATATCTACTTATATTCACTAATAAGAAATATAGCTATATCCGCAAATAAAATATTTATATTTATTTCTGTTATAAAAAATAATCTCCATAAAACTTAAGTCTTATTAACCCAGCTTTAATGTTATATAGTTAAATTTATCGTATTAATATTAACTTATATGAATTTTTTCAGCCTATTTAATTACTTTTCGAACTCTTCTTTTAGAATATAATAAGTTGCATGATCCATCCACTTCCCATTAATTAAAAGATATTTTTCATTTATCCCAGCCATCTTAAATCCACATCCAGTTAATACACCTATTGATTTTTCGTTATTAACCAAAGCTGACGCTTCTATTCTGTGAAGTTCACATTCATCAAATGCATACTTTAAAAAAAGATTGACACTTTCCTTCATGTATCCTTTTCCTTGTTCATCTTCATCTATAGAATAGCCTAACACTCCACTTTTAAGTGATCCATGTAAAATTCTAGAAAGCTTTATCTTTCCGATTAATTTTTCTTCTTTGAAAATCCCTAACTCAATAGTTACACCATTTAAAAACTCTCTATAATTTTTATTTAGTATTTTTGTTTGATTTTCTACAGTATAAAAAGTACTATCTTTAGTAGGTTCAAAAGGTTCTAAATGTTTTTTGTTCTTTTCATAATACTCTAATAGACCTTCTGCATTGCCAGCAGTTAAATTTTTGAGAATTACATTTGGTCCTTCTAATTCAACCAGAGAATATTTGCTCATCAAATTATATTCTTTTCTTGTTATTCCAAAAGATAATTCATCAAAATATTCACCTTTTAAATATTGATTTTGACTAAATATTCCTTCTAAAGTAAATCCTAAATCTATAAATGCATTAAAATCTATTGTTTCAATAACTCTGATATTTACTTTAAAAATGTTTGCATCTTTGAATGTTGCTTTTAAAATAAGAGACAAGGTATCACTTAATAGCTCATAATCATATTCTCTATAAAACTTAAGATTTATATCACAAGTTTTACTTTGACTATTTAATTCTGATGTGCTGAATCTACCAACAATAATATCACTCTTATCTTTTACCAAATATTCTGTTTGACTTGATTTATCTGATTGTATTTTTACACTAAAATCTGATTCCATATAGCTCTCCCCTAATTTACAAATTATATATTTTTACTACACTATTATTTGTTTACACTCAGATCCTTTTCACTTAAGATTGTTTTCAAAAATAATCATTCAACAATTATATTAAATTTCCTTTGGGTATTTTCTAAATTCCATTCTTCAACTTTTTAATAAACATACTCATTATATTACTTATACTTACATAAAACATATAATAATACAATTTTATTTTTAGAAAACTTACTCATCACTTCTACGCACATGCTATATTTTTGCAATATAATATACAAAATAATGACCCCATAACAACTTTTCTTAATGATTGTATTATAGGATCATCATTTCGTCTTATTCAGTTTATATATTACTTTTATTAGATATACTTATAAGCGTAATTTATCTTAAGATTTTCATAATAAATAATAAGAATCAAAATATTGTATGTTGTGATTATAATTGTAAATAAATCCTCCGAATATTTAATTAACAAGAATTATTTTTTACAGAATGAGAGTTATTTAATTTATTTCTAATATATCTTTTATAACTTCTCCTCCAATTATCATCCCTGCAACAGGTGGAACAAAAGATATGCTTCCTGGTATTTGTCTCTTAATTGCGCATTTTTTAGTTCCACCTGTGCAGACACAACCTGTTTTGCAAGTAACAACATCATATACTGGTTTTATTGGCACTTCTTCTGAGTATACAACTTTTAATTTTTCTACACCTCTTTTTCTTAATTCATGTCGCATAACCTTTGCTAATGGACATACTTTTGTTTTAAATACATCTGTAACCTTAAATTGAGTTGGATCTAATTTATTTCCTGTCCCCATAGAACTGATTATTCTTATACCTTTTTTATAACAATATTCAGCCAAACCTAATTTTGCTGAAACTGTATCTATTGCATCAACAACATAATCAACATCATCAGATATTATTTCTGCTATATTTTCTTGTGTAACAAAAACTTCTTGCGCTATAACTTTACAATTTCTATTTATAGATTCTATTCTTGCTTTCATTACTTCTACTTTGGATTTGCTTATAGTATCATACGTAGCATGGACCTGCCTATTTAAGTTTGTTAAACAAACAGTATCATCATCGATAATAGTTAATTCTCCAACACCAGCTCTTGCAAGTGCTTCAATAGTATAACTCCCTACTCCTCCTACTCCAAAAATAACAACCTTACTATTTGTTAATTTATCTAATCCATCTTTACCTATTAAAAGTTCAGTTCTTGATAAAGAATGTTGTGCTGTCATAAGTTCCTCTCCTTTAAATATTTTCTGTGTGATTATATATATTTTTAATATATAAACTTTAACTAATTTGCTACATTGAAACATATGTGCAGTAAATAAATATATGCATTACTAATGGACATATACACAAGTACAAATTTTTCGAAAGAATCATTTTACAACATATAATGTAATCCATTTATTGTATATCTCTTGAGCATTTACTACTATTATAACATAAATATAGTTCAAACTTAATCATATAACTAATACATATGTTACAATTTTAAATCTACAATAAAATTGATTGTTTTTGAATTTGAATATATTATTTATTCTAGCAGATATTATAGCCTATTTTTAATTATTAAATTTAATATTCTATCCACAATATTTTTTTCTTTTTTAATATTATACACATAATTCACAATATGTTGTTGATAATTTTTATTATTGCCCAATATATTGTGGATTAATTCTATTTATCGTTATAATTTTAGTATTTTCTCTGTTAAATTTGTAAATTAATGATTATAATATTAAGTAATGTTATGTATATTAAATGAACATGCTCATTTAAGGTTGTATTATATATAAATATTGCAATACATATATTTTAGCTTGTTTATACTTAAAATACTTTCACAATAGTAACGTTTAGTATACATAAGCTGCATATTTTAGGAGGATTGTTTTATATGACTATTGGTATAATTGCTGCTATGGCAGAAGAATTGGAAATTTTATTAAAAGACTTAACACTTGAAGAAAAAAAAGAAAAAGCTAACATGACTTTTCATAGAGGCAGCTTATATGGTAAATATGTTGTCGCTGTAGTTTGTGGAATTGGTAAAGTTAACTCAGCTATTTGCACTCAAATATTAGTTTCTGAATACAACGTTGATAGAGTTATAAATGTTGGAGTTGCAGGTGGAATCGGTAAAGATATATATCCTGGTGATATAGTTGTTGCTGAAAATTTAGTTCAACATGATATGGATACTACAGCTTTTGGTGATAAAATGGGACAAATTCCGAGACTTGATACTTTTGATTTTAAATGCGATGAAAAAATGGTTGCCTTCGCCAAAAAAGCATGTGAAGAAATTCCTGAATTAAACAGTTTTATCGGAAGAATTGCTTCTGGAGATCAATTCGTTGCTAATATTGAAAAAATTCAATGGCTTGATAAAGAATTCGGAGCAATTTCTTGTGAAATGGAAGGTGCTAGTATTGCGCAAGTTTGTTACTTAAATTCAATTCCCTTTGTAGTTATCAGATCAATTTCTGATAATGCAAATAATGGAGCTCATATGGATTACCAAAAATTCATTCCAGTTGCAGTTAAAAATTCAACTAGAATATTAAAGCAAATGCTTGAAATGATGTAAAAAACAATAGTAAGGGGACAGTATATAGTTTTGTGTAAAAATACAACTATATACTGCCCCCTTATTCAAATTAAACTTTCTTATTCATTTTATTTTTTTATCACACTTTACATAGTGAATATTTCACGCCTATGCTTTACTAATTAAATTAATTATCTATAGCATATATGTTCCAATTACATTTCTACATAATATATTATTTGTAGCTGATTGTAATTGTAAGTTTTTAAATGTAGATTTACTATTTCAATATTGATATGTAATTAATTCTAAAACTCAATCTTTCTCTTATAAATTAAAATTCCTTAATTCATCTTGAAGTTTATGCGATATTTCTTGTAAATTGCTTGCATATTGAGTAAGTTCATCCATAGTTGCACTAACCTCTTCCGCTGATGCTGTAACTTCTTGTGATATAGATGCAGATTCTTCTGATATTGCTGCTATATTTTGAATTTGTGAATTTACTTCTTCTCTGTTTGAGTGCATCTTCTCATTTAACTCATTAATATTCTCTATAGCTCCACTTAATGGTATTATAGAATCAACTATCTTATTGAATATATCTTCGGTTTCTTTTATTGCTCTTCCTTGTGCCTGTGACATTTCCTTACTTTCTTCCATTGCTTCATGAGCATTACCTGCGCTAGTGTTTATTTCTGAAATAATTGCTTTTATTTGGTCTGTAGATGTTTTAGACTCTTCTGCTAACTTTCTAATTTCCTCTGCAACTACTGCAAATCCTTTTCCAGCTTCTCCAGCTCTTGCCGCTTCTATACTAGCATTTAATGCTAAGAGGTTAGTTTGTTCTGTAATACTGGCTATTGCATTTGACATATAATTTATTTTATCTATGCTCTTCGTCATTTCGTTAACCATATTGGCAGATTGGATAGCATTTTCTTTAGCCATACTAGCTTTATTTATTAAATCCTTAAGTATAATAAGTCCTTGATTACTTAGCTTTTCTGTCTCGTTTGATAACTCATTTATATGATTTGTATGTTTGCCAACTTCATCTATTCTATCGGATAATTCCCCAACACTTCCTGCTACTTCTGTAGATGATTGTGCTTGATTTGTAGCTCCATTTGCAACTTCTTGTATAGCATTTGAAACTTCTGATATTGAAGCTGTAGTTTCTTTTGACATACTTGATATATTTACAGATGCTTCAAGTAAATCTGATGATGTATTTTGAACATTCTTCATTAACTTAGAAACATTTCCTATCATAAAATTAAAATCTTGTCCAAGTTCTCCAAATTCATCTTTTGCTGTAACATTTACTCTTGCAGTGAAATCGCCATCTGCAACTTTGCTAAGAGATTTCTTTATCTTATTTATTTCTCTCATTAAATATAAAGTCGCCAAAACCCCTATAGCTATACCAACAATTGCACATATCATTGTTGATATGACTACTGCAACTCTCATAATAGAAACATTATCAGTTACTTCTTTACTATCAATAATCCCAATCATTTTCCAACCAGTTATATTATTAGTTTGTTGGCATACATAAAAAGATTTTCCTTTGTTTTCTAAAGAATATACTCCACGTTCCTCATTTTTAGCTGAATCCCAAAATGATAAATTTCCAATACTATTTTCTATGTCTTTGTTTTTATCATTATTTGCTATAATGTCACCATCTTTATCTACCAGTAAGATAAATCCTGTGTTTAATAATTCTATATCCCCAACATATTTTTTTATAGAATCTAGAGACATATCAATTACTACAACACCTAAAAATTGTCCCTTATCATCTTTTACCGCTTGAGCAACAGTCATAACTTGTTGTCCAGTAACTTTATCTTTATATGGTTTTATATACACAGGCTTTCCATTAGCTTCTTTTGCATTTATGTACCAATCTCTCTCCTTATAATTAAAATCCTTTATATTTAATACACTACTATCTAATACAATTTCACCATATTCTCCTGCATAGCCTGCATTAATAACACCATCAATTGAACTCTTAATATCGCCAAAAACTCCTTGAATATATTGAGCTGTAAGTGTATGGTCAGCTTCTGAATTGGATAAATCTCTTATATCAGAATTTTTTGATACTATATTCATTTCTGTATCTATTATTCCAAGATACTGCGAAAATCCCTTATCAACTTCTTTAATTGTCTGTATACTTGTTGTTTTTAAATTATTTTCTAACACAGATTTTGATTTAATTATAGATATCTCTCCTGTTACTAATATTGGTACTACGATCATCAAAATAATTCCAATTACTATTTTTCTAAATAATTTGCTACTTTTTTTCATTTACACATCTCCTTATATAATTTTTAATTTCCGAATTTATATATGTTCTAAAAAGTTTATTCATTTAAATTTGCTGTACATTTTTAACAATTTGAATAAGTTAATTCTGCAAACTATGAATTTTATTAATTAGAACTTATATATATACTTTTTTAGTAAATATAAGCTTATAAAAATACATATTATCAATCTAACAACATAAAAAATATCTTTTATGTATTTCTATACTGCTAATATTTATACATAATATAATATTACTCTATAAATATCATATTTCACAATATTTATACGTCGAAATTAATCACTGTAAAGGTTATCTTCTCTTTTTTTCTCTTTCCATTGTCAATTTTCGTATTAAATATGTATTTTTATACAAAAACAAGTCTAAATATTTATATAAAATAGAATGTTTTTTATATTTTATCCAGAAGAGTTCAACATACTAATAGGCATTAAAAATAGCTATCTAAAAATGAATATTAATAACACTTTTAGATAGCTTAAAATTTCACTATTTATATTATGATATACCTATTTCCATGATATACTTACATTTTTTCTTGGAGCCGTTCTAATAAATTTTACATTTGGATAACCAATAACCATACAAGTTACTATTTCTTTATTACCTTCGAGTCCAAGTATTTTTCTAATTTTTTCATCTCCTTGTGCTGCCAATGCAAAGAACCCACTGAAGAATGTTCCAAGCCCTTGAGCATTTGTCATAAGTTCCATATTAGAAGAAGCCAGCCCTCCGTTAATTGAAGATTCTGATACTACAAGAATTAACGCAGGTGCATTGAAAAATAATTTATCATTCATCTTAGGATTTTCTCTGTATTCATTGTACATTCTTATCCACAACTCTGCATATCTTTTAAAGGGTAAGGTTTGTGGATTTAAATTTTTAAGAAGTTCTTCTCCTCTGTTTTTAAGATTTTCTAATACCATTTCTTTTAATTGTTCAATATTATCCTTAACCACTATATACGAAACGTTTTGAGCATTAGTTGCAGTTTGAGTAAATCTTCCTGCTTCTATTATTTTTAAGAGTTTTTCTGTTTCTACATCTTTGTCTTTAAATTGTCTTACACTTCTTCTAAATTTTATAAAGTTTAATAGATTATCTGACTCTATTTTAAATTTAGCTTCATTGTATTCTTCTACTTCTTCCATATCATATTCATCTGTAGATACTGCGCTTTTAGGGCAAACAGCTATACAATGTCCACATTTCATACATGTGACATTATTTATTTTCGCTTTCCTATCAACTACTTCTATACAATTAAGGAAACAATCTTTAACACAAATTCCACACCCAATACACTTTTCACTATTTACATTCATCATAATATAATTAACTCCTTTATTATAAGTTATTTTTATATATATTTTAATTTTACATATATACTTATCTAAGATATAGTTTTTATTACTATATTACTACATATATTTTTTAAATTTAAATCCTATTACAATTTACTAATTCCTCAACTAACGTTTCAATTGCCTTTTCTCTTTCTTCTTTATTATAAAAATCAAAACCAGTTTCATCTTTTATCTTTTCTGCTTTTAAAAATATGTAATTTATATATCCTGCAATTAAATAATTTTTAATCGAAAGCTTATGTTTATTGTCTCCATAAAGTTCTTCAAGACACCTATTATATGATTCTTCTGAACTTAACAAATGCGCTGCTACCTGATTATTTTCTAAATCGTCTAAAATTGCAATCTTTGAAATTTCAGAATTACTTGCAATAAAATTTACAACCTCTTTTAGTATAATAGTAAGACGCTTAATTGATGGTTCATTTTCCCTAGTTTTCATTTTTTCACCTAATGATTTCGTGGCACAGTTCATAACTTTTTTCACCGCTAAACGGATTAAATTATCTTTACTTTGAAAATGATAATTTACCATTCCATTACCAACTTCTGCAGTTTCAGTAATATCCTTAACTGTAATTTCACTTGGTTTTTTCCCCATACAAATCATTTTAATGGTAACATCTATAAGCCTTTCCTTTGCATCATTTTCACCCATACTCTCACCTCCATTTTTAGCCTTATACACCTTTTGAATGATATACTGTATGTCATTCAGTATATCATTCAAACTTTATTTGTCAAGTCACGAAGTAAATATGTTTAGCATCAAAACTTAAACGAACAAAAATACTCCCTTCATAGAAACAGTTTTATTATTTTAACTATCTACTATAAAGGAAGCATATCATTTTACAACATTTTTTTCTTTTCTTATTTATTACTTTCTATTTTAAATGTACTGATTAAGTTAAGTAGATCCTCTGACATTACGCTTAAAGAAGTTGCTGAATTTGTTACGCCTTCCATAGTTGCCAATTGTTCTTCAGTGGAAGCAGATACATTTTGAGTTCCATCTGCTGATGTTTTAGAAATCTGTTCAATTATATCAAAAGCTGTTACTAATTTGTCTGTACCTTCACTCATGTGTTTCGATGCTTTTGAAACTTCCCCAATTGTATTTCTAACCTCATTAATGGAATTTTGTATCATATCAAAAGATGTACCAGCTGCATAAACAGTCTCAATTCCATCTTTAACCTCCTTTTCACCTTCCTCAACAGCTGCTATAGTCTTAGTAGTCTTGTCCAATATAGTTTTTACAACCTCTGATACTTGTTTGCCTGATGCTGCTGTTTGCTCCGCTAATTTACTTACTTCTGAAGCTACAACCGCAAATCCTCTTCCTGCCTCTCCTGCTCTTGCAGCCTCTATAGATGCATTTAGTGAAAGCAAGTTAGTTTGTTCTGCAATATTAGTAATAATTCCTATAATTTGATTAATCTTATTAGATTGATTTCCAAGTTCACGAACAGCTTGTGCTATATCAGCTACAATATTTTGAATAGAATTCATTTGTTCTATTGTTTTTTGAACTGCCATATTTCCTTCTAATATAACCTCTGACGCCTTTACCACTTGTCTACTTACATTTTGTGCTCTTGAATTAATCTCATTAGCCTGATCATTCATCTTATGGGCTGATTCAACACTCTCTTGAATACTCTCAACCTGACGTTCCGTTCCACTAGCTAAACTTTGAGTAATATTTGCAACATATTTAGTAACTTTACTAGTTTCTGCAGCTCCAATTGTCATTTCTTCAGCTGATATTGCTACCTTTGAAGCTGCTATACTCATTTCTGAAATCAGCTTCCTTAAATTATTAGTCATCTTATTAAATGCCTGCACTAATTCACTAATTTCATCATTGCTTTTTATTTTAATTTGTATTTCATTAGTTGTAAGATCCCCCTCTGCAATTTTAGATGCTGTTTCTGATAATAACTTAATTGGTTTTGAAATTAAGTTACTAATCCAATATGCAATACTTAACCCTAATAATAAAGTAATAATAGTAATAATACTAATAATTAGCTTTGCAGAATTTATTATTTTTTTTGTATCTTCAATCTCCTTATTTAAAATCGCTTCTTGATTTTGAATAAACTTACCTGATGTTTCACTAAATTTTTGAATTAATGGACCTTGAGCTTCAGCATTTTTTGTATATTTATCTACACTATTCTTTCTTTTATCATCTATCATTTGATCTGCTGCAATAACATATTGCTCTTGAATTAAATCTAATCCCTGCAAAATTTGCCAGCTATCTTTACCTTTTATAAGTTCACTTATTTTCTTGCTCTTTTCATTATAAGTATCAAATGCTTTCTGATAAGTTTTCAAATAATTGGACTCACCAGTTAAAAGAAAATAATTAACACTAGACTGTTCCTCACTAATAGCATTATTTAAATCTTTAATATTACTTACAATTGTTGTACTATTATTTATTAATTGTGTATATGTAGTATTAATTTTACTTGTTAATATATAATTACTCACTGATATGACAATTAAAAATATTAATACTGCGGAAAATCCACCATATAGTTTTTTTCTAATACTCATCCTCATCTTTAACTACTCTCCTTTAACACCACTTAAAATTTTATTAGCTCCTGTTCGGAAATTTTTAGCTGATTCCTCAGGTGTAATTTCTCCTTTCAATATTTGCGTAGATAATCTTGCAAAAAGAGAATTAACATTCCCTGATGTATTAGGAGTAGGTGGGTCTGATGGACTTGGATTTTCTTTAATATATTTCATAAGCAAATACTGCTGTTTATCAGCTTCACTTAGTTTTTGTTCAACACTTGCACTAACTTTTTCTGAAATTGGAACTCCACGTTCTCCTTTCAAAATATCATTTGCATCTAAATCATTTGTAATAAAATTTATAAATTCCACAGCTTCTTTTTTATGCTTAGAATATGCTGAAACACTAAAGAACATTGATGGTCTAACACAACTAGTTATTTTTCCTTTTGTATATGAAGGCACTGATATTATTTTCATAACAGTCTTGGCAGTTTTACTTAGTCCTGCTACACCATTACTAACCCCCCACCAAATTGCGGATTTTCCTGATGTAAGTAAAACATTCTTATCGTTCAATACGTCAGGTGCAATAAGTCCTTCATCTAACCATTTTTTTTGGATTTTAAAATAATCTTCATAGATTTTATCATCTTCATAGCCAAGTGCTGTTCCTTTTGAATTAAAATATGTACTTTCTCTAGATCTAACATATGTATTGAAATCAACAAAATTCGCTAATGGATAAAAGTCTTCATCTTTTATTTGAGTTTTTAATTTTTTTGCTACCTCATATAATTCATCATAAGTATAGCCTAATTTGGGAATATCAATCCCTGCTTTTTCAAAAACTAATGGATTTACTGCTATACAATAAGCATTAATTCCTAAAGGAACTCCATATAATTGATTATTATCAATACCATCTTCTAAATATAATTTATCAACATCTGAAAGATTTAAGATATTTTGATCAATATATGGATTTAAGGGTTCAAATAAATCACGCAATGCATAATTATGAATAAAATCATAATTAGTTTGAATAATATCTGGTATTTCTTCATCTGCTGTGTTCATGGCTAAATTTACTTTTATATCCGTAGTACTTGAATACATTTTCGTTTCAAACTTCACATTAGAATGCTTTTGTTGAAACAATTCAATTGCTTTTTGAGTTAATTCTTTTCGTTGATCATTTCCCCACAATATTAATTTTAAAGTTACAGGTTCAGTATTATCTACTTTATTCTCATGTGTATCAATAACTTTGCTACATCCAGCACTCCCAAATGATATCGTTATCATAAAAACCATAAAAAAAAGGTAGCTTAATATTCTTTTCATTTTAATCTCTCCTTGTTATTGTAATTTAAATCAGTATTATATCAATTCATAATTTTATAATGATTACTCATTACATTTATTAATTATTTATCGACATAATATAAAAAAACTTTATTCTGTATTTTTCTTATTTATATAATATTATCCATTATTTCCTCTTTTACTCCACAAAAATCATTTTTCAACTAATCACTGCAAATATTTTATGTTCAAATTTAAAACAATTTAAACTTTTCGACTAATTTATATACATAAAAAAAACAGATAAGATTCTCAATAGATCTTATCTGCATAATTTTCACATATTGCTAAAGCTACATTTATTTAAGATACTTTAATATCACAAGTAAATTGACATATAATAATACCAATGATATAATTTAAAATTATATATATATTTTTATAATACCACATATAAGCGTAAATGTCAATACTTTTTTGAAAGGAAGTTTTAAAATGGACAATTCTCTTAATTTATTTCAAAATAACTCATTAGAAAAACAAATCTTCAGTGAGATAATTTCTTGTAATACTGTTACAAAAGAATACGGATTAATATTACGTGATGAAGATGTAAAAGAACTGCTACAAACAAGAACTGAAACTTTAAATAAAAATGGACGAATTGAATTTAATGGTGGAATAATAAATAAAATTATTTTGAGCTTTTGTGACTCACCTTATATATCCCAATACAATTATACCTCTACAATAAATGAATTAGTAGAAATCTTCTATAATTATAAAAATGAAACCCTAGACTCTATAAGCGATGATGAATTAATAGAAATTATGAAGAATTTTTTTGACAATTATTGTAAAGGTTCCTTAGAACTATTAGAGGGAAAAGTATTATATAAGATTGCTGATAACATACGAAATGGCATTAAAGATTATATTGATATTAATTCTGAAAAGGAATGATAGGTAATAATTATGGATAAATTTATTGAGAAAAATAATTATATAAGATTAGATCAATTAAACGAACAAAATTTCTTCAAGGAAATTCTAATAAAATGTCATGAA
Source organism: Clostridium puniceum (assembly GCF_002006345.1). Classification (GTDB taxonomy): domain Bacteria; phylum Bacillota; class Clostridia; order Clostridiales; family Clostridiaceae; genus Clostridium; species Clostridium puniceum. Next base: position 12,853 of record NZ_LZZM01000043.1, read on the forward strand.
AAAAACTTATTAGAAACTTCCTTCTTAGAAAAATTAAATTATGAAAGATTGGATATATTAAAAACACAACTAACATATTATACAAAAGATTGTAGCAGCTCAGTTATGGTAGAAATAGCTGAAAATATTTTAGACTGCATTGATTATACTATAGGAATTTATTTAAAAGCCTTTAAGGATATAGACTTTTTATTAAGAGATTTAAAACAAACAAAACTATTCAATATATTTATAAACGGACAAGATTTAATTAAAGAAAAAATTTTTGAAGGAAGGAAATTATTATCTGAAATTCAAAACAATAAACTTAAGGTAAGTAATTTTTCATATAATGATACTATTGATTATGGTATCCCATTATTTTTTAAAGAATATGAATATTTCTATTCAGCTCATGAAACTCCTGGATCAATAGATTATCAATTATTTGCTACTGAATTGAACAACATAGGCATTGAGTACATTAACGATTACTTGAAAATATTGAATTTAGAAAATAACTTTTGTAATAATTTTAATATTGATGATATTAATGAATTATTAAAAGGTTATGATAAACATTGTGATGAATTACTCATAAATATATTTGAGTTAATATTAATTAATTCATTAGGTTCTATTATTTGCGATAAGGATGTTACAATCCTTAATATTTCTGCTTTAGATAGGGAGCAAATAAAAAGTAAATTATCAAATTTGTCATTTGAAGAATTGCTAGCAGAATTATTTAATTATTCGAAAAAGTGCTGCCTTATATTAAATATTAAAGATAGTGAATTAATAAAATATATTAAAAAGTCTATAATAAAAATAGCTCCCTTAATAAAAGAAAGCCTTGCTTTAAATAAATTAGAGACTATGTTTATTTCATTTAACCTAAATAATAATCATGATGGGATCACTAGCTATATAGATGGTAAAAAATCAAGTAATACTTATTTTAGACACCTTATAAAGAAAATTATGGCATGCCCTGTATCTATGGATAAAGTACAATTAATTAAAAATAATATTCATAGTTTAGAAGATTTAATTGATATTTTAGAAGCTGACTGTCTTTACGGAAATGAATTTTATGATTTATTTAAAAGCTTATCTCAATTAGAAATTGCTCTTTTATTAAAAAATCTGCCAAATTTAAATTTTGAAAGCGACTATAAAAAAGAATGGCATTTGAAATTTTCTAAGTATTTCTCAGCTTTAAGTGAAGAAGATAAAAAAGTTATTAGAAAACTAGAGGAACAAATTAAATTAGCTTAAATTAGAAATTGATTAATATAATGCTTTATATATATCATAAACTTGTTTTCTTTCTAATTTTATATAGTTATTAGTCATTAATCTTCCTTGTTTTTCAATAACATTCTCCACAAATTCTTCTAAGTTTTCTTTACTTACACCATATTCACTTAAAGATTTTTTAGAAATTAAATTGTCTAATAAAATTTCTATTTCTTTATAAACTTCATCCACAGTACATTCTAATAACTCAGATAGAAATTTGTTTAATTCTTTAATTTTTCCATTGGGATTTATTTTTTTATATACTTTGAATATTTCTATAAACATAACATAGTTTGCTTCTCCATGAGCTACATGATACCTTGCCCCTAGTGGGTAACTCATTGCATGAACTGCCCCGCAGCCTGCATTAGCGAAGGCAATTCCTGAATAGTTACTTGCTAGGAGAAAATCTTCTAATATCTCCTTCCTAGACTCTATTCCTTCTTTAGCAATTTTTTTATACCCCTTAAGTATTATTTCCATAGCTCTAAGTGAAAAAATCTTTGTGTATGAAGTTGCTTTAGGAGATAAATAGGATTCAATTGCATGAATAAATGCATCAATTGAACTGGTTGCAAACACGTTAAAAGGCAAGCATTGCAATAATTCAGGTATCATAATAGCACTATCTGCATATAATTCATCGGTCGCAAGACCCAATTTAGCATTCATTTCTTTTATTTCTAAAATAGAAATATTCGTAACTTCAGTACCTGTGCCACATGTAGTTGGAACTAAAATCAACTCTTTTTCTTTTATAATCTCCAGTTTATGATTATACAAATCTATAATTGGAGAAATGTTTTTTAAAGAAAATAACTTTGCAATATCTAAAATAGAACCTCCACCAATGGCAATAACTCTTTCATAAGATATCCTCTTAATATTTTTATACATGGCCTCAACCATTTTATCAGATGGTTCACCTCTCCCATAATTTTCTCTAAATATAACAGCTGCTTCATTTACATTATATTTTAGATAATTATCATAAATACTCCTATTTGTAATTATTAAATCATCTTTTCCAATACGGAATTCCTTGCAAAAAGTTTTACAATCATCATATTTGTATATTGTTGGATTTAGCATTAATTGTTTCATAAACACACCTCTCCTTAAATAGAACAAAGATGCTATAGAAATTTATATATAGCATCTTTGCTTCTAAAATATTATATATTGTATTCCTTTTTAGTATCTTCTAATGCTGCATCCATTCTCGTAATTACATTATCCATATCCTCTTTTGAAATGACTGCTGATGGTTCAAAACGAACACACTTTGCATTTACTAATGTTCCTGCTGTCATAACACCTCTTTTGAACATTCCTTTAGCAACTGAATATCCTATATCACTTTCACAGAATTCTACAGCTAACATAAGTCCAAGACCTCTTACTTCATTAATTACTGTAGGATACTTCTTCGCTAGTTTTTCTAAACCTGCTTTTAAGTATTCGCCTTTTTCTTTACATTGCCCAGGAATATCATTTTCTAACATATATTTTATTGTTGCAAGTGCTGCTGAACAACAAACTGGATTTCCACCAAAGGTTGGTGATCCTAATAACCATGGATTATCTATTAATTCTTCCGTCCACATTTTGGGTCTGCATATAATACCTGTTATTGGCATTATTCCACCACCAAAGGCTTTACCAAAAGTCATAATATCAGGTGTTACCCCTTCTGCTTCACATCTCCACATAGTTCCAGTTCTACCCATACCAGTTTGAATTTCATCAAAGATTAATGCAACTCCATACTCATCACATATTTCACGAACTTCTTTTAAATATCCTTTTGGAGGAACAATAATTCCTGCTTCTCCTTGTACTGGTTCTAATATAACAGCTGCAACTTTCTCCCCCACTGTATGAAGATTTCTTATTACTTTTCTCATATCTTCTGCATTACCATACTCTACGTGTTGAACTTGTTGCACCATTGGTGTATAAGGAATTCTATAAGTACCCTTTCCCCCCATAGAAACAGCCCCCATAGATTTACCATGAAAAGCTCCAATTGTTGAAATGTACCATCTTCCACCAGTAGCAATTCTTGCAAGTTTTAATGACATCTCTACTGCTTCTGCGCCTCCATTGGTAAAAAAGCAGTATTCTAAATCTCCTGGAGTAATATCTGCAACTGCTTTTGCAAGATATCCTCTTAACGGATCTAGTAATTCTTGTGAATGTAGTGCTTGATGATCAAGTTGTGCCTTTACAACTTCAAGTATATCTTCATTTCTATGTCCACACGTATAAATACCAAAACCACCTAAACAGTCAATAAATTCTTCACCATATAAACCAGTGCAATATGCACCTTTGTCTGTCCATTCTACTACTGCTGCATTTGTCGATACTGATTTTCTGTATTTAAGCCATCCTGGACTTACATAATTATCAAAATAATTCACTGTATCTTTCGTAATTTGGGCCTTCTCATCATTAGTTAGTTGGTCACATTTAATATAACCTATAACTCTTTCTAATTCTTCAATAACTTGCTTTCTTTCTCCCATAATATTACTTCCTCCTAAAATCAAAACGGCGTATTATAATGATTCTTCAATCAATAATACACCGTTGTATTTGCTCTATTTCATTTATTGTTATTATTATAAGATAAATCCGCTAATAAGCACAATTCTCTCAATGTATGGTTATTAAATTATTTTAGGAGTATGCATACTACTTTATAAGTATCTTTTATCTTAATTTTAGTATTGAACACCTAATATTTAAGAATTTCTGTCGATATATACAACCTTTCTTATTTATGGTACACTATTTTTTAATAAAACCTTCATTCGTAATATGAGTATTTATATTCTAGTCTATGTTCCAATAAATAAACTACAAATACTTAGTTGATGTTCATGTTTTTTTATATAGCAATTTAATTAAAACTTATATATATTCAGAGAGGTATTTATATGCAAAATAATGAATTTCTCTTAATAAATAATATAATATATCAAATATATAGTATTCCTGACTTTGACACTATGAAAATTACCTTCTTAAACCTTTTAAATATGCTAATTCCAAATACGGCTTCAAGCATATTAATGGCTGACCATACTAGTTCAAAAAATTTACTTTGCGACCCTATTTGTGTTCCTGAAATTTATTCAGAAGCTGAAAAAAATTATCTTTCAAATGAAGATGAAGATTATACTCGCTGGGTTATGCTAAGCGGCCAATGTTTATTAATCCGTGAAAGCGACTTAATGCCTGAAGAAGAAAGGATGAATACAGCACTTTACAAAAGGTGCTATGAGCCATTTGGACTTCATTATTCATTACAGTTAAACCTTGTGTATAATGATTTATTTTTAGGCGTGCTTACAATTTATAGAAAAAGAGAAGAAGGTGATTTTAAAGATGATGAAATGTTTATTGTAAAAGCCTTTAGCGATCATCTCAATCTTCGATTCTATGGTTATTATACAAATGATTCAAAAAATTCTTCTAGTCCATCCTATTCAATAGCAAATCTTGCTTCGCAATATAGCTTAACAAATCGTGAAGTAGAAATTTTGCAATTGATTTTTCAAGATATGAATAATGATGAAATTGCCGATAAACTTTACATAAGTGGATATACATTAAAAAAGCACATACAAAATTTATATCGTAAATTTAATGTATCTACTAAATGGAACTTATTAAAATTTAGAGAATAAATTATATTTTATAGTTATTAAATATAACTTATATTTGGTTGATAATCACCTAAACAAAGTATAATAATTAGTTTACATTCTTATCCGTTTCTAAATATGTTAGAATATGTATATAACCTACAAAATAATTTCTAGAGGTGATATGATGAATAGTAATATGAAAGTTGGAATATTTAACGGAACCATTGCTACAACAAATGGCTTATATAGAGTTAGCGACATAACTATAGATGAAGCTAAAAAACTTATGTCCAAGAATGGATTTATTTCTGCAATAGGACATAATTCAACTGCTGAAGCTATCTCAGATTCGTTTAATATGAACATACCTATGAGCCGTATAGATTTTAAACAGCAGATTGGTCAAAAAGCAATAGTTTTTAAATTAAATAGAAGACCTCCTGAAGGAAGCATATTATCTAGAACGGAAATAGATGAAATAGGCTATTCTTTTAAATTAATGGAACGTTTAGAATAAAAATATCACAAAAAAACACCAAATGAAGGTGTCCCGCCCGCATCAACTTATCCAAATTAATATTAGATCATATAGATGTGAGCACCGCCTTCCATTGAGTGCTTTTAAGTGAAACTTTATATCTTTATATAATTAACTTTAGTGTTCATACCATCCTATTGGACCTGGTGTTAAATTAATATTTATTTGTTTTATTTCTTGATATTCTTCCAAACCATGAATGCCTAATTCTCTGCCATACCCACTCATTTTGTAACCACCCCAAGGAGCTTCATTAAAGGTTGGATTATAACAATTAATCCAGGTAATTCCTGCTCGAATTTCTTTTATTACCTTCAATGCTCTTGTTCCATTAGACGTAAATACAGCTCCTGCTAAACCATATATAGTGTCATTAGCTAAAGTAATAGCTTCTTCTTCTGTCTTAAAGGTTTGAATTGTTACAACTGGACCAAAAATCTCTTCTTTTACAATGGTCATATCTGAAGTACAGTTATCAAATATAGTTGGTCTTATATAATAACCATCTGAACATTCTCCTTCCATGTATCTTTCACCACCACAAACTAAAGTAGCGCCTTCTTTTTTACCTATTTCTATATATTTTAATACTGTTTCCATATGTTCTTTTGAAACTAATGGACCCATATCTGGATTATTTACTGGATTTCCTATAGTCATTGCATTTGCTTTTTCTGCAAGACGTGCTACAAATTTATCTTTAATTGATTCTTCAATAATAATACGAGACCCTGCTGAACAGACTTCACCTTGATTAAAGAAAATACCGACCATAGCCCACTCTACTGCACCTTCAAAATCTGCATCTGCGAAAATTACATTAGGTGATTTTCCGCCAAGCTCTAAGCCCACTTTTTTAAGGTTACCTACCGCTGCTCTTGCAATTCCTTGTCCCACTTCTGTACTCCCTGTAAAAGTAACCATATCTATATCTTTGCTTTCTGCTATTTCCTGGCCTACAGCTCCCCCTGAACCTAATACTAAATTTACACACCCTTTAGGAAGTCCTACTTCATCAAAAACCTCAAATAATGCGATTGTTGATAATGGTGTATTTGAACTTGGCTTAAATACAATGCTATTTCCTGCTGCAATTGCTGGTGCCAACTTCCATACTGCCATTAAAAATGGATAGTTCCAAGGAGTAATTTGCCCACATACACCAACTGGTTCGTGAACTGTATATGAGTGCATTTCTCCAAAGCCATCATTTACATCATAAACTCCACCATATGGTTTTGTAATTAGACCAGCATAATATCTAAAGCAATGAATTCCATCGTCAACATCACCTTCTGCCTCACGAAGTGGTTTTCCATTATCTATAGTATCAAGCATAGCAAATTTATCTCTTTTTTCTGCTATTTTATCTGCAATTTGTAAAATGATATCTGCACGAGCTTGTGCATTCATTCTTCTCCATTCACCTTTTCCATAAAAAGATTCTTTAGCTGCTGCAATTGCAAGTTTAGTATCTTCAATTCCACCTTCTGCAGTATTTGCAATTACTTGTCCATTGGTTGGATTTATAACATCTCTTGTTTTTTTAGAAATTGCTTCTACCCATTGTCCATTAATATACATCTTTTTAATTTCCATAATATCTCTTCCTCTCATTTCATTAAATCAATTAAGTCTTTTATAGCAATAACCTCTAATCCCTTATTTTATTAGTTCGAAAATTATTAATTATTCTGACATAATTTTGCATATACGATAAGTTCTTAATTATGCTGATGCACTTTTTTTATAGGTGTATATTGTATATGAATTATTTGTTATTAATTTTACTTATTCTTGCCATTTCCATAATTCACATTTATCTTTAATAACTGTCCCTGCATTTACATTTAAAACTTCCTTACCTTTTACCGTCATTACTCCATTCACAAATACATATTCAATGCCTTCTGGTCTTGTTTCTGTAGGTCCAAAGCAAGGATAATCAGCTTTATCTTCTATTGTTTTTAGATCAAATATTAAAATATCTGCATCTGCCCCGATTTCAATAGTACCTTTGCTATTTAAACCTAAACGTTTTGCAACCATATATGTGCAGCGACTAATAGCCTCTATCAATGTGATTCTATGTTGTTCTTTTACCATGGTTTTAAAAAACTTAGGATAAGTTCCTGCATCTTGTGGATGCCCTGGTATGCCATTATCATATAAAGTCCCTGCATCTGTACAAACCATAACATATGGTTTATCTAATATTTCAAAAACTTCATATTCTTCACCAACTAAACCTATTCCTGTTTCCCCAGGATAATCAGATCTAAGTTCTTCATACATTTCTCTAGTTAATCTTTGACCTTTATATTTACCAGTTCCTGCAATTAAACTGCTATAATCACAATCCCATTTTTCTAAACACCCTTTATCAAAAACTGCACTTCCGATTGCAGTTGCAAATCCACTATATAAGCCGCTATCTACTGATATATCCAATCCTTCTTCTAAGGCTTCATCTATCATATGAAGTGCTTCTGTTGCCATCCCCATTCCAAATTGATAAGTTAAATGAGAAATATTTACTGCTGCCCCTGTTTTTCTATTTATATCAATAGCTTCTCTTAACGTTGAAAGACCTCTGTAACAATCTGATCTTGTATGAATAGATACCAATTTTCCATATTTAGCAGCAATCTTAGCTAATTCTAAAACCTCTTTAATAGAACTTCCTGGTACATATTCAAGGCCAAAGGATAAACCGTGAACACCATAGTTGAAAGCTTCTTTAAGCATAATTTTCATTTTTTCAATTTCTTCATCATCTGATGATTTATAACGATCGGTAACTCCAATTAATTCTCTAAGTGTAGTATGTCCAATCTGCTCTATTTGATTGATCAAAAAATGCTCATGCTTCTCATAAAATTCTCTCATGTTTTCTGGAGACATTCCACAATTTCCATTGTATACTGTTGTAACTCCCATCGCTACCATTATCTTTGCACAATCTAAATTCCCCTCTACATGTGCATGAATATCTATAATTCCTGGGCACACTATTTTACCTGTAACCTCTAATTCAATATCACCTTTTATATCTTCTCTTGTTATAGCGTCTATTTTCCCATTTAATATTCCTAGATTAGCTATAGTACTTTTTCTACACTTTGGATCTATTATTGTGCCATTTTTTATAACAACATCATATTTCATCTTTAAATCATCCTCTTCTCTTTTTTAGACCTTGATACAAAGTAGACTGACTTTCTGACTTATTACTTTCTAAAATATAACTTAAGTTTCTATGCTTTAGCTTTTAACTTTTTTATTTGGAATGAAGTATTTATAACAATGATAATAATTGTTATAAGCATTATTACTGTTGATAAAGCATTTACTTCTGGTGTTACTCCTGTCTTTACCATAGAAAAAATCTTTAATGGTAAAGTAGTGCTTCCTGGTCCGCTTGTAAAGAAACTAATTACAACATCATCAATGGATAATGAAAAAGCAAGCATTGCTCCAGATAAAACTCCTGGTAATATAATTGGAAGTGTTACTCTCCAAAAGGTTACAACTCTATTCGCTCCTAAATCCATAGCTGCTTCTTCTAAGAATTTATCAAACCCAGCAAGTCTAGCTCTAACTGTTATTACAACAAATGGAATACTAAACGTAATATGAGATAAAGTAATACTTATAAGTCCTAAAGGAATGCTAAGTACTGAATATATTGAAAGCAATGCTATACCAAGTACCACCTCTGGAATTACTATAGGTATATAAAGTAATTTATCTATTATTTGTTTTCCTTTAAAATTATATTTATTTAATCCAATAGCACCAATTGTCCCTATAATTGTTGAAATAATAGTACTTAAGACTCCAATAATCAAAGTATTTGTTAAAGCTTCCATCAAGGTTCTATTTTTAAAGAAAGTACCATACCATTGAAAAGTAAAATCCTCGAAAACAATATTCATCTTTGATGTATTAAATGAAAAAATAATTACATAAAAGATAGGAAGATATAAAAATAGAAAAACAAGATAAATATAAATATTTTTAAATAATCCAGTTAAGTTTTTTTTCTGTGCTTTTGTCATTTATATCCCTCCTAAATCATCCATATTACCACCTGATTTTTGATATAACCCTACAAGTACTAAGGTTATTATGATTAAGAAAATTGAAATTGCTGCCCCCAGTGGCCAGTTTCTAGCTGTTATAAATTGATTTTTTATTATATTACCAATTACTTGAGTCTTATTTCCACCAAGTATATCACTAACAAAGAAATATCCTAGAGATGGAATAAATACTAAAATACTACCCGCAAATACCCCTGGCATTGTAAGTGGCAATGTAACTTTAAAAAATGCTGTAGCAGGTTTCGCTCCTAAGTCACTACAAGCTTCTAAAAGAGACTTATCTAGTTTTTCAATTGAACTATATAAAGGTAGTACCATAAAAGGCAGTAACATATATACAAGCCCTATCATAACTCCTGTGTTATTGTATACTAATTGCAATGGTTCATGAATTAACCCCCATTTTAATAAAATAGAATTAATGATACCGTCTTTTCTAAGCAAATTAATCCATCCAAAAAGTCTAATTAGAGAACTTACTAAAAAAGGAACTATTACCATTGCCATAAAAACTGTCTTCTTTATAGTTGTTTTTTCAGCTATAAAATAAGTAAATGGATACGCAATTAATATGCATATTATAGTTGTAAGTGTTGAAATCAAAAGCGATTCACCAAATACTTTTAAATATAAGGGATCAAATACTTGCTGAAAGTTATTTAATGTAAATCCAATAATAACTCCACCATACGTCCCTTTCTTCATAAAGCTAATAACAAAAATATAAATGAACGGAATTGCTACTAGTAAGATCATCCAGGCCGAAACTGGTCCTACTGTAACCAAAAGAGGTAATTTTATTTTATTTTTATTATTCATCTAGCTCCCTCCTACTTCACTTGATTTTCTTCTGTAAATATAGGGTTATCTATAACATTAAAAACTTCTTGGCTTTGTGATTTAATAACCACGGCATCTTCTTTATCCCAATAAACACATATTTCTGAACCTATCTCTAATAACTCTGCTTTTGGATTAGTGTTCATTTTAACTTCCATTCCTGTTGGAAGAATAATAATCGTTTTATTTACATTTCCAATATATACATGTTCTTTAACCTTTCCTAAAAGTGTAAATCCTTCTACTGGCACTTTAGATAATTTTATATTTTCAGGTCTAACTAAAATATAAATTATTTCATTATTCTTTACATTAGCGTCTGCTGCTATAGCATTTCCATTTTCCAATTTCACGTTTAATAAATCATTTTCTATGCTGTCTGCAACTCCATAAAAAATATTTGATTCTCCAATAAAATCTGCTACAAATTTAGATTTTGGTTTTTCATATATTTCCTTTGGTGTACCTATTTGTTCTAAGTCACCACCATACATGATTGCAATTCTATCGCTCATGGTAAGCGCTTCTTCTTGATCATGTGTAACATAAATAAAAGTAATTCCAAGCTTCTTTTGAAGACGCTTTAATTCAAATTGCATTTGCTTTCTTAATTTTAAATCTAACGCTCCTAAAGGTTCATCCAGTAGCAAAACCTTTGGTTTATTTATTATAGCCCTTCCTATTGCAACTCTTTGTTTTTGTCCACCTGATAGTTGGTCTGGTTTTCTATTTTCAAAACCTACTAATTGCACAAGTTCAAGGATTTCTGTAACACGCTTCTTAATTTCTTCTTTATTAACCTTCTTTACTGATAAGCCAAAGGCTAAATTATCGTAAATACTCATATGAGGAAATAAAGCATAGTTTTGAAATACTGTATTTACTTCACGTTCATAAGGTTCAGTATCTTGAATTTCTTGACCTTCAATGTAAATATTTCCGCTTGTAGGTGTTTCAAAGCCCGCTATCATCCTCAAGGTTGTGGTCTTACCACAACCTGATGGACCAAGCATAGTTAAAAATTCACCTTGTTTTATTTCAAGGAATAAGTTCCTAACTACGTGATTATCCCCATATTTTTTATTTACATTATTTATTTTTACTATAGCTTCCAAATTAATCCCCCCAAATCTTTAGTTTTGCCAATTAGCCCTTAAATTTAGTCCATAAGTCAACTATCTTTGATACACTTTCTCCAATATCTGTTAAACCTTGACTCTTTTTAATTTCTTCTGCTGGAATGTTCATAATTTTATTATTCTTAAATTCATCACCTAAAGTGTCTCTCGCAGCTTTATTAGGATTTACATATGGGAAGCTTTTTGAAATAGTAGCACTTACTTCTGGATCTAAAATATAATTCATTAATAAATCTGCATTATCAGAATTCTTACCACCCTTTGTTTTCATCATCATATCAAAAGTAAAATAAATACCTTCTTGTGGATATACTACTTTAATTGCTGGGTTTTCTTTTGTTGCTAAAGCACATTCACCACCATAAACAAGACCTAAGGAACATTCACCGTTTAATAACAAAGTTTTTGGACTATCACCATTAAATGCATGAATATTTGGTTTTAATTTTGTTAAGAAATCCTCTGCTTTCTTTAATCCCTCATCACTTGTATCATTTATTTTATAATTATTTGCCATTAACCCAATACCAACAATAGGTCTAGCATCTTCAACAACAACCATTGTATCTTTATATTTAGGATCTAATAAATCTTTATATGATTTTATGTCATCTTTAATCTTATCTGTGTTAACTGCAATAAGTATGCTTGTCCCTAAATAAGGAATAGTGTATTCATTTTTAGGATCATTTGATTCCTTTAAATATTGCTCATCGATGTTTTTAAAATTTTCTATTTTACTTGTATCCAGCTTTTGAATCAAATCTTGAGATTTTAATATTTGAGTATCTTGTGCTGGACCAATAATCATGTCATAAGTTCCTTTACTACTTGATTTAACCTTAGCAAGCATTTCATCTGGATCGGTATATGTAGTCAGATTTACTTTAAGTCCATACTTTTCTTCAAAGCCTTTTAAAACTTCGTCTGGTAAATATTCTGACCAACAAATAACATTTATTTCCTTGCTTGCACTAGCACTTTCATTAGAAGCGGATTTATCTGTTGTACCGCATCCTGTCAAACTCAAAGTAACCATAACTCCAATCATTATCCCAGCCATAAATTTCTTTATTTTTTCTTTTCTTATCATATAACTCACTCCTTCTAATAAATATCATTTTATCCGATAGCTAGAATCCGTAATACGCCCTCTTCTTTAAGTGGGGGATAACAGCTGCACGCTTCTGGATATTGTGCCCCTTGAGGGTATAAGTTCAACTAAGATTTAGATTGGGATCAAATCCCACCTGAATCAAGTTTTACTTGATAAATTTCTCTATCTTAACTAAAAATATTTTACATAGATTTTGAAAATAAAAAGATGCATAAAGATCTCTTTATCTTCATGCACCTTTGCATTTAAATATATTTATGTTTATAACAAACTTGTATTATTGTTGATTTTACGTCAATTGCCTTTAGATTTAATTCTATTTATGTCTATAAAGCCTTAATTCCTCTTTCACCTGTTCTTATGCGTAGAGCTTCCTCGATGTTCCTTATAAAGACTTTACCATCACCTACATTACCAGTACTAACCTTCTCTACTATAGCTAAAAAAATATCTTCCACCTTGCCATCTTCTACTACTGCTTCAACTTTAACCTTTGGTAATAAATTAATATTTGTCTTTAACCCTTTAATTTCATTAACTCCATCTAAAGAACCTCTTTGTGTTCCGCATCCCATAGCTGTTGAAATTGTCATTCCTCCACAATGGTATTCATCTAAAATGCTTTTAACAATTTCTAATTTTTCTGGTCTAATTATCAATACTATCTCTTTCATAAAACTACCCCTTCCCCGATTCTTAAATTATATTAAATTTATTCTAATTAATATGCACTACTACTTCTTGTGAATAGTATAATATCAAAGTCTTTTCCTAACAATTGACCAAAAACACCATTTTAATTATACTTTTTAAGATATAAATACTTATAAAGAAGTAGGTATTATTGTCTATTCTTGTTCTCTAACCATTTTAAATATTTGAACCCTGTTTTTAACCTCTAATTTTCTGTAAATATTTAAAATGTGCTTCTTTAAGGTATTATTTGTAACACAGAACTTAATACTAATTTCATTATTATCTAAACCATTCATAAGTTCATGCAAAACAGCTTCCTCTCGTTTAGTTAACCCATAAATCCCTGCACACTCAGAAACAGATATTTTTTCATTTTTCATTGAATTATTATTTAAATCCTGATACAACCTAAATGCTAGATGTTCCTTTATAATATCTAGTACAAAAGAATCTTCATATACAAAATCCTTTTTTCCTTTTAGTCTAAAAAAACATACTACTCCAACAAATTGATTTTTATATGATAAGATCATATTTAATGTATGGTGCCAATTATTAGGTTCAAAATATTTTTTATAATATTCTGTTTCTACTCTCTTTTCCTCTGAAATAATGTCACTTTCTCTATATACTTTACTTCTTCCACCAAACATTAATCCTCTGCTATAATCTATGCTATCATACTTGTCCATATAATCTTCATCTGGTTTAGGTTCGTAATTGTAGAAAACTGGATTAGTCAAAGTATGGCTGTTTAATTCTGATGCAATATAAAAATCAGCACTATCAAAGTTTAAAATCAAACCCATTTGTGTAAGAAAATTTTTTCTCATAGTAACACAGTCTTCAATTGAATTAATTTGATAAATAATGTTGTTAATAACCATCCAGTCATTTGTCTCTAAGCTACGCATACACTAAACTCCTTTCTTCCTAAATTATTGATTAAGTATAGAGATCAAACTATCGAATCAATATGATTTAAATAATGAAAGGCATATGTACTTACTCATTAAAGTATTACATATGCCTCTCTGCACACTTATATTATTTATATTTTACTCGCTAAATATATTTCTTTCAATATTATCATTTGACTATTTTTTTATAATTTTATACTTCTTTAGGAGTATATTTATATAAATATTCTTTTAAACTTATTTATATAAATTTCATTCTATAAATATAATATAATTGTTTTAATATATAGGTTGCAATAATGATTTTACAATAAAACCATATTAGCATCTGGTACTAACTTTACTATATAAACTTAATTGAAACATATATACGTTTCAATTAAGTTTGTATAGTAATTTAATTTGGTTGAATAATCGAAATCGTAGCATATATAATTCAAAACTTTTGTAACAAATAAACATTATTTCAATATGATTCTATGCTACAATGAAAAATTTATTCTCAGAAAAGGAATTTTAAACACAAAAAAAAGAGCATAAATTTGAAATCATAAAATCTTATTCATAGGCTTTATTTTTATCGCCTTTATACTCTTAATTCTTTTATCTTTTTTATTTCTTAGTTAATTTTTTTTGACGTGGACAATTATTTTAACTTATGAACAAATAATCCACTTCTAAGCTTAGGTTCAAACCATGTAGATTTTGGTGGCATTACTTCACCTATATCTGCAACGCTCATTATATCTCTAACTTCAGTAGGATACATTGAAAATGCTATTTTCATGTCTTTATTAGCTCGTTTTTCAAGCTCTTTAAGACCTCTGATTCCTCCAATGAAATCTATTCTATCTGAGGTTCTTACATCTTCTATACCTAAAATAGGCGTTAAGATGTTATTTTGAAGTATTGCAACATCAAGGCTATCTATTGGATCTTCAGGATTATAAATACCGTCTTTAGCTTCTAATACATACCATTTATTTTCTACATACATACCAAAGGTATGCTTTTTAGCTGGTTTAACTGGTTCCTCACTAGTTACTTCTGTTATAGTGAACTTTTCTTGAAGTTTTCCTATTAACTCATCTTTAGTTAAACCATTTAAATCCTTAACTACTCTGTTATAATCCATAACCATCAAATCATTATCTGGAAATGCAACTGCTAAGAAGTAATTAAATTCTTCATCACCAGTATAATTGGGATTTTCTGTTCTTCTTTTTAGTCCAACCTTCACCGCAGATGCTGATCTATGATGGCCATCTGCAATATATAAGTAATCTACTTCTTTAAATAAATCAACTATTTCATTTATGATAATTTCATTATCAATTATCCAAACAATATGAGTTATTCCATCTTCAGCGACAAAATTATAAATAGGTTTTCTCTTACTTTCATTTTGAATCCAAGCATCTATTATTTCTGATGCAATTTGGTCTTCTTTATATGTTAAGAATATAGGCCCTGTATTTGCATCACAATAATCAACATGATTAATTCTATCCTCTTCTTTATCAGCTCTAGTAAATTCATGTTTCTTAATGATATTATTCATATAATCATCGATAGAAGCACAAAATACTATCCCTGTTTGAGATCTTCCATTCATTATTTGTCTATATATGTATAAACATGGCCGCTCATCTTGAGTATATTCTCCATTTGTTATCATTCTATCAAGATTTTCTCTAGCCTTTTCATACACCTTGGGATCATGTATATCAACTGATGGATCCAAATCTATTTCCGGTCTATCAACATGAAGAAATGAATGTGGATTTCCAATTACCATTTCTCTTGCTTCATCGCTGTTCATTACATCATAAGGTAAAGCCGCTATTTTTGAAGCTAATTCTTTAACTGGTCTTATTCCCTTGAAAGCTTTAACTACTGCCATTAAAATTTCCTCCCAAATAATTATAGATTAAAGAATTCTTTAATTACTGAAACTACCTCTTCACCAATTCTTGTTTGAGCTTCTTCTGTTGCAGCTCCAATGTGTGGTGTTACACTAACCTTTGGATGGTTAATTAATGTTTCGTTCTTAGTCGGCTCTTGTTCAAATACATCAATACCTGCTCCAGCAATTTCTCCCTTATCAAGAGCTTCAATTAATGCTGCTTCGTCAACTACTTTACCTCTAGCACAGTTAATAAGATAAGCTGTATTCTTCATTGCTTCTAATTCTTTCTTTCCAATTAATGAACCAGCAACCTTATCATATGGTACATGAAGTGAAATATAATCTGAATTCTTTAATATTTCTTCTAATGATACAAAATCATAATCTAAATCCTCATATTTTCCTTCAATTGTGTAATATATAACAGTCATACCTAAAGCTGTAGCCTTTTTAGCTAAAGATTGACCGATTCTTCCCATTCCAACAATTCCAAGCGTTTTACCTGCAATTTCAGTTCCTTGATATTTCTTTTTATTCCATTCACCATTCCTCATGGTGTAGTTAGAAATAGCAATAAATCTTGCTAATGCAAACATATGGCCAATTGCAAGCTCTGCAACTGAATCTGAACTTGCTGATGGAGTATTTCTTACAGTTACTCCAACACTTTCCCCAGCAGGAATATCTATATTATCTATTCCAACACCAGCTCTAATAGCTAATTTTAATTTTCCGCCTTCTTCTGCTTTAAATACATCAGAAGTAAGAGTAGTAGCTGATCTAATAACTATAGCATCGAAATCTTTTAATCTTTCTCCTAGCACATCTTGCTCAATGTGTTCATTAATAACCTCTACACCCAATAATCTTAATGCTTCAATTGATGCACTTTCTAATCCGTCGTTTGTTAATACTCTAATCATTTTTTTAAAATCCCCCTTGATTTAAATATGCTTATTGCTAATTATTACAATACAAAATTCTATTCCTTATGTATTGTTGCTATATTTTAACACAAATATTACTCACTTAACTATTTCATAATAGAGCACTCCATGTTAACTATCCCAAAATATTTTTATATAAATAAAACAATAACAAAACTCAAAATACATATATCCCATCAAAACTATCTGAATTGTAATGCAAAAAAAATACACCATACTTTGAAAATAATTTTATTATTAATTTAATATATATTACATAGTTATTTTTTATATTTTACTACTTATTTGCTATCAGTTCAAGACTTTATTAATTTAATAATAACTTTGATTGCTAGTTTTATACTTCTTATAATTATATTAGGTTCTGTTTTAGTAAATTAACATCAAACTCTAATCTACTTCTCAATAGCATCTTACTACATAAATATGCAAATGGAGGTGGTTATATAATTGTGTTAAAACTTTGCTCATAAGGATAAATATCTTACCTTTAGATATTTATAATCTTGAACTTTCTATGAAAGATTTTAATGAATTAGAGAAAACTTAGAACTAACCATCACTGATAAAAATACTGTATTATAGAAAAATGTTTATAAAATTAGATTAGAATGTTTTAAAAATAATCCTAAAAATTATATGTTGAATAAAACTTGTATTATAATTTTAAAAGAAGAAAAGCTGCTTTGAATGTAATTATTTAAAACGACTTTTCTTTTTATTTTAATTTTAAATTATTTTTTACCTTTACTAAAAATTCATCGACTTCTTATAGAATAATTAATATACCCTATCCAAGTTCTTCATAGTTACTAATTAAAATAAAATAGTATTTTGACCCTTAATATTATTATCCTTTAAATATTTGTATACTCCAAACATTATAGCTGCACAAGCTTTCTCATATAAATGTCTTGATTTTATATATATATACTTTTATATTTCTCCTCTAAATACCTTAAGAAATATTTAGTTGAGATTTCTTCACCTGTAACTTTCTTAACTAATTCTTCTGGTGTGTATATAGCTCCATGCTTATGAATATTGTCACTTAGCCAATTATTAATATAACTAAGATCTCCATCTACTAAATTGTTTATAGCATCTTTATTTTCTTCTAATATTTTATATAAAAATTGTCCTCCATATATGTTTCCTAATGCATAGCTTGGGAAATATCCAAAATTTCCAGCAGACCAATGCATATCTTGTAAAACCCCTTCACTATCTGTTTTAGGTTCTACTCCTAAATATTCTATATATTTTTCTCTCCAGATTCTTGGAAGATCTTTTACTTCAATATCACCATTAATTAACTGCTTTTCGATCTCATATCTTATAATTACATGTAAACTATAAGTTAATTCATCTGCTTCCGTTCTAATTAGTGATGGCTTAACATAATTTACTGCCTCATAGAATTTATCTAATTTTACATTCTTCAGACTAGGAAATTCCTCTTTTATAAATGGTAAAATTACCTTTAAGAATTCTTTACTTCTTCCAATAATATTTTCATAAAGTCTAGACTGCGATTCATGTATTCCCATAGAAGCGCCATGTTCAAGACCTGTTCCAATTAATTCATCAGAAATATGCTGCTCATATAGTCCATGTCCACCCTCATGAATAACACTAAATACATTTGATAATAAATCTTTTTTATTATAATGTGTTGTTATCCTAACATCTTTATTTCCAATATCAAGTGTAAATGGATGCGTTGTTTCATCCAATCTACCAGCTTCCATATCAAACTTTATTTTATTTAACAAAAATAAACTTAATTTCTTTTGTCTTTTTATTTTAAATTTATCTTCAAGAAAATCTTTATTTATTTTTTTATCACTCTTTTTTATATACTCTAGTATATTTAATATACCTTCTTTTAGTTCTTCAAATATCTTATCTAATTTTCTAATAGTCATTCCTTCTTCATACTTATCAAGTAATGCATCGTATTTATTTTCTTTATAACCATAATAATCTGCAAATTCTCTTTGGAATTCAACCATTTTTTCCAAATGCGGTTCAAATATTTTAAAGTCATCTTTTTTTCTAGCTTCTTCCCATGCTGCCTCCGATAATGATGTTGCTATTGTAAATTCCTTGTATCTTTGTTCTGGTATCTTTTTTGTCTCATCATAATCTTTTTTTAACTTTCTTATCATTGCCTTATCTATTAATGATAATTCTTTAATTATAGGCATAAAATATTCAATAAATCCCTTCACTTCTAAACCTGTTGATAATTTGAATACTTCTCCAGATAAATATCCAAGGGTATTTGATCTTTGTTCTAATGACTTCTTTGGCATTGAAATCTTCATATCCCAATAGACAAGTGCAGATAATTTATTTAATTCTTCAATTTTGGTAATATGTTCTTTTACTTCTATTAACTTTTTTTCTATTTTTTTATTCATCACATAATCACCCTTCAATGTTATTTATTTTATTATTGCTATAGTATCGGAGCATGAAATATTACTTCATTATGAGACTATTCTAGTTATCTATGCCATCCAAACCTTAGTTATAAATAGTATAATTAGAAAATATATTACAATAATACCTATTGCAAATGGTATTATTAATTGAAACATAGCTATAATAAGCGCAAAAACATCTCGCCCTCCAAGATTTTCATCTTTCAATTTTTTGAATTCTTCTTTTCTGGCTTCTTTATTTTTAATCTCATCTTCTAACTTTTCATATCTTCTGTTAAATAGTTTCACTAAATTTACCTCCAACTATATTATCACTATATACTTTAATTACTTCTGCATCCTTTATTTATATTTCAGTTGCTCTATGACAAGCTACAAAATGATTTTTTTCTATTTCCCTATACTCTGGAATTACTTTAGAACAAATTTCCTCTCTATAAGGGCATCTTGTATTAAATTTACATCCTGCTGGTGGATTGGCTGGAGATGGTATATCTCCTTGCAATATTATTCGCTCCCTCTTAGCAGTTGGATCTGGAATCGGGATTGCCGAAAGTAATGCCTTTGTATACGGATGTAATGGATTATCAAACAATCTATCTTTATCTGCAAGTTCCATCATTGAGCCAAGATACATAACGCCAACTCTATTACAAAGATGTTCAACAACAGAAAGATCATGAGAAATAAACATATATGAAAATCCTTTTTCTTTTTGAAGCTTTGCTAATAAATTTATTATTTGAGCTTGTATTGAAACATCTAAAGCTGATACCGGCTCATCAGCCACTATAAATTCTGGATCTAAAGCTAAAGCTCTTGCAATACCTATTCTTTGCCTTTGACCACCTGAAAATTCATGAGGAAATCTATCAATTTGATACTCTGCAAGTCCACACATTTCCATAACTTCAAGTACCTTAGCTCTGATATTCTCTTTTTTAACTATTCCATGATCAATTAATGCTTCTCCAATTATTTGTCCAACAGTCATTCTTGGATTTAAAGACGAATACGGATCTTGAAATATTAATTGCATCTTAGGTCTGATACTTCTTAATTCGCTCTTTCTCATACCATCAATTCTTTGTCCTTTGAAATAAATTTTTCCGTCAGTTGGTTTAAGCAACTGTAATATTGCTCTACCAGTTGTAGACTTACCACATCCAGATTCACCAACAATTCCAAGAGTTTCACCCTTTTTTATTTCAAGAGAAATGTCATCTACCGCTCTTACATTTCCCACAGTTTTTCCGAAGAACCCACCCCTTATTGGAAAATATTTTTTTAGATTCTCAACTTTTAATATTACTTCATTTTCCATTTACTTATTTTCCTCCTTAGGTGTGTTTTCATCAAATAGCCAGCAAGCTACCTTATGATTTTCTCCAATAGTTTTTAGACTTGGTATAGTAGTTCTACAAATATCAATAGCTTTATCACATCTTTCACAGAAATAGCAAGAGTCTTTCATTCCAACAGGATTCGGAACTTGTCCTGGTATTGAATATAATTCTTCTTGTCTTTTGGTTATAACCGGCTTAGATTTTAATAATCCCATTGTATATGGATGAGATGGCTGTTTAAATATTTCTAATACAGCCCCTTCTTCAATTACTTTTCCTGCATACATTACAACAACATAATCAGCCATTTCGGCAACTACACCAAGGTCATGTGTAATTAAAAGAATAGATGTATCTTTTTCTTTCTTTATATTTCGCATTAAATCTAATATCTGTGCTTGAATAGTAACATCTAATGCAGTTGTTGGCTCATCTGCAATTAAAATCTTAGGATTACATGCAAGTCCCATAGCAATCATAACTCTTTGTCTCATTCCACCTGATAATTCATATGGATAAGAATCTATTATTTTTTCAGCTCTTGGAATTCCAACTTGATTCAATAAGTCTATGGATTTTTTCTTTGCTTCAGCTTTATTTAAACCTTCATGTACTATTAGAGGCTCTGATAATTGCATCCCTATAGTAAATGTTGGATTTAGAGAACTCATAGGCTCTTGAAAAATCATAGCAATTTCTTTACCTCTTATTTCACGCATTTCATCTTCTGATAATTTTAATAAATCCTTTCCTTCAAAAAGAATTTCTCCTCCATCATTAAAACCATTGTCCTTTGTAACTAATCCCATTATACTCATAGATGTTATTGATTTACCACAACCTGATTCTCCAACTACACAAACTGTTTCTCCTTTTTTTATGTTAAAAGAAACATCATTAACTGCCTTTACAATTCCAGCTTCTACATTGAAAAAGGTCTTTAAGTTCTTTACTTCTAATATAGTATCACTCATGCCTCTTCCTCCTATCTCTTCATCTTAGGATCAAGTGCATCTCTAAGACCATCACCCACAAGATTTACTGCCATTACTGTTACTAATATACAAACTCCAGGAGGTATCCAAAGCCATTGCCTCTTCTGGAAATCAGCTAATTTATTTGCTACTGTCATCATATTCCCCCATGATGGTATTGGCTCTGTAACACCAAGCCCTAAATAACTTAATGCAGACTCTGTCAATATTGCAGATGCAACACCAAGTGTAGCATTAACAATTATAGTTGGAACAACATTAGGAATTAAATGCTTAACAATTTTTCTAATATCCTTAAGTCCTAAAGCTTCAGTAGCTTGCATAAATTCTTGTTCTCTAAGTGATAATATTTCAGCTCGAACAAGCCTTGCAATTGAAGGCCATGATAATATTCCAAGTATGAACATTAAAGCAAATATTCTCATTTCACTGCCAACTTTCAAGTCAGACATTAAACTACCTAAAACTAATATTACAGGTAAGAATGGTAATGCTAAAAATATATCTGTTATTGCCATTAAAAAAGTATCAACTCTTCCTCCATAATATCCTGCTGCTGCACCAATTAATGTACCTATTATAATTTCTATTACTACTGATACAACTCCAACTAAAATGGAAATTCTACCACCATACATCAATCTTGCTAACATATCTCTACCTAAATAATCTGTCCCTAATATATTAACTGCGCTTGGTGGCATTTTCACATTGTCCGACTGAGTATTATACCCATATTGCACAAATAAAGGACCTATAAATGAAAATAGAATTATAGCTATTAACAAACCAAAACCTAACATTGCAAATTTATTTTTTAACAGTCTTTTTATAACGATTTGACCAGGTGTTTCAATGATTTGATCTTTATCTTTTGAATTACCCGATTTACTTTTTTTGTTTATTACATTTTCCATCATTTACACCCTCCTTACTTTAATTTTATACGTGGATCAACCACTGCATATAAAATATCTGACAATAAATTTCCAAGTAGCGTAAGCACCGCCATAAACATATTAAATCCCATAACAAGGGTATAATCTCTATTAAGTATTGCTTCATATCCTATTTTGCCAATACCTGGCCAAGTGAAAATTGTTTCTGTTATAATTGCCCCTGCAAAAAGTCCTGGTATAGACATTCCTATAAATGTAACTATAGGAATCAGCCCATTTCTAAGAGCATGTTTGTAAATAACTACTTTTTCTTTTAATCCTTTTGCTCTTGCTGTTCTTATATAATCCTGTCTTATAACTTCAAGCATAGAGGTTCTTACATACCTAACCCAACTACCAATCTGAATTAATGTCAATGAAAAAACTGGTAAAAACATATGTTTAAGAATATCAAGAAAATTAGCCATTCCAGTAGCCTTTGATCCAGCTGTCGTCATCCCACCAATTGGAAGTATGGCTAAATCCAAAGAAAAAATCTTAATAGAAATCAATGCTACAAAGAATGAAGGTAATGATATACTTATAAATGTTAATAATGTAAAAGTCTTATCAAAGGCTGAATATTGCTTAGTTGCTGAAATAATGCCAATCGGTATTGCTACTAATAAAG
Organism: Clostridium puniceum; assembly: GCF_002006345.1. Taxonomy (GTDB): domain Bacteria; phylum Bacillota; class Clostridia; order Clostridiales; family Clostridiaceae; genus Clostridium; species Clostridium puniceum. Next base: position 36,368 of record NZ_LZZM01000043.1, read on the forward strand.
ATAGTGCAAAAGATATAGCTGCCAAGCTAAAGGAATTCCATACGTAACTCTTTAATACACTAGTAACAGGTTGTTTAAATTTTAATGAATCTCCAAAGTTACCTTGAATTGCATTCTTTGCCCAGTTAACATACCTAATTGGTATTGGTTTATCTAATCCATATATTGCTTTTAAATCCGCTATTTTCTCTGCACTCATATTAGGATTAGCCTTTGCATCAACAAAATCACCAGGTGTCATATTAACGATTGCAAAGAAAATAACAGATATAACAAGTAATGTAGGTATCATTTTTAGTACTCTTTTTACAGTATACTGTATCATTAGCGATCTCCTCATTTCTATTTTTAACTTTATGTACATTTTTCTCATAACTTATTGAAGAGGCATTCCTATTTGAATGCCTCTTTTGTTTTTCTTTGTCTTTTATTCTAAAATTATCTTTTGCAAGTTATAAGTATAATCAACATATGGTGAAGTTTCTAAGCCCTTAACTCTTCCATTATATCCCCACATATCACTTCTTTGGTACATATAGATATATGGTAGATCTTCATTTATTTCTGTATATAACTCTTTATATAATTCTTTTAGCTTATCTTTATCTAATTCAGCTGAAATCTTTTTATAGATTTCATCTAACTTTGGATTTGAATAATTTGTTTTATTTTGTGAACCTTTAGTTGAATATATATCCATATCATTAGGATCTGCAATTAAGCTCCAAGCCATAAATAACATATCCCAATCTCCACCTTTTTGTTTTTGTCTCATAGAAGTGAAGTCCATTTTTTCACTAGTAAATTTAACTCCAAGTGTTTTCCAATCTTCTGTTGCAACTGATAAAATTGAATCTACTACTGGATTATTTGATGTACCAGTAAAGTTAATTGCAAGTTTTACTCCATCTTTTTCTCTTATTCCATCACTGCCTTCTTTCCAGCCAGCATCATCAAGCATCTTTTTAGCTTTTTCTAAATCATATTTATAATCATTTTTACCTTCTGCATATACCCATGAAACTTGCGATTGAGGTACATTTATAACATGTGCATATTTATTATAAACAGAACTTGCAATCTTTTCTCTATTTAACGCAGTTGCTAATGCTTGTCTTACTGCTTTATCTTTAAATTGAGGTTTTGCTTCATTAAATGCCATATATCCATATCCATTAGTTGGAAATAATTGATATCCTGCAAATCCAAGTCCTTCAAGACTTTCTACATTATCAGTACCAACAGTAACATCTGTTAAATCAATATCACCTGATTGCAACATTGAAACTTTTGTATCATCTGTACATACTTTATATATAAGATTTTTTACTTTAGGAACACCTAAAACACATTTATCATTTGCTTCAAGATCAACTTCTTGTCCTTCTTTATAATTTACAAATTTATATGGACCTGATGCTGGGCCTGGTCTTGTATAAGTTTCCTTTAAACCATCTGTATTTCCTTGCTTATAGTATTTGCTATAATAAGCTTCTGGAACTGGAACTGTTCCACCTAATACATATAACGCTGATGAACTTTTTTCATCTAAAGTTATAGATATATTCTTATCGTCAACAATCTTCATGCCAGAAATTGAAGTAGCTTTTCCTGCTTTATAGTCAGCTGATCCTTTTATTTTAACTCTTCCTGTAGTATAATCTAATGACCCAGTGTATGATGAATCACAACATACTCTAATAGAAAATTCAATATCCTTTGCAGTTATTGGAGTTCCATCAGACCAATTTGCATCTTTTTTAATTTTAAATGTATATGTTAATCCATCCTCTGACACAGAATGACTTTCTGTTAGCCAATCTTCTATTTCACCATTTTTAGTTGGCGCCATAAGCGGTGCATACATAGCTTCTATAATATATGCATCATATGCACTTTCTCCAAGATATAATGCATTTAATAGTCCATCTGGAGCGGTTGTACCAATTATAAGTGTATCTTTTCTATTCTTTGCTGCATCTGGATTTTTACTCATATCCTTTGCTTCATAAGTTGTAACTATCTTAGATGATAAATCGGTTTTTTCTGCAGTTTTTTCTCCTCCATTTGTTGCTGTTGTTGTACTAGCTCCTTGTCCACATCCTGCTAACATAGAAACAGCTAGTATTACTGACAGTGTTACTAACAATTTTTTAAATTTCATAGTTTTTCCCCTCTTCACTTTAAATTATATGAACATTAACTTTTTATTTATAAAAATGAACACATCATATTAATTTTAATAGATATGTCAGCGGTTACATGATATTTTATACAATATTTAATATCATTGGAATAACTATACTTATGCTTAACAACTATATAGTTATAAAAAATAATCCAATAATATACTTATTTTCTAAATTAGTTATAATAAAGTATATTTTTCTATACTTTATTATATTAATATTTTTATACAATAATGTCAATATTTATTAAAATTCATTTAGAATATTAACAGATTTAATAATAAATCATCTTTTACTTATTATATTTACATTTATAATTAAACCTTACATATTTTTTTAAATTTTCTTCGATATTTTATCTCAAATAAATTAGTAATTTTTCATTATCAATTTACAAATTTACTCTAATATAAACAGTAAATTTTATACTGCTATCCCATCACCAAGTTTTAATTTAGAAATATAAGAAATTATATTATTTCTAATAATTAAAAAAAGCTGCTTCAAATACTCTATTGCATTTGAAACAGCTTTGTTTCTTATATTTATTATTTATATCTAATTATTATACTAAATATATTAATCATTGTAGATTACTTTTTACCTTCTACATAAGCATTTTTAAAGTAAAGAGTATTCATTACAGATACTTTTACACCCTTAACATAATCTTTTATTCCTATTGGTCTAGTATAGTAGTATAGAGGAATAATAGGCATATCTGCCATTAACATGTCTTCTGCTTGATGTAATAAATCAAATCTCTTGTTTGCATCTAATTCTTGCTTCGCAGCATTAATTACAGCATCAAACTTTGGATTATTATATCCACAATTATTTTGAGCTGAAGTTGATACGAACATATCTAAGAATGTCATTGGATCTACATAGTCAGCGTTCCATCCATCTCTAGCGATTTCATATTGCTTTTGAACTCTTGTTGTTAAGAATACTTTCCATTCTTGGCTTTGAAGTTCAGCATTTACTCCAATCTTCTTCCACATATCTTGAATAGCTTGCATTGTATCACCATGACCTGATTCTGGGTTATAAAGTATTTGTAATCCTGGTAACCCTTGACCATCTGGATATCCAGCTTCAGCTAATAATTTCTTAGCACCTTCTATATCAGCAGTTTCACCAAAGTATGAAGTTTTTTCATTATATTCTTTTCCATCTGGACCTAAAACTCCTAATGGTATTACACCATGAGCTGGAACTTGACCGCCCTTAGTAACATTTTCAACAATTGCTTTTCTGTCTATAGCAATGCTTAACGCTTTTCTTACCTTTGGATCACTTAATACTTTAGCTGCATTTGGATCTACTTCTTTTGCTTTATCAGAAACATTTATTGATAAGAAATAAGTTGCTACGTTAGGGAATTTTTTAGCACTTCCATCTTTTAATGCACCTTGTATATCAGACTTTGGTACTGTATCAACCACATCGAATTGACCTGATTTATAACTTGCCCACGCTGAAGTTTCTTCTGCAACAAACTTCATTGTTAATTTGCTAAGTTTTACTTTATCCTTGTCATAGTAGTTATCATTTTTTTCTAAAACTACCTTATCTTTAATTGTATATTCTGTAATTTTAAACGGACCATTTGAAACTAATGTTTTTGCATCAGCTGCCCATTCTTTATTACTTTCAACAACCTTTTGATTTACTGGGAAATAGTATGGCTGTGCTGTTAATTCTAAGAAATATGGAGTTGGTCCTTCTAAAGTAACTACTAACGTATTATCATCAGTTGCTTTAACTCCAACGGCATCTGCACTTCCTTTTCCTTCATTATATGCCTGACCACCCTTTAGATAGTATAATTGATATGCATATTCAGATGCTGTTTCAGGATTCAATAATCTCTTCCATTCATATTCATAATCACTTGCCTTAACTGGATCTCCATTTGACCATTTAAGATCCTTTTTTAAATGGAACGTATATGTTAATTTATCATCAGATACATCCCATTTTTCAGCTTCTCCTGGAACCGCTTTTTCCTTATCATCTAATTCGCATAGACCTGCAAAAGAATTTGATAATATACTAGATCCTGTAGTATCTGTACATAATGCTGGATCTAGAGTTCTTGGATCTGCTCCTAGATTATAAGTTATTTCTTGTTTGCTTGCAGTTGTTGCTGCTTTGTCATCAGTTTTCGAACCACAACCAGTTAAAATTGAAAGTCCAAGAGTCGCTGCCAATGCCACTGCACAAAGTTTTTTCACTTTGATTGTTTTCATTGTATATTCCCCCTTAATTAATTATTATTTATTTATAATATCTGTTTAAGTTATTATTTCTAAATTTCCTTAACAGTATACTATTCAATTTAATTTATTTTATGTTTTATAATAATTTTCATGCTTAATTGCTTTTACAAAGACTAGTCATATAAATGACATGCTACAAAATGTCCTGGTTTAACTTCTTTTAATTCTGGATCAATTTCTGAACAAATTGGTTTTGCATATTTACATCTGCCTTTAAATCTACATCCTGGTGGTGGATCTATTGGAGATGGAATATCTCCTTCTAGAACTATTCTTTGACTATTTTTAGCCACCTCAGGATCTGGTATTGGAACTGCTGAAAGTAGTGCTTGAGTATATGGATGCAATCCTTCTGAATATACTTTATTACTTTCACCTTTTTCAACCATTCTTCCAAGATACATAACTCCAATATGAGTTGATATATGTTTAACCATTGAAAGATCATGAGCTATAAAAAGATAAGTTAATCCCAATTCTTCTTGAAGCTCTTCAAGCATATTTATTACTTGCGCTTGAATTGAAACGTCAAGAGCTGATATTGGCTCATCACATACTATTAACGCAGGTTCTACAGCTAATGCTCTTGCAATACCTATTCTTTGTCTTTGTCCTCCTGAAAATTCATGAGGATATCTATTTATATGGTCACTTGCAAGACCTACTTTTGATAATAAACTTCTTATTCTTTCTGTTCTTGCTTCACCTGTTAATAGTTTATGAATATCAATAGCTTCTCCAATTATATCTCCAACTGTCATTCTTGGATTTAAAGATGCATATGGATCTTGGAAAATCATTTGCATTTCTTTTCTTAAAGGAACCATTTCCTTAACTGAATTCTTTGTTATATCTTTTCCATTGAATATTACTTGACCTAATGTTGGTTCATAAAGCTTCAATATAGTTCTTCCTGTAGTTGTCTTACCACAACCAGATTCACCAACAAGACCTAAAGTTTCACCTTTCTTAATTGTAAATGAAACTCTATCTACTGCTTTAACATAACTTTTACCTTTAAATAAGCCTTTGTTTGCAGGGAAGTATTTACATAAGTCTTTAACTTCTAAAATTATATCTTTATTGTCTTCCACTACTCCATCCTCCTTATAGGTGACTCAATCTTTGGTGCATCTTCATGACATAACCAGCATGCTGTTTGATGTTTTTCTCCTACTTCAAATAATGGAGGTTGCTTTTGAATACAAATCTTCATCGCATAATCACATCTAGCTGCAAATGGACATCCAATTGGCGGCTTTAACAAATCTGGTGGCTGCCCCTCAATTGGAATCAATTTTTCTTTATTATCTGATTTAGGATTTGGAACACTTCTTAAAAGTCCCCAAGTATATGGGTGTTTTCCTCTGTAAAATATATCTTCAGTAGTTCCAGTCTCCACTATTATTCCACCATACATCACATTTATTCTAGTACAAACATCCGCAACAACTCCTAAATCATGAGTTATTAATATTATTGCAGTATCAAGTTTTTCTTTTAAATCCTTCATTAAATCTAAAATTTGAGCTTGAATTGTAACATCTAATGCTGTTGTTGGCTCATCAGCTATAATAAGCTTTGGCTCACAAATTAAACTCATAGCTATCATTGCTCTTTGCCTCATACCTCCTGAGAATTCATGAGGATATTGCTTCATTCTCTTTTCTGGACTTGGTATTCCAACTAATCTAAGCATTTTTATAGCTTCTTTTTTAGCTTCTGCTTTACTTATTTTTTTATGCTTTAATATAGGTTCCATTAACTGGTCTCCTATTGTATATACTGGATTTAATGACGTCATAGGATCTTGAAATATCATACCTATATCATTTCCCCTGATAGCTTCCATTTCAGATTCTTTAACATTCGAAATATCCTTACCATTAAAGTGTATTTCTCCACCTGCAAGTCTTCCATTATCAGCTAATAACCTCATAATTGACATCATAGTAACACTTTTACCACAACCAGATTCTCCAACTATACCTAATGCTTCTCCTTTTTCTAAGTAAAAAGATACACCTCTTACTGCATGCACTTCACCAGCCCCAGTTTTAAAGGAGGTTTCCAAATTTTTTATATCTAATAACTTTTCCATATGTACTTCTCCTCCTATCTCTTGTTTTTAGGATCTAGTGCCTGACTTAATCCATCACCAAAAAGGTTGAATGCTAATATAATTAAACAAATCATCATTGAGGGAAATACTAATTGATATGGATATGTATAAATACCAACCATTGCTTCATTAGCTAACGTTCCCAAAGATGCTCTTGGCGCTGCAATTCCTAGCCCTATAAAACTTAAAAACGCTTCAGTAAATACAGCCTCTGGAATTAATAATGTTAATGTAACCATTATTGATCCAATGCAATTCGGTATTAAATGTCTTATTAATATTCTAAAATTTGATGCACCTAAAGACTTTGCTGCAAGAACAAATTCTTGCTGCTTTAATTGAAGTACATCACCTCTTACTATTCTAGCCATTCCAATCCAATATGTTATAGAAAGTCCTAAGACAATTGTAGAAAGCCCACTTCCAGATGATCCCGGTTTACTTAAAATAGCCATAAACAATATTACATATATAGTTAATGGGATTGAGTATAAGACATCAACTATCCTCATTAATATATTATCTATCATTCCACCAAAGAAACCAGCTACTCCACCGTATATTACACCAATGCATAAATTTATAACTGCTGCCAAAACAGCAATCATTAATGAATATCTTGCTCCATAGAAATTTCTAACAAATAAATCTCTTCCAAGATTGTCTGTTCCAAACCAATGCTCTGCTGAAGGCTTTAAATAGGTTTGTGATAAATCATTAGCTGCATAATCATATTTAGATAACATAGGAACTAAAATAGCAGCAGCAACAATAGCTATTATTACTACAAGTGATACCATTGCAAGTTTATCTTTTCTTAATCTATTCCATGCATCCTTCCAATAACCAACACTTGGTCTAACTACGGTATTAACTTTCTTTTCATCTTCACTTAGAGGAGTAAATAAGTCCTTTTCAATTTTTAAATGATTTTCCATTACTACTTCTTCTCCTCCCTAAACTTCTGCATCTTGTAATTTTATTCTTGGGTCAATTAATACATATAATATATCTACTAAAAAAGCAAAGAATACTAACATTGTACAATAAAATACGGTTACTCCAAGTAGCATCGTATAGTCTCTATTTGTAACTGATTGCACGAACTCATTTCCAAGTCCTGGAATCGCAAAAATCTTTTCTGTTATAAAACTTCCTGTTAGTAAGCTTGCTATTAATGGTCCTACGTATGTAACTATTGGAATCAATGAATTCCTCAATGCATGCTTAAATATAACCGTCCCTTTACTTAATCCCTTTGCCTTTGCAGTTCTAATGTAGTCAGCTTTTAATACATCTATTAATTTACTTCTTGTAAGTCTTGTAATGAATGATAAAGATGCTGCTGATAAAGCCATACACGGCATTATATAATTTTTCCAACTATCGAATCCTGTTGCTGGTAATAATCCATACTCAACAGCCAATACATATATTAAAACAGCTCCTATTACGAAACTTGGTATAGTTGTACATAATGTAGCAATAAATACTATTAATTTATCTGGCCACTTTCCATTCTTTAGTGCTGCAAGAACTCCAAGAATTATGCCACCTGATATAGCAATTAATACAGCTACTCCACCTATCTTTGCAGAAGCTGGAAATGATTTAGTTATAGTTTCTGTTACGCCTCTGCCTTTAAAAATCATTGATTCACCAAAGTCTCCTTGAACCAAGTTTCCCATATACATTGCATATTGCTCCATTAAAGGTTTGTCCATTCCATATTTAGCTTCCATATTAGCTTTAACTTGAGGTGTTAATTTTTCACCATCGAACGGACCTCCTGGCATAAGCCTCATTAGAAAAAATGTCACCGTTATTACAACCCATATTGTTAATAGGCTTGTAAGAAATCTTTTTCCAATATATTTTAACATGTTTCCCTCTCCTTCTTTTCTATTCGTATATGAATTATTTATATAATTCTTTTGATGATTAAATTATAAAATAAAGTAAATACCTAATTTAATATGTATTTATCTTTATTGTATATAGAAAGCGCTTCCATATCATTAAAGATGTTCAACATACGAATGGAGTCATTAAACTCATTCTTACGGCCTAATAACTCCTTTGTTATTTTAACTTTATTAATATTTAATTTTTTTTCAATAATATTTAACTTATTCATAATTTAATATTATTATAATAATATTATTATCGATGAGTGTCAATATTTTATTTAAATTAAGCAAAACAAAATTCAACAAAGTGACAATTAACAAAAATTTTTCTTTACTTTTGTTAATTCTTCTATATTAAATGTTTTTTCTTGGATGATAAGCATTAATGAAGGAATTATATTATTATAGATTGTTCCTAACATGCTTGAAATTTCTATATATACACATCCTTCTGAAATGCTAATTTTCAAGCTTTTAACCATTATTTTTAATTATTACCTCTTACACATATCCATATTTAACCTTATTTATCGAATTATTTCACATTTGTCCATAAAAAATTTTGCTCACAAAAATTAAAAAATTTAAATTGCAACAATTCTTTAATTTATTAATATTTTCAACTTAAATTATTTATTTTTTAATATTTGTTATTAAATTTTTTAATTATAATAATCATCAAAATATAATACTGATTCTGTTTCTCTACAATATTTAACACACATGCATTGCGCTAGCTTTCTAGGACATTTATAACATAAACAAGTTAAATCTTTACCATCGCATTTTCCTTGTTTCAATTCTATACAATCTCCACAGTTTACTCCATTTCCTGCTGGCATAATAAACTCACTGCTCCTTTAAATTTAAGACATCTTACTTTAATATTAATCAAAAGCTCACAAATGTCAAATTATTATTCTATTTCATAAAACAAAAACCTATAATCCTAGAACTAACATCTATAATTTAAGCATAGATAATAAAAAACTATCTACACTTAATTTTCTTACCAAATCCCTAATCTATATTCTGGGGTAATATACATTCCATCATTCTCAGATATACCATAGGTATCATAGAATTTCTGGAATTGGGCTAAAACTGCATTAACTCTAAATTTATTAGGTGAATGTTCATCTAAAAGCAGAACATACTTTGCATATTCTTTTGTTGTTATTTGTCGCCAAGTGACTGCATAGCTTTCAAAAAACGCTTTATAATTTGGTTCATCCATAGTTGAAAGTATATCAAGAAGGCATGACATTCCCCCAATATCAGCAATGTTTTCTCCAACTGTACGATAACCATCAATGTTTTGTCCCGGCAATGCTTCTATTAGATCATAAAATTGAGCAATTTTCCAAGCCTTTTCTTTAAACTGTTTATATTCTCCATCGTTCCACCAATTATTTAAATTTCCTTCTGAATCATATAACGACCCAGTATTATCAAATGCATGGCTAATTTCATGCCCTATAATCGATCCTATTCCACCTAAATTTTCTTCTTTACTTCCATTAGGATTATAAAAATGACCTTGAATAATTCCGCCTGGAATTATAATTGAATTTTCATTCGCACTATAAAAGGCATTAACTGTTTGAGGTGTAAATCCTTCTTTACTTTTGTCTATCTGCTTGTTTATTTTACTAAATATTCTTTCATTTGCAGAAGCTCTTAATGTCATTATATTCTCAAAAAGCGAACCACCTTCTGCATAAGATTTAATATTTATTTTTGAATAATTAAGCCAATTTTCTGGATAGCCTATTTTTACCGTTAATTTATCTAATTTATTAATAGCATTGCTTTTAGTTGATGTACTCATCCAATTAAGATTATTAATACGCTTCTTATATGTTTCTATAATCTCTTTTGTTATAGCTTCTACATCTTCCTTTGTTTTTTTAGGAATATATCTATCCGCATAAATTTTTCCAATAACCATTCCCATAGTTGAATTTATTGTATAAATAGCATCATCTTCTTTTGATTCGTCTCCCGTTATTCCTAGCAAACTACTTTCATATTCCTTGTTTGCCTTTTCAAAATCTTCACTTAAATAACTCGCTGCATGTATCAAATTAACTATTTCAATATAATTCTTTATAATTGGCACATTTTCTTGTGTATATATTTTATTAAAAGCTACTAACCATTTTGGATCTTCTAAAATAATTTTATTTGCTTTATCTATTCCTAAGGAACTCATAATAGCTGGCAGATTTAGATTTGGTGCTAAATCATTAAGTTGATTTAGAGTATACACATTATACATGGATTCTATTAAATTTTCCGTGGTAGACTTCTCTTTTTTTCCTTTAATATACGGTGCTATCATACCTTCAAATTTAAACATATTCTCTACTTTAACTTTTGCCTGTTCCTTTGTATATCCACTTAATATTAAAATCTTATTGTAATATTCTTCTGTTAATTTCTTATTTTTAAATGTTTCTTCTGTTGGATTAGTGTATTCATCTGAATCTCCTAAGCTAAGTCCTGTACTATCTATATATAATACATTGGTTTTAGCATCTTTTACATCTCTTTCTACAACAAATTTCATTGTTGAATTTACTATATTCTTGTTGTACCACAACTTTCCAATATCATCTGTTGTTTTTGCTACTCTAATTTCATCTAAGATTTTTTGAACTGGTTTTAAACCTTCCTTATTTCGGGCTTCTACATTTAATGTATTATTGTACAAATTAATTATTTTCTTTTCATCACTATTTTCTGGATATTTATCTTTATCAATTAGCAATTGATTAATTATATCTTTTGTTTGGCTTGTCACTTTTTCTTCAACCTGATCAAAGGTTGAATTAGTTGACTTTCCATCTTCAATTTTTGTGTTGTTCATCCATTGGCTATTTATTGCATCATAAAAATCATCTTGTACTCGTACACTTTGATTAGTACTTGCAGCTTCAACTTTTGTTTCTGCTGCTATCGCATTAGTATATGACACAGGACTCATCATATACATGAACATAAATATACTAGCTATAATTCCCCATCTTTTAATCTTATCCATTATTTTGCCCTCTCTCTATTATGATTTTTAAAGTATTCATAACATAGATAATAAATTCAAGAATTTAGTACATCTTCTTGTTTCTAAATACTTGAAATTCTAATAATATCAAACTCTTATAGACTTCTAATAATTAGGCTTGTCCAAATAAATGTATCCATATAAGTAACTTGTTTCATATATTTCTCTATATTTGAATGTTACACCATGCCACATAGATTCTGATATGTAGACTTTATTATTTTCTATTTTCTCAACAACAGCGACATGTCCGCTTCCACCAGAGTTTGGTAAACTAGACTTCCATACTGCAATAGCTCCAACTCTAGGTTCAGAACCATATTTATATTTACCACTCTTCTTATTTGCATCCCACCATTCATATCCATTACCTATAAATCCTGCATCAGTTGGCTTACTTCCAGTAATTTCCCACGCACGTCCCCATGCGTACCAAGTACAGTTACCTTTAATTAACCTTCCACCACTAGAAAATGGAGGTGAAAGCTTTACCTTGTAGAAAATATTGTCATCTGAATAATAACGTTTGTCATCCAAGCTTGGTTCTTTATCCCTTATTATACCTTTGGCTAGTGAAGCATCTGTTAAGTTTTTATTATCATTTCCCACAGATGGTTTCTCTACCGTTGTAACATCTACATTGGAATCTAATGCTTGCTCGGAATTTTTAGGTTTTTCAAAACTAATCCACTTAGAACTTACCCAGCCTTTTTTATCATTTACAATTATAGGATAAAAACCATCTTCTTCATCATCAATAATTTTAACTTCCTTATTTTTAGCCACAGTTCCTATTATCTCTGAAGAAATTAATGCTGATGAACGAATATTTAATAAATCCCCATTAGTAGCAACATATCCTATACGGCTTTTAGTATCACTATTATCTTTTTCAATTGAAGTTTCCATATTTTCCTCTGACTCATTGTTTATATTATTTTTAGCACTTCCTAGATTTTTTGAGTCTGATTTAATTTCTTGAACGATTTCCTTACCGCTTATCATTGCTCCACTTTCTGAAAAAGTATAAACTTGCCCATCAATGCCAATAGTTCCTGTTTCCATTTGTCCACTGAAATTCATAAAATACCATGTACCGTTATCACTAACCCAACCAGTGCTCATAGTTCCATCTGAATTAAAATGATACCACTTTTCGTCTATTTTTTTCCAGCCGGTTTCCATTGATCCACTCTCAGATAAACTGTACCATTTTTCATTTAATTTAATCCAGCCAATTTTCATCATTCCATTTTCATCAAAATAATACCACTTCTCATCAATTTCTTTCCATCCAGTAGCTTTAACATCATTTTCTACCCAATTCCAATTACTTTTAGAATCTTTTAGCCACTTAGCCGATGCTGGCACATAATTTATATTTGTTATTATTAAAGTTAATACTGCTGCTCTTATTATCTTTTTAATAAATTCTTTCTTCACTCTCCACTACCCCTTTTTATAAATTATTTTTATAATTCATTTATTATACGTAATTTCATTCTGAATTGGATTAAAATCATAATAGTCATATAATAACTATTAAATGAAACTAATAATCTCATATAATTTACAATTCATATTTATTGTGAATTAATCCTTATACTTTAAATATTAACTCAAAATTATGTAATTAACAAATATAATATAAAAAAAATGACCCACTATAAATTTTGTAAGTCATTTTATCTTTCTAAAATTCCAAATTTAATTTTTAACAAATTACAATAATGCTCCTATTATAATTAGTACAATAACACCAGGAACTCCAAAGAAACCTGCTATTAAAGCTGTAATTGGATTAATTGCTAAAGAGAAGTTAAGATTTATACCAAGTAAATTAAGCTTTGCAATTATAAAATTTACTACATATAATATAATAACTCCAACAATTCCATTTATAAGTATTTTTATTGGCCACTTTAGTAATTTTGTCACTAGAAATAATATTGCTATTCCTATTAATCCATATATTAAAAACTGTCCCTCCATTTTTAATCCCCCATTTTTATTTATTCAACAATTTGTACATTTTTGTCAACTATATAATCAACTCCCACTCTTATTCCTCTTTCTCTTGCTATTGACAATAAGTAATCATATCTTTTTCTTGCAACATTTTCTGAGTAAATAGCTACTTCTATTAATTTGTCATCGTTAACATTATTAAACATGCTGCGAGCTACATTTATTTCCATCTTTGCGATTTCCATATCTTCTAATAACTTTGTGCACATATTAGGAGCATCCGTCTTATACATCAGGTATTCTACAATATTTTTTTTGTCCATGTAAATTCCTCCAAAAACTTCTTATTACTATTTTATCCATTTAAAGGAAGGAATATACATATTTTTATTTTTATAAATTTCTAAATATTGTATCACCTTTTTCTATTTTTTCATATACTATATCATATAAGAAGCTTTTCACTCATGTCAGACAAAAACTTCTAACTCCCATCTATGTAACACTTTTTAGGAACCTAATATTTTAGGTTCCTTTATTTTTATATTATTAAATTTCTTTTCTTCCCTCTAACGCTTTAGATAATGTAACTTCATCAGCATATTCTAAATCTCCACCAACTGGTATCCCAGATGCTATCCTAGTAACTTTAATATCAAGAGGTTTAAGTACTTTAGATATATACATTGCGGTTGCTTCTCCTTCTATATTAGGATTAGTTGCAAGTATTACTTCCTTAACATCTTCATTCATCCTTGATACAAGTTCTCTAATTCTTATATCTTGAGGTCCTCTTCCTTGCATTGGAGATATGTTTCCATGTAACACATGATATACTCCATTGTATTCTTTAACTTTTTCCATTGTCATAATATCCTTTGGCTGTTCTACAACACATATAGTGCCTTTATCTCTATTTGGATTATCACATAAAGAGCAAGGATCTTTATCTGTAAAATTACCACATACAGAACAATATTTAATTGTTCCTCTTGCTTGAACTAATGCATTTGCAAATTCTTTTACTTCATTATCTGGAAGATTCAAAATATGTAATGTTAATCTTTGAGCTGTTTTTTGCCCTATACTTGGTAGCTTAGCAAATTCCTCAATTAATTTTTCTATGGCTATCGGATAAAAGTCCATCATATTTTAAATTTCTCCTTTATTCTTAATTATATATTTTACAAAAAGTAATCTTCATTATATTATAAAAAGCATACATAAATTGAAGGTTAAACCAACAATTCTGTATGCTAACTGTTATCATTATTCTTAGAATAATCCGCCTGGCATTCCACCTGTTAACTTACCCATTTTGCTTGCAGATTCTTCTTCCACTTTTCTTAATGCTTCATTAACTGCACTCATTATTAAGTCTTCAAGCATTTCTACATCATCTGCATCCACAACTTCTGGCTTTATATTAATTGCTGTTATCTCTTTTTTACCAGTTGCTTTAACTACTACTGCACCACCACCAACTGATACTTCAAACTCTTTTGTTTCAAGTTCTTTTTGCATATCTTCCATTTGCTTTTGAAGCTTTTGTGCTTGCTTCATAAGGTTATTCATATTACCTCCACCAAAGCCGCCTGGAAATCCACCTTTTGCCATAAAAAATCCTCCTCTTTCTTGAATCTCATTTTTTTATTATAAAACAACTTCTTATAATTGACAATGTACAATGTTATAATTTATGCCCTTTGTGCGTACTGCATAGGCAATTATACTAAAATGACTTTGGAACTTCTTAATATATATTTTTAATACTTCCAAACTTAGCTTTGCAATTGCTAATGGTTAATTTATAACTACCAACTGTTATTACTCATCATATACTTCAAATGGTATTCCATCTATTGCTTGCTTTAATAGTTCCTCTTTATCTTTATTTTCTTTATCTTTTCCTACTACATAATCTACTATTATTTTTTCCTTTAGCACTTCAGAGAATACACCATTTACAATTTCTCTGTACTCCGCTTTTTGTAGTCTGTCTTTATTAAAAGCATACATGGCTTCATATTCTAATGTAACTATTCCATTTTTAATACTGTATGGCTTTGCAGTAACAATTGAAGCATAAACTATCATCGCTCTCTTTGCCTTGAAAGTTTCTATTATTTCAGTCCAAGCTCTTCCCACATCATCAAGAGTTAATGTTGAATTAGCATTTCCTTCGAACTTTTCTTTGTCATTATTACTAGCTGCTTGCTTTCTGTTTTGGCTTATACTGTTTGATTTTCCATCTATACTAGTATGTGCAGATTTTTCATTTTCACCCATTTTTTCTGATTGAACAACTTGTATTTTTCCGCTTTTTAAAGTTTCTTCAAGTTTATTTATCCTTGATAATATGACTTCATTTGAAGTGTCATATTCGATTTTGCACATTTTTATAACAGCAAGTTCTAAATATAACCTGCTTTGTTTACTTGCTTTTGAATTTATTTCTGCTTCTTGAAGTATTCTAATAGCTCTCATTATTTCTTCTACTCTAATTTTACGTCCTTGTTCCTTAACCATGGATATATTTTCAAGAGACATATCTAAAACTTCTTCTGGATTATTTGTAACCTTTACCATAAGTAAATTTCTAAAATGAGCAATTAAGTCCTTCATAAATAATTGCATATCCTTACCTGCATACATAAGCTTATCAATTATTATCATTGCCTTTTCAATACTTCTGTCTATAATTGTATAAGTTATATCAAATAAGTATTCATTCGTTACAAGACCTAATATACTTACTAAATCTTCATACTTAATTTGACTTTCTCCCATTGCAATTGCTTGATCTAGTATACTTACTGCATCTCTTAAGGCACCATCACAAACTCTTGAAATCAAATCTAAACTCTTTTGTTCATAACCTATATTTTGCGCATCAGTGATTTTTTTTAGTCTATTAGAAATTTCTTTTTGATTTATTCTCTTAAAATCAAACCTTTGACATCTAGATAAAATTGTTATAGGTAATTTTTGAGGATCTGTAGTTGCTAATATAAATATTACATTCTTAGGTGGTTCTTCTAAAGTCTTTAAAAATGCATTAACAGCTCCTACAGAAAGCATATGTACTTCATCCATTATGTATATCTTATATTTAGCTTCTTGTGGCGGATACTTAGTATCATCTATAATATCTCTAATTTTATCAATACCATTGTTAGAAGCTGCATCAAGTTCTGTTACATCAATTGCTAATCCTTCATTTATCTTTCTACACATTTCACATTCATTGCAAGGCTCACCATTTTTTAAATCTAGACAGTTTAATGCCTTTGCCATTACTTTTGCAGTGGATGTTTTTCCCGTTCCCCTTGTTCCACAGAAAAGATAAGCATGTGCGATTCTGTTATTTATAATTTCATTTTTTAGCGTTGTAGTTATGTGCTCCTGCCCAACAACATCTTCAAAAATTCTAGGTCTCCACTCTCTATATAGTGCTTTGTAACCCACAAGCTACCACCTCTCTATTTTCATTGGCACTTTAAGGAATATAATCCTTCGAAGATGCACCTTAAATATAAACTTATTATACACTATTGATTGTGCAATGCAAATTTCGCAACAGCCATGTGGGTAATTTCATTCGATCCATTTAAATTAATAAATCATACGCTAAAAGCCATAATTCCCCTATCACCTTCACCCAGTGCAATACTATTTTCACCGTCAAAAAATCCAATTATCTCCTCTTGTTTATTTCCTTCACTAGTTTCATCAATGCAACTTATATTCTTTGATGTATTTTTATTTACCTTTTTCGTTTTTTTCTTTTCTAAAGATATTGGAACATTCAATTGTAAATCATTTTTAGCTTGATAATCCTTAATATTTTTAAGAATATCAGCAGTATTTTTGTAATTACTATCTACTTTTTCTTTTTTAATAATTTCAGAATTTATTATTTTATCTACAATAATATGATTTTCTGGTAATTCCTTAATACCTTCACATCTTTCATGTTCTGAATCCACATGTTTTTCTTCACATAGTTGATTCTCTATGCTTTTTTCTTCTTTATTTTTTATATCTTCCGTGTTATCTTGAGTTTTAACTTTATTATCTTGAATTTCAGTTTTTTCTTTTGTTTTAATATTTTGGTGCTTTGCAAAGTTTTTCACTCTATAAATTTTATCCTGCACTAATTCAATCATTTCCAACTCTATTAAAGCATTTAGAGCTGATTTCACTTGAATAATATCTCTATTAAATTCTATTGCCAAGGTTTCCATTGTATATGGAATATTTCTTGACAAATATAAGTTACCTTCTAAATTTACCTTTCCAGCTAAAGTTATAATTCTAGTCCAAATATAATGGATGATATCTCTCTCATTCATTGTATCTATTATCTTAAATTTAGTATCCTCATACATATCAGTTCTTAGTTTAACAAATTTTCTTTCTTTCATTTTTAACACACTCCTATACAAATTTTATATTTTCTATATAGGACATATGATCTTTTATACTTTTTGTCATGTGGCATTTTTAATTTTTATATTTTTTAATTTAAATAACTTAATATATCTCTTTTATAATTAATTATCATCTGCATCAGGCGCATACAATTAATTCAAGTACAAGAAGCTATCAAAACCTCAAGTTTTATAATTCGCACAATTTATAAGGCAGCTTGCACTTAATCCTTTTGCTTAAATTTAAGTGGAATGAAAATGTAAAACAACAGATAAGATTTTATTAATTCATATTATCTGTTCAGTTCTATTATAATATTTTCAATTCCCTTCCTTAAATCACTACAATTATTATATATTTTTTCAATATCAAGAGAATTTAAAAATTTTTCATCACCCTTTTTATAAAACTTTTTGCTTTTTCCTTTTTTAAAAAGTGCTGCAAGATCGGTGTGTTTAAATTTTTCAGTATTCGAATAATTCTTTTTTAAGGTTTCTGTACATTCTAAATTAATGTATTTGCAGATCCCCTCAATATCATAAAAAAACCAACTTTCAATCATAAATACAGCTTCAATTGCATCAATTTTTTTTATATTCTTAATATTTACTTTTTCTTCTTTAAGTGCTTTTAAAATAGCATCAGCATCAAATTCTGAAGTATCGTTTTTGGATCCTTCTTTATCAATAAAAGCATAAACATATAAATCATATTTTGAATTTGAACTGTCCTTTATAATATGATAAAGATGTTTTGCTATTTCCTTATTTATATTTGTACCAGTTTTTAAATTTTTATATTCTTTAGAAATTGACTTTAAATAGCGCTCTGCAATTTTTTTGTAAAATACATCTTCTGTTTTTCCTTCAAGAAATATATATAAACGCTTTTTTCGTGCTTCTTTAGGATTTTTAATCATCTTCATCCTCCAGTAACTCAAAGATATCACTAAAATTACTGAATGGACCACTAAGCTCCTTAACTAAAGCTTTTTTATTTTTAACTGCTTCTATTTTTGCACCTGTATAATTTTTATTTACTATATAACTTACATTTTCTAATTTAACCATATTAATAAGAACTGGAGAATGTGTAGTTATTATTAATTGGATATTAGAAAATTGAGCGCCTATAAATTCTATTAGTTTCTTTAAAAGCTTAGGATGAATACAATTTTCAAGTTCTTCAATGGCAAGTACAGGATACTTATTTGAAACAAGACAAGTTAAAATATTAAGTACTATTAAAGTACCATCAGAAAGTTGATTAATATTATTTTCATAATCACTTAATGAACCATCATCATTTATATATTGAACTGTAATATATTTAAAAGCTCGACTACCCATTTTAATATCATTGATTTTAATAGATAATTTCAAAATATCCGCTATAATTTCTTCAAAATATTGCTTTTCATCAGAATCTAAAATTTCTTCGATTTTATTTAGAATATCAATAGTTGCAATTCTACCGTTTTTAATTACAGACATAGATTCTCTTTTTTCAAATGAAAATGTATCTCTTATTTCATTTGCTGAACTATATATAACTGGAGTTTTAGCAATAATAAAAACATCACTAATCCCCCTTTGAGCCTCATCTTCTAAACTTTCTTTTATATCACTAATTTTACTTATAAGGGTAAGAAGTGACTCCGTGTTATCTATTTTGCTAATTTTACTGCCTTTTATAACATCTACAGTTGTATCATTTCTTTCAAAAACTGTTTTCATAGAGCCAGTTTTTTTTGTATTTTTACATTTAAGATATTCCTTTATAATATGACCATTAGCCTTATGGAATGCTTCAACTGTTTTTATTTCTAAATAATATATATATTTAAAATACTCTTCGCCTATCTCATCTTGAAACTCTAATTCGAGAGAAATATTTGAGTTTTGCAAAAATGGAGTATAATCTGATGAAATTTTTCCTCTAAGTGACTCTCCACTAAATATCTTTGTCTTAACATCATCACTTCCAGAAATTATATCATCAAGAAAAGAAAATATTTCAAGCAAATTAGATTTTCCACTATTATTTGCACCAATTAAAACATTAAAATTATTCATATTATATGTGCAATCTAAAAGGTTTTTATAACCTTTTACTTTTATATTTGTTATTTTCATAATACACCTCGTTTTTTATATTCATTAATATCATTTATATGTATTATTGCCTTATTTTAATACTAATATACCATTATATAAGCCCCATTACAACATTTTGTATTCTGACTAAACTCTGTTATCAAGTGAAACTTAATTCAGGTGGAGTTTGATCTCCATATGAATCTTAGTTGAACTTATAACCTCAATGGTCACAATGTACCCTCTCCAGGAGCGTGTAGCCGTTATCTCTCACTTGAAGAAGGTTGGGGGGCTTACAGATCTAACTATCGGATAAATTTGAACTACATTAAAATTAGGTTTATAAATTGAAATAAATTCAGTTTATAAACCTAATAATTTCCATATAAATTCAATTTAATATTGAGGTTTTAGCCTTTTTAAATCTATTCTTCTATATAATCTAAAATTAGAGAATTCAATTCTTCTTTAATTTTTCGCCAATTAGGTAAAAATTCATCCATATAACTTATAAAAATCTTATTATGACTTTTTTCTAACAAATGAACCAATTCATGAACTATAATATATTCAAGACACTCTGGATGCTTTTTAACAAGCTGTAGATTAAGCCATATACGCTTATTTTTAATATTACATGTTCCCCAACGGGTTTTCATGTTTCTAACACCCCAATCGCTGGCAGTGACCCCTATAATATTCTGCCACTTTTCTAAAAGACTTGGTATTTCTTCTTTTATATTTTTACGATACCAACTATTAAGTACATTTTCACGTTGCTCTGTGGTACTTGCTTCACGTACTTGGAATGTTAATTTATTACCATTAATTTTCACATCATTATAAACATTAGAATATACTACATCAAGACGATATCTCTTGCCCCAAAGATAAACACTTTCACCTGAAACATATTCACGCTTGCACTGTCTTAGTTGATTTTTATATTTTTCTTGTTGTTTTTTTATCCAACCAATCTTTGTAATAATAAATACTCTAATAGCATCATCATTCATGCTATTTGGAGCTGAAACTCTCACTCTTCCGTTTGGTGGTAATACTGATAAATGTAAATTCTTTATATTCTTCTTTTGTATTTCTAATTCTATATCGTTAATCCTTAAGTTTTTCAATTAATACTCTCCTTGGTTTTCGGCGATTTTAAAAATTTCTTCTATTTTATCTTTATCATCACCAACACATGAATAAATTATTCCTTCTATTCTTCTTGATTTTGCAGGATCTCCCCTCCAACTATCTTGTCTCTCTGCTAATATTTTATAATGTAAATTTTTAGCCAGTTCTTCATTATGATCCAAATTATCATATAAAGCCATTAATGCCTTTGATGTTCTTATATTCTCTGGATAAGTCACATCATTTTCTTGTTTTTGAACTTTTCTGCTAAGATCAACTACTTTTTTAAGATACTCTTCATAACTGATAGATTCTCTTCTTCTTTCTTCTATTAGCTCATTTAATAGCATGGACATTTTTTCAAAGTATTTAGGGTTTGTTTCTGTCTTTTCAATTATCTTTCTTCTTACATTATTCTCAATAGTTTCTGCTGCTGATTCCTTATTCTCTTTTATACCATTAGGCAATTCATCTATAAAATCAACTCCACGCTGAACAATAACATCTATTAATGACATGTCTTCTAATGCAGATACTTTTCTAACTTCATCAGCATTTATATATGTATCAATTAAGTATCTCATATCTGGCTCATGTTTCTTAAGATCAATGTAATCACCACTAGAAACTTTTATTTCATCTCGAAGTTTTATATAATTTTCAACCTCTTTTTTCAGTGCTATAGCTTGTGCTGTATTTCCGTCTTTCATAATTTCTGGTGCTGTTTCTGAATACGCACGTATTAATAAAGATACAAATTTATATAAAGCTACCCTTTTATGTTCATTTTCTTTTAATTCATCTATATCGTCTATGTTAATTCCACAGAAATACCTTTGACGTTCAAGTATTCCTTTTGGCATAGCTATAGGTTCACAAAGAGCAGTTAAGCTTTCCAGTATCTCTTCTAAATCATTCTTAGCTTCACTAAATCTATCTTTAAGTAGTCCTTCTACATCCTTCTTTTCATAATCTTTAAATGCATCTGTAGTATAATCTTTAACCGCTTTTTTAAGACTATTAAATAAATCTCTATAATCTACAATATACCCATAATCCTTATCGTCTCCATCAAGTCTATTAACACGACATATAGCTTGGAATAAGCCATGATCCCTCATTTTCTTATCAATATATAAATAAGTGGCTTTAGGTGCATCAAATCCAGTTAAAAGCTTATCCACAACAATTAGTAATTTCATTTTTGAAGGTTCATTTATAAATTTTTCTTTTACGTCCTTTTCAAATGCTGCTTGTTCTTTACCATTAAGCATCTTTTCATATATAGCATTTTTATATTGCTTCTCTGTTTCACTTTCAATATCAACAGACTCACCTTTAATATCTGAAATACTTTGAGAATAAGAAGTTATAATAGCACACTTTTTAAGTCCAATTTGTTGAAAAATCTCATAGTACCTGCATGCCTCATAAACATTTTTAGCAACAAGCATTGCATTTCCCCTGCCATTTTGCAACCTGACTTTAGTTGAAATATCATGGTAAATATCAACTGCAATTCTATTTAAACGTGATTTGGAGCTAAAAACCTTTTGCATAGTTCCCCATTTTTGTTTTAATTGTGCTTTAGCAACATCTGTTAGCCCTCTTGTTTTAACATCAAACCATTCGTCTATCTTTTCTTGGGATGTAATATCTTGATCTACATCTCTTGACTCATAGCGTAAATCTAAAACTACTTTATCTAAAACAGCTTCATTAAATTTATAAGTATGAATAGGTAACCCAAATATTTCAGTACTTGATTTTTTATCTTTTTGCAAGATAGGAGTACCTGTAAACCCAATAAATATTGCATTAGGCATAATAGCTTTCATTGCTGTATGAAGTTTACCAGATTGTGTTCTGTGACACTCATCAACAAAAACATATAAATCTCCCTTTGGTCTAAAATCTTTTGGTAAACTTTGTTTTAACTCTTCTATATATTTGTCATAATCCTTATCTGAAACTTCTCCGCTATGTTTTCCAAATTTATGAATAAGTGAACAAATTATACTTGGATTAACTTCATTTAAATTGTTAATTAAATCATTACCACTTTTAGTTCTATATATGTCTTCTTCCACGCCTTTATAGACTTTTTCTATTTGCTCATCAAGTTCTGTTCTATCAGTAATCACTAGAATGCGAGAGTCTTTCTTATTTTCCTTAATCCACTTAGTAAGCCATACCATTGTAAGACTTTTCCCAGAACCTTGAGTATGCCAAATAATACCGCCCTCACGTTTCTTTATACGAAGTTGCGCTGCTTTAACTCCAAAATACTGATTTGGACGACAAGCTTTTTTAGTTCCCCTATCAAATACTATAAAATTATGAAGTAATTCAATAAATCTATTTTTTTCACATAAACTAATAATATTTTTATCTAATTTATAATCAACTGTATCACAAAGAGAACGTATCTTTATGGAGGTTTCATCTAATGCCTTAATATCCTCTTTCCAAGAAAGATAATATTTTTCAGCAGTTTCTATAACCCCATAAGAAATTCCTTGACTATCATTACCAGCCATTATAAGACCCATTGTAGAAAAGAACTGCTGAATAAAACGTTCTTTTTGATTATCAATATTTTGACGAATACCTTCGCTTACTGAAACAGTACTTTTCTTAAGTTCCATAACACCAAGAGCAATACCATTTACATATAATACAAGATCAGGACGTTTTACATTACTTCCCTTTACAGTTACTTCCTCGGCAATATAAAAATCATTATTTTCAGGATTATTCCAATCAACAAGCATAACAGTTTTAGGAGATTCCCCAGGATTTTCACGTACCTTAACACCATAACGAAGTTTTGAATAAACTTCTTTATTAATTTCATATAACTCAGGTTGTTGATTCCCTGCAATATTTACAAATTCATTAACTGCCTTATTAATGAGATTAGAAGAATATCCTGCTTTATCAAGATATTTCCTAAGATATTCAACTTCAATATTACTATTTTCCCTATGATAAAAGTTTCCTAAATAGGTATAACCTAATTGATCTTCAAAAAGGTCAATTACCCTCTTTTGTGTTAATATTTCTCTCTCCCCAATTTTCATACTAAATCAATCTCCTTTTCCCAGTAAGAAGTTCTTGCATCATGCCTTGTTTTATATCTTTATATTTATTTAACTTTGCATTTAGTTTTTCTATTTCAGTGTCCATATCTGATAGAATTTGAGCTATGGCTGTTTGTTCATCTAGTGAAGGTTTATTAAACTCTATTGCTTCAATAGTTTTAGCACTTAAACTTGGTACACCAGACGCCTCATTATATTTAGCCCATTCTAACATGCAAAACAGATAGTAAATATACTTAGCATTTACATTTTCATTTAATTTTGTATAAAAAAGAGTATCTATTGTCCAAAAAGGTGTATCCATATATTGCGGAACGTCAATTGTGCCTTTTCTTCCAATTAACACTGATGGTTTATTATACAAATAGCTATTTGTTCTGCCGATTATACCCCCAGTGCCCAATATTGGATATTTACCATTGATATCAACAATATCATGTTGTAGTTTACCATGGCCTATTTTTAAAATATCACCCAGTCTAACTATAAACCATTTTTCACTAAATCCCTCAAGCCTTTTATTCCCTGTAAGCAGCTCCTGCATTGCTCCTTGTTTAATGTTTTTCTTCTTGTAAATTAGCTTTTCAAGTGAAGATATAAGACTGTCAATGTCCGAAAGGACATTCGCTACAACTATTTGTTCTTCTTTATTTTGTGGTATTATAATAGGCAACTTTTTAACTATTTTTCCTGTATAACTCTGTTGTTTTGTTCCCTGACAGTATTTTAACGCCAGATTTTCACCTTGAAATACATAATAATGATATAAGTATTTTGTATCTAATTTATCTGTTGAAAAAATAGCCATACAAGATTGATTAGTTGTAGCTTCTGTACCTAAAATACCACAACTACCTCTTGTTCCTGCCGCTTCTAATCCAGTAATGGCCATTAAAAATGTTCCAGGAGGTAAAATAGTTAAATTTGTTTTGTCTTTTGCATCTTTTGTTATTTTTTCTATGGTATCAAATATTATATTGTAGTTAAGTTCACCACTTGTAACCCACTTTATATCTCCATTAAAATATTCTGGTTTTGCTCTTGATGGAGTTGCTCCACTTGAAAAGCCTGTTGCAACATTTTCCCACTCCGTTACATCCCACTCTTCAGGAATCACCCCAACCTCAGTTTTCTTATATCCCTCAGGTATATTTTCTACCATGCAAATCCCATCCTTTCCAAATGAGATTTCACCTTTGCTTCATATCCTTCTACTTCACTCTCACATTCTAACAATGTAGTTTCGTACCTCTCTGCAAGATCCGTTATAACAGTTGCTAGATTATGAGATACTGCTGAATATATAGCATCAATAATTTCAAAAATATACTTATTCCATTTCAATTCAACTATTATGCGTTTTATTTCTTCAATTGAAAGTTTTTCATACTGTGCTCTAACTTTTTTATTAAGTATTTCCTTAGAATCTTTGATTTTTTTATTATAATCAGATTCTTCATTTAACAATTTTTCATATTGTAGAAGTACTTCAAGTTCATCTGGTCCAGTTTTATCTTTTTTAAGTTCTTTAATTCTTGCTTTTAAATCTGCACTTTTAATTTTTCCATCATTAATAACTTCAGATAATAAGCCATCTTCGCCACTATGCTCTTCAAAGAATTCTTCATAAGTTCTTATAATTTCATCTCTTGTATCTTCTAGTTTTTCTATATCACTTTGTTCTACTTTAAAGTATTCACTTATAATAAGGGTTTTAGGTATAATTCTTCCTTCAAATCCCTTTTCCTTTGGCGTTCCTTTTTTAGGAGTAGTGTATTCTATATCAATTTCTCTTCCAGATTCCCATCCATCATAACAGATTGCATAAACATCATCTTGCATTGTATTTTCCCAATAATTAAGAAGACATTCATATACATCATAGTTATCTATTAAAGATACTTTAGAGAAAATTTCTAATATATTTTCACCAATATCATTTATTAATTGTTTGGGCTTATCTCCATCTTTAAGATTATTTAATTTATCTTTATTTGAAGTTATCCACTTGTTTGCAGCAATATGTACAGTATTTGCATGATTTATAAATTCTTCATGTTCAAATATAATATTCCTTATATCATCTTTTGCTATATTAAGTGTTGAAAATCCATCTCTATCACTTTTTGAAAATAATACATCTTTAAGTGATGGATAAACAGACCAATATTTTTCAAGTTTATTAACATCTAAGTTTGGAATACCACCTTTTAAATGTGCTTCAATACTTTGAAGATCTTCTTGCTCACTACTGTCTATATAACGTGGTATATTTAAATTACAATCATTATCATTTTTTATTTCATCATATGATACTAATCTTGAATACTTAGGAATTTCTAATTGTTTATTAAAAACATCAACTATTTTATGAATATCCTGCTCTCGTAGTCTATTTTTATTTCCATCTTTAATAAATCCCTTGCTTGCATCTATCATAAATATACCTTTTCGCGCAGCAGCATTTTCTTTATCAAGAACTATAATGCAGGCTGGTATCCCTGTTCCATAAAAAAGGTTAGCTGGCAGCCCTATTATTCCCTTTATGTAACCACGTTCAATAATATTCTTTCTGATCGTTGCTTCTGCATTACCTCTAAATAAAACTCCATGTGGAAGAATTATAGCACCTTTACCTGTTCTACTATTCATTGATTTAATTAAATGTAATAACCAAGCATAATCTCCATTTTTCTCAGGTGGAAGACCATAATCTTTAAATCTACCATATAAATCATTATTTGAATCAAATCCAAGTCCCCATGCACTTAGAGAAAATGGTGGATTTGCAACGCAGAAATCAAAGCGTTTAAGTGAATTACTATCTTTATCTCCATCTTTATATAAAGGGTGTGCAAGTGTGTTTTCTCTTGCTATTTTTCCGAGTCCTTTATTATGAATAGCTAAATTCATTTGTGCTAGACCTGCTGTTGGTACATCTTTTTCTTGACCATAGATTGTTATATTTACTGGTGCTTCATCTGCAGCACGAATAAGCAGTGAACCAGAACCACAAGCTGGATCATATAAAGTTTGTGCTGAACTAGTCGCATTAGATATTCCTATAACCTTAGCCATTACTCTTGAAACTTCTGCAGGAGTATAAAATTGTCCTTTACTTTTTCCAGATTCTGTTGCAAATTTTTGCATTAAGAATTCATATGCATCACCTAAAATATCATCTCCACCTGCTCTATTCTTTTTGAAATCAAGTTTTGAATTTTGAAATATACCAATAAGCTCTGTAAGCTTATCTACCATTTCTTTACCCTTACCTATTTTTTCTTCATCATTAAATTGTGCAACATCAATGATACCTTTAAGATTATTAGCTCCAGCTAAAGCTGATATTACTATATCCATTTTCTCACCGATATTAGGATCATTTTTAATATTAATCATATCATCAAAGCTACCACCTTCTGGTATTATGATATCTGCATATCTATCTCCTTTGTATCTGTCCGTTACATACTTAACAAATAATAATGTTAAAATATAATCTTTATAAAGAGAAGCATCCATTCCCCCTCTAAGCTTGTTGCAGCTTTCCCATAATGAACTGTATAATTCACTCTTTTTTATAGCCATTTAAGTACACTCCTTCTTTAGTATGTCTCTATTTACATTTTTTTAATTCTTCAATAAGATATGAACTTGCTTTTCTCTTCTGAAAAAAATCTAATAATACAACTCTTCCTATAGGATTTGGAATAGATTTATTATTTTCCCATCTATTCACTGTAGAAAAACTAACATGAACTTCTTTTGCAAGTTCTTCTTGAGTAATTCCTAGTTCACTTCGTATCATTTTGAGCGCTTCAGATAATTCCATTTTTATCACCTCATATATTTAACAGTATAGCATTTGCTATATTTTTAAACAAATAAATCAACTTTATTTTTCTAGTTGCACGTTTTGTTGCTATTTATTGTATCATTAAACGTAATTATGTTACATCGCTATCTAGTTTTATTGATGAATATCTAGACATTGCTTAATAACCCAGATATGCCTTTCTTAATTTGTAAATAACATACTTCTAAATCCTTTTGCCACTAGAGATACTGAATAGAATATATGAAAAATACCAGATGACTTGTTAAGTAGTTTAGGTTAAAATGTATATTGAATAATTTTATTATATGTTCTGATAAATAAACTACATCTACCTAGTTAACTGTACATATTTTTAATGTAGCAAATTAATTAGAACTTATATACACTAATAATTTTCAAAAGAATACAAGGAGGAACATTTAAAATGAGTTTATATGATGATAAATACTTATCTATAGCTAATGACATATTAGAAAATGGATACTTTGATAACAACAGAACTGGAATGCCAACTTACAAATTGCCCCATCAAATTATGCAATTTAATTTGGAGAAAGAATTTCCTATATTAACAACTAAATTTGTAGCGTTTAAAACTGCTGTTAAAGAACTTTTATGGATTTTTAAAGACCAATCAAATAGCGTAAAAGATCTTCAGGCACAAAACGTTAAGATTTGGGATGAATGGATGATGGATGATGGAACTATTGGAACTTCTTATGGTTGGGTCGTAAAAAAATTTAATCAAATAGATAAATTAATAGATGCTTTAAGAAACAATCCTCAAGATAGAAGAATGATGCTTAATTTATGGCAAATACCATATTTAGATGGTGGCGCTCTTTACCCTTGCTGTTTCCTTACAATGTGGGATGTAACAGATGGTAAACTTAACTGTATGCTTGTGCAAAGAAGCGGAGATTGGCCACTTGGTGTTCCATTTAACACATCACAATATGCTGTGCTAGTTCATTTGCTGGCTCAAGTTACTGGACTTAGACCCGGATTATTTACTCATGTAGTAAATAATGCACATATATATAAAAATCAAGTTGAGGGCATGAAAATTCAGCTAACTAGAAAAAATAATGGTTACAATGCACCAAAACTTTGGATCAATCCTGAAATTAAAGACTTCTATAACTTTACAGCAGATGATATAAAACTTGAAGATTATCAACATCATGAAGCAATCAAAATGGAAGTATCAGTATAACAGAATTCAAAGTAGTTGATGAATGAAATTATATGTATATATTGCAATTTAAATTTTAAATTTAAGCTGCATTTATTCAATAAGCTATGAGTATTTAAGGAGGATTAAAAAATGTTATCAATAATTGTTGCTGTTGCAAAAAACAATGTTATTGGTAAGGATAACACTTTACCTTGGCATATCTCTGAAGATTTAAAGAGATTTAAGAGAATCACTTCTGACAAGAAAATGATTATGGGGAGAAAAGCCTTTGAATCGCTACCTGGAATACTGCCAAATAGAGAACATATAATTATAACTAGAAATAAAGACTTTAGGGTTGATTCTGATATGGTAACAATAGTTCATGATTTAAATTCATTAATTGAAAAGTATTCAAAGTGTGAAGATGAAATTTTTGTAATTGGCGGCGCAGAAATTTATGAACAATTTCTTCCTCATACAAAAAAAATATATTTAACACAAATAGATGAGAATTTTGAAGGTGATACCTATTTTCCTAAAATAAATTATGATGAATTCAATGTAGAATTTACTTCTGAAACATTTACCGATAAAAAAAATGGACTTCATTACACATTTATAGACTTAGAAAGAATTTAGCAATAAATCAGCAGAAGTAATTATCTTTGAGCAAGTTGACTTTTAACATCCTATTATATAGTTAGAATGCTAAAAGTTCCATTCTAAAACTGTTAACTCTTAACTGAATTAAATAGGGGGTTTGTATATGAAATTTATAACTTATAAATATGATAACAAAGAACAAGTGGGGATTCTAAGTAAAAATGAGCAAGGCATTTATCCACTAAAAACTCTTAATGTAAATTATGAAACTATGAATGATTTAATAGAAAACATAACTGATGAAGAAATGAAACTTTTAAAATCAGCCATCGAAAAAGATTCTAAAGAAATCCTTTCTATTAATGATGTTTGTAAAATGGCTCCAATACCAACTCCTAAACAAGATGTTATTTGTTTAGGAATTAATTACATGGCTCATGCAGTTGAATCGGCAAGATATAAGAAAGAAGCCTTTGGTGGAGATAGACCATATGCAGTTTATTTTTCAAAAAGAGTGAATGCTGCAACAGGTGATGGCGACTATATTCCAAGTTACCCAGAAATTGTTGACAGCCTTGATTATGAAGCTGAGCTAGTAGTTATAATAAAAAAAGATGCTAAAAATGTAGCTAAGGAAGATGCATACGACTATGTTTTTGGATATACTATTATGAACGATATCAGTGCAAGAAATCTGCAAACAAGGCATAAACAATGGTACTTTGGAAAAAGCTTAGATGGATTTACACCAATGGGACCTTGTATTGTTACTAAGGATGAATTTATAAATCCACCAGTACTCCAAATATGTTCTAAGGTTAATGGAGAATTGAGACAAAATAGTACAACTGATCTTATGATCACTTCTATAGAAGATGTAATTCATGAACTATCTCAAGGAGTTACATTAAAAGCTGGCACTATCATTGCAATGGGAACTCCTGCTGGTGTAGGCATGGGATTTGAACCACCAAAATTTTTAAAAGCTGGCGACACTGTAGAATGTGAAATCGAAGGCATTGGTTTATTAAAAAATATCATTAAATAATACATAATACTTTATATAAAAAATGATTATAATTATATACTACTAATTATAATCATTTTTTAATATAGACTTTTAAAATCAAGATAATATACGTTTAAAATACATAAACCATATATAAATAAATTTTATTATAAAACAAAAGAAAATGAGGGTATTTCATAAATGAAATGCCCTCACTTTCTTATCCTATTGTATGTCCTATGTTAATCCTATTGAAGAATAACCTAATTAAAGTTCTTGATTATATAATCAAACATCAAAATAAACCATGCACCTCGCTTTGTTATTAGTTCTCCATACGTTACTTCTGCAGTTAGCTCAGACCAGATTGATCCACGGCACATGAAAGAGACCACTTATCGCTGCTTCCTTCCAGACCTGACGAGGTTCATGGGCTTCCATTGCGTGGGACCCAGTCATCAACACCACTTACAAAAGTCAGACTATAGATTGCTAATATCTAAGCGAGGAATTCAATCCTGCTATAGCGGATTGCAGGTTACAGGGCACCGCTGACTCCCCATCTAGCATGGCAATGGTGGAATGTTGAGGGTTTGAACCTCAAGATTTCCGTAAAGGAAAATCTCCGTCCCCATTGGACGCCAAACCATGTTAATCATTGCTCTTATTCTAATTCAAAAATTTTATTTAGCAATATTCATATACATTAATATTTTTGAATTATTCATTCTTTCTAAAAATGCGTATTTGCTAAATGCAATTTTTGATACTTGTTAATAATAACATATAAGAACTTCAAATACAAGGGTATTCTATTTGTCTTTATATTAAATTTCTTCCATATTATTAAGGCTTCAATCATTAATATATTAGTAATTGAATTTTTACTAATTTTTAATATTTTATATATAAAGTTAGTGATTTCTAAGCATCAAATCTAATTAAACATTCCTTTGATACTTAGAAATCTATATATTGATTATATTCTATATTCAATATATTATTGAGACTTTTTTCCCCATATTGCTGTACCACTTTGATTTAATCCAGTATAAACATACGCTTTTTTGTTATTTTCCCAATCCCATGATTCAATTACTTTTACAGTATCAATCCAGTAATCTCCTACAGTTTGCCCTGGTGCATACCAATAAAGCTTCAATGTATTTGGAGCAGTAAATTCCCAGTAATTTTTGCTATCAGAAGTACCTATTTT
Source organism: Clostridium puniceum (assembly GCF_002006345.1). Taxonomy (GTDB): domain Bacteria; phylum Bacillota; class Clostridia; order Clostridiales; family Clostridiaceae; genus Clostridium; species Clostridium puniceum. Next base: position 68,529 of record NZ_LZZM01000043.1, read on the forward strand.
ACCATCAGGTAGCAATTTAATTGAACTTGAAGTAGCTTTTTTCGTTGTACCACGATCTAATACCACACTTTCCCATGTACCTGGTATTACAGTTGAAGCTAGAGTATTTTCTATTTCACCAGTGTAACGTTCTGGCGATACTACTGGCCACCCATCATTAGTCCAAAGAATTTTCCTCACATGAAGATATGCCCAATTAGTATCTGCACCGCCTCTTGCATGGTGAAGCATATACCAATTGTTATTATCTTTTAATATAGAATTATGTCCTGGAGCAACCCATCCGTCCGAATTATTAAAAGAATAACTTCCAAGTATTTTAGTTCCTACTTCTGTTTGAGGATTTAATGTTATGTCAGTTAACTTATTACCATTATAATCAACAAATGGTCCAGTAATACTTTTAGATCTTCCTATTCTTACATTATATGTTCCATTAAGACTGTCATAAGATGTAAATAAGTAATACATTTTTGTATCTGGATTATAAACCATATTAGGACCTTCAACGGCTCTACTAACGTTATTATTTCTGCAGGCAATTAATGTTCCTTCTCCGTAATTTAAAAGTTTGCCAGTATTAGAATCGATTTTATTTACATAAATGCCCCCAAAAAACGAACCATAAACCAACCATGGTTGTCCTGAAACATCAAAAATGATGTTAGGATCAATGGCATTAACATGATTTTTATCAGTACTTTTTGTTTTAAATACTTCTCCCTTATCTGTCCATGGCCCTTTTATAGAATTACTAGTTGCTACACCAATATATGAATCTCTAGTTCCAAATTTTGATGCACAGTAATATAAATAAAATGTATTTCCCATTTTAACTACTTCTGGTGCCCACAAAAGATTTTCTCCAGTCCACTGTTTTGCAGCTTCAGGCATCCCGTTAAAAGCATAGCCAACCCATTCCCAATTAATCAAATCCTTAGATTTTCTTACTTGTATGCCTGGTTTAGCTGTTCCTCCAACCTTATAATCAGTTGAAAACACATAATAATCATTCCCATCCTTATATATTTCTGGGTCATGACCATTCATTGTGTTCCATTTACTTTCATTATTAATATTTGCTGTATCATACATAGTATAATTAGGTGGTGTTACCACTGCTGCATTAGCTGTGCCTAATCCGGTAATTAATAAAGCCGATACAATTAATGATGTAAACTTAGTTTTTCTTGTGTTTAACTTTTTCATAAGAAACCTCCCTATAAAATTTAATTTTTACAAAAAGTTATTAATTAACTTTTTATGTTTACCTTTTAAATATGTTTATAGATTATATTGGTTGATGTTCTTATTACATGACTAAATATTGCAGATTATGTTATTATTACTATTTTTATTTCTTATATATTAAATATTATCATGTAGTTTCTTGTGTGTAAACATTTTCTTTTAAAAGAATATAAAATATTTTATACTTTTTTAAACATAAAATATTTTAAATATCAATTTAATTTTCACAGCATCAAAGTAAATAATAGATAGTTCTGAATCACACGAGCAAAATGAAAATATGTATTAATTTAATTGCAGCACAAAGGACTATGTTTTAAATGCACAACATAGTCCTTACATCATTTTTAATGAGTTCTTACAAATTCTTTGACTTTTTTAATTTAAACTTGGTACATATGTCTATATACATAACCAATAATTTACTTAAACTTATTTAATATACATTTTTCTACAATTTACTTATAATTTCTTTATTAGTCCCTATATTTTTCTTAACCTCACTAGGAACTTAAAACTTCAGAAATCCTTTCGCATTGCTAATTACTCTTCAACAAGAATAATATGTTCCCTTTCCACATCTGCTAAAGCTTTAAAAATCTCAAATAAATTGTCATTATAAACTTCATTTTTATACTTTTCATAATAGCTTACAGCATGCTCTTCTTTTTTCTTTGCTAGTTCTAAAAGAGTATTATCACTATCACATCTTTCATAGCTTACTTTAATTAAATTAGGCGCTTTAGTAAATCCACCTAACCTCTGATGAAGTTTTGAATGAAATATTTCTATTCTTGATAACGCTTGAAATATTTTTTTTATTTCAAGATTATTGCACATACTTGCTGCTGTATTATAAAATTCACCATTAAAAAGTTCTAATTTAACAGCATGATCTAAAATTTTTAAAGCATTCTCACTAAGTAAATTACTTTTTACTGTAATAACTTCACAATCCTCACTTAAATATTCTTTACCTACTCCACAAAATGGGCAATATATAATATTGTCTATAGAATTTTTATTAGTAAAAGCTGATTCATTAAAATTATAATTTTGTTCATTTATTTCCATACCACATATTCTACATTTCAAATAATCCACCACCTTTGATTTTCATATACATTTTAACATATTTTTATATAGTTGATTATCCTAATTTTAATGATTTTATATTTTACTACATTAACTTTTATTTTCTTCACTTCCTATTAATCGCATCTATCATAGTTAATAATAATAGTTTACTTCTAGGAGTGTAACTGTATATGTTTTACTATATCCTGATTTAAATACGATCAGCTTCAAATATATCTCTGATATCACAAATCACTCCAATAATCCACCATGAATGGAATGAAAATTTGACTAGAGTTGCCAATAAGTAAAATTAGTGATAACATTTAGTATATTTTAGACGTCTTTGACCTCTTATGAAAAATGACTGAAAGGAGAAAAAAATGAGTGACAATAATAAATCTCGTAGTTCTATATTTCTTCAAGACTATGCTATAAGCACAATACTTGGAATATCATTTTTAAAATGGACATTTATTGGCACAATTGTTGGTATATTAACTGGAATTGCTGGTACTTTATTTTTAAAAAGTTTAGATTTTGCAACAGATTTAAGAATAAGTAATCCTTGGTTATTATTCCTTTTACCAATGGGAGGTGCTTTTGTTAGCTTCTTATATTCAAATTATGGTAAGAATTCTTCAAAAGGTAATAATTTAATTATAGATAAGATTAATGAAAATGATGATAATATACCATTACGTATGGCTCCTTTAGTTTTTCTAGGTACTTTTATTACTCATTTATTTGGCGGATCTGCGGGAAGAGAAGGTACTGGTGTTCAAATAGGCGCAAGTATATCTGAAGGTATTGGACGTTTATTTAAATTAGATAAAATAGATACTAAAATTATATTAATGTGCGGAATTAGTAGTGGATTTGCTTCTGTTTTTGGTACTCCACTTGCTGGAACCATATTTGGGCTAGAAGTGGCCGCCCTTGGTGCTATGAATTATAGCGGCTTAATCCCATGCTTTACAGCTGCTTTTATAGGAAACTTAGTAACAGAAATTCTTGGAATACATCATTCACATTATGCTATATCCGAAATTCCTAATATTACACCTAGTGCAGTATTAAAAGTCATAATAGCTTCAATTTTATTTGGACTTATAAGTAAATTATTTAGCGAATTAACTCATAAATTAAAAGAAATATTTTCTACTGCCTTTGAAAATACCTCTATTAAAAGCGCTGTAGGTGGAATCATAATAATTATATTAACATATGTATTTGGCACAAAAGATTATTTAGGACTTAGTATACCATTGATTAACGCTTCCTTTACGGACCAAGTAAGTCCTTTCGCATTTTTTAATAAGCTTATACTTACTACTCTTACTTTAGGAACAGGTTTTCAAGGGGGCGAGGTTACTCCTTTATTTGTAATAGGTTCAACCTTTGGAAATGCCTTGTCAAATATTCTTAATATTTCACCCTCCTTTTTAGCATGCTTAGGTCTTATTGGAGTATTTTCTGGTGCAACTAACTCACCAATAACCTCATTTATTTTAGGCATAGAAATGTTTGGCTCTCAAGGTTGTCAATATATGTTTATGGCTTGCACAATAAGCTATTTATTTTCAGGTCATTCAGGAATTTATATATCACAAAAAATCAGTACAAGTAAAAGTAAACTGATTAAAATTCCAAATGATGCTACTCTTTCTCATTACAGAAAAAATAATAATACATAAACTGAAGGGACAAGAATTCATTTTTAATTAATTATGATTTGCCTTATACTGCTTATGATAATTAATTTAATGAAAACTTATCCCTTTATTTTGTTGCGATTTTTTTATTCTTTAAATGAAGTATCTTAATAACTAAAGTAAATATTAACAATAGACTTATTATTAATATTAATTCAATCATAAAAAGTTCTTCCGGCAATGCATTTATTATCGGATCTATCTTAGAATCAAAAATCCAATAGTCATTCCTAAAAAATATTTTATGAAAAAAATAAAATGTTTTTGAGAAATCTATCATTATCATTATAGAAATAGATACAAATATTAATGCTATTATATTTACACTGTTATTAAGATTTTCTATAAGTTTTTTTCCTATCCTTTTATTTTTATTGTTTATAATTTTAAAAATCATTATAATAATAAAAATAACACTGATTATATATAACGCTATAAAAATTCGCTTCACTTCAAAAAAGTGAATTCTCCCAAAGTTACTTATAGGTAAACTATTAAGCACCAATTCTTTGTTAAGTGGATTTTGAACATAAGAAATTACTCTTTTGTAATTATCCATTAAAATATCTTTTGATAATAATGTATACTTTTCTAATTCATATTTATATATTACATATTGATATACTACTGTCGTATTTAAAACACTTAAAACAGCAATTGCAATAATGGAGATTGCATAAAATACATCTCTAAAAAGCCTAAGAATCATCTTTGGAACTTTTAAATAATCATCTTTATATATTCCGCCTTCACTCCTTTATAATTGCCACAAGCATTTTATTTAAATTGTGTTTTTTTCCATAGATATGTTAACTTCAATAGTCATTCCATCTACGCCCATTTGTACACAAACAACCTTATCCGTAGTTGCATTTGCAGTAAATTTTCCATGAACAAGTGTTGGTGTTGATATATTTATATTTATGTTATCATTTGAAAAATTAGTTGCTACATTTGCAGTCAACATATTTGTAAGTTCTGAGATTGCACTTTGAGCTAATTCATCAAATTCAGTTACTGGCATCCCCATCATCATTGTTGATGCAATTTTTTTTGCATCTTCTACACTAACTCCATATATAACATTCCCTCTAATGTCACCAACTATACCTACTATAATGACAACACCTGGGCTTTCTATAAATCTACCCTTTAAGCTTATCCCCTTTTTTTCTACTTTTGTCAGACCTAATTGCGGCATAACATTTGCAAAAGAACTCAAAATTGGATTTATATAATTGACATCCATTCTCCTTCACCTCTTCCAAAGCCTATACTTATTGACAAATCTCCAAATTGAGTTTTGGCATTTGCAGAATAAACAGCTTCTAATTCTGCTTTTGATATATTAATTGATTCACCATGAAATGTAGTTGGAGGTGCAATTCTTAATCCAAATATTTTATTCTTTTTATTCATCATTGAGCATGCATTTCCCGCTGACATATTCGATAGTTCAGACATAACATTAAGAATTTCATCATTATTCTTAGGCTCTCTCTTAAGTAATGCTTTAGCTATATTATTTGCTGTTTCAAATGACATATCAAAAATTGCTCTTCCTGAATATTTTCCTATAATACCCATAACAATTGAAATTCCTTGGCTATGTGCTTCTACATTAACATTACTTTCATCAGCAATTTCCGGAACTGTTTTAGTAAGTTTATTAAAAACATCTAATAATGCTTCTTTAAAAATTGATGAATAGAATCCTTCTAATTCCAAAAATAATTCTTTATCCGCCATAACTCTATTTATTAATAAAGTTAACTCTTCTCCATCAACTGGTTTTTGTGCATATCCAGATACATGAAGCTTTCTAGCCTTTCTTACAATTTCATCATCCATCATAGAACTGACAATTATTACTTTAATATTAGAATCAATTTTGTGTATTTCTTTTGTACATTCAAACCCATCAGTTCCTGGAATTGTCATGTCCATTGTTACTAAATCTGGCTTTGCATTAGTAACTACCTCAATAGTTTCCTCTAGTGAACTTGCTTCACCAACAACATTAAACCCGCTTTCTGTTAGTAAATCTCTTAATAATGCAATTTGAAAAGCTGAATCATCAACTATCACAATATTTACTTTTTTCATAATTCCACCTACCTCTTTATCTATTAAAATATAATTAACTTATATATCTTATGGATACATTATATTAATCATCTCCTCCTCAATAAATGGATATAATACTATTAAAATCTATCTATTTATTATGAAGTTACCCTACTATTATATTTTAAAATTCAACGCTATTCAACAAAATTCAGAATATTATGGCAATGTTTCCTAGGTTAAACCTAATATAATTCCAAACTTTCTTAGTTTAGTACTATTTTATATCCTTCTTAACTATATTACCATATGGAACTTCAATTATATCTAATATAAACATAAATATCGGAATTCCAACAATTAAACCTAAAACTCCTGCAACATGTTCTGATACTATAAGTATACTTAATGTATAAAATATAGGAAGCTTAGTTTTCTCAGACATTAACTTTGGATTTAATATGTATGCTTCAAATGCATGAAGTAATGCAATCATCACAAGCACATATACCACTTGAACCAACCCTCCACTATTAAAAGCAACTATACTTAATGGAACTAAGGATATTATAACTCCTGCCACCGGTATAAGACCAAGTAGCATAACCATCATTCCAAAGCCCAACAAATGAGGGAATCCAATTATGGATAAACCAATAGTAGAAAGTATTCCATTAATTGTCGCTATAACAATTTGAACTTCTATGACTTTACCAAAAGAAGAAAGAAACTTTTTTCCAAAAAATTCAAGTTCGTTATAGATTCCAGCTGCTTTACTTTGTTTGAACTTATATGTAAAATCACTTATCTTATCTTTTTCTAAAAGGAAAAAAATGCTTAAAATTAAAGCTATTATAATATTAATTGCCAATTTACTTATATTGGAGATAGATTGTACTATATAATTTATCCCCTCTGCTGAAAATATATGTGCATAAACCTGATCTAACTTATCCTTTATCATACTAATGATTTCATTATTAGGAGCAGTAGTATATATTTCATGTATCTGTTTAACCACTTGTCTGAACTCATGTGTAACTAATGGTAAAAAGTCTATTATTATTATAAATAACATAGCTGTAACAAATAAGGAAACTGCCACTATCATCACTTTATAATTTAATCTTATTTTTCCCTCAAACTTATTTATTAAAAATTTTGAAACATTATCAATTAAATATGTAAAAACAAAAGTTAAAAGCATTAAGTTAAGCATACCCTTCATTAAATACAAAAATAAAAATATTAATAATAATGTTATAAATCTTTTAAATCCTTGACCTCTTAAAATCCGCATCATATTTGGCATCAATACTACTACTCCCTTGTATATTTTATTTTTTTATTTATATCTAGCTTCAAATCCAAGGTATAAATATCTATATATTCATACTAACAGTTTTACTTTTCTATGTAAATGATTTTACTATATTAAGTAATTCTAATCATTTAATTTAATTTTTTCATAATTAGCTGAATAATACAAATGATTATTTAAATAAAGTGCTATAAAATAATATACTGCAAAAATGGGCTCCTTATAAGTAGGAGTATATTTTAATTTTACTGAAAAATTAAATCCTCAGTATATATTAAAAACACGATTTACATATCTTAATTAACTATAGTAATGTAAATCGTGTTTTATAAATTTAATGTTTTTCAAGTCTAGTTATTTAAACTAACTATATTATTTTAATTTCATTAATAATTCACCAGTTTTAACTTGTTGACCTTCTTGTACAAGAACAACTTCAACAGTTCCTGCACTAGCTGCAACTATGTTTGTTTCCATTTTCATAGCTTCTATTACAAGTAAACTTTCACCTTCTTTAACTTCATCACCTTCATTTACAAGTACTTTAATTATAGTTCCTGGAATACTTGCCCCAATTTCTAATTTGTTATCTGTATCAGCCATTTTAGAAATATTGTCTTCCCTCGAATTACCTATAATTCTCTCAGTTTTATCTTTTATTTTTATTTCTCTTCTATTTCCATTGATTTCGAAGTCTAAAGTTCTATTACCTTCTGCATCTAATTTTCCAATTTCAATCAATTGGACAATCATAGTTTTTCCTTCTGCAACCTCAATTTCACTAGTTTCTCCTTCTGCAAGCCCATGGAAGAATACATCACTACCCATACGACTTACATCACCATATTCTAAAATAGATTTTATATATCCTTCAAATACATCTGGATATAATGCATAGCTTATTACATCCTTCTTACATGGATTAAATCTATACTTTTCTTTCAAATATGCTTCGATCTTATCAAAGTCTTCTGCTGGTAATAATTCTCCTGGTCTAACAGTTATAGGTTCTTCACCTTTTAGAACAAGTGCTTGCAATTCTTCTGGGAAACCACCTTCTGGTTGCCCCATCATTCCTTTGAAATATGAAACTATAGAATCTGGGAATGCCATATTCTTAGCTTTTTCAAGTATATTCTCAGGTGTTAAATCATTTTGAACCATGAAGATAGCCATATCTCCAACCATTTTTGACGATGGAGTAACCTTTATTATATCTCCAAGCATATCATTTACTTTTTTATACATATGTTTTACATCATTAAATCTATGACCAAGTCCAAAGCTTTCAACTTGTGGCTTTAAATTTGAATATTGGCCACCAGGAATTTCAAACTTGTAAATTTCAGCACTTCCTGATTTTAAATCAGATTCAAATTGACTGTAAACTGGTCTTACGGTATCCCAATAATCAGATAATTTTTGAATTCCACTTAAATCAATTCCCGTATCTCTATCTGTATTTCCAAGAGCTGCTACTATTGAGTTTAATGCTGGTTGACTTGTAAGCCCTGACATACTATTGAAAGTTGTATCAACAATATCAACACCTGCATCTGCTGCCATTAATACTGTCGCAACACCATTCCCAGTAGTGTCATGAGTATGAAGGTGAATAGGAATTGAAATTTCATCTTTTAATGCAGTTATAAGTTTTTTAGCTGCATAAGGTTTAAGTAATGCTGACATATCCTTTATAGCAAGTATATGTGCTCCCATTTTTTCAATTTCCTTAGCTTTTTCAACATAGTATTTTAAGCTATATTTATCTCTAGCTTCATCTAAAATATCACCAGTATAACATAAAGCTACCTCTGCAACCTTATTACATTTTAATACTTCATCTAAAGATACTTCTACTCCCTTTAACCAGTTAAGTGAATCAAAAATTCTAAATACATCTATTCCACTTTCCGCTGATTCTTTTATGAATTCTCTTATAACATTGTCTGGATAATTTTTGTATCCTACAGCATTTGCTCCTCTAACAAGCATTTGGAACATAACGTTTGGAATTCTCTTTCTTAAAGATTCAAGCCTCTTCCATGGAGATTCTTTTAAGAATCTATAAGCGGTATCAAAAGTAGCTCCCCCCCACATTTCAAGAGAAAATAAATCATTTCCGTAAACAGCTGTTGCCTTTCCAATATTCTTCATATCTTGAGTTCTAACACGAGTAGCCATTAATGATTGTTGAGCATCTCTCATTGTTGTATCTGTAAGAAGTAATTTATTTTGATTTTGTATCCATTTTACTACACCATCTGGACCTTCTGCATCTAATATTTGCTTAGTGCCACTTAATCCATCTAAAGAAGTTATAATTGGAACATCTGGTACATCATATTCTTTCTTATTTCCTTTAGTTTCATTTACTATCTTTTCACCAATAAATCTTAAAATTCTTTGTTCTTCGTCAGTTCTTGGTCTTATATCGAATAATTGTGGGTTATCGGATATAAAGTTAGTATCACATTCGCCTTTTTTGAATTGATCATTATTTAATACGTTTATTAAGAAATCTACATTAGTTTTAACACCTGTAATAGTTAATTCTTTAATTGCACGTATAGATTTTCTAACTGCATCCTCAAAAGTTCTTGAATATGCAGTACTCTTTACAAGTAAACTATCATAATAAGGGCTGATTACAGCTCCACTATATCCATTTCCGCCATCAAGTCTTATACCAAAACCTGATCCAGTTCTATAAACATCAATCTTTCCTGTATCTGGAGAAAAATTATTTGAAGGATCTTCTGTAGTTACCCTACATTGAATTGCAAATCCTCTTGGCTTTATATCATCTTGAGAATGTATTCCTATTTCTTCTGAATCTAACTTAAAACCTTCTGCAATTAAAATTTGGCTTTGAACTATATCTATTCCTGTGGTCATTTCAGTTATAGTATGTTCAACTTGAACTCTTGGGTTCATTTCTATAAAGTAATGATCACCATGCATATCAACTAAGAATTCTAAAGTTCCTGCACTTCTATAACTTACAGATCTAGCTATCTTTAATGCATCTTCACATATTTCTTCTCTTTTTTCCGGTGTTAAAGATAATGCTGGTGCAATTTCAATAACTTTTTGATGTCTTCTTTGAATAGAGCAATCTCTTTCATAAAGATGTACTACATTACCATATTTATCTCCCAATACTTGGATTTCAATATGTTTTGGACCTTCTATGTATTTTTCAATGAACATATCATCTATACCAAAAGCTTTTTTAGCTTCATTTTTAGCACTTCTAAAGGCAGTGAGAAGTTCATCTTCACTTCTTACGATTCTCATACCTCTACCGCCACCACCTGCAGCAGCTTTTACCATTACAGGATATCCACACATATTAGCAACTTCAATTGCTTCTTCTTCTGATGCTATTGCTTTATCTACACCTGGTATTACTGGAACTCCAGCCTTTTTTGCAGCTATTTTGGATTGAATCTTATCACCTAAACTTTCCATCATTTCTGATTTTGGTCCTATAAATTCAATTCCTACTTCTTCACACCTTCTAGCAAAATCAGCATTTTCAGATAAGAAACCATATCCTGGATGTATAGCATCTACGTGCTTTTTTAATGCTAGGTTTATTATTTCATCAATATTTAAATAAGCTTCAACTGGTCCCTTATTTTTTCCTATTTGATATGCTTCGTGAGCCTTAGTTCTAAATAATGCAAACTTATCTTCCTCTGTATATATAGCCACTGTTCTTATGCCAAGTTCATGACATGCTCTAAAAATTCTTATTGCTATTTCGCCTCTATTGGCAACCAGTACTCTTTTAAATTTCTTCCCCAATTAAAATACAACTCCTTTAATTTTTATAATTTATTAATATATTACATATGAATTATAATAGCTAATCAAATTTCTTGGAAACAGATTAATGCAATTTTCACAACTCATATTTTGTCATAATAGAAATTTCATTTGTTTAAATTCAACTTATTAGATTATAACATATTTCTTCGTATTTAACAGATGTTATTTATCTTTTCTATTAATTTTTACACGATTTTTACTTTGATTACAAGATATTTTTTTTCATAAATATGAAATTATTATTTTTTTATCCTTCATTTTTCTGTATTATTTTTACAATTAAGTTAATTAGTTTTAATTTAATTCTGATGTACAGTTCGGACATCTTGTTGCATTAATATGAATTTCGCTATAGCAATGCGGACATTTTTTCTTATTTTCAACTGGTTTTTCTTCTTTCTTTTTTGTAAATTTATTAATTTGCTTTATAACTATGAAAATAGAAAAAGCTACTATCAAGAAATCTATTACATTATTTACAAACAATCCATAATTTAGTGTAGCAACACCTGCATCTTTAGCTTCCTGTATAGTTTTAAAATCTCCACCTCCAAGTGCAATAAATAAATTAGAAAAATCAACTTTTCCTATTAATAAGCCAACTAATGGCATTACAATATCATTAACCAAAGATGTAACTATTTTTCCAAAAGCGCCACCAATAATAACACCTACTGCTAAATCAACAATATTTCCCTTCATTGCAAATTCCTTAAACTCTTTTAACATAATATAATCCCCCTTGTATTTTATTAAAACAAATAAGTATGCTAAATATTAATTTTAACTATACCACATGCACTTCTTGCTGCAATAAAAATAATCGTTATAAACTTCTTTGTTATTGAATTTATTATCTGTTTTTTTAATAAATTTATTCTACTGTCTAATTTCGAGTTATATTTTATCATATTTCAACAAAATGTATTTCCTATTAATTCCAACACAAAATCTATTACAAATAAAATAAAAGTATATGTATTTATCTAATCTACCTAAAATTAAATAAATACATATACCTTTAAATTCAAATTACCACTTATTTATTTTTTTAATTTTGATTATTGTAATATACCTTTACTTAAAGTTCAATTTTCTTTAAGTATCTTATATATTTTAAAGTCCATTGATTTCAAGCATATGCTTTCATCAACATTGTATATTTGTGAATTTATGAGATTCTTCACTTTAGTGTTAAGCAGTAATGGAATTTCTACTGGTTTGTCTTCATTATTAATAGCTATAACTATTCTTTCATCTTTATAACATCTTTCAAAGACTAACAAGTTTCCTTCACAATGTAGTGTTTTATATAATCCATAAACTAATGCAAGATTATTTTTTCTTATTAAAATTAGTTCCTTATATAAATTAAATAATTCTCTGCTTTGCTTTTCTTCATTCCATATCATGCATCTTCTAGATTCTGGCTCTTCTCCGCCATAAAGTCCAATTTCGTCTCCATAATATATATATGGAACTCCTATATATGTGAACTGAAATGCAATGGCAAGTTTCATTCGCTCAATTCTCTCGTCACATTCTGTAAGAAATCTCTTCGTATCGTGACTTCCAATTAAGTTCCACATTTGTTTTGTAATACTGTCCATATATATATTTCTATTTATAGCTAGAATTTCACCAAACACCTTTGCATCTATAGTCTTATTTCCAAAAAAGTCAACCATGGCTCCCTTAAATGGATAATTCATAATTCCATCAAGCTGATCTCCTTTTAAGAAAGAACTAGCTTCATGCATAATTTCACCAATAATTATAGCGTCCTTCTTATGCTTCTTTACAACCTTCTTAAATTCTCTCCAAAAACTATGATCTACTTCATCGCATACATCAAGCCTCCAACCATCTATCTTAACTTCATCTATCCAATACTTAGCTACATCTAATAAATATTTTTTTACTTCTTCATTATCTGTATTAAACTTTGGCATTGTTGGTATGTCATCTGCAAAAGTATAGTAATTCGTTTTTTCAAAATTTACCGGAAAACTATCTATAAAGTACCAATCCTTATATTTAGATTTTTCCTGATTTTTAAGTATATCTTCAAATGCAAAGAAATCTGCTCCTGAATGATTAAATACTGCATCAAAAATAATTTTTATATTTCTTTCATGACATTTTTCTACTAATTCTTTTACTTTCTCTATAGTTCCAAATTGTGAATCTATTTCATAATAATCAGCTGTATTATATTTATGATTGGAAGAAGATTTGAATATAGGAGTTAAATACAATACATCAGCGCCTAAATCTTTTAAATAATCCAACTTATCAATTATTCCTTGAATATCTCCTCCAAACATTGAAGTTTGACTCACATCATTTCCCCATGATAATACATCCTTAGGATCATTGCTTTTGTCTCCATTACAAAAGCGATCAACAAAAATCTGATAAACAACTGCTTCTTGAAGCCATTTTTCTTCATCATATACATCCGGTTTTGCTATATACGGATATTGAAATGCAGTTGCTTCCTTTCTTGATATTTCTTTAGTTCTAATTCCTCTTTCATCAAAGAAAACCTTATTTCCCTCGTAATCAACTAATTCAAAGAAATATCTATATCTATTTCTTTCTATAGATATGTTACTGCCAAAGAAATCAAATAAGTTATTTGTATCCTTAAGCTCCATCTTTTTTACTTTAAAGTTGTTTTTCCAATCATATCTAGTTTTGTAATGTATATGACATGTTTTTATATCATCTTTAGCAGTTCTTAATGTTACTGATAAAGTATCCTTATTTTTTGCATATGCATATGGTGTATCTAATATATGATATATTGCATGTTTATTCAAATTTCAAATCCTCCTACCATGTAAATTATTATAAAAATTGCTTTATTCTTTTACTGCTCCCGAAACTAATCCTCTTGAAATAAACTTTTGTATAGACACAAAAAGTACTGCAAGTGGAATAGAAACCATTATTGAACAAGCCGAATACATAGGCCAATCTGTTAATTTTCCTGCTGTGAATGACCTTAATCCTATTATCAATGTCAATAGTTCCTTATCCTTAAGTAATGATGCTGAAAATACAAATTCACCATATATTGCAATGAATGAAAAGAAGAATATAACTACAGCCATAGATTTAGTTAATGGTAGTATTATTTTAGTAAATACTTGCCATGTAGTAGCACCATCAACTCTAGCTGCTTCATCTAATTCTTTAGGAAGTCCATCAATATATCCCTTCATAAGCCAAATATTATATGCACTTCCAGCACAAAGGATTAATGATAAAAATATTAAATTGTCCATTCCAAAGGGTATTTTATAAGCAACTGCTAATATCGCAGGTACACTCATTGTTGAAGGGAACATTTGAAGTATTAAAAGCACCATAAGTCCCTTTGTCCTGCCTTTGAACCTTAGTCTAGAAAAAGCAAAAGCTGCTGGTAATGTCATTATTAGCTGGATAGTTGATACTAGTATTGCTACAAAAGTTGTATTTGTCATCCATTTAATAAAACCAATGTTATCACTTAATGCCTTTTTATAGTTTTCAATAGTTATAGATGTTGGAATAAGATTCTTTTGCATAAAACTTGTCCCAGTAGAAAGCGATGCTGATATTATTGCAAGTATAGGGAATATTATCATTGAAATAGATATAATTAGAAAAACTCTTTTTGCCCATAATTCTATCAATTCTTTTTTAGTTATCTTTTTTTTATATACTAATTTTTCATTTAATATAGCAGCTTCCCTTTTTGCATTTACATTAATTTCTGCCATTATTCTCTCACCTCTTTAAATTGTCCTGAAAGCTTCATATTAATAATTGATACTGTACCTATTATTATAAATATCAATATTGACATAGCTGCTCCAAGTCCAAAATTCCCTTTATCTAAAGACATTTTATATGCTGCAGAACCAATTATATCAGTCCATCCTGCAAAAGATGAGCCTGCTTTTGATGGTCCTCCATCAGTTAATAAATACGCTGAATTAAAGTTATTAAAATTAAATGCAAAATTTGATATTAAAAGTGGATATGAAACATTTGTTAGAGATGGTAATGTTATTTTTATAAACTTTTGCCATCTACTTGCTCCATCAATGTCTGCTGCTTCATAATATGTGTCTGGTATAGCTGCTAAAGCACCAATACATATATTCATCATGTAAGGAAATCCAAGCCATAAGCTTACTATAATTACAGCTATCCTTGCTGCCATTGGACTTGTTAGCCATAAAATAGGATCCTGTATTAAATTAAATTGCATCAGCATATTATTAATTGCCCCATATTGACTATTAAATAATCCTTTAAATGAAATTATTGTTATTGCGCCTGGTAATGCCCAAGGAATTACTAGTAATCCTTTATAAATAAAAGACTCTTTCATATTCTTATCTCTGAGTGCCATTGCAAAACCAAGCCCCACAATAAATGTTCCTAATGTGGATATAGTTGTATATACTAATGTCCATCCAAGCAATGGAAAGAATTCACTTTTTAATGGTCCCATTAAAACCTGTTGAAATTGATATAGTCCAACTATCTTCCAGCCATTAGCCGTGCCATAACCATAATTCTGATTTTTTAGTGTATAGTTAGTGAATGCTATAAATATTGTATATAATATTGGTAACACACTTAATATTGCTATACTTATTATAGCCGGTGAAAGATATCTATAACTTTGCATGTTATTTCTTAATGCAGCATTCTTTTTTTCCTTAGTCATATTCTCACCTTCTTTTAAATATTTTTATATTTATTATTCCAAGCCTAGTTATAAACTGATTCTTTCATGTAATTTAAAACTAAAACTAGGAATCAATGTATTAATCTAATTATTACTAACCTTAATTCCATCCTTAACCGCTTTTTCTATATCTTTAGCTACTGTAGCAGGGTCTTCTCCACTTAATATTCTTGTCATATTCTCCATAGGTTTCCATACTGCTTCAATTTCAGGTACGTTAGGAATTGGTACTGCCGAACTTGTTTGCGCTATGAATCCTTGTGTAAATTCATTGTTTTTTATTTGATCTTTATTCAATTCTGACTTAAGTACAGGCACCCTATTACCTACGTTATATAATCTTTCTCCTGTATTATTAGCTAAATACTTCATTAACTTCCATGCATCATCTTGTATTGGTGACTTACTACTTACAAATCCAGCTTGCACTCCCATAAGCGTTTTTGCTTCTACACTATTTATCTTCGGAAGCTTAGCTACACCAAAGTTTACACCTGCATCTTTAAATCCACTAATATCCCAAGGGCCTCCTATATAAAATATTGCCTCTCCCGCCTTGAATGAACTGTTCGCTATATCAGCAGTTATATCTGCGGACATGAATTTATCCTTTTTAACTAAATCTTGCAAAAAACTATAAGCTTTTATTGCGCCGTCATTTGCTAATCCTATATCATCTACTTTAGTATTTCCTTTTTCTCCTCCAAATATATATCCACCATATGATTGAACAAAAGCTGCCCCATAATAAAATTCATTCATTGAGAATTGAAACCCTGATGGACCATAAGCTTTTGCTTGCTTAACTAAATCCTCCATTGTTTTTGGAATTTCTTTAACTTTATCCTTATTATAAAATAAAGCATAAGTTTCCATTGATAATGGAACTCCATAGGCTTTTCCATCATAAGATACAGCATCCCAAACAGCATTATTCACGTAATCTTCTCTATTAGCAAAATCTTTAGGAACTTCTAAAAGTAATCCCGCTTGTTGGAATGTTCCCATATTATTATGAGTCAATCCAAATACCAAATCTGGCCCTTTTGATGAATTTGCTGCTTGCAAAAAAGATTGGAATGGTGAATTATCTTTAATTACTTTTACCTTTTTACCATTTTCCTTCGCCCATTCTTGAGCAATTTTATCTAATTCTGCAACTTCATTGTCCATTAAATAAGACCAAACCACCACTTCTTTACTTTCCTTTTCAGCTGAAGCTTGAGATGATTTTCCACATCCAACAAATATTGAGGTACAGCAAATACCTGCAATTAACATAGTTATAAGTTTTAATTTTTTACGCATTTTAACCCCTCCAAATATTTATCCGATAGCTAGCATCCGTAATACTCCTTCTTCTTCAAGTTTGAGTTAACGGCTGCACACTTCTGGATAAGTTCAACTAAATTCAGGTGGAGTGTGAAACTCCACCTGAAAAGTTTCACTTTATAAATATAGATCTTATCAGTAAACGGTTGCAACCCTTACAAGTTTATTATAACAACTTTCCATTTATTAATTTGTCTTAAATTAATCTTTTTTGTTTGTAAATGTACAAACTTCTATGGACTAATGTATAATCTAATTATTATAAATTATTCATTTTATTGGGAGGATACTTTTATGTATGATTCATATGATTCTGACAGTTACTTTTTTAGCAATGAAATTACTTTTTTATTAGAGCAAAAAAACAAGGATGTGATTCTTACTATAATTAAGGCAAAGCATATAGAAGAAAATAAAGAATATATTCCAATTGCTACTAAAAAAAATGATCTTATTATGTGGAATGTTATCTTCGTTAGAGAAATCATTAAACAAGGTTCTTCAAAACAATTTATTCATACTCTATATAATAAATATTATAGAACCATTCAGACTCTAACAAACTTAGAACAGCTTCAAAAATTAGAAATAGATATTGCCACCTGTTATTTAGATATATTAATTAATTTTGTTGAAGTAACTGATAATTTTATCATTAACAAAGTTATTGGACTTTTATATATTCGTCTTGAAGATCATCTAACTCTTCAAGACATATCTGATGAATTAAATGTATCTATAGGCTATATCTCCAAATGCTTTAAGAAAAATATGCATGTATCTGTAATGACTTATTTTAAGAATATAAAGATAGATAGAGCTAAGACGTTACTTAAAAGTACAGATAAAACTATCTTAGAAATTTCATCTCAACTGAGTTTTTGTGATCAAGGTAATTTCTCTAGAACTTTTAAGAAAATAGTTGAATTGACTCCAATGGAATATAGAAATACTTATCATTAGTTAATTAAATAAATCATCACATATAAATTTTTCAATTCTAACAATAAGTCTTTTTAGAAAATATTTCTTCTTAAAATCAGCAAAAATATGTAAATTTTACATTTTAATAAATAGACAATCTAATGACCTCACTAAAAAATACTTTGAGAAAATGAAATTTAGCATTAACAAGATAGTACAAGTGCCTAAAACCTTAATAATTTTAAAGTTTTAGGCACTTATTTTAATAGATGAAACAATTTAACTATAAAAAATACTTAAGTTTGTTCTTATTATTACTAAATTGTTAAATAAGATTCTAAGAAGAAACTAAATTCCAAAGTTGTCCTTCCCCGCCCCAGTAAGTCCACTGACAAATATTTGCACCTGGCTCTCTATTCATATTATAAAGATCTAGACAAGATTTAAAATCTGATGCTTTAGTTAGAAATGCATATTTATTATCGGAAACTTTAACAACTTTAAATTTTTGCATATCTCCGCCCCAATAAGTCCACTCTGCAATATTTGCGCCATCAGCAGCATCACCATTTTTAACATCAATACAACTCTTATAATTAGATGCACCAGTTAATATAGAGTAATATCCATTGCCATCAGATACTAATTTGAATTTTTGAGCATCATTTTTTAAGAAATTCCACTGTTGAACATTAGTACCATCGGCAGATAAACCATTTGTAATGTCTAAATACAATCCACTTAAAGAGTTTTTAATATAATAAGTTCCGTCTAATTTAGGAGATGGATCTGTAGAATTAGAAATTTTTGATCCCCAAATAGACTCATCATTTGAACCTATTAGAGAAAAAGTCATAGTACTATTATGAGAAGCAGATTCATCATATTGTTTGAAAAATACTCCTTTATAAGTAACACCACCAATTACCATAGTAGAATAATAAGTTCCTGACTTTTCCTTCCAAGTTCCAATATAGTCACCAGTAATGGTTCCATCAGAATTTAATGAAACTTTAGATGTGTTTAACATACCAGTTTTGGCAGTAGTTGCATCTAAACCATGATTAATAAATTCATAAGTACCAACAATTTCACTGCTTGAATAACCAGACGAAGAAATCGAATTTCCTAAATACTCATATACTGCTGTTACTGGCCATTTATCTTCATTTAGAAATTGTTGATGAACTCTAACTTGATGACCTTCTGTTCCATTGTTGAATCTTGTATGATAAACAAGATATCTTTGACCAGAATCATCGATAAAAGCTGAATTATGACCACCTGACATATACCCCTTTGAACTAAGTTCAGAATTATCTACAGATTTTAGTGAAGAAAAAGAATAATTACCAAATAGCTTTATTCCTTTAGTTGTTTTATCATCATTACTACTTGTACATATTGCAGAATTTCCTTTTGCATCTACATACGGTCCAGTTATATTCTTTGATCTAAATAAGCGAATATGATATCCACTGAAATTGTCTGTAGCATCAAGTCCGCAATAAGATTCATATAAATAATAGTAACTAGATGATTTATCATAGACAATATATGAACCCTCTCCAGTAGTTCCATAACCTCCTGAAATCCTTACGCCAAAATATTTATCAGAAGAATTTGTTTTTGTTTGATAAGTGTAAGAATAATCCCTTAAACCTGTAGAATTATTTAATTTTAACATAAAAATACCACCAAACCACGAACCATATGACATCCATAAATCTCCATCTTTATCATATAGCAAACAAGGATCAATAGCATTAGGACCATAAGAAGAATTCCAAGCTCCATTGGCTAAGTATTTACTATCTACAGTATTTGTTCCAGTAACAGTTTTGTAGTCTGTCTGGCTAGCTTCTGTAGAATTAGTGAATCCGGAATATACTATTGTTCCAGCATAAGTATACGGCCCATCTATGTTATCTGAAGTTGCAAGCGCAATAGATGAATAGAAATTATTTCCATTAACACTCATATACATACACCATTTTTTCATTGTAGTGTTGTAAATAACATCAGGTGCCCAAAGATTTCCACTAATGTCATATGAACTACTTCCATGAGAAGCCCATTTACCTCCAACAGAAAAAATCTTTGCATAATCACTATTAATATTAGTTTCAAAAGTTTTCCAAGATGTTAAATTAGATGAAACTGCATCTGCCTTATGTGATCCAAAAACATAATACCTACCATTAGCCTTTACAATTGATGGATCATGTACCGATACTCTTGAAGTATTTAATACAGCTGCTGAAGCAGTAATTGTGTTATTAAATAAATTAATTGGAAATTGGCCTAATGCAGCTAGGAACATTAATAATATTCCTAACATAAATGATGTAATTTTTTTTACTTTACTCTTCATTTTATTCGATATAAAAATCATATCTTTTCCTCCTTTTTATTGTTAATAGCTGTTTCGATAGAAGAATTCTTGTGATATCGTTTTCTTTAATACTTTTATTTTCTCACTCTCCTTTTATAAACAATATATAAGTTTATAAATGTATAAAATAGTACATATATATCTAAATAGAATAAATTGTAAAACTTATGATAATATTATACTTTATCAACCTAATAATTGTAAACTATCTAAAATTAAATATTTATTCCAAAAGATTATTGTTTATTTTTGAAATAAATAAAATTTTATTTTAAATGTATATAAATAAAAAAAACTATAGATAAACTGTAAGAAATTATTCCTGTAACAATTAATAATAAGTGTAAAGCAAATGAGTTAGCTAATCTCAAATAACTTTATAAAAATTCAAAATATGAAAGAAATAAGGAAAATGTAAAAGTAAAAAAGCATTATTACTACATTTTGATTTTAAAAGTTATCTGCATATTTTGTGAATTGGTATTACTATTTGTGCTTTTTTCTGTTTTATTACTATTTGTGTTTGCACTGTCTTCATTGTTATTATATTATCACTATCTTTTTGTGTAGCGACATTGTTATCTTTCGCATCCTTATTAGTAGCATCTTCCTTGTTGCTAAATACTTCAATACTTCCGTTAGTAAAATTGATTTTAAAAAATAACACACGTCTAGCTATTTTTCTCTAACTAAACGTGTGCTATATCATGTCCTGCATTAAGTATTAAGTGCCAGTATTAGTTGGCTACTCTGTGGCTGAGAGAAGGGGATTTGGAAACTATCTAATGCACCCGTAAGCCTAAAATTCACGTTAAGCACTCAATAAAAGGTAAATTACACTAACCTAATTCAGCCTCTATATACTCACTATTATAGTTTTTCATTAGCTATATAATATTCTTATTGTTCAAGAATATTTAAACTATTAGAAATAGCTTGAATAATTTAACAATTATCTTTAAACACTCTTTTTGTTTGCTATGTAGATTTTAACTTAAGCATAATGATATACTAAAAGAAAAAGTAACTTTATAAGCATTATTTTTACAGAGAGGAAGTGTTTAAAATGCAAAGTAATATAAGTCTCTCAGAGCTTGAAAAGATAATTCTGAATAAAATACATGATCATATTAGTCGAAATGAAAAAGTTGGAATAAATACGATATCCCAAGAATGCTTTGTTTCAAAAGCAGCAATTATAAAATTATCAAAGAAACTTGGATACAGCGGTTATAGTGAAATGTATTATACAACTCTTGCCTCTACTAATAATGCACTTAAATTAGATTTTTCTGATAATATTGTTGGTACATATGAAAGTGACTCTTTAAAAATTCATGTTAACATGCTTGTAGAATTACTTAGAGAGTATAGAGAAAAAAGAATTTATCTTGATTCCCTAGGCTTTTGTGACAGTGCTAAGGAATATTATTTACAAAAATTATTATCATTTGGATTTGATGCAGCTAGTAGCTATCATTACGAAGCCTTTAGCAGAAATAAATCTGGGCTTTATTTTTTCCTTTCTTACTCTGGAGCAAGGTCAGAAATTCTTGAAAAGGTTAACGTAGCTATTGAGAATAATTTTAAGGTTGTAGCTTTTACTTCAACTAAGGATTCTCCATTGGGTAAAATATCTCATATGACAATAGAAGTCGCTGGAACCAAATCAGATAAAGAACATTATCTACCTAACTTTTTCACTTCAAATTTAATAATCTTATTGGAATTAGCATTAAGCAAATATTCTAATAAATATTTATCACACAAAAAAAACTAGCACTTATGTACTCAATTAAATACGGCGCCTATGCTATAAATGGTCTGTTAAACGTAGATTATTGTATAAAAATATTTACAATAATCTCTTCTAACAGCCCTTTTTATGTTTGCAGCTCAGTGAACTTTTTCACTAAAAGTAAACATTATCATAGAAGCGGCAAATCCATTGATACTAACTATAATCTAGAGTATATTAAAAACAAATAAAAGGAGGTACATATTTATGAAAGAAAAATTATTATCATTAAGTCAAAAGTTTTCACAAGCCGCAGTACAACCTGTAATGTTCTTAGCAATTATGGGAACAGGTCTTGCTATTGCTGTCATCATGCAACTTAGTTTTATGCCATCATTTATAATCTTTATTGGAACTTTATTAAAGACCATGATGAATGCTATGCTAAACAATCTTTCCATCATTTTTTGCGTTGGACTGACGACTGCATTTGCTAAAACCAAAAAAGTAGATGCCGCTATTATAAGCCTGATTGTATACATTATTTTTTTGGCTGGAAACAATGCATGGCTTACTTCACAAAACATTCTGGCTCAACCCGGTGCCATGGGGTTATTTGGAACTGGACAAAATCTTGTTTTGGGATTCCAGGTAGTAGACATGAATGTATTTTTAGGAATAATACTCGGATGCATTACTGGATATGTATTTAATAAAGCATCTAATATACAATTCGTAGAAATGTTTCGAGTATACGGTGGATCACGACTTGTATTTATAATCATGATACCAATTACTTTAATATTAGCAATTGTACTTAGTTATGTATGGCCTGTTATAAATTATGGTATTTCTTGTTTATCAGTATTCATGAAGGGTGCAGGTTCACTAGGAGTATTCGTATATGCATTTGGTAACAGATTTTTAATCCCAACAGGATTACATCATTTATTATGGATGCCATTTTGCTTTACCGGATTTGGAGGAAGTGCCCAAATTGATGGCAATACTGTCCAAGGTGCCGTAAACATTTTCTATGCTGAAATGGGTAGTGGTGCTAATTTAACAGCTATTGATCCTTCAATAAGATTTGCTACTTTTGGATTTGCAAAAATCTTTGCAAGCTTAGGTATAGTTCTTGCTATGATAAAAACTGCAAAGCCCGAAAATAAAAGCACTGTAAAAGGTTTGCTTATACCAACACTTTTCGTTTCAATGGTAGCTGGTATTACAGAGCCTCTTGATTTCGCATTTCTTTTTATATCACCATTACTTTGGCTGGTACATGGATTACTTACAGGTTTTTCAGAAATGCTGCTTTGGATATTAGGCTCGAGAACATATTCAATTTATGGCTTACTTGATACTATAGTTTGTAATTCTGTTATAGATCCAAAACTATCTAAGATATATATTTTCTTCACCGTTGGTATTGTAATGGCTATAGTATGGTACTTCACTTTTGTTTTCCTAATTAAAAAATTCGACATTAAGACACCTGGTAGAGAAGACTCTGTTAACAATGAGACAAGCTACGTTTCATCTGCAAATGATGATTCTAGTGACCAAAATGCTGAATTATTTATTGAAGGGCTAGGTGGTGCAGAAAATATTATAGAAATAAACAACTGCTTTACACGCTTAAGAATTGATGTAAACGACATTAACAAGGTAAATAAACAAATAATTAGCAAAGGAAAACAAAAAGGTGTTGTTATTAAAGGAAATAACGTACAGATTATTATTGGAATGACTGTAGAAAGCGAAAAAGAAAAACTTGTTAATGTATTAAGCATAAAAAAACATAAAAAAGGAGTAATGTAAAATGAAAAAGTATTCAATTTGTATCGTTGGTGGAGCAAGCCGTTATACGCCAGATATGCTTGCAATGTTATGTAATCAAAAAGATAGATTTCCTTTAAAGAAAATTGTCTTATATGATAATGAAAGTGAACGTCAAAATATAGTTGGAAAATATGCTGAAATATTATTTAAAGAATATTATCCAGAACTAGAAGAAATCATATATACTACTGATGAAAAAGAAGCATTTAAAGACATAGACTTTGCACTTATGCAAATTCGTGCAGGAAGATTAAAAATGCGTGAAAAAGATGAAAAGATTTCATTAAAGCATGAATGTCTTGGTCAGGAAACATGTGGTCCTGGTGGATTTGCTTATGGATTAAGAAGTGTTCCTGCTGTTATTAATTTAATAAAAAGTATTCGTACTTATTCTTCAGAATGTTGGATTTTAAATTATTCAAATCCAGCTGCAATTGTTGCAGAAGCAACAAAGAGAGTATTTCCTAGCGATTATCGTATTATTAACATTTGTGATATGCCGATTGCAATTATGGACATTTATGCAAGTGTGCTTGGATTAAAGAGAAGAGATTTAGAACCTAAATATTTTGGCTTAAATCATTTTGGCTGGTTTACACATATCCTAAACAAAAAGACTGGAGAAGATTATTTACCTAAATTAAGAGAAATATTAAAAACTCCAGTAGATGTACAGACAGAACCTCTTTTTAAAGAGCCTTCATGGAAAGCAACATTTGAATTCATGAGTCAAATGATTAATGATTATGATGAATATCTACCAAACACATACTTACAATATTATTTATATCCAAATAAAATGAGAGATAAAGAAAATCCAGAATACACAAGAGCCAATGAAGTAATAGATGGAAATGAAAAAGAAACTTATGGAAGATTACGTGAAATTATATCTCTAGGCAAAATACGTGGTACTAAATATGAAATCACTAGTGATGTAGGATGTCATGCAGAATATATAGTTGATTTAGCAACAGCAATTGCTAATAACACAAATGAAATTTTCCTAACAATCACAGAAAATAATGGAGCTATTCAAAATGTTTCATCTGGAATGATGGTGGAAGTTCCATGCCGTGTTGGAAGTAACGGAGTTGAACCATTAGCAGTTGGAAGTATTCCTACTTTTTACAAGGGACTTATGGAAAATCAGTATGCATATGAAAAATTATCAGTAGATGCCTGCTTAGAAGGAAGCTATCAAAAGGCATTACAGGCACTTGTATTAAATCGTACAGTTGTAAATACTAATATTGCTAAAGAATTATTAGAAGATTTAATGGAAGCAAATAAAGGATATTGGAATGAACTCCGTTAGATTTCAGCTGATTTATAATATATAATTAGTATCCTTGATTGAATGGGCTACCTAGTAATCCAAAATAAGAAGTATACAACATTATAATTTATACTCTTGATTATAAATTAGCAGTTGTAATCAAGGATATAAAAAGCATATATCTGCTTATGCTTATTAAATATATGAAAAATTATATAACTAATACAAGGTTATGGTGGAGGTTATAATAAGTGTTTAAAAAATTATTTTCCAAAAATATTAGCGAATCTATATTTGCTTATGCTTCTGGAAATCTTGTAAAAATTGAAGATGTTCCAGACCCTGTTTTTAGCCAAAAACTTATGGGAGAAGGTGTTGCAATTATACCTTCAAATGGTCAAATCCTTGCACCTGTAGATGGAGAAATCATCCTAATTGCAGAAACTAAACATGCTTTTGCATTAAGAACTGCTCTTGGGCAAGAAATTCTTATTCATATTGGGTTGGAAACCATAAATCTTAACGGACAAGGATTTAATTTTCTTGTAAAATTAGGGGATAAAGTTAAAAAAGGACAGATTATTGTTGAAGCAGATTTAGATTTTATTAAACAAAATTCAAGTAGCACAATTATTCCTATGATTATTACAAATAGTAATGAAGATCGTTTTAATTTTAAGTGGGAAAATATTAATAAAGTTAAAGCTGGAGAAACAAAACTATTTGAAACACAGTTAAAATAACATTATTAAGGTAAAAGCAAATATTAAAAAACTCATTTTTTAGATAAGATTATAAAAAGTATGGTTATGTTTAACTATCTATACAAACATCAAAAGTGCCTTAAGTCACAGTAATTAAAGGACTTAAGGCACTCAACTCATGTTTATCTGAACCATGCATAATTTCTATTCATTTTAGTTCTAACTAATGATAGGAATAATTTATCTTAATATCTAATTGAACTTTTAAATACAAATCCTTTTGATGGTGTTAAAACCCCATCAGAAAGTGAAATGAAGAAACCAACAAAAAATAAATATATATTCATATAGATACTGATCAAAAGCTTGATGCTGTTAATTCTCCATAATATTAAAACTTCTGATTACAATATACTTGATAAATTAACATTTTATACAGTAGTTTTGGGTATAAATTTCAATAGTTCTTAAAATCAAAAAATGCCTGAGTCCTTAGTTTTGCTAAGCTCTCAGGCATTTTTTACATCTTATTTTAATGGCGAAAAGAAGGGGGATTTGAAAGCTTTATCGCAACTTTAGCAATCTCAATGTTTTCAATTTCTGTGATCATCTGTTTCATTATCTGATTACAAAAAACATGCTGGATTACAGTCTCTTGTGATAAACTACGATTAATTTACATCAATTATTTTTACGCCCCTAAAACCATTTGATGAAGCAGAACATATTATAAGCATATATATAAATTAACGCGTTGCGCTAGTTATCTATATACTTTGTCAAAAAACTTAAATAACAAAGGAAACCGTTTTATACTTTTAAGGCCTATAATTAGACTTTGGTTACATACTGCTCCCTTCATTATCTATCTTAACTTGCTATTGAGGAATTTTCATTATAGTAGCTCCAGCTTTCTTATCTCCCAAATATTTTATAATATTTCTATCTGCATGATTAATTATGACGACTGGAGTTATTGTATTAATACCTTTATTTTTCATGAATTCTAAGTCTACTTTTATAAGTTCTTTACCTATAGTTACGTCTTCTCCTTCATTTATTAGAACCTCAAAACCTTCACCATTTAAATTAACAGTTTCTAATCCAATGTGAATTATTATTTCTAAATCATCACTACTCTTTAGTAAAATTGCATGTTTGGTTTTAAAAATTTGAGCTACATATCCATTTACAGGTGAGCATATAATATTATCTTCAGGAATTACTGCAATACCTTCACCCATCATTTTATCAGAAAACACTGAATCTGGGACTTCGGAAATATCAACAATTTTCCCCTTTATCGGAGAATATATTACAATATCATTTTTTTTCATAAATAATTTACTAAACATATAGAATCACCTATTCCATTCCAAGTAAATCTCTTACTTGAGTTTTATAAACATCAGCTTTTGCTCCATAGATGACCTGAACACCATCTTTAACCTTAACAACTCCATTAGCACCAAGTTTCTTCCATGTATTATCATCTTTAACCATAGACATATCGTTAATAGAAACTCTTAATCTTGTAAAGCAGGCATCTACACTTTTAATATTATTTTTTCCACCAAGTGCATCGATTATATCATTAATTATTGTATTACTTGATGAAACTATTGAACTTTCTTCTGAATCTTCTTCACGCTCTCTTCCTGGAGTCTTTAAATCCCATTTTTTAATTGCAAACTTAAAGCTGAAATAGTATAAGCTAAAATATATCACTCCTATTATAGGAACAAATATCCAGTGAGAACCTTTATCTGATTGCATAATTCCATTAAATATAAAGCTTAAGAAAGGCCCACCAAAAGCTGCACTGCCAGGTATGTTAATTTGTAACAAATAAGTTACAAAATAAGCAATTCCTGCAAATATAGCATGAATTCCATATAATACTGGTGCTGCAAATAAAAATGCAAATTCAATTGGTTCTGTAATTCCAGAAAAGAAGGCCGGAATTACTGCTGCAAGAAAAAATCCCCCTATAACTTTTTTTCTTTCAGGCTTTGCACACTTATACATAGCCAAAGCTGCCCCTGGTAATCCAAACATAGATTCTATAACTTTACCATTCATAGCAAATCTAGTGACATCAATATTAAACATTTCTCCTGGAGTAGCTAACTGAGCCTGATAAATATTAACAGCACCTTCAACTACTTTTCCACCTATCTCTATACTACCACCAAGACTTGTAAAGAAAAATGGAAGATATACAAAATGATGAAGTCCAAATGGAAGCAGAGCTCGCTCAGCTAGACCGTATATCATAGAGCCAAAAGCACCAGAATTTTTAATTACCATACTTAATTCGATTAATAAACCTTGAATAAAAGGCCATACTACAGACAATATTAATCCTAAAATTAATGATCCAATAATAGAAACCATTGGGACAAATTTTGTACCACTAAATATTGATAAAACAGGCGGTAAAGATATATTATAATATTTATTATGTAGATAAACGATTAAAAATCCTACTATTATTCCACCAAAAACTCCTGTATCAACTGTTGGAACTCCTAATATATTTGATTGTCCTACAAGCAGTTTATCTGGGTTTATTTTGCCAAGATTAATAAGTAAGGCACTCATTGTTACATTCATAACCATATATCCTAAAAAAGCAGATAATGCTGCAATACCTTTCTCTTTTTTTGCATAACCTATAGTTATGGATATTGCAAAGATTGCCGGCAAATTATTAAATACAATTGATCCTGATGATTTAAGTAAACTAAAAAACAACTTGAAAAATTGCATTTGCAAAAAAGGCATCGTTTTCATTACAGATGGACTTAAAAACGCAGACCCAATCCCCATTAATATACCAGCAATTGGCAATATAAGTATTGGGGTCATTAATACTTTTCCCAATTGTTGAAATTTAGAAAAATAGCTGTTACTTGTCATTTATTCTTCCTCCTAATATAATAATTATTTCATATTTTATTAGAATATTGGTATCGTTTTTTTATATACCAATATTCTATTTAAAGTTTATTATTTAAATTCAGGCCAAAACTCCTTATTGGCTTCTATTAATTTGTCTAGTACCTCTCTTGCCTTTTTAGCAGATACAATAGTTCTGTTTAAAGTTAATGCCTGTAATGCTTTTTCATATGAACCTTCAAAATAAGCATCTACTGTTAATTTTTCATAAGCTGATTGTGATTCAATTAGACCTTTATAAAATGTAGGAATTTTACCTACTGCAAGAGGCCTTGGTCCATTTGCTGTCATTACCGAAGCAACTTCAACCATTACATCATCATCTAAATTTGAAATTATTCCATTATTTTTTACAATTACTATATATATTTTTTTAAGATTATAAGCAATAGATTCAGCAACTTCTATCATGAATTCACTGTGTGCATCATTATGAACCATAACAGAACCTTCTACAGTACCAGCTTTAGCGACTCTTCTACATTCTTCAAAAACTCTCTTTTCTCTTCCCTCCATGACTTCATTTGCTCTTGTATAATCTGGATTTAAATGACTAACTTTATAATCAGGATAATAATAATATTGTAAATAAGTATTTGGAAGATATTCTGGGAAATCATTAACCATATCCTGCACCATTGCATAAGTATCTAGCCATGATTTATCTCTTTGCTCTGCGTCCACTGGAATAAATCCCTTCTCTTTTATTACTTTTCTAAGTTCTGGCACCAAATCATTTCCATTTTCATCATATAAATTAGTAAACCATCCAAAATGATTTAATCCAAAATAAACTGGTTCAAAGTTTTTTGAATCTTTTCCTAAAACTCTGCCATAAGAACGTAATAAATTAACTGGTTGATCGCATATATTTAAAACTCTCTTATCTTCAGGAAATTCTCTTCTTAATGCCTCTGCTACTATAGCAGCTGGATTTGTATAATTTAATATCCAAGCATCTTTAGAATACTTTCTTATATCTCTTATTGTTTTAATCATGTCTCTTATGGACCTAAGACCATAGGCAAAACCTCCAGCGCCACAAGTTTCTTGCCCTATTACGCCTAAGCTTAAAGGAATTTTTTCATCCTTTTCTCTCATCTTATAACCACCAGTTCTCATTTGCATAATTACAAAGTCAACATCTATATAAGCTTCTTCAACCTTTGTAGTGTATCTAAAATCCAATTCAGGGTATTTTTCATTAAACAATACTTTTGCATAATTCCCAATTGTTTCTTGACGTTCTTTATCTATATCAAATAAAACCAATCTATTTATAGGAAATCTGTCCTTTAATTTGCATAAGCTTGTGAGAAGTCCAGGAGTCCATGTACTACCTCCACCAACTAATGATACATTGAATTTTTTCATCTAAAACATCCCCTTATATATCTAGCGTACAAGGTATTATTAATCCCTTGTCATAGAAATTTTAATAATCTTTCATGTGGTACCATTCATGATACTTTTAGTATAATGTGATATTATCAATAAGAGAAGGGTTTAAACAGCTTTAGAAATTTTTTTTACATATAGTATAATTTACACTTATGAAAATATTTTCATTTGTATGTTATAATAATTAATAAGACACAAAAACATATTTCTTTTACTAGAATGGTGCAAAATTTTACGAGATTTCCACTTTTCTGCTCTTTGTTATATTCTTTTAAGGAGGTACTCTATGACAATATTTGATACTATTGAAAAAAACAGAAAATTTCTAAATAAAAATGAAAATTATTTACTTAAATATATATTGGAAAACATTGAAAAAGTATCAAACATGAGAATTCAAGATCTTTCTAAAGAAACCTTTACTTCCACTGCAACCATAGTGAGGTTCTGTAATAAATTATCTTACTCAGGATACTCAGAATTTAAAGCAAACTTGAGAAATTCTATAGATAGAGAAAATAATCATAAAAAAATATCAGATAATATGTTTTTATTTGATGATATTGCTAAAACTAAAGATTTAATCAATGATTCTCTGATTGATGAAGTAATAAGTATAATCCACGATGCTGAAAAAATAGATTTTTACGGCGAAGGTTCCTCTAAAGATGTATGTATAGATATCTCAAGAAAATTTCATCTTGTAGAAAAAAACTGCAGATATTTTAACGACTCCAGCATAATGTATTCTACAGCAAGCGATCTTGATAGCAAAACTCTAATTATTGCCATATCCATGTCCGGAGAAACCTCCCAAGTAATCAAGGCAGTAAATATAGCAAAAACACGAGGCTGTAGAATCATATGCGTTACTAGTGTAGGTTATAATACCTTAGCCAACTTATCTGATAAATGCCTTTTCATATTCTCAAGTGAATATGAAATAAATAATATTAAATTCAAATCGAGAGTAACAGCTAATGCCATAATGGAATATGTGTTCTTCAGATATTTAGACAAATATTTGTAATAAAATCATATACATTTATAGCTGTATTATTCGCCATAGATTAATCAGCATACAAAGCTACTATAGTTATCGACAATATTTTCAATAACTTTCTAAATATAAAGAATGCCTAATAGAGTTGCCCCTATACACGCTTTCCAGGCGCAAATTAAAAAATTACTGGCTAAAAATGTAGTATTTCTCAGCCTTCACACGATTTTTATTTTCAAATATCTCCACGATGTTATTGTCTATAATGTCAACATTTTGAAGTAAATAATATAAATTCTATTGTATTTATAGACAGAAATAAAGCTAGGACATTAAATTAGGTCTTGATAATTTAATTTCCTAGCTTCATGTTTATTATTTAACTCTTTCCCAAGTTTGAACTGAACCAGATTCACTATTACTTGCAACATCAGTTGCTTTCAATGTATCTTTGCTATTTTCATCAAATTTCATATTCATATCATACCATTTTGTTTCACCTGTTATAGTTTTTGCCAAATCCTTGTATTCCCATGTATCTTTACTTAGTTCTTTTACTTCTTTCCATTTCACATCATTTGCATTATAACCTACTTTTTTCATATTATCAGTTAATTCTGCAATCGTGGCTTGATATCCTTCATTTGTTTTTACAACATTAATAATCATTCCATTTAATGCCCCACTATCAGTTCTTTTCCATTTCCCTTCTAAGCCTTTTGTAGCACTTCCGCAACCCACTAATACAAATACCATTAGACTACATAATAACATACTTATTAATTTTTTCATTTTATCATTTCCCCCTTAAATTTTATAATTTAATTGTATATTATTTGGTACTTTTGTCAAATACATTACTAAAAATCCACTTATAGTAAAAAATAAGCAGTAGTTGAATTACTGCTTGTATACTTGCATATATTTATAAAATATCGGTATTCAGTCGGTTATTTTATAAGTAATATGATTATAAAAAACTCTTATCTTACTTTATATTTTATTTAAATTATTGTTTATTTTATTTAAATATTTGATATAATATAAATAAGTTATTGCATATAGTCAATAAAATTAATACACTTTGACTGTATTTTATATATTTAATGTTTACAGTATTAATTATTAACATTAAATAGAAAAGCTTAGTAACTACGAATTACTAAGCCAATCCTAGAACGTTTTTAGTTTTAGGGCTATTAGATTAGAGAATATTTTTTACAGATTATGAACGCTTAATCTTGGTCTGATGGGGCGTTCTTTTCTGTTGTCTTAAAATTTATTTTAAAACCTTTTATGTTAATTTCTAAGTTAAATTCACAACTCTTCGAATTGTTTCTTAAAGCTCTATTAATCAATATCACTAATAATACTAATATTGATATTATTAACATTCCAATTATCACAATCTAATACCACCCCCTTAGACCATTATTTCTAATAGCCCAAGGCGGAAAACGTACAACCACCGTACCCATCTTTACGGAACTTTAGTTGTATTATATCATTATTGGATTGTGATTTAAATAATTATTTATGTTTTGCATAATAAAAGAACCCTATTACTAGAGTTCTAAATTTTATGGCTTTTTATATAATTCAGATTTCATAAATTTAGTTCCATTTTTATTTAGTTTTCTATTCTCACAATATTTTAAAAATGTTTTCTCAAAATATTCTGGTGTTCGTGGATCTAATACAACTTCTTCTATCATTTTATCGGGCAAATCATAACGAATAGCCTTAGGAAAATCAAAATCTAACATAGCTTTTAATGCTTCATCTGTTGAACTCCAATCTTTCATAAATTCTTTGGTTTTAAAAATATTGTATCTCATAGCAATTCTATACTCTTCTTCATGTTTGAAAGCTTTTCTCTTATGAAATAAAAAAGGTACCTTCGTATTGCCTGCGTCATCATTTTCTTTTTTAAGGTATAATTCATAATCAATTGGTTTATCATATTCAACTTCTCTGTCTTCTAGATCGTAGAAAACCTCACTAGAACTTTTAAGCAATTCAACTTGTTTAAATATATTTTTTCTACTAACTTTTATCCTTACACCTGTCATTTGTGTACTATAAATTCTCCACATTGCATCAGATTCATCAGGAGTTTTCGTCCAAGACTGAGCAAATGATAATTTTTTCATAATTTCAGTCATTTGTTGTAATTTTAAAGGTAACTTGGGCAACCCTTTTTCTTCAGTATCCTTAATATTAAAAGTCTCCTTCATAGTCTTATCAAAAGAATATCTATGCAACGCTTCTAAGTCATAGCGCTCATAACAATCTTCCCAAATAGTAATATTCGTAAGATATGATTTTCCTGTTTCAATTAACGATACAAATTGTTCAAATGTTATGTATTTATATAAATATTCTGGTTTATTTTTTTTATTATGGAATTAATTTATTTGGGATTAATTCTAATTACTTTAGTCATTGTATCAAAGTAATTAGAATTGGGATAAGAAATTATCCCTCACCGTAATCAAAAAAATAAATTAATAAAATAAAATCCATAATAGTCTGAAATAGAAAAGGCACTAACTTAGTATATTATAAATCTAAGTTAGTGCCTTAAGTTTGTATTGCAATACCATTTCATTATTCAATCGTCATAATAAAAACACCTATATTTCTATAGATGTTATAAATCAACCTCATTATATAGTTTTAAAAACCATTTCACATAGTTTTATTTCTAATATATCATCACTGTATACTTTCCACATAATTTTTAAATAACTCTTGCAGCTGCTCCATAGAATAATATTTCTTTGGATCGTCTGCACTTCTAAAAATATAACCTCGCTTTTCATAAAATAATTGGATTGTTTCAAGCCTTAATTTATCAAATATAGGACTTTTCATTTTCCTTTTATTATTTGCATGACACGCAACTACACCTAGTTCTTCAAAGGTTACTCTAATATCCTCTTTAACCATTGTACTATCCTCCTATATATTAAATTTAAAAGAGCACTATTATATTAAATGCTACTCTTTTTACCTAGTCTATTGATTTAAAAGCCTTTTCTGCCACTATTAAAGGCTAAATTACTGCTTACTACTGGTGTAATCATTTTACCAACTGTTGTCTTATCCATCTGTAATGTTACATTAAAGGCTTTTTCTAGAACATCCAGTTTATTACTCATACTATCCATTTTATTTAAAATTCTATCTAAATTACTTGCAGATCCTATTCCTCCACCTGAAACATTAAGTCCCATATCATAAGAGCCTGCATTAACATTTGGCATTGCTGCGGCTGCCATTGCATTTGCTTGTCTAGATATATTTCCTATTGTATCTCCAATACCTAAGGCAAACCCTTCTCCTGTATAGGCTCCAAGTTCCATCATCACTCTACTTGGTGAATGAATATCTAATAGCTTCTTTACTCCTTCTGGAATCTTACCTACAATCTCTTTTATTATGTCTGATATTCCACTAGCCATTGACTTTATACCATCAATCAATCCTTGTATAATATTTTTACCTATATCAATGAGACTATACCTTTGATTCTATCCCCTGCCATATTTTCACCTTGTATAATGAACATGTAGTAAAAATTCATTATACTTTTCCTTTCTTAATAATTTTACTATACTTAACATAAGACGCTGTGGATTAGTTTTTTCACCTATAGCTAGACTATTTCAACTGAGGATATAACCACAGCTTTATGCTTATTTGTTAATTAGTTAGATAACGCATGACGTTTTA
>NZ_LZZM01000044.1 GCF_002006345.1 Clostridium puniceum
TTTTTATTGTAAATAATAATACTATAGATATTGTTGATAAAAGAAGCGAAGGCAATGGTGTTGTAATAGAGTATAGTAAAAATATTAGAAGTATAAAAGAAAATACATATATTACTGATTTAGCAACTGTTTTAATTTCCAAAAGTGGAGAGTATATAGTTAAGGTATAACAACAATTGATAAAGTTGAAATTAGACCTACGAAGAAGAGAATTTCACTTTTCTAATACAACAAAATGCTTAAGCAGTAACTATGATCATTAAAAATCAAATATATATAAGTTCTAATTAATTTGTTACATAAAACTCATAGTGTATATTAGCTGAATATACATGTTTCAAAATAAACCTACATCTAAAAGCTTGTGATTATAATAATTTGTAAATAATTTATATGTAGAAATCTAATTGCAACATATATGTAATTTATTTGTTAGAATATATATGAATGTTGAATTTTATTCTAATGAACAAACAACAAAAAATAGTGCTTTAAAAGTACAAAATTCTGCTGGAGATCCTCTTATGTATTTTGATAATGATAAAGGAAGTCTAGCAACTAGAGAACTGTCTATAATTGATAATGTATCCTATAAGGATAGACAATATAAAAAAGTCTATCTATGGAGTATTTTCATGTATAATAGAATAAATAACATTAGGAGCTGATACAATGAGTAAAAACTATTTACATAATAAGGAATGGAAATATTATCTAGAAACCAATATGTAAGAAGGCAAGTATAAAAGCATTACTTATACTGATGAATTTAAGAATATCTTTATTACGGAGAATCAAAAAGAGAAATTTCCAAGAGAAATATTTGATGAGTGTAGCTTGGATATAAATATTCTCGGAATTTAAAAAATTAAAAAAAGAATAGGAATGTACAAAGTAAGTGAAGATACGTTTATTCATTCAGATCAAGGAGTGAATTATATTAATTTAATATTTAAAAAATTGGTAAAAAATATAAATTGGGAAAATGCTCTACAAGAATTATTCTTTTGGCATTTTAAAGATGAAGCATATAAAACCATGTGAAAATTTAGACCAGTTAAAGAAATTAAGCTCTATATGATTTACTATAATAATTATAGATACCAATGGAATTAAAAAAAGATGACTCCTGTTCAATACAAAAATTATCTTTTAATGTAGCCTAGTTTTTTTATTGCCCTTGACAAAGGCACATTTTATACAAATAGGTACTTTTTGTTGTTTTTATTTACAAAAATTAATGCTTTAAAATAAATAGTTCGGCTAAAAATTGTGTAGCATGAAGAATTTTATATAAAGTTAAATATTATCTTACTCAAATTTGATATAATTATATTAATAAATATGTTGGAGGTGCAGGAATTATGGAAGATTGGAAAGTTAAACTGTTAAGAAAGTTATTTTTCTATCAAGAGATTGTAGGGAATTTTGATATTAACAATAGGTTAGAAGAATTTATAAGCATAGAGTATGACCTTATTGTAGATAGCAATGGGTCAGATTATTTTATTTATGAAGAGGACGGTTTTAGAATATGGATAGAAGAAGATGAAAAACAAGGGGAAGAAGATAATAAATTAAAAAGATTAAAGCAATGGCTAGAAGAAAAAGATTTAATGGAATGGCTTGATAAAATGTATATTAAAGAATGAGAATATAAGTAGTATTCAGTATTTAAAAAGATATTCTTATTCATAAGTTAAGCTTTTTTAAGTAATTTTAGACAGACTAGATTTAAATATATCTAGTCTTTTAATATGCAAAAAATAGACAAAAAATAATAGAAGTTGATAAATAAATAAATAAATAAATAAGTGGAAATGCTGTTTAACTGATGATTTAGGAAGAGTTATCAAAGGATGGTATTAAGATAATGGAAAATGGCATCATTATATAAGAAGAAACAGGAATTTTAGATAATGATTGGTTGAAGACAAAGATTCTAGGTTGTATTATCTTGATAAAAAAATGGAGAGATGAAAACAGGGGTATATAATTAAAATCAACTTGATTTATTATGTTTAATGGTAAAAATGAATTATTAAGTTCAACACTTTATAGAAGAACATGTGAAGGCGTTAGGGATGAAAGTCTTAAAGATAACTTTACAGTATGGAGCAAGGCAAATAGAGAAACTATGTAACATTTATTTAATCATAGAATTAAAGAATATGAAATGTTTGCTAATGCGGACTATACAAGAAATTTATAGAGTAATGATATATAAATGAAAGAAAGAATAATTACAAAATTAACAAGTGGAAGATTTTTAATAGCTCTGACATTAACTATAGTTTTGAAGTGTTAACTTTTAGCAACAGATTAAGTACAAGATTTCTTACAATTTATATAATATTGGTTATATTTTGGTAAAGAAAGAGTAACTAACACAGTAGAGAATGAAAGAAAATCAGAAAATAAAACAGAATAGGAGGTATGACAAGAGATTTAGCAACAATGTGTAGTCTGGTTGGAAGTGTTGGATTTCCAATAGCAATAGCGTTAATAGTAAGTTTTAAAGTTATATTAGATAGATTTTTAAAAAGTATGGGTTAAGTAATTGAAAGTTAATATATTACTACAAACTACTGAAAGTTTTGTAGGGACTGTAAATATTAAAAGGTAAGATATTGAGGAGAAGTTTGATATGATAATGTATAAGTTAAGGGGAGTGCAAAAATATTCAAATTTATTAAGGAAACATACAGGAAACTTTACTATAATAAAATTGCAGATAAGTGTTTTTCATTAATTAATAGGGTAATAAACAGTAGAAATATTGTTTATTAACCTATTTTTTTATTTAAGTGACAGTATCCAAAAACAATCAAACTAAAAATTTAAACTTTCATAAAAAATTGTATAAGAATAGTAAATTCATATTGACATGTATTAACAAATAAGGTAATATAGTATATGTGATTTGATATCTGGTAACTAAGAAAAAGGACGTTCAATTATATAACTTACCATCTCACGTGACTGGTACTCACGCTTTTAAAGTAATGTAATTATACTTGTCCTTTAGTTTTATTTTTTTGTACGTATATCCTTATTTAAAGGATTTTAAGATTATAGAGATTAAATTAAGTAGCTCACCAAGAAAAAGAAATATATTTTTCAACAATTCTTTATTGAAACGTTTTTTTGTTTTAGTACGTTTCATATGCTACCGCCTCCATTGTATATAGTATTCGAGATGGTATGTTAATTATATCATTATTTGGTAAAAAATACAATTAGAAAGCTTAAAATAATAAGTATGAGGCTTAAAATAATAATATAAATATTGTAATTTCAAACTTAGTACAAATTGTACTAAGTGCTCTTTTCGTAGGAAAATATAGCGTACATTAATATAGAGATTTTTTGTTTTGTGGATTATTTTAAATTAGGTATTGTAAATTTGGTAAAAAAGATAGAGTGGTATTCTATAGTACAATAATGAATAAGATATTACAAAAAATAGCTTGGATTTGAAGATAGTGTGTAAAGAATAAGATTAAATATTAATATTATATTACATTTATTAAGAAATAATTTTGCCATTTGCAAATATTAATAGTTATGGTACAAGTTTTATAAAATGTATAACTGAGAAATGCAAATTTATTCATGCATGCCAATATAAAGATTATATAAAAGGCGTAGATAAAAAAATTATAAAGACTCAAATAAAAAGAAACTTGTAAAAAATGATTTAGTATGTGAATGCTAGGTTATTCTCTATTTTTGCGTTAAAATTATTAAATAAAATTATATAGAATAATTAACGAACAAAGCACTTAATCTTAGTCAGATGAAGGCTTTTCAGTTATATCAACAGAAACTTGGTATTGTATTGATATTGGTAATTAAAATATTAACACATTTTATATATTCATACAGAACTCTAAATCCTTAATGTTAGATATATAGAAAGGAATAGCCATTCAACATTTACAAGATCATTCAGACTGGTTTCAAGCTTGAATATTTGACATTATAATTTTAAGAGCATTAACTTAGGATAGTATTTTATGTTTTGCAATTATATAAACATAAAGCTGGAATTGTAAGTCCTATAATTGCAAAATTATAAATGCGGGTTTGTGTAAGATAGGTATTCGTATAATGAAATGGCTGTATAGAAGAATGATGCCAAATACAGACTTGTCGTTTAGGAAAAAAGAGAGAAGTTAGTAGAGATATAAAAGTTTGAGTTGTAATTTGTAAAAAAGTGAATATATTAAGATTATTTGTAGAAAAAAATTTTATAATAAGTAAATTAAATATTTACATAATGTGGTATTATTAAGATAAAAACAAATGGTATTATGATATGAAGGGCGCGTGATTTTATGAAATTAAAATGGGATAATTCATTCGAGATTGGTCATGAAAATATTGATAATCAACATAAAGAACTTATGGACAGAATAAATTATTTTTTTGATTCTATAGACTCAGGAACAGGTAAAGAAGAAGTACTTAGAACTTTAGATTTTCTCGAGATATATACTAATAAGCATTTTTATGATGAAGAAGAGATTCAAAGAAATTACAATTATCCTAAGTATAAAGAACAGTGTATACAACATCAGGTCTTTAGAAATCAATTACAAGATATACGATATATGTGTGATAAATATGGAGTAACCGGAGCAATAACTAATTATATGCAACAGAAAATAGTAGACTTTTGGGAATATCACATAAAGAATTTAGATAAAGATCTTGGACAATATCTAAAAGCAAAAAATAAAATGGAATGTATTGAAATTTGAACAGATTTTAAATTATAATGATAATTATTTATATGGAAAGATTAATCAATAAATTAAAAGTGCTATTAATGATATTATAAAATTTGTTATATAGAATATAAATTTTGAACTCACATTTATGTGGGTTCTTTTTGGATTTTATAATTATTTTCATGTAGCTTGTATTAATTTAGAATGTTAGAGCAAATAGACAAGTAATGCTGAAATAAAAAAATAATATAAGAGTTTTTAGATTAGATAAATAATGCGAAAAATAGAATGAACATGTCAATATTTGTGGAAACAAAAGTAAAAAAACGAATGAAAATAAGAGGGGAAAATATAAAAATGTAGAAATATAAATTATAAAGTAATAGTTTATGAAAGGTGTGATTTTATGGGAATGAAATGGGAAGAAAAATGGTCAGTAGGTGTTGATAAAATTGATACTCAACATCAAGAATTATTTAATCGAATTGATCAGTTGGTAACTGCTATGAAGAC
This sequence comes from Clostridium puniceum, assembly GCF_002006345.1. Classification (GTDB taxonomy): domain Bacteria; phylum Bacillota; class Clostridia; order Clostridiales; family Clostridiaceae; genus Clostridium; species Clostridium puniceum. Next base: position 5,250 of record NZ_LZZM01000044.1, read on the forward strand.
TGGAAAAGGAAAGGATGAAGTAATAGGTACCTTGGACTTTCTTGAAGAATATGTAATAAAACATTTTAATGATGAGGAAGAACTTCAAAAGAAAAATAATTATCCTAAATATGAAATTCAGCATAGAGGACATGAGGAATTTAAAGATAGTTTAAGGGAATTAAGAAGAGTTTTTGAAACAACAGGAATATCAGCAATATTTGTTATAAATGTGCAACAAAAAATTTCAAACTGGTGGAGAAAACATATATTAGAACTAGACAGGGATTTGGGGAATTTTTTAAGGAAGAGTTAACATATAAATTAATAGCTGACATAAAAATTAATGGATCAGTTCATTGTAAAGATATGGTATGTATTATAGAACAAGATTAGAAAGAAGTTATCATTTTTTCTACTCTTATTTTTATTGAAGATATTAACTTTAATTACATCATATTTTCTTTAAATTTGCGAATACTTTAATATGTTGTTTGAATTGTATAATTCAAACTTATAATATGATAAAAACACATCTTGAACATATTTGTTAAAAAGAATAGCTTCAAGATGTATTTTGTACAAGATCTTTACAAAATTAAAACTTATGTTTATTTGCTTTATTATATATATAATTAACATAAAGTATAGAAATTAATGCAGGATAAAAAATAGAATAAATTTAATAAAAAAAGTATAACGTTTACACAAAAGGTGCTATAATAGAAATATAAAATATTATAATCAATTAAATGTAAGGGGGAATAAATATGTTGTTTATAGTTATTCTTATTGTTATTATATTAATTGCTTGTGATGCTTTTTACGGTACAGAAGAAAATCAAAAGAAAGAAGATGTATTTGAGAAAAAATTAAATAATAGACAAAAAATGTGAATTTACAATGAATAAGCACTATTTATTCATTCTATAGCTGTAAAAAACAAATTTAACTAGTTTTTTATAGCTTTTTTTGAGTAAAATAAAAAAAGACCTGTTGTAAAATGAAATTGAACTAATAAAAAATCCATAGTGGATTATTCTGTGTTATGATTTAATCTCTAAACAAAAAACATACACGGAGGATAATCACTATGGACTACCCAAATAATAACACAGAACTACGTAAAAATAAACATTTGAATTTTGAAGAACGTATGCTTATCCAGCTTCGTCTAAAAGATGGCTTTTCACCTTATAAGATAGCAAAAGAGTTAAAACGACCTATAAACACTATCTTAAATGAAATT
>NZ_LZZM01000045.1 GCF_002006345.1 Clostridium puniceum
TAAAGTTGCTGATAAAAAGATATAAAGCTCTTCATCAAAGTAACCAGCATTAACTCTTTCCTCTAATTCTTCTAACGGAAAATCAACACCAAATTCAAGCATTTTACTGTCTCCTCTCATTTTTAATCATTTTTCTGTAATAATGTTCATTCATATATTTATCTAAATCTTCACTAGCTTCTATTAATTCTTTAGAACCTCTTCCATGTTTATCCCAAGCTTTATAAATATTTCCCCTTAGCTCTTCTTCTCTTTTATCCATCCATGCACTCCTCCTTTTAATAAATATTGTTCTATTTATAATTTTCAATTAATAGAATATAATGGGAGTATTTGAATTTTACTAAAAAGAGAATGTTTAAGGCTTTTCAGCCTATTATCACTCGTTTGTTTTTACTCTTCTCTTTCTCTGCATATCTCTTGCTATCTCTTCTAATACTCCCTTTACAATCTCAAGGTTTTTTTGATTCTCTTCTTGTGAGATGTTTGGTTCTACAATTTCTATCTCCACCATATTAACCACCTCGTTAAATGTATATTTTTATTTGTTAAGCAATATTCATAATAGTTTTACAAAAAGCAAGTTGTTAATTTGCTTTTTCTACATTCCTCTTTTTCTTCAAATTTTCAATTTTTCTTAATAACTTTAATTCTTGTTCTAAAATAATACTCATTTATTAATGCACATCCTTTCATCAAAGAGCTTGTCTAGTTTTTCCTGTTCTTCTTTTTTTAATTTTCTTTGTCCAACTTCTATGAGGTAATATGTGCTTCTACTTATTCCGAGTTCTTCACAAATACCTTTAATTTTCAAATTAGATTTAAGTCTTTTGGCTTTTACTTCCATGCACTCACCTCCATGTCAATAGAACAAAACAAATTTGTTTTATTGTAAAACGCACAAAATTGAAAAAAAGACCGTTCAAGTGATATTTTATGGCTTTTTCTTCATTTATCTAGTTTTTTCTATAAAACACTTTTGTTTTACAAAGTAGAATTATAACACATTTTTGTATTAAAAAATTCTTGAAATAACACATTTTTGTGTTATACTTTTTATATACAATTATTAGAAAGGGGATCATAATGTTTAAGGAAAGATTAAGATCGTATAGAGAAAATGAATTAAAATTAAGCACTAAGAGAGAAATGGCTGAAAAAATAGGAGTTTCCGAACAATTATATGCCATGGTAGAAAGAGGAGATAGGCTTCCATCTAATGATTTTTTAAGAAAATTAGTTCTATATAGTAACATGCCAGAAGAATATTGGAGATATGGAATTCAATCAGAAACTGATCTAATAGCGAAAAGAAAACAATTTAAATCAATAGAAAATACTACATTGGAACTAATCGATGAAGGCTACATAACTGATATTAATTTTAGCAAAGATGTAGAAGATCTTCTTATAACTGCTCTAAAAGCAGATATACAACATTTATTATTAAGAAAAAATAATAAGGATTAATCCTTATTATTTATATATATTATTATTGATTTTAAAATTAATAATTTTTTTATTCAACAATAATTCTAGTTGTTTTAATATTTCCAATTTTGTTACCTTCTTTCACTATATAAAGCCTAAGATCATTTTAAATAATAAAAATATATATTTAAATTTCTATATATATTTTCTGTTTACTTAGGTGTTTTTTCTTTTCTAAAAGTATTATACTACAAAATAAATTTACTGCCAGTAAACGTTCGACCTATTTCGAATAGGATTGTTATAACACATTTCTTATATTTTTATGAATAAAATACTATATTAGAGAAAAATGTAGAAAATGTACGCATTAATTAAAATATATAAAACCTAATTATTTAATAATTAAAATAACTTTTAAGTTCTCAGCATAATTGTTAGGTTTTATAATATATTTTTTGTAAAAGGAGCTTGAGTAAAGTGGATAGAATTTGTATTTATTTAAGAAAATCACGTGCTGATGAAGAAATTGAGAAAACTTTAGGAGAAGGAGAAACGCTTTCTAAGCATAGAAAAGCCTTACTTAAATTTGCTAAAGAAAAAAAACTTAACATAGTTGAGATAAAAGAAGAAATTGTTTCTGGAGATAGTTTATTTAATCGACCTAAAATGCTAGAGCTTTTAACAGAAATTGAAAACAAACAATATGCAGGCGTCTTAGTAATGGATATTGATAGACTTGGGCGTGGTGGTATGAAAGACCAAGGAATAATTTTAGATGCTTTCAAAGAGAGTGACACCAAAATAATAACCCCAGTAAAGACTTATGATTTGAATAATGAATTAGATGAAGAAATGACAGAATTTAAAACTTTCTTTAGTAGACGAGAACTTAAAACTATAACCCGTCGCATGCAAGGCGGGCGCGTTAGGAGCGTTGAGGATGGAAACTATATAGCAACTAATCCTCCACTCGGTTATGATATAAACTATATAAAAAAAAATAGAACATTAAAAATAAATAATGATGAGTCTGAAATAGTAAAGCTTATTTTTAAATTATATGTTGAAGGCGATGGTGCTGGAACTATTGCAACATATTTAAATTCTTTAGGTTATAAGACTAAATTTGAAAACTCATTTAGTGGTAGCTCTATTGTTTCAATATTAAAAAATCCTGTCTACATTGGTAAAATTACATGGAAAAAGAAAGAATACAAAAAATCTACTGACCCAGATAAAATAATGAATTGTAAAACTAGAGATAAAAATGACTGGATAATATCCAACGGCAAACATCCATCAATAATTGAAGAAACTCTCTTTAATCAGGCCAACTTAATTTTAAATGAAAGATATCATGTTCCATATAAGGTTAATGGAAAGCTTTGTAATCCACTTTCTGGATTAATCATTTGTGGAGTTTGCGGAAACAAGATGATTATGAGAACAGTAAAAAATAAGAAACGAATTATGTGTATTCATAAATGTGGTAATAAAAGTCTTAATTTTGATTACCTTGAAAATGAAATTTTGAAGACATTAAAAGAATATTTATCTAACTACAAAATTACTATAAAAACTGAAAATAAAAATATAAATACAGATATACATTCAAAGCAATTATTAGCATTAAACAAGGAATTAAATGCTCTTAATAATCAAAAGTTAAAGTTATTTGATTTATTTGAAAGAGACGTATATACAGAAGATGTGTTTTTAGAAAGATCAAAGAACATTGATGAACGTAAGACAAATATTGAAAATGAACTTATCAGATTAAATAATATGCTAGAACAAGAAAATAAAAGAGCCTCTGAAGACGATATAAGAATTTTTGAAAGTATGATTCATGGTTATGAAAATACAGATGATATAGTCTTGAAGAATAAATTTTTTAAATCTATAATATTTAAAATAGAATATTTCAAGAACCAAGGACAAAGGAATGATAACTTTAAAATAAGGCTATATCCTAAGTTGCTACGTTAGTGATACTTATATACATCATCACTAACGTAATTCATTTCCTTCTTTATCAACTCCAATTGGATCTTGAAGATATATTTCACTTTTCTGTTTTTTGTTATTCCTAAACAACATTAATATTTCATTTTCAATGCATCTTGAAGCATAAGTAGCAAGTCTAGTACCTTTACTAGAATCAAAGGAATCAATAGCTTTTATTAATCCAACAGTACCAATTGAAATTAATTCATCTACATCTTTATTAGGAAATGAATACTTTTTCACTATATGAGCGACCAATCTTAGGTTTCTTTCAATTAAAATACTTTTTGCAGCCTTATCTCCCTCTTTAAATTTCTTCAAATACATTTGTTCTTCTGCTTCATCTAAAGGCAATGGAAATGTATTGCTATTTGTTACATATCCCGTAAGAAAAAACGAATTACATATCAAGTCTATAAAGCTATTTAATACAAACACCTTTTTCCTCCATATCAGTGCTTGCTATTATAATATGTTTAATTTTCAGAAAAGTTGCGTGTACATATTTATTTTTTTATATTTAGTTATGCGAATATTTTTATTGTATGACTTTATTGATATTTAAATTAGTATTTTTCATTATATAAGGTCTAATCTTGTCTCATGTTTAAATTTTTAACTATATCCTTAAAAATTGGAGCTGCCGTATCTCCTCCACCTAACATCTCATTTTGACTATCTAATACTGATTTTATATCTGGTGTAAATACTATCATTGTATATTTCTTTTCCCCTATGTCAAAAAAGCCAGCAAACCAACCATGGGTCTGCTTATCGCCACCAGTTGCTGAACCCGTTTTTCCTCCAACATCTAAATCTCCTATATAAGCCTTTATTCCTGTACCTTTTATAATAACCTGCCTCATAGAATTTTTTATTAATTTAGCAGTGGTTTCACTATATACTCTTTTTTTATCAGTTTTAAATTCTTTTACTAAATTATTATCTTTATCTAAAATATCTTCAACTATATATGGTTTTATATATACTCCATTATTGGTTATAGTATTTATAGCACCTAACATTTGCACTGGTGTTACATTCATACATTGTCCTATAGAAATATTGTTTATTCCTGCTTCTTTAATTGGTTTTACTCCTTTTGCTTCATTTCTATTTCCACTTTCAAAATTTAATATTCTATTATACAATCCTTGTTTTTCTGAATATTCCATTAATTTTTCATATCCAACCATAGATCCTATCTCTGCAAATATATCATTACAGGATTTCTCAAACGCCTGCTCAACTGATAATCTACCATGCACCTCCTTACATATTTTACCATTGCATGTAAAATTGTTATTTATGTTCAATAATCCCATATCTAAAGCTGCTCCAAGTGTTATCACTTTATAAATAGAACCTGGTTCATATCCTATTTGCTGTATACCTAAGTTTATATTCGCTGCACTTTCGTCTTTTTGTACTATAGTTCTTATTTTTCCAGTATCGGCCTCCATTATGGTTATACCAACATTATTTAAATAAGAGTATTCTTCTTTATTTAAGACACCTCTAACTTTGTCTTCAATTTCTTTATCTATAGTTAACTTTAAATTGTTATTTTTATCACTTACACTTAATAATTGTTTTGTATAAACCGCTCTGCTATCTAAGTAAAATTCACTTTTAGGCTTTTCATTTTCCTTTAAATAATTATATAGTTCTCCTTCAAGTGATCCCACTTCATGTTCCTCATCTAATATTTTTGAAAACATGCTGCTAACACTCCATGCTTTTTTTATATCTGTTTCATCTGTAATATACGTATATATTCCTTTTACATTCTTGAGATTATTTATTTTATTATATGAATCTTCTGAAATATTGAAATACATCTTTCCACCTTGTTTCATTATTTCAGTATAGTTAAAATCAGGATTTTCAGACTTCATTATAAAATTTAAAGCCATTAAGTCTTCTAGCGTTTCTTCGTAATTATTTAAACTGAAGGGCTTTGTATCTATTACAAGTACATACTTATTCTCATACTTCATTAGATCTTTTCCATTAGTATCTAAAATCTTATAACTCATATTACTAATATTTTCTTCCTGGTGGTTTTGATATGAACTTTGAACTTTTTCAGATGGATATATTTGTAATATGTATAATCTTGCTGTTAAAACCATTATTATAGTAATAAATGTAGCTAAAATTTGTAATATTCTTTTGTTTCTATCAAACTTTTCAGTAAAAATAAAAAACACCTCCTTTAGCTTAAATTCTAGCCTTAAAGGTGGTGTTTTATTCAAAACTTTATTTAAAATTTAATTATATAAGTTCTAATTAATAAAATTCATAGCTTGGCAAAACAGCTTTATATTATTCGATGAGTTTGCACAAAATAAATCTAGATTTATTTTGTGAGGTGATTCAAATGGTTATTATAAAAGATAATC
>NZ_LZZM01000046.1 GCF_002006345.1 Clostridium puniceum
GATATAATGGAAAAGTATTTGCAGATGCTCAATTTACTAATTTAGATTTACAAGTAGAATTTAAAGATAGTGAAACTGAAATAGATATGATGCCACTTTTACTTAAAACTGGATTTGATTATCTATGGAAAGTAAGAGTAATGTCTTATGTAAGTGTAAAATACTTAATTAATGGAATTGAATACGAACACAGTGGTTGTTTATATTTAGATGAAGTATTAGTTGAAACTTTTAAAATATTAAAGCTTGAAGGGGCAACTAATAACAAAGTAAATATAAATATAGAATATTGTTTATAAGAAGTCGCTAATTAATTTAGTGGCTTTTTTATTATAAAAATTTAACAACAGGAAGGAATGATTTTAATGGCACAAGTAACAATAGTCCCAGACGTTTATGCGTCAATGGTAACTGAAAAAGTAAAAGGTATGATTAAGATATCAACATTAGCAAAAGATTTAGGAGATTTACAAGGAAGTAAAGGTGATACAATCACTTTTCCAATGTTCAAGACACTTTCAGATGCGGTTTTAATGGCAAAAGGGGTAGCACTAACACCAGAAGAATTAAGCCAAACAAGTTCTGGAAAGAAAATTGTTCAATATGGTAAAGGTGTAAGAGTTTATGACATGGATTCATTGACAGCTTTAGGTCAATGGGTTGAAAATGGAATTTCTCAACAAGCTAGAATTATGGCTCATGCGTTAGATAATGAAATGGTTAAAGATATTGATGCAAATGCAATATTAAAAGTTTCAACAGCAAACGCAAAGGCTATAACTGATGATGAATTAATGGAGGGATTTTCCAGATTTGGAGATGAACAAGATAATACAGATTTTGCAGGAATTGTAACTCATTCAATGTTAGCAGGTCAATACTACAAAATGGATTCATTTATTAAAACTACTTCAACTACAGCTAATGCACAAAATGGAAGAGTTATAAATGGTTGTATCGGATATTACAGAGGAACAATTCCAGTTATGCTATCAGATATCAACACATTTGATACAACATTGAATGAATGTAAAACTTACATAATCAAGAATGATGCTTTAGGTATTATGCCTAAAAGAGATGTTCTTGTTGAACCAGATAGAAAAGCAGACTTAAAAGCTACTGATATTTTTGCAGATTACATTTTTGCAGTGGGCTTAATAATGAAAGATGGCGTTTGTATATTAAGAAAGACTATAGTTTAATATTTTTTAAGTGAGATTGAATTTTAATTTCACTTAACAGGGGTTAGGGATATATTAATTGTCCCTAACTTCTCATTTTTTACTTACCTAAAGTAATAAAAATTAATAGAAATAAGGAGGTTTAATCAAAATGACTATCAGAGAACGTATAAGAATGACTAGAGTAATATACAACATTACTCAAAAAGATGTTGCAGATTTTTTGGGACTTAGTAAACAGTACATTACTCAAATAGAAACAAATAAGCTTACTGCTACCTATGACCGAATGGAACAAATTTTAAATGCTGTTTATAGTGTTGGAGAACTTAAAAAACAGGGAAGATTAAAAGAGGTGCTAGAAGAATTAAAAAAGGCTAATGAAAAGAATAAAAGTAAAACAGAATAGGAGGAATACATATGGCTAAAGAAAGAAGTCCTCAAAGTGATTTAAATAAAAAATTAGAATCAATGTTAAGTAATGCAAAGCTTAGGCATTTTGTAAGATGGTTTACAGACGGACAAGATGAAAGTAAATGGGAACAATTATCTAAAAATTATTTTAATAATATTTCATTAGATAAAGCTAAAGAATTATATCTGGAAAAAAAAGATGTACAGGATGCTATATTATATGTTACTAAGTTTCAAAAAGATTTAAATTTAGTAAAAATATATAATTCCATGATGAAAAAAGCAATGGAAGGTGATGTAAATAGTGCGACTTGGGTAATTAAATTTTCTGAATCTGCTTTTTTTGATGGTGATAAAGAAGACAAATTTAAGAAATTAACAGATAAATTGAAAACGAAATTTGAGGATAATGAAGATGAATAATGAAGAAAAATTTATAAAGGTTTGGAATGACCCTGCATTATTTTCTTATAATTTCATGGAGATTCAAGATAAAAATGATGAATTAGTACCATTTAGATTTAATAAATTACAAAGAGATTTTATGGAGAATATGTCTAGATATAATATAATTCTAAAATCAAGACAACTTGGTTTTTCTGTTATGATTTGTGCTTATGCTATATGGTTATCAATAACAACTCCTAACTCAAATTGCTTAATGCTTTCGTATAACGATGATAGTAAAAGAGCAATATTTGCGAAGCTTAAACAAATATACAAGAGTATTCCAGAAGAAATTAGACCTAAATTATTGAGGAATAATAGAGCAGAACTACAATTAGAAAACGGTAGTATTATTTCATGTTCACCTATGGGAAATGTAGATAAAGGTAGAGGAAATACTTGTTCTCTAATTTGGATATCTGAATTTGCGTTTGTTAAATCTGATGTAGCAGAAAAACAAATATTATCATTAGAACAGGCTTTAAATAGTAAAGGTCAACTAATAATTGAGACAACAGCCAATGGACTTAATTTCTTTCACAATATGTACATAAAATCCAAAAGGAAAGAAAATTTTTATAAGGCTTTCTTTTATAACTATGTAGATGGTTCTCAAATGTTCACAGAGCAGTACGAAGAAGCTAAAAATACATGGAAAAACTTACATAATAATATTCCATTTGGTGAAAAGGATTTAAATGATGATGAAAAGGAATTATTAAAAAATTATCCTAAAATGAAAATTGATATGTTATGTTGGCGTAGATTGAAGATTGAAAACAGTTCTGAAGATAAATTTAATCAAGAATATCCAATCACCGATGATGTTGCGTTTATCAGCACAGGTGCTTCAGTATTTGATAATAAAAGAGTAAGCACAGTATTACAAAGCATATTACTAAATAAAACTAAATATTTGAAGAAATCAGAAATTGAAGATTTGCCACAAGAATTAGAAAAATTCTATGGACGGTCTTTTTTTATGTACAAAACTCCAATTCCAAAAGCCAAATATTATACAGGAGTAGACACAGCAGAAGGAACAAAACGAGATAATTCAGCTTGTATTGTTTTAAATGAAGCAGGGGAAGAAGTTGCAATGTTTAAAAATAATGCAATAAAACCTTGGCAATTTGCCGAATTTGTAAATGTATTAGGCAGATATTATAACAAATCCTACCTTATCGTTGAAAAAGCTTCTGGAGGTCATAGTGTCATAGAAAAACTCAGACTAGAGAAACAATATTTAAATATGCACAAGTATCGTTCATATGATGAATTTAACAAAATTGTATATAATATTGGGTTTTCTACTAATAGTAAAACAAAATCACTTATTATCAATGATTTAAGAGAAATGTTTGAAAAGGGACAACTATTATTACATAGTAGTGATATTTTAGAGGAAATGAAAGTATTTGAAATAAATGACAATGGCTCAATGGGAGCGATGTCAGGATATACAGACGATTTATGTATAAGCCTTGCATTAGCCATAGTTGGTCTTAAAAGTCATGTATATTATGATTGGTAAATTAAAATTTAAAATTAAAGGAGAGAAATATATGGTACAAAACTACTATTCATTAGTAAGAAAAGTTAAAGATTTAAGAAGGAATTATAAGAATTTAACACTTGACCAGAAGCTAGATTTATTGTCATTAGAATTAAAACTAGAAGCCAAGTGTCTTTCAGCTAGTGATTGTCATACTAAGGCAGAAAAACAAGCTTTAAAAAGTAAAAAATTAGAAATAAGAAAGCATAACGAGAATAACCAAGTTCAAAGTAAATAACTATATTATTAATGAGAATGAAATTCTATATCGTTATCGTCCAAGCCTTGAAAATAGGCGAAGGAGGTCAAATTGCACATAAAAAATACTAATTAAAAGTGGTTCTATGCTAGTTGTAGAGCCACTTTTGACGATGAATAAACGATATTAAATTAAACAAAAATACATGACTTGAGAGGAAGAGATTTAAATGGAATTAACAATCGAACAAAGAGAAGAATACAACGAATATCACAGAAATTACAGGAAGAATAATCCTGAGAAATTTAAAAAATATCGAGAAGATAGGAAAGACTATCAACACAATTATTATATTCAGAATTATGAAAACATTAGATTGCAACAAAAAGGATATAGAGATAATAACTTAAAATTTGATGCAGTTTATTTCTTTATGTTTAATGAAGAAATATCGTACATAGGAAGTTCAGCGAGATTTAAAGAAAGAATGTCAGCACATTGTTGTGGGGATAGTAATTTAAAAATGTCGGCTGAAGAAATGGTTCAAGCTAAATTATTAAATAAAATATTGTATAAAGATTTCAATGAATATAATTTAAACCGAGCCGACCTATATTTTATAGAGCAATATGAAAAAGACCGTAATTGTAATAATGAAATATTAGGTAAAAATAATAAAGTACCTTATAAAGAAGAAAATTTAAGTAGAAGTAAAGAAGAACTAATTAAAATTGCTAATGAAATAGAGTTTAAAGAATTTGATAAATTAGATAGATATTTAAATTAAAAAAATAGTATTAAGGAGAGATTTGGATATGAAAAAAGAATGTAATGTAACAGGAATAAAAAATGGCGAAAAATTTAATTTTAGGTTTACGTTTGATGAATCAGATTATTTAGAAAAATTGTGTGAGGAATTAAATAAAAATAATGTAATGATGGAAGATTGTATTAAATTATTTATAAATGAAAGAAAGTAGGAGGAATAGACTATGCAAATTTTATTAAGTGAACAAGAATATAAAGAAATTGAAAATAAATTAAAAGAAGCAGAACATTATAAGGAATTATTTAGAGAGGTTCAAGATGAATTAAGAAATGCTTATTTAGTTACTTGTCATAAAGAACCTTTGTTAAAGAAAATTGAAGTAGTAAATATTAAAGAAAATTATGATGCTTTAGAATCTATTGCGATTAATTATGCGTTTAATGGAGCAGAAAAAGAAGCTATAAAAAAATATATAAATGGAAAGGGAAAGTGGGTTTTCTAATGATACAAGTAGTTGAAGGTAAAGAATACAAAGAATATATA
>NZ_LZZM01000047.1 GCF_002006345.1 Clostridium puniceum
ATATATTTATTTACAAATGGCAGGAAGTTATAGGACTCCACAAGGAGGAATTCTATATTTAGAGGTAGAAATACCAGAGGGGAAAACATTAAAAAGTATAGATGTTACTGTAACACCCAATATTCCGGTATATGAAGATAGAGAAAAGACAGAGTTACAATTAACACGAGAAAAAATTGAAACAATAGAAAATTATATATTAGAACAGGAAAAAAATAAAACAATAAATGGAGGAATGTAAAATGACAAAAATGCAAGAATTATTAGGAAAAATTTTAAGAAGTAGAATCAATGAAGAATTGAAGAAAGAGATAAAAGATTTTAAAACTATTCAAGAAACTATGGATATATTCTTAGCTGGAGATAAGATTACAACTGAGCAGTATGCAGAGTTTACAACATTAATAACTTCAACAACTACTGCATAGTTAGGAAGAATAATTAAATAAATGCTGAAAGGAGAAAAATTATGAGTGAACAATTTTACACATTAGTTACATTAATTGGTCAAGCCAAGATTGCTAATGCAAATGTTCTAGGGAATAAAGTTAATTTTGTAAAACTTAAAGTTGGGGATGGTGGAGGATCTTACTACAATCCAACTGAAAATCAAACAGATATAAAAAATAAAGTGTGGGAAGGTAATATAAACTCAATTTATGTGCATGAAACAAACAAAAATTGGATAGTTATAGAAACGATAATACCAGGAGATGTTGGAGGGTTCACCATAAGGGAAAGCGGTATATATGACGATGAAAACAATCTAATTGCAATAAGTAAATATCCTGAAACATATAAACCCTTACCATCAGACGGAAGTGCAAAAGATTTAATGCTAAAAATAATTTTAGAGGTTAGTAATTCTTCAAATGTTACTTTAAAGATAGACCCAACAGTGATTGTTGCAACTAAAACAGATATTAAAACATTGGAGATAAAGATTAATAATTCTTCAAATGAATTTAATACACATTTAACAGATTCAAGGTTTCAATTAGCAGGAGGAACAGGAACTGCTATAACATTAACATTATCATCATTAGTAAATGGATATAGTAAAACATTTATAGCGAGTGCTAATAATGGCGGAGCTGCTACAACTATAAATGGGAAAAAGTTTTATAAGCCAGGAACAACAATATCACCTAATTTAATAGCTGGGAAAGCTTATACAGTTTGGTATAATTCATCAGGTGATTGTTTTTTTATCAAAGCTAGTGCAGAAGGAAATACAATAGCCTCACATGTACTAGCTGGAGATATATTTAGTACAGAGATTGATACTGGATCGATTGGGACAATGCCTAATAAAGGTGCAGTTGTAATAACACCAAGTGTTATTAATCAGCCGATTCCTTTAGGCTATCATGAAAATGGATATGTAATTGGAGATTCTAATTTAATAAGTGACAATATAAAAGCTAACAAAAGTATATTTGGAATTCAAGGAAAACCTTCTGTAGTAGAAACATCAGATGCAAATGCATTAGCAGCTCAAATAGTTGAGGGATATATTAGTTATACTAATGGAAATAAGATAATTGGAACTGCTAATATTCAAAGTTTAGGCGGATTAAGATATCAAAGAATAGAATATTTACCTAGTGATATTATTATACAAGATAGTGGTAATGGAATAGAAGGTACAGCGTTAAAGAAAACACTTCCTATATCATTTACTCCTAAATTTATGATAGTAAATATTCAAAAAATACAAGTTTTTATAAATTTTGTTGAACATACTATATTTGCAAATATGTATGATGACCATACGGAAACAAAGGCCACATTGAATGCTACTAATAACACGTATGTATATTCAGCTAGTACAGCCAGTAGGTATTTTGAATACAGCGATTATGGGAAAAGAATTGATATATGGGCAAGTAGCATAACAGGACCACTTACGCCTTGCTATGCTGATATAATATATTAAGAAAATTTAATAAACTTATAGGCAATTTTAAGCACAAATTAAGTGCTTTTTTTATTGCTTATTTTTAGATTATATTTAATCTTGTAAAAAGTTACTAAAATTCTTAGATATAAAGGAATTTGTATTACGATTTTGATTGGAATTTACTAAGATTCCAATTAGAATAAATATATAGAAAGAACGCGCGTTCATTTATTATTAAATATAAGGGAGAAATGATAAATGAAAAATTACTTTAAAAAGTTTAGTATAATGTTTGTAATGTTATTAGTTGTGATAGGTTTTGGAACAATTCAAAATGGAATTGTAGCTAATGCTGCTACAGTTGGGCAACAATTAAAATCACCAGAAAATGGGTGGCAAAGATTTGATGACACTGATAGCAGGTTTATATATGATACAGGATGTGCTTATTTTGCTGATTCTAGGGCATATGATGGTGGATACAATATGATGCAAATGGGAAAAACTTGCTCATTTAAATTTTATGGTAGTAAAGTTAGAGTACTGGCAACATATTATTATACTAAATCTACTTTAAATAATATAAAAATAGATGGTGTTTCGTATGTATTTAATTCTAGAGGAGAGATTTATGGTGCAGGTGATTCAGCAATTTGTAATATAGTTTATGAAAAATTGGATTTATCTTTAGGAATTCATACTGTTGAAATTACTCCAATTGAGGCTGGTGGAATAGAATTAGACGCTATAGATATAAATGGTGATGGAAAATTAATGCCATATAATGAATCAATAACATTAGATAAGCCAATAATGAATTTAATGGAAGGTGATTCAGACCAATTAATTGCAAGTACAACACCAACAGCTGTAGGAGTGAAATGGACAATAAGTGATCCTTCAATAGCAACTATAGAAGTAGATCCTACTAATGGTAAAATTATAAAAGTAAATGCACTAAAAGAAGGTACATGTACAATAACAGCAACTACAATAGATGGAAGCAACTTAAGTGCATCATGTACAGTAAATGTAACTAAAAAAGATACTCCTGCTCCAGAGAATCCAACTGATACTAAAACAGGAGCAATATTAATAATCAACTTAAATGATGGAGAAACAAAAGTTTTTGATGTTTCAAGTTCAGAAGTAGCTAAATTTAAGTCATGGTACAATACTAAATCAGAATATGAGAATAAACTAACATATGAATTTGATAAAACAGTTAATTCAAATATTTCAGTAGAAGAACATGTTGTACATGAAAAAATAACATCTTTTGAAATTAGAAAATATTAAAGTTTATATAAGGCACTTACAGAAATGTGAGTGTCTTTTGTTATGCAAAATAAAATGAAAAAGAGGTGCAATATGAATGAAGAATTAGTAAAAGATAATCTGGAAAGGCATGATAAAAGGCTTAACAATCATGGTAATAGATTGGATAAGTTAGAACAGGATAATGCCAGTTTCAAGATAGAACTTAAAAACTTATGTGATAATTTAAAGGCCTTAACAAGTGTGCTAAAAGGACTCATTGGACTTGGAGCAACAACGTTATTGGGCTTTTTTATTTATACTATAGAAAATTTAATTAAATAAGAAAAGGTGGAATGTAAAAATGAATATTAATTGGAAAGCAAGATTAACAAGTAAAACTTTTTGGGTGGCTATAGTGAGTGCCATAGTGCTGCTAACACAACAATTAGGGTATAATATATTCCCTTCTAATTGGTCAGATATACTTAATACGATATTGACCATATTTATATTATTAGGCATAATTGTAGACCCTAGTACGTCTGGAATAGGAGATAAACAAGAATAGCGCTGAGTAGCCTTTAAGGTTACTCCTTTTATTTTATTATAGAAAGGAAAGATGTTAAATGATTATAGCATTAGATTATGGCCATTGTCTTAGTGGAGCAGATACAGGAGCTCAAGGAAATGGATACAAGGAACAGGAATGTACAAGAGAAATAGGGACATTGGTTAAAACAAGATTAGAGGCCTTAGAACATACAGTTATAGAGGTCGCACCAGATAGTGCATCAAGTGTAAGTTCTAGCTTAAATGCAAGAGTTAATAATAGTCCTAGAAATGCAGATTTATTTGTGTCTATTCATTTAAATGCAGGTGGTGGAGTTGGTACAGAAGTATTTACTTATGGAGCTAGAGAGTTACAAGGTGCAAGAAATATTCTTAATAACATAGTTTCATTAGGTTTTGTAAATAGAGGAATTAAAGATGGGTCTAAGCTTTATGTAGTTAAAGGGCCATCATGCCCTAGTATGCTTATAGAATTGTGCTTTATTGATACTTATTCCGACATGGTCAAATATGCCGCTAATAAAGAGAATTTAGCTAATGCAATAGTAAGTGGTATTATTGGCTCTGAATTTATTCCAGGAGAGTCTAGTTATATAAATGCACCTAAAAATGAATGTAAATTAGGCTGGAATCAAAATTCAACTGGTTGGTGGTATTGCACAGATATTGCTAATTATTGCTACTATAAAGATACCTGGAAGCTTATAGATGGTGAATGGTATTTATTTGATAGCGATGGTTACGCAAAACATGATACTTGGACTAAGTATAAAGACAAATGGTATTACTTAAAAGAAAGCTGCATTATGGCCAAGTCTCATTGGATTTGGATAGATGGAGAATGTTATTGCTTCGATCAGGATGGAGTTATGTATGAAAACTGTATAACGCCAGATGGATATCGAGTTGATGAATATGGAGCATGGGTAAAGTAGTATATAGATAATGATGACCTATACTCGCTATTTTTTTGCCAATACAAAGTTGTCACAAAAACGACATGTTACAAATTCAAAGCCAAGAATGACAGTATTACTGCGGTTTAGATACGATTTTGATTTTGTAACATGATTTTGAAATCTATACGGCTATCTTTATATATATGTATATTATAATATTATATATTTATATATATAACTTGACTTGTGCATTAATTTGAGAAATTTTTCTATGGATACAAATCCATAAATTACTTCAACAAAATTTTACAAAAAAATAGCATAGATGCCTCAAATATGTTAGATTTAAGTTGCAACACCAAACCTAAGGAGGTTAATCTATGCTGACAACAATATTAAACCAAAATGAATCAATAAGCAACTATATTTTAGAGTTAAATCTACCATATTCTTCTGCGTTAAAGAATCTTA
>NZ_LZZM01000048.1 GCF_002006345.1 Clostridium puniceum
TTTTTAAAACCTTGAAAGTGCTTTAAAACAACAGAATATCGTTTATACATTCGTACATTTTTAGTCTTTTTCATTGCTGATTCTAGTTCTAATATTGCATTTTGATTATCTTTTATAATAACCATTTAAATCACCTCACAAAATAAATCTAGATTTATTTTGTGCAAACTCATCGAATAATATAAAGCTGTTTTGCCAAGCTATGAATTTTATTAATTAGAACTTATATATGTTAAAATAAAATTGCAAAATGGACTGGTGGAGCTTCAGCTCTGCCTTTTCTTTTTGAATAGAACTTACTTTCAAATTATCATTTATGGCATCTTTTCATATTTATTTTCTTGAACATCAATTAATGCTAATTTGTAGTTTATTCTTTCTAAGGCCTTCATTAAGCATGATATTTGCTTCTCCACTTCGAATTTTTGATGTGTTAGCATTACTTTTCTTTGTTGTAACGTTTTGTTCCCTTCATTATAAAGCTCCAAATATTGCTTAATTTCTAATAAAGGCAAATTTGTTGAACGCAATGCTTGTACCATTTCGATCCAAATTATATGATCATCATCAAACATGCGTACCCCGTGCACATCTCGTTCGATATTAGGCAGTATACCCTTTTTCTCATAAAAACGCAGTGTATATGGAGATATGCCTGTTTTCTCGGAAACTTCTTTAATTGTATACTTCATAATAGATCACCTCCCTTTTTGATTTTATTAGAGCTACTCTAAGCATATTATATAACTCTACCTATTTGAAATCAATAAATATTCTGATTAATGACAGTGTACAAGATTAAATTACATATCTAAAAATATAATAATAGGGTCAGATAATGAATTCAATCATGTTTTAAAACCATATTTTAAAAATATAGAAAACATCAAAAAATATCATAGAGTATCTTGACTTAGAGTTACTATAACATTGTAGACTAGAATAGTACCAAGAAATAGTACCAAAAAAGGAGGAATTTCAATGTCAAAAACAGTTTTAATCACCGGCTGTTCCACAGGATTGGGCAATGTTACAGCAAAAAAATTCGCTAATGAGGGATGGAATGTAGTAGCAACAATGCGTGAGCCAGATAAGAGCATAACAACGGAGAATCCAGAACGAATTTTCGTAACGCAACTCGACGTTACAAATCCAGACAGCATTAGGGCGGCAATATCAGCAGGCATCGTCAGTTTTGGCCAGATAGATGCAGTTGTGAACAATGCAGGAGGTGGATTTGGTTCTATATTTGAATCGACACCTATGGATGTCATCCGTAGCAATTTCGAAACCAATGTCTTCGGAGTTATAAACGTCATCAAAGCAATTATTCCGTATTTTCGTAAAGTAGGAGGCGGAACTATTGTTAATATCAGTTCTAGTGCAGGTTTTGCGGCGCCACCGTTTCGACCGGTATATACTGCAACAAAACATGCAGTTGAAGGACTGTCAGAATCTCTGTCGTATGAGCTTGAATCACAAAATATCTCTATTAAGCTTGTAGAACCAGGGTTCATGCCAACCACGAACTTCATGACAAGCTCAACCGCCACACAGGAAATTTCTATTCCGCCTTCATACAAGTCTTATTTTGATACATTGATGCAGGCCATGACTGCCTCTTCGGTTGAGCTTTCTGATGTCAATAAAGTCGCTGAACAAGTTTATTACGCTGCTTGTGATAAGTCTGATAGATTACGCTATCCATCAGGTCTAGATTCAGAAGAATTAGCTAAATTAAGGTGGTCTTCATCGGAAGAAACATACTTGCATACAATGCAAGAACTAATGGGACATACGGCATGGAGAAATAGTACAAAAAACAAATAATGTCATGGCCAGATATCAATGAATAAGCAATCTCAAAACTGGAATCAAAGTGAACTTTGAATGGAGTTCTAGGTAAATGTTAAGAATGCCGTCGCCTTGATATCAGTCAGTTGGTGACGACGTTTATAATATAAGACCTGAAAATTTATCGAAAGCTTCTTAATATAATATTCATTTTTTAATGTTTATATTAAAAAATACTAAAGCGGTAGTTGGATTGTTTTCCCATCTATCGCTCTTTTTTCATCTCATTTTTAAATAAACTTTAACGCATAAAAATCTAGTTTTCTCAAACAATATTATAGAGAATAATTTTTAGGAGTGATCGGTATGAAACATAATGGAAGTATTGGTGTTCTGTAAAAACGTGTAAATATAATTGTAAAGAAGATGACTATTGTACATTAAGTAAAATAAAGGTTTGGACTCATGAATCAAGTCCTAAAGACAAAGAATGTACTGACTGTGAATCTTTTGTATTAGGCTAATAAGAAATAGGCAGTAGTTTAGTTATTCTAGCTACTGCCTTTATGATTACCAATAAATATAACTCACTACTCTTAGGTATTTATTAGGAAATATTTAATATAATATATAGTACGTTGCATATTTTCTCTCAAAGAATGTTTTTCAAAGTTGGCTTATATTTTATATGATCCTTCTTTTTTATTGGTCATGTTAATGAATAGTGTTAATAATTCATGGTTATGGATATATTTTCATTGCACAAGTTAATACATAAATTATATTGAGTTACAAAATAAGGAGAAGGCAACCCTTCCTATCAGTAAGTAAACTAATAATTCGACTACTTCGTTCCAAAATATCTCCCTGTTTTCTTCTTGTAATCTAAATACTCTTTTCCGAATGCAATAGGAAGGAATTTCTTCTCTTCTAATATTTGAAGATGAAACATTAAGATTGAAGCACAAGCAATTATTATAATAAATACATTTGAGAATGTAAGTGCTGTTCCAATATAGAATAGATCAAACCCAACAAATGCAGGATTTCTACTATATTTATATATACCAGTCGTAACTATTTTAGTCTTTTGGCTATCATCAATTCCTGCTCTCCAACTGTCATCCATTGTTACCATTGAGGTAATAAATATAAAAATACCTAATGTAGAAATAGCAATCCGGATATACCTTATCAAATCATTTTCTATAAAAATTAGCAATTTATTTATAAATATAATACTAATAAATTGGATACCTGCCATCAAAAATGTTGTTAATTTTAGAACTATTTCAATAATAAAAGTTTTATAGTTTTACTACCACTAGCCATTTGGTCAGTTTTTATACCACTTTTACTTTGTATAAACACCTTTACATAATAACTGCCATAAAAAGCAAATATAATTAATAATCTCATTTTATATACCTCTGTTTTTATATTTATAGTATTATTGTTTTAAAATTACTAATCGATAATGGATTGCTCGCTATTGCTTTTTTATTATTGAAATATCCTTTAGCTAATTACTTGATTCAATCTTATTGATATTTCATTATAAATTTCCTCAGTATTAAAATGATCTATTATGTCTGAATAAATAAAATTTATCGGTTCTTTGCCTTTAAATAATGGTGTTCCATTACCAGAAGAAATCTTATATGTACATTATTTTTTATTGCAATAACTCTCCTTTGTACACGAAATTTCCTTAATAATATCCGCTGAACTCTCTTCACAAAGTTTATACTTTTGCAAGCAAGTTAAAATATCCTTTAGCACAAAACAAATTATATATATCATATGTTTACCTTTTGTAATTTGTTTTGCAACATCCCAGCTATCCTGTATTCTCAGTTTAGTTTTAATTTTTAATATATCATCTTGATAATTAATCAAAGATTTATTCAAATCTGAAATAAATTAATCATTACAGCTATAATCATTCATGGATAAACCATATGAAAACTTGTTTTTAATAGATATATCATTATGTATTAGAAGACACATCATTGCTAAATCTATACATATTTTTTTTGATTTATGTATAATATAATTGTAAATTGGTTCTTGTATACACTCTTCAATTTCACTTGATGTGGCATCTAAATATTTTCCTAATACTTCTTTTAAACAATTCTCATTAAAAGCATAGCTTTCAATTAAATATAATTTTAACTTATGTATAAATTTTTTTAGTTTACTATAATCTTTCCCACGTTTATCTTTTAATCTTAATTTATACTCATATGCATCACCATCAATAAACGCTAAAAGTATATTTTCTATATTTTTTAACTTATCATAATTTTTTTCCATCCAACTTATAATCTGTGTACATCCGCCACTTTTGCAATCCTCAAATTGATCAAATTTACTTAATGAATACGCTTTTTTATCCTTAGTAATATTTTCATTTATTATTTTTTCATATATTTTAGGGTCCGTCTTACCTTCAAGTAATATAAATGCCGTTTTCCTTAATTTACATTCTGATAATTTAGCCATTACACTTACCATTTTAGACATGCTTTAGACCTCCATCTATTTCAACCTGATCATTCATAAAATCAATAGACATATACGGGCTTTGAGTTGCTATAAGCATTGGCTTATTGCATAACTTATTAAATGTACTTAATAAATTTTGCTGCCATCTTGTATCTAATGCTATACATGGTTCATCTATCAAAATGAGACTTTTCTTTTCACCTATATAATTAAGTAATGAAAATAATGTTATCAGATGTCTTTCTCCATGAGATAATTGTTCAAAATAGTGCTTATGTTTAAAAGCATTGATTACTAATTTTTTCCATTATCATATAATTCTATTTTTTTACCAGTATAACCCTCAAATTCTTTTATAGCACTGATCTTATTTTCATGTTTCTCAAATTCTTTTATTTCTTTCTTGATTTGTTCTACAAAACTTTTTTTAGTTCCACTGCTACTATCCAGATTCCCTATTTCTTTAATTAGGGGGAATTCTTTTTCATCCAAAATTTGATTTAATGTTTTTAGGCTCCGTTGTGAAAACTTTGTATAAATGTCAACCTAGAAATGTAATTTTTCGATCATTTAAGAATGCAGTTTTTTAATCTTCTTCTTGCTTAAAATGATCTTTCAGTCTATACGATTTTCCGTTAATTGTAACAACATGAGCATGATGTAAAACTCTATCTAAGATAGCATTAGCGATAACAGCGTCATATATA
>NZ_LZZM01000049.1 GCF_002006345.1 Clostridium puniceum
TATTCTGTTCAATTTTCAAAGACCATTTTCTTTCACAACTTTCGTTGTAACTTTTTGTTTTTTGCTGTCACCCTCAAGCGACTTACTTAGTTTATCACTTGATTTTGATATTGTCAACAACTTTTTTAATCTTTCAAACTCTTTTTTCAAAAGGTTTTTCTCAGATTCTCTTAAGTTGTTTACATGTCTTAGCGACGTGTTTTATCTTAACATAATACTTATAATTTCTATATCTTAATATTTACCATTTATATAATTTATATTCATAATAATACATAATTCATACGAAATTCTCCATTATTCTATTAATGATACACGTGGATAAGTTAATTTGCTTTTATATAAAATCATTGCACATTTTTTAAATTACATATTAGAAATTTATTTAAACACATAAAAATAACTGCCCTTATTCATATTTTTATTTTACTAGTTTGTAAGTTTTATGATAATCTTATATAACTAAACTTACTTGAATCTAGTATAATATTAAAATGCAGTGATCTTTAGGCAGTCATCTTTAATATATATTCTAATTTTTAATTCTTTAACTAAATTAAGCACATGAAAGAATAATAACAAGTTCAAATATGCCATAAATATTTTTCATCAGGCAAGGAGACAAATTACCATCATAGTGGGTCTATTAGGTAACTCTGTAGATGCAGGATGATAGAAAATAGGCTGACAGATAGAGTTATTATTTTTTTGATTGTGCCTTAGCCTTAAGTCACTCAGCAAATAACTTAATTCAAAATACTTTTTAAACATTTCTATTCTAACAAAGTTAATTCATTTAAATATGATTACAAACTGTGTTTAGTGCACACAAATCAATTTTACTAAAAATCATTTGCTCTAACTAAGAACCTATTATATAAATAAAATTATTTATATAATTCTACTATTTCTTATTATGTCCTATTTTCTCTAAAATAATTAATGCCGTATCTTCAATAGCTCTTTCTGTAACATCTATAGTTTTACATCCTATTTTTCTCATTATTTTATCTGCAAATTCAAGTTCTTCTAATACTCTTGCATCTCCTGCATATTCAATATCAGATGTTATTCTGTGGAATTTATCCAATCTCTTTTTTCTTATTTCAATTAATCTAAGTGGATTTATAGTGAGTCCAAATACTTTTTTCTTATCTATTTCATATATTTCATCGGGTACTCCCACCTCTGGCATTAATGGAATATTTATCGCCTTTATACCCTTATTAGCTAAATACATACATAATGGAGTCTTTGATGTTCTTGAGAGACCAACTAATACAACATCTGCATTTTTTAATCCTCTATAGTCTTTACTATCATCATACTGCATTGCAAATTCCATAGCTTCAATTCTTTTAAAATATACTTCATCTGTCTGTCTCATTGCTCCAGGATTATATGTAGGCTGTGATTTTAATATTGTAGATGCTACATTGATTATTGGTCCTAAGACATTCATAACTGATATATTATTTTCCATTGCCTTTTGTGTTAAATGTTCTCTAACGTTAACAGTAATTATTGTTGATACAATTATTACGTTTTCACATTCATCAACAATTCTCATTACATCTTCAATATCTTCTAGTGCTTTCACATATGGAATTCTTTTTACTTCAACCTTTTCTGTAAATTGACTTGCTGCTGCAACTGCAACTTGATTGGCAGTTTCCCCTATAGAATCTGATACTGCTAAAATTGTTAACATACTTTTATACCTTCTTTCTCAATATTTTTACTTTATACCTTAGTTTTTTTATTAAATATACAATATATTTCTTAACCATAATTTTTCTTATTATATGTTGTATATTACCTTATTTCTATATTAAACTAAATCCAACTCATTTAATAGTAGTGAATTTATTTTTGCCATATGTTAAACTTTAATATAGCATTATTATAATTATAATTGGAGGTACTTGTATGAAAAATAAAAAAACATTGACCATATGTTTTCTCCCTTTAATGTGGTTTTTATATGTTTTATTTGAACTTTTCACTGGAAGGATTAATGATTTTGAAACAATTCTCTTTAATGTCATATTAATTTTATTATTTGCACTAGTTGGATTTATCACTTATTCTCTAGGGATTAAACACGAAAACGGATTTACTTCAAATACGTTATTACTTTTATTTGCATTCTTTCTCACACTTGATCAAGGAATAAAACTGTTAATAAAATTATTGTGGTTTAATAACGATTTTCCTATAATTCAAGGAATGCTCTATTTTAGGCCTATAATTAATACAGATGGTTCTTGGCTAAATGCTAGATTTGGTACATCTGTGAGTTTTCCAATTTTAATAACGTTAAATATACTTGCTATTTTTATTTTTGTCGAAGTGTATAGATATTATTTGCATAATGGAAATAAAGATTTTTGGTCTGATATGTGTTTTATTTTTGTGAGCTGTGGTGCACTTTGCTCACTAATTGATAAAGTATTTTATGGTGGAAGCTTAGACTTTATAGGAATAAGTAACTTATTTATTGCGGATATAAAAGATTTATATATAAACTTAGGTATTTTATTTTTTGCTCTTACTATGTTTAACAATGGATATTTATCATCCAATCAAGAAGATACATCCTTTAAAGATGACCTTTTAACTTTTAAAAAGTTTCTTTTATTTATAAAAAAAGATATCTCAAACAAATAGAATTTATTTATTTGAGGAAATTAAAAACTAAAAATTAATAAAAAAATGAATCCCTTGAAATGATTAGAAACCATTTTAAGAGATTCATTTTTTATATAAATACTAAGCAAGTTCTAATTAAAAATTACTTTAAATAAAGTAATTGGTGGCTCACCCGGGAATCGAACCCGGGACACCATGATTAAAAGTCATGTGCTCTACCGACTGAGCTAGTGAACCATATTACCTCGCAATGTCCTACTCTGCCACACAGTCACCCGTGCAGTACCATCGGCGCTATAGACCTTAACTGTCCTGTTCGGAATGGGAAGGAGTGTTACCTCTATGCCATCATTACGAGATCAATTGAAACTTTTACAATTCATCTTTTATTCTAAAATATACTTTAGAATATCTTGTCGAAAACTTGTCTCAACAAGATATTATTATACATAAGAGAATCAAACATGTCAATACTTATTTAAAAAATAAATTTCATTTTATTTTTTTGCTGTATTCTCTTATTAGTTCCACTGATTTTTTAAATTTTCCCAATTCTTCTTTAGTCATGTGTATTTCCACAACTTCCTTAACTCCATCTGCATTTAAAACAGCTGGTACTCCACAAAAAACATCATTTTCTCCATACTCACCATCTAATAATGTAGACACTGGCATTATTTTATTTTCATCATTCATAATAGCTTTAATTATTCCAACTGTAGCTGTTGCTATTCCATAATATGTCGTCCCTTTTCTATTGTATACTTCCCATCCAGCTCTAGCAGTTTCCAAAACTAATTTATCTAAATCCACATCTCCAACTCTATCTTTATTATCTTTCAATATTTCATAAAAAGACTTTCCACCAACTGTTACATGTGACCAAGGTACCATTTGAGAATCTCCATGTTCGCCCATTGAATATCCTTGAACACTACGTGGATCAACATTTAACAAGTTTCCAATAAAATTTTTTAACCTAGCTGAGTCAACAGAAGTTCCAGTACCAATTATATGGCTTTTAGGTAATCCTGATATCTTATAGACATGATATGCTATCATATCTACTGGATTTGATATAACAATAAAATGTCCTTGAAATCCACTCTTCATTATTGGATTTACAATAGATTCTGCTATTTTAACTGATAATGCCAATGTATCTAGACGTGTTTGCCCAGGCTTAGGTGGCGCCCCTGCTGTTATTACTATAATATCAACATCTCCACATTGCTCATAACTTCCTTTAATAATCTTTGTATTTCTGTTTAAGTATTCAATACAATGATTTAAATCCATAACTTCGCCAAGAGCTCTCTCTTCGTTTATATCAAGCATTAATATTTCATCACAAACACCTTGTGTGATTAAACTAAAAGCTGTGCTAGATCCTACTAAACCTGTTCCAACAATTGCAATTTTACTCTTTCTTAAACTCATCCATACTTCTCCTTCAAACTCTAATTATATTAAATAATATAATATCCTTCTTTTAAACTGTTAATACATTATGGTTTTCAATGTTACTCAATACTTTTAATTATGTATTATAAAAAAAATTATTTCAACTTAATAATATAGTTACAAACTCAATTTGATATTAAATAATGTATCTAATTATTAAATTTATTATATAATTTCTAAAAAAGTATCTAACTTTCATTAATAAATTTAAAGTTCACATAATTCACTAAAAATTAAAAATTGTATAAAAAACAAACAGCTCTGGTTTTTATAGGCAACTTTTTTAATTTAAATCTAGGATACTGTTAAAAATAAATAAGCACTCTAGATTTTATAAACCTTCTCAACTTCAAAAAATACATAAATTCATTATAAAACAAAAAAAGATTGCTAAAACTAAATTTAACAATCTTTACCTTGGTGCGTCATCAGGGATTCGAACCCTGGACACCCTGATTAAGAGTCAGGTGCTCTACCAACTGAGCTAATCACGCAAATCTTACCTCGCAACGTCCTACTCTGCCACACAGTCACCCGTGCAGTACCATCGGCGCTATAGACCTTAACTGTCCTGTTCGGAATGGGAAGGAGTGTTACCTCTATGCCATCATCACAAGATATTAGTTTTTCTCAAATCTATGATTGATCGAAAAACTTATATAAATCACGCTAGTGATTTATATTTCTTTGAAAGATTATTCTTTCAAAATTGCACATAACTTTCAATGTATACTTACAACTTGATTATATATTGGTCAAGCCCTCGACCTATTAGTATCAGTCAGCTAAATATGTTACCATACTTACACCTCTGACCTATCAACCTTGTAGTCTTCAAGGGGCCTTACTAGCTTACGCTA
>NZ_LZZM01000050.1 GCF_002006345.1 Clostridium puniceum
GTATCTTTTATTATAATAATTTTATGATTATAGTAATTACTGAAATAGTAGATTTTATAAAGAAAATTATTTTACTAAAATTTATAAAGTAATTGAATTTATAAGTTTGATAAAATATAATTAATTGGTAAAATGAAAGTAAACCTTGGAATATTCAATTTATGATAGATAGTGAATTAACATGGTTAGATGGTTTTGTTCTAGTTGGTGATGTATAAAGAATTAAAAGATAACTTTGCATGAATAAATTTATACAAGATTAAATAAAAAATACGCCTTTTAAACTTAGAAAAGGCGTATTTCCCATAAAAATGTAAAGGAAAAAAGTTGAAAAAATACTTATCAGGTTGTCATTTGTTTTTTAGAAAAATTTATAAAATATCACTTAATTTATAAAGTACTGCACCATGTACAGGTAATTCAGCAAGAATTATAGTATCAGCAGGATTTAAATCCTTATGAGTCCATAAATTACGTACGGATACTTTTGAATTAATTCCAAGTTCTTCTAAGGAAATACTTAAATTTTGCTTTTTATCAGATAAGTTAAACATAGCTACATAACTACTTTGATCATAATTATCTCTACTAAACCATATAACATGATTATTATCACGTTCTATCTGAATTGCTCCATATGAATTACTTATTAAATGGAGAACTTCATCATTTGTTAGCAGTTCTAAAGTTTGTTCATCAAGTTTTGTTAATTTAGCCCCAAGCATCAAAGGAGAACGGAAAATACACCAAAGTGTCATTAAGGTAATTTGCTCATCAAGAGTAAAGTTAGTATAACGCTCTTGACCAAACCCCTTACCTAGCCATCCCACTGGAATCATGTCACAATCAGGGTAGCAGCCTGTTGACACATGATTTTGCCAGACTTCACAACGTTCAAACATATTTTTGAGTAAATCCCAGTTATCCCAAAAATCATCAGTAATACGCCACATATTTGCATACTTTTCTAAGTGCCAGGCTTTTTCAATTACAGCCGGACCAGGTGAAAGACTTAAAATCATATCTCGCCCAGAATTTAAAATTGCCTTATGAATCATTTCAATTTCTTTTTCACCTGAATATGGATTATCAGTATAGAAATTAGTATTGCATATATCATCAACCTTTACAAAATCAACACCCCACTCAGCATATAATTCAAAAATTGAATTATAGTATTCTTGAGCTCCAGATTTTTGATAATCAACGCCATACATATCTGGATTCCATTTAGATACAGAATAAGGATTAGCAATTTTATCAGCAGTTACATCAGAACCTTTAATTTTCAAATGCATGTGTGCAGCATATCTAGGAATCCCTCTCATAATATGAATACCAAATTTTAAGCCTAAACTATGGATATAATCTGCAAGAGGACGGAAGCCAGCATCATTTTTTGAAGAAGGAAAGCGGTTTTCAGCAGGTAGTTGTCTAGAATATTCATCTATAGTAAAATGACTAAAATTTATATATTGATAGTTTTTTCTATCAGTACCAGCATTAGGATCAGACCATTGAATATCTACAACTACATACTCATATCCATAAGTTTTCAAGTGTTTTGCCATATATTCAGCATTTGCTCTCACTTGAGCTTCATTTACTGCAGTGTCATAATAATCATAACTATTCCATCCCATTGGTGGAGTTTTTGCAAATGTGTTTTTTAGTAACATAATATAAAATCCTTTCTCTAAATAAAAATTAAAAAATCAACAGATTTTTCTAAAGTTAATGTATATGCTCTAATAGATAAATTACATATACTTAATTATTGTATATATTTTAACTATAAAAATTTAATTAAAATTAAAACTTATATAACAGCAAAATTATTAAAGTTCGTATAATAAAAAAATATTTCATTAAAGCAAAAATAGTTTTTATATTTTCATAAAGTAGTTTTTTGATGTAATTATACTGTACAATCATATGGAGATATGATACTTTGTATTTAGTATATTACAGTGTTTAGATATGTTACAAGGGCAATAAATTGATAAAAAGGGTGAATTTTTGATGTTATATAAATTTGGAACTTATGGTTTTGTTTTTTTTGATGAAATTCAGAATCCACCATTTAAATTAAAAGATATGGGGATTGAAAAGCGAAACACTCCGGATTATTATTTTGATAATAATTCTAGAGATATAAAAGGATATTTGTTTCAATATACATTAAGAGGGCATGGAATATTTGAAACAAATAATCAAGTATATCGAATTGAATCGGGTCAGGCATTTTTTACTGAAATTCCTGCTAATGAAAAATATTATTGTCCCCATGGGTTAGATGAAAATGGATGGCAAATTTTATATATTCATTTTGAAGGAACTGCTGTAAAGCCATATTATGATAAGATAATACACAAGATGGGAAAAGTTATTACACTTTCAGAAAATAGCAGTGTAATACAGTATTTATTAAAGTTTCATGAAAATTTAAGTAAGGGAATGTTTATTCAGCCTTTTGTAGGAAGTGAAATGGTATTCCACTTTTTATGTTTATTATGTAGAAAAGTAGCATATAATAAAGAAGATTATTCTACTAGAACAAGACTTGCAATTGAAAAAATGGAAAATGAATTTTCTAAACTTGATGGTATTAATATCTTAGCAGAAGAATTTAGGATTTCCTTAAGCCACTTTACTAGAGAATTTACTAAGGAAACCGGAATAAATCCAATAAAATATCTTACAAACCTTAGGATGCAGCATGCAATGCATCTGCTTCAAAATACAGATCTGTCTGTAAATAAGATTGCTTTAAAGTGTGGATTTTCCTGCGGGAACTATTTTAGTAAGTCATTTAAGAAAAATACACAACTTACACCATATCAATTTCGGAATGAAAGAAATTAAAAAATAGCATATATTCTTTAAATATGTTAATGTTTAAGTTGATAATAATAAACTTCAGGAGGTTAATTTATGCTAAAAATAGGATGTCACTTATCAACTTCAAAAGGCTTTAAAAATATGGGAAAACAAGCCCTTCAAATAGGCGGAAATACATTTCAATTTTTCACTCGAAATCCAAGAGGAAGTAAGGCAAAGGATATTGATGAAGAGGATATAGCAGAATTCTTGGAGCTTGCAAAGGAAAATAATTTTGCTACAATATTAGCTCATGCACCTTATACCTTAAATGCTTGTTCAGCAGATGAAAAGACGAGAAATTTTGCAAAAGAAGTAATGGAAGATGATTTAAATAGAATGGAATATACACCAAATAGCTTTTATAATTTTCACCCAGGCAGCCATATTAAGCAAGGTGTAGAGGTTGGGATAAAGTACATTTCTGATCTGTTAAATGAAGTATTGAAACCAGAGCAAACTACCACTGTATTACTAGAAACAATGGCGGGTAAAGGTACTGAAGTTGGGCGTACTTTTGAGGAATTACAAGAAATATTAAAGCGTGTGAAATTATCTAATAAAATGGGAATATGTCTTGATACTTGTCATGTATATGATGCTGGATATGACATTGTTAATGATTTAGATGGAGTTTTAGAACAATTTGATAAAATAATTGGCTTAGATAAACTATTAGCCATACATTTAAATGATAGCATGAATGTATTTGAGAGCCATAAGGATAGACATGCAAAAATTGGAGAAGGCTCTCTTGGTTTAGATGCAATTTCTAATATTATCAATCATCCTAAACTACGTGATTTGCCATTTTTTCTTGAGACACCAAATGAGCTTGAAGGTCACGGAAAAGAAATTGAATTATTAAAAAGTCTTTATAAAACGGGATAGTATGCAAGGATTAAATATAATCGTCATCTTATTTATTAAATTTGAAAGGATGGCGATTATTTTTATGGCTAAAAAATTGATAAAAATGAACCAAAAAAACAAGACTTTTGCAGAAGCTTTTGAAGATTTTATTTTCAACTGCAAAAGTAGAAATCTGCGAGAAGACACTATATTACACTACAGAAAATCGTATAGGATATTTGTAAAATATATAGAGCCAGCAACAGATATTTCAACTATAAATAAAAAAACTGTAGATGACTTTATAGTTAATTTAAAAAAAAGAGATATAACATCACAAACAATTTGTTCTTACACAAAAGATTTGATAACAGTATTACATTTTTTTATGGATGCAGAATGGATTAAAAGGTTTAAAATAGAATCTCCTAAAGTAGATATTAGTCCAGTAGAAATTTATAAAGATACTGAGATAAAAAAACTGTTAAAGAAGCCCAATATGAAGAAATGTAATTTTACAGAGTTTCAATGTTGGACTATTAGTTGTTTGTTAGCATCAACGGCAATTAGATTAAGTAGTCTTATAAATATAAAAATACAAGATATAGATTTTGATAATGAGTTATTAAAAGTAATGCATACAAAAAATAGAAAGTCTCTAATATTACCTTTAAATAAGGATATATTAAGAATACTTAGAGAGTATTTAAAGGTAAGACAGGGAGAAACCGTAGAATATTTATTCTGTAATACCTATGGAAAACAATCTAATAGGGCAACTTTAGCATTAAATATGCGACATTATAATAGGAAAAGAGGATGTTCTACTGGTTTGCATCGTTGGAGGCATACTTATGCAACATTATATATCAGAAATAACGGAGATATTACTAAATTGCAACGATATTTAGGTCATAGCAATCTTTTAGTAACTGAAAGATATACCCATCTACTAATGCCAGATTTAAAGAAAGATGTAAATGACTTTAATATATAAGTTCTAATTAATAAAATTCATAGCTTGGCAAAACAGCTTTATATTATTCGATGAGTTTGCACAAAATAAATCTATATTTATTTTGTGAGGTGATTCAAATGGTTATTATAAAAAATAATCAAAATGCAATATTAGAACTAGAATCAGCAATGAAAAAGACTAAAAATGTACGAATGTATAAACGATATTCTGTTGTTTTAAAGCACTTTCAAGGTTTTAAAAATAAGACAATTGCAGAAAT
>NZ_LZZM01000051.1 GCF_002006345.1 Clostridium puniceum
TAATTTTATTATCTCTTTCTTATATTCTACAGAAAACTCTCTTCTCTTACTCATTTGATAAACACATCCTTCTTTATTGTTATTATAACGTCTTTTCTATGTGTCTATCAAATAGGGTATACTCCACTTGCAGAATACACACCGAATATACACTTTTATATTTTATTTTTTTAATTTCAATACCGCTAATCATATAACTCATCAAAAATCAATACTATTATCATAAAACATATATTTTTAAGCATAAGTTGATTATTATTATATACTATGTAACTTTTTATTACTTTGCGCTTAATTTTGTACATTTTAAGATAAATGTATTTGTATCACTTGGGTATTATGTTGATATTTTCATTGAATGTGACTATATAGTTAATAGCATAATAATATAATGCTATTTTGATATTGTTATCTGAGTAATTTTTTTATGTCGCCGGCTCTAAATTGACATAAGTTTTATACTTTAGTTTTACATAAAATTTACAAAATCAATACTATATTAAGTCATCATTAAAATATATAATAAATGAGCGATTAATAACATGAAAAAAATATTAAGCGTATTAACAGTATTGACAGTATTAAGCGTTCCTACAATTAGTGCATATGCTAGTACAGAACACGTAGCAAGTCATTCAGGTTCTGCAACACTAGTTAGAAATAGTGGAATCACACTTAAAACACCTGTAAGCGGTGATCCTTTCTTTGAGAGTAAAACAACTGTAAGTGGTGGTACTTTTCATGAGAGTGGATCTGTTGTTGAAGGTGGTGATTGGTATTATGGATTCTCTGGTTCTAATTTATTTTCTCAATATGATAATGATGAAGTAACACATAAATCATCTGTAAAAAATAGTAATACAACAAAAACATCAGGATGGGTACAACCAGGTAAAACAGCATATTCGTCTACGGCACAAACTTGGACCGGAAATCAATGCTTCTGGGGTACTTGGTAATCGGATAAATTGCAACAGGTAATCAAGCATTCTAGGCTACTCAATAAAGCCTAATAATGATAATAAAACTTCTCATCATTAAATTGATGAGAAGTTTTATTATCTACTACTAAATTAAGGAGACCTCTTATGAAAAAAATAATTCTATTTTTAACGATAGTTTTTTTTATTTGTTCTAATTTAATTTATTTTAAATACTTTTCACTCCAAAAAGAAAATTCAATTTTATATAAAAATAATGTAGAAATATCAATCGTTTATAATAATACTGTTAACATAGATGACTTTATAAAAAAAATAGAGTATTATTCCCAAAATTACAACCTAAACATATCACAATATGTATATTTAAATGATTCAACTTTAAACATATATTCTTCTAACATACAGTATGATAACAATATTAAATTACAATATGGAACATTACCAACTGAAAATAGTAATGAGTATATATCAAACAATGCATTTAATAATGAAAGTGTAGGCAAAATCGAGTTTCCTAAATCGGATTTAAATGTAAAATGTTATAATTTTAATCAAGTTAAAAATGTGGGACTAGGAAATAAATTTATCATAAGCTCTAACAATAGTGATTCTATTTTCAAAATTATTGACTTATTTAATGAAAATGGACAAACAAAAATATTGCCTAATTTAACTATAGATAAAGTTAACATAAATTTTACTCTCATGCCATTTTTATTAACTTTATTATTAATTTCTGCCTTTTCTTTGATAATATGCATTGCTTATTACATAGTAAAAAATAAATCTAAATTTTCTCTCCAAAATATATTTGGTTATAGTATATTACAAATATATTATAAGGTATTGATTAGTATTCTACTTGTAATATTAAGTGGAGGATTGATAACGAATAGTATAGTATCATCATACTTTTATATAAATAGTAAATCTAATTACATTTTTGAATTTTACTGGCAAAGTAATATATTTTTATTAATTTCATCATCTACAATAGCAACATTAATTATTGTATTCACCTTCTTTGCCAATAATAGAAACATTAATATTTTAACTGTATTAAAAGGAGAAAAAACAACAACTAAATTGGATGTAATAGTTTTGATAAGCAAATTTTTGGTAAGCTTAATCATATTCTTTATTACAAATTCATTTTTTAATCAATATAATAATCTACAAAATAAATTGAACAATATAAATTATTGGGATAACACTAAAAACGTCTATAAGACAACTCTATCAGATCAAGGTCAGTATTCTAGTTTAGCTCTAGATAGACAATATAATAATAAATTATATTTATTATATGAAGATTTAAAAGCTAACAAAAATGCCTTTATAATTAACTCAACCGATTATATGGTTTTAGACGAAAAAAATGATGATGTAACATATGTATATAATATAGCTATGAAGAATGGTCATAAGGAATATGATACTGATGGAAAATCAATCGTAATTGATGAGGGCTATTTGAATGTAAATCCAATAGAATCAGCTGATAATACTAGTATAAAAGCAAAATTAAATCCGAATGCTAATGTAATAAATATTTTAGTTCCTGAAAAATATAAAGATATAGAACAAGATATATATAATATCTATTTAGATAATTTTTATTTTAACAAAGTAACCGTAAATAATCATTATAATGAAGCGTTACATTTACCTTTAAATACACTTTTAAAATCAGACTTAGATGTTAACATCATATATGTAAGGAATAACCAAAAATATTTTACATATTCAAATAATACAGGAAGTGAACGCGACCATCATTATATAACAGATCCTGTTTGTATTATTTATGATGGAAAAGTAGACACATCTTATATAGGGGCTTATGTTTCTGATAATTTATATTTTTTTGATGATTCACAAGGAGATGCATATCAAAATATATTACCATATTTAAACAATAGTAAAACTAATCAACTTGTACAATCAGTAACATCTTTATATAAAGATGTAAACCAAGAAATAAATACCCTTAATGAAATGAATAGAAGTATGCTTTTTGCAATAGTTTCATTAGCTTTAATTTCATTTGTATTTTCAATTACTTATATACGTTTATATTATCAAAATAATTTATATAAATTATATCTGAAAAAAATTATGGGATATTCATTTATAAGCATATATGGTAAACTTATATACTTAATTTTAGCTATAAATATGATATCATCAATATTATTCAGTATCTATTTCAAAAATATAATATTAATATTTGTTGGATTATTAACAATAATAATAGAATTTATCATTGTTTTAATTTCTACTTATTATTTAAATAATCAAAATATA
The DNA here is from genome assembly GCF_002006345.1 of Clostridium puniceum. GTDB lineage: Bacteria > Bacillota > Clostridia > Clostridiales > Clostridiaceae > Clostridium > Clostridium puniceum. The sequence goes on from NZ_LZZM01000051.1 coordinate 3,252, forward strand.
AATAAGATTATAAAAGGAGAAAAATAAATGCTTGAATTATTAGATATTAATAAATCATACGGGAAAAAGTCTATTTTAAAAAACTTTTCAATGAAAGTAAGCAAAAATGAATTTATAACTATCACTGGGAAAAGTGGATCTGGAAAAACAACTTTATTAAATATAATAGGTTTATTAGAAAACCCAGACAATGGAACAGTGAAAATTATTGAAAAAACTAATCCAACAAAAAAAGAAATTCAATTATTAAGGAGAAATAACTTAGGTTATATATTTCAAAACTATGCTTTACTAGAAAATGAAACAGTAAAATCAAATTTACTCCTTGCTGCAAAATACAATAAAAATTTTAAAACAGAAATGTTATTAGATGCTTTGGATAAAGTAGAACTAAATAACAATATTTTGAATGAAAAAGTATATCAACTAAGTGGAGGCGAACAGCAAAGAATTGCAATAGCAAGAATATTATTAAAACCATGTGATATAATTCTTGCCGATGAACCAACTGGCAATTTAGATGAATATAATAAAAAACAAATAGTATCAATATTATGTAAAATGAAAAATTTAAATAAAACTATTGTATGTGTAACACATGATTCATATATATCAAATATTTCTGATAATACTATTTTCTTATAGGAGGGATTTTAAATAAATGAAACGTATTTTTAACATTTTATTAAACTGTATTATATTTTTAATATCAGTTCTTATTCAAAAAATATTAGATCGATTATTAGGATTTCCATTTCATAGCTTAACAATGTATTGGGGCTCTATCTTATTTACATTTTTCATAATTAGTCTATGGATTGAATTCATCAAATCATATATTCACAAAGACACCAATCTCTAATATTAAAATTATACAAAATAAGCCCAGCAATAACAGTTAAGTTATTGCTGGGCTTTTATATATTATACTATTTTATTTCATAAAACCATAAGCCTAAAGAATTTTTTAACTCATTGCACTTATTTATTGGTAAGTATTGCGTTTCTATGCATATGCCTTTACTGTTGCCCTCACACAGTATGTAGCGCTTTCGATTTTGTTTAAATCTCAATTGATATGTTATTGTATATTAAATTAGTATTGTTAATATACTTATTTTTAGACAAAAAAATTAAGGATACAGGAGTTAATTAACTCCCATACCCTCTACTTTTAGCCATTGTGCAATTTAGCCAAATGAATTATATCAATAATTACACTACCTATCAATTAACTCGTTCTTTATATACTCATTAATCGTCTCTTCTTCACCTTCAAATATTTCTGTTAAATGTAGTATAATCTCTTGTTGCCCTCTGGAAGTCCTTTCATAGTTTTCATTATTGTATCTTTAGTTACATTAATCATAAGCTCACCCCTTAAATTAAAATATACAAGTTTAAATTTATTATCGTATGATTTATAGATATTTTAACCTAGGGCGTGTCTGAAAACAGAAATTTGCACAAAATTTAATTTTTAGGTAAAATAAAAGAAAAAACTTAGAGGTAACTATTATGGCACAAAAACGTTATGAAATATCTGATGAACAATGGAATCAAATAAAGGATTTATTTTCAGTAGCAAAAACCGGACGTCCTCCAATGGATAATAGGCTGATGTTCAACGCAATCTTAT
>NZ_LZZM01000052.1 GCF_002006345.1 Clostridium puniceum
GAATATACTATGTCTTTCGGTAATAAATAATTTAGAGTATAACAAAATATGAAATTAAGAGAATACCGCATTATTCAGAAATGAATTTGCGGTATTTTTTGTTGTACGATACTACGCAATACAAATAGTGGAGGTAAAAAATGAGTAGAGAAATTAAATTCAGAGCATGGGACACATTTCAAAATACAATGCATTATGGAGTTGAGAGTGGAATATATGAAGATCCTGACGAAATTATTTCATTTGATAAAATTTTGGGATTTGCATGTTACGAAGTTATGCAATGTACAGGATTAAAAGACAAGAATGGAAAAGAAATTTATGAGGGAGATATTATAAATGCAAGCTATATAAATCCTATGAGTAATGAAGTAGTTAAAAAACATTATTTAATAAAATATGGAGAAGGTCAATACAAAGCCAAATTAATAGGCTCAAGTCCTTATGGAGATACATGGATTAATTTTATAAATGAAAAAGGAACGATTATAGCAAATATTCATGAGAATCCAGAGTTGCTAGAAAGTGAGGCAGAGATACCCACACATAAAAATTTTATAATCAATAGATTTACTAAGAAAAATTAGAGAATGCAACTAGGATTGCACCTTATAAAGATGGAGGGATTGAAATGGGGAATTTGAATGAAGAATTAAGTATAAGACTACTAGGCAAATTAACATTATTAATACCAATATTAGAGCAAAATCTTTCTTTGCAGTTAGATGTAAAAAGCAAAATAGATGAAATTCTTTATGATTATGAGGTGCAAACTAAGTGTACTGATCTAATTGCAAGTGATATAGAAGAAAAATCGGTGATATATCTAGCTTGCAAAAAGTTAGAAGGTTTAAGTTCTAAGACAATAGATAATTATAGATTGTTTTTAATGAAGTTAGATCAATTTTTTAATAAACCTTGTAGTACAATTTCGACAATGGACTTAAGAATGTTCTTAGCATTTATGGGAGAAGGTAAACAAGCTTCAACTGTTAATGGATATATAACAAGTTTGAAAGGTTTCTTCGGATGGTTGCAGTCAGAAGAATATATTATTAAAAATCCAGCTTTTAAGTTAAAACAAACTAAAGTGCCACGTGTAATATTGCAGCCATATACATCAGAAAATCTTGAAAAATTAAGAGAAGCATGTGAAACAGAAAAAGAAAAATGTTTGTTTGAATTGCTTGATAGCACAGCGTGCCGAATATCTGAAATAGATAATATCAAATTAGAAGATATAAACTGGCAAGAGCGAAGTATAAAGGTTTTAGGGAAAGGCAATAAAGAGAGAATAGTTTATTTTTCTACCAAAGCTAAGTTACACATGCAACGATATATTAATTCAAGAATTGGAGAATCGGAGTATTTATTTATATCGGATAGAGGAATACACCAACATATTAAGGTTAGAGCACTTCAATTAATTCTATGTAAGATTAAAATTAGAGCAGGAGTTGAAGAAAGAGTACATTGTCACAAATTTAGAAGAACTAGAGCTACTCAGCTTTTAAATGGTGGTATGAGAATAGAAGGTGTACAAGGTATTCTTGGGCATACAACTCCAGCTACAACGCAAATATATGCGCAATTGTCCCAAGAGAATTTGAAGCATGAATATAGAAGATTGGTAGTTTAATAATCATATCTATTAATTATCAAATGAAAATCAAATGAGAGGTGATGCGGTTGAAGAAGATAATGGTATTGGAAGGTCAAATTGATATATTCAATATACCACTTGAAGAAACTATTAAGCCTAAAGAAGAGAACATTATTGAAATACAAAAGATAAAAGAAGATGTTTTTACTGAGATCATAAATCTTTATAAAGCAAGATGTTTAAGAATAATAAAAATGGTTTCTGGAGCTTTGCTTGTAGAAGTTGAGGATAAAACCATGTATTTCAATAAAGAAGGTAAAAACGAGTTTAATTTAAATACTGATATTGGTATCATGCCAGCAGATAAAATACTCGTTGTAAATCAAGATAAAGAAGTTAATGAACTGCAACTTAAAAAATTAGAGAACATGCATGCAGATAAGTACATTAAGCGTAAAGGTGATGCTAATGTTATTATTCCAATGGAAGATAAGACTATTGTTATAAATCCACGAGGTTGGGTAATAGAGTGGGAACAAAAACCCAATTATAAGGAAAATGAGATTGTTATTTGTGTGAATAGCACAAAAATATCAGATGAACAATTTCAAATTGGAGATACTGTAGAGTTTGAGTATGAAAAGTTAAAACAAATTGGTAAAGTAACAAGAATTTACAATGGTGGAGAAACAATAAATGTTTCTTGGGATGGCAAGCATACAGCGTTTTATTACAAATGTTTAAAAAAGATAGCGTGGGAGGTAAAGAATAATGGAATATATAAATGATATCAGCATAAATGAAGCAGTCATTCACATTCTTGACAGTAATGCAGATGAACCAGTATTAAATGAATATAGCTTAGAACTAGGTGAAGATATTTATAAATATATATACAAGCATACTGAGAGAGCTTTGAATGATGATAATTTAGCATATGGAAAGTTCAAAGAAGGAAGAAATATAGTAAAGGAAGTGGTGCAAGATTATCTAAATGGAGTAGATAGTGATTTAATACATTTATCAAAAGAACTAGCAAGACAGTTATTTTTCATAATGAAAGGCAATGTAAATATTCCAGTTGGAGATTTAATAATAGTATCATTAGTAACAGATCAAGGGCCAATGGTAGGAATATTAAAAATGGATTATGTGAAGAATTTCACTCATGAAATTCAATTTAAAGAAGAAAAGATAGGAATAGATATAATTCCACAATTAGCGGGACTTCCAAGTAATAAAATAAATAAAGCTGCTTTTATTAAGCCTATAAGAGAAGACGAAATATATAATTTATATATTTTAGACAAGCAAAAAGTTACTAAGGAAGATGAATACGGTGCAAACTACTTTTTAAATTCATTCCTAGGTGCGACATATATCACAAATGAAAGAGATAGCACAAAGAATTTTATAAAATATAGTGAAGAATGGGTTAGAAGAAATATACCAGATGATGCGGCTAAAGCAGAAGAAGTCAGAAGTGCTATTAAAAATAAATTGAAAGAAGAAGAGACTTTTAATATTGATAAAGTAGCAGAAGAATTATTTAATGAAGAGCCAGTGATAAAAGAAAGCTTCGCAATAGATATGAAAATGAAATGTGCATCAGAAGAAGTGTACATTGACGAGAGATATATAGATAAAAGGTTGAAAAGAGTTAGATTAAACATAGATAAAGAGATAGATTTATATATTAATCTGGATACTTACACAGACAAATCCAAATTTGAAGTAATCAGAAATGGAGATGGAAGCATTAATCTAATAATAAAAAATGTAATAAATTACATCGAAAAATAGGGGGTGTTACTGATGAAGGAAAAAGTTATAAAGGAATTAAAAGCCTATAGATCAAGGGGATATGAAATTGAAGATATGAAATTGAAGATAAAAGAATTAAAAATAGGCGAACAGTTGGAAGCTATGAGTTATGAAGACAAAGTGCAAACTAGTATGCGTTGTAAAAATAATGATTTTATTACGAATACTATAGAGATCTTAGAGAAGAAAATAGAAGTTAAAGAAATTGCCAATAAAAGAATTGATAATGCTCTAAAAAGATTAGAGAGCCAAGAAGACATAGATGTAATAACAAAAGTGTATATTGAAGAAAAAAGCATTACTAGAGCGTCACAAGAATTATTTAGGTCAAGAAAAAGTATTAAAAACGCCATAAATAGGGCATTTGAAAAACTTGAACTAGTATAAAAGGAACAGCAAAGGTAGCAGTTAGGGTAGCAACGAAAGTACCTAGTAAGTATCAAAAATTAATTGTATAATGTATTTAGTTAAGAGAAGACGCTATATAGGTCAGATTATTTAAAATTGAAAAAGTAAAGGATGTACCCTTTTTACGGTTTGGGTGAACTATACACTTTTTTAAGGAGTGATTGATTTTGAAAGCAAAGATAGATAAGAATTTATTAAAAAATTTGTATCTTGATGAAGGATTTACGTCTCCTGAAATAGCTAAAAAATTAAATATTAAAGTTAACACTGTAAAAATGTGTATAAAAAGAAATTTTGGCGAGTCTAAGTTGCAACATAAGAGAGCTAGGCTTAAGAGAAAAGAAGTTGAAAAAGCTATTAATTATGAGGCAACTAGATGTATGTCAGATGGTTCATTCATAAAGAAAAATCCAAGTATATATAAGACAAATTCAAACGGAGATATAATTGTTAATGCTCCAGAAGAAGTTTTAACTTGGGACGTTCCTAAAAAGTTGAAAAATGATGATAGTACAGAGTTGTATAATAAAAGAGTAATAAAAAAATATAGAGATACAAGCAATGAGTCACTAAATTAAATAGTGGCTCATTTTTATATTAGAAAGTAGGTGAGGATATGAAATCAATGTATACGTCATATTTATGTAAAATTAATAAGTGTAAAAAAGAAACAATATTACTTACAGAAGAGGTAGAGGATACCCTTAGAAAAGGGAATTATATTTCATGTTCTCACTGTGGTTCTAAAAATATACAAAAGCAAAATGAAACAGATAATTTTAAAGAGTGCATGGATCATGCTGCATACAAAAGAAAAAAAGGATCAATTAGGCAGGTGAGATATGAAAAAACGTAGAGAGGTTGATTATTTACTCGATGAAGATGAATTAGAATATGAAGAAGAAAAAGTCCGAAAAGTGAAAGAACCATCAGAGCCAATTCCAGAAAATAGATACAAACAATTTAAGTATAGAATAGTAGAAATGAGCAAAGAGTTTCCGG
>NZ_LZZM01000053.1 GCF_002006345.1 Clostridium puniceum
AGATTAGATTTCCCATAGCGTAAGCTAGTAAGACCCCTTGAAGACTACAAGGTTGATAGGTCAGAGGTGTAAGTATGGTAACATATTTAGCTGACTGATACTAATAGGTCGAGGGCTTGACCAATATATAATCAAGTTGTAAATATACATTCAAAATTATATGCAATTTTGAAAGAACATAGTTTTTTTCAAAATATAACTAAATAAATCTCGTGACGATGGCATAGAGGTAACACTCCTTTCCATTCCGAACAGGACAGTTAAGGTCTATTACGCTGATGGTACTGCATGGGTGACTATGTGGGAGAGTAAGAAGTTGCGAGGTAAGATGGCTCGATAGCTCAGTCGGTAGAGCAGAGGACTGAAAATCCTCGTGTCACTGGTTCGATTCCAGTTCGAGCCACCATAATGGCGCTATAGCCAAGTGGTAAGGCAGAGGTCTGCAAAACCTTTATCCCCAGTTCAAATCTGGGTGGCGCCTCCAAATTATTAGAAATAGCTTATACTATAACTTTAAAATAAGTTAATAGTATAGGTTATTTTTTGTTAAGTTACAAAAATTGAAAAATATATAAGATAAAAAGGATATGTTATTTAAACATATCCTTTTTATATAATATAAAAGCAACAATAGCACATATTACTAATGTTAAAATCATTACTATTGAAAATCCATTCGGATTATCAGGAGAGATTGGCAACTGTATGTTCATACCAAATATTCCACCAATAATAGTTGGTATTGCCATAAGTATTGTAACTGAAGCAAGAACCTTCATTACTATATTTAGATTATTAGATATTACAGAAGCAAAGAAATCCATTGTACTTGCTAATATATTGCTATAAATTTCAGTCATTTCAATAGCTTGCTTGTTTTCTATAATAACATCTTCTAAAACATCTTTATCTTCTTCATATTTTTGCATTAATTCTAATTTCAACATTTTTTCTAATGTTATTTCGTTAGCTTTTAATGAGGTAGAAAAATAAACTAGGGATTTTTCTAAAGAATGTAATTGAATAAGTTCTCTATTTTTCATTGATTTATGTAATCGTTTCTCAATCATCAAACTTTTTTTATCAATTTGTCTTAGATACAATAAGTAGTAAGTTGATATTCTGTTTAAGATTTGTAATGTAAATCTTGATTTTTTAAAAGTATAAAATGATTTAATTTTATGATTAATAAAGTCTGTAAGTACTTTACTATTTTTTAAACAGACAGTTATTAATTGTTTATCAGTATGTATTATTGCTAATGGGTATGTATCATAAGTTAATGAATTGTCTTCCATTTCTGTAAAAGGAATATCAACTATTATCAATAATGAATCATCTTCAATGTCAATACGTGAAGTTTCCTCATCATCTAGAGCTGCTTTCAAAAATTCAGGATCTACTCCTGTTTTTTTTGATATTAATATTAGCTCTTCATCAGAAGGTGCAACTATATTTATCCATGCACCATTTTCTATTGTATCGAGTGATTTTAGCGTAGGATTAAATTCACCTTCACTCTTATAAATTTGAATCAATTTATAACACCTCCTAAACAGTACAACTAATATTATACTATTATAAGGAGGTTTGTAAATATAAAGTGGCTTAAAGATTATTTAGGAGGTATCAAATTTTACTTTTTGTATCATTAAAAAATTCAAATTTAACTTCATTGAGAAGGTTTTTATTTTTTATTAAATCTATACCAGTTAAGGCTAAGGAGGCTGCTGTAATAGTACATTGTTTTAAAGCAAATGAAGAGATAGTCGCTTTTGCAAATTCTAAAGTCCCATATTTAATAGCATTATTATCAGTTATAGAGATATAAGGATGTATACAAGGAACTTTATGGCTCACATCTCCAATGCTTAATCCAGCATAAACATCTTTAGCAGGATTAATATTAATTATTCCATTTTCTTTGAGATTATGACTAAATAGTCTATTTAAAGTACGATTTGTAATTAACTCTCTATTTGGTGATTCGTATAAGAAAAATGTATTAGAGATATCTATTAATTTAGATACATAATTTGCAATTTTTCTTATTTTATCATAAGCATAGTTAGCTGTTTTGGTGTCTGATGCACGAATGCAAAATTTAATTTCAGAATTAGATGGAAGTAGCAGTGTAGTATAACCTCCATTTGAGATAATTGAGTTTATTTCTAGGTTATCTGGGAAACCTTTTTTTATAGAATTTAAAATGTTAAGCGTTAATAAAACACCATCTAAAGAACTATAGGAATTTTTATTTAAAAACGTTAATTTATTTTCACCTTCGAATTTAAGACCCAAAGGAATAATTGATGAGGATGAACCACTTTCACAGGTAGATACATCAGGATGAGCTAGCATGACAGCATCTATATCATCAAAAACACCTTGCTTGACCATAGTACCTTTAGTTCCACCCAAATATTCACCAGGACATCCAATTAATATTACAGAACCACCAATTTTATCTACAACATTACCTAAAGCTAATGCAGCAGCTACAGATATGGTAGAAACTAAATTATGCCCTGTAATGTGACCTTCATCTTTTATAGCATCATATTCACAAAGATAACAAATTTTTGGATGACCATTTCCCTTTATAGCTATGAATGCATTTTCAATATCTAAAAAATTTGTTCTAATTTCAAAATTATATTTATGTAATAGGTTGCAAATATATTTAGAAGCTTTAAACTCATGGTAACTTATTTCAGGATTATCATGTAAGTAAGTGCATAAATTTTTTAGATCATCACTACAGGTAGATAAGAATGAAGTTATATTTTCTCTCATAAATTTAATTTTACTTAAAACCAATAAAATAAATTCTACATTAATATATAGTATTTATTTTCTTCTGTTTTATAGTAAAGCCTCCTTTCTTTTTTTCTTTTATTAATAATTACTGTATTAGTTGTTAATTTAGTTTTATTATTCATATTCAATAAGAAATACTTCTGCTTTATTATTATTGCCAATAATTTAAAAAATATCTATTCAGTTCAATATATGATAGTTAGATTTATAACTTTGTATTAGAAATAAACAAAGAGGTAATAATTATATAAGAAACATAAATAGATAGAATACAATAGTTATTACAACGAATATGTCATACAGGTAATATTAATATAGAACAAAATGATTGCCAGTATTATTTGCAATTAGATAAATTGTTTAATCAAAAATTGAAGGGGGAATATAAATGGAAAAATTAAATAAATTATGTGTTATGTGTGGAGCAATTGATTATGATGGTATAATATTGAATGGGGAAACAATTTGCAAGGCATGTGAAGAAAAAATTATAAATACCAAAGTAGTTGATTCTGATTATGATATTTATAAAGAAAAAATTAAAATAGTTTTATTTGATCAACATGCTATAGAGTAGATTATTTATATTAAACATTGTTAAGTGTGAGGTATTCGTATGAAAAAAGGTTTATTTATAGTTTTTGAAGGTGGAGAGGGTACAGGAAAAACAACTGCAATAGATTCAATATATGATTGGATTATAGAAAATAAATTTAAATGTATAAAGACTAGAGAACCAGGAGGAATTAAGATATCAGAACAAATAAGACAAGTTATCTTAAATACAGAAAATAAGGCTATGGATCCTAGAACAGAAGCACTTCTTTATGCAGCAGCCAGAAGACAGCATCTTGTAGAAAAGGTGATACCAGCCTTAGAAGATGGTATAATAGTTCTTTGTGATAGATTTATAGATTCATCTTTAGCATACCAAGGATATGCAAGGAATTTAGGAATTGAAGAAGTTATGAGTATAAATAAATTTGCAATTGAAGAATATATGCCTGATTTATCAATATTATTTGATCTTAATCCTAGAATAGGATTAGAAAGAATTAATAATAATAAAGATAGAGAAATAAATAGATTGGATTTAGAAAAACTAGATTTTCATGAAAAAGTTAGAGTTGGATATAATATTATTTATGAAAATAATAAGGACAGGATTATAAAAATAGATGCTGACCAATCAAAAGAAAATATAATTAATCAAATAAAAAATATATTAAAACTTAAAATATGGACAAATGCAAACTAAATTATAAAAAAGCCTTTTATTTGTGGTAAAATAGTAGATATTGAATTATTTTATTTTAATGGTTAATTAAAAAGTTAAAGTATTATTAAATAAGGTAATAAATATTTGATTATAATATTAAAAGGGTGGTAATTATGATGAAGTTAATAATTGCAATTGTTCAAGATGAAGATTCAACAGATGTTATAGAAGCTTTAACAGAAGAGAATTATAGAGTAACAAAATTAGCAACTACAGGAGGATTCCTTAAATCTGGGAATACTACTTTAATGGTAGGTGTTGAAGAGGAAAAAGTCCAGTCTGTCATTGACGTTATTAAGGAAATCTGCAAAAAGAGAAAAGAAATATTAGTTACACCAACTACTTTAGGTAGTAGTGAAGGTGGATATATGCAACAATATCCTGTACAAATTAATGTAGGTGGTGCTACTATATTTGTACTTGATGTAGATCAGTTTATTAAAATATAATACAGAGGAGCTGCAAGCATTGAGAAAAATAGTCGGACATAAAAATATTATTGATAGTATAAATAATAGAAAATTAAATGATTCATTTTCTCATGCAAATTTAATAGTTGGAAATGATGGGATCGGAAAGAGTGTAATAGCTAAATATATGTCAGCTCAAATTATAGACAAAAGAGATGATATTGAAAATGTTGATATTGTAAAATATTATCCTTCATCAAGTTCTTTTGGTGTTGATGATGTTAGAAATATCATATCTGAAGTTAATAAAAAGCCTTATGAAGGTGACAGAAAAGTACTTATATTATATAAGTGCGATAAATTAACGGTTCAGGCACAAAATGCATTACTAAAAACTATTGAGGAACCACCTAAGGGTGTATATTTAGTATTATTAAGTGATTCTTTAGAAATGATTTTAGATACTATACAATCTAGATGCCAAATATATAAATTAACTCCATTAAATAAAGAAGATGTATTAACTTATATTGAAGAAAAGTATACAGATTTACCTACTGAGAATAAAAAATCTGCATTAGCATACGGTACAGGAGTACCTGGAAAGGTAGATAGGTTCATAGGTGATGAGAAATTAAAAAGATTAAGAGATATATGTATAGAGTTATTTGAAGATATTTTAAAAAGAGAACAAGGACTCGTATTAAAATATGAAGAATTATTTAAGAATTCAAAAGATGATAAACTTGAATTATTAGATATACTTCTGTCATATATAAGAGATATTATGCTATTTAAGGAACTTAATGATAGTGAACTCATTGTTAATTTTGATAAAGTAGAGAAAATAAAAAACATATCAATAGGAATATCTTATAAAAAGTTAAATAGTATGTTAGAATACATAACAGAAGCTAGAATAAATTTTAGTAGTAATACAAACTATTCAATGACCATAGGTGTATTGCTTATGGGATTTGCGGAGGTATAATTAATGATAAAGGTTATAGGAGTAAGATTCAAAAAGGCAGGAAAAATATATTATTTTAGTCCATTAGAATTAAATATAAAAAAAGACGATTATGTAATAGTAGAAACAGCTAGAGGAATAGAATTTGGTGAATGTGTTATAGGCATTAAACAAATACAAGAAGAAGACATAGTATCACCTTTAAAAAATGTTATTAGAATTGCTGATGAAAAGGATATTAATAAACATAAAGAAAATAAAGAAAAAGAAAAAGAAGCATTGGATATATGTTTACAAAAAATAGAAGAACATAAATTAGATATGAAATTAATAGATGTAGAGTATACATTTGATAATCATAAAGTCATATTTTATTTTACAGCAGATGGCAGAGTTGACTTTAGAGAATTAGTTAAGGATTTAGCTACCATATTTAAAACTAGAATAGAATTAAGACAAATAGGGGTACGTGATGAAGCTAAAATGATCGGTGGGCTTGGACCATGTGGAAGACCTATGTGTTGTTCTACTTTTCTAGGGGATTTCGCATCAGTATCTATAAAGATGGCAAAGGAACAAAATCTTTCATTAAATCCAACAAAAATATCAGGGATATGTGGAAGATTAATGTGTTGTTTGAATTATGAGCAAAATACATACGAAGATATAAGAAAGAGATTGCCTAAGGTTGGCTCTATTGTTAAAACAGAAGTAGGAAATGGCGAAGTTGTAGGCAATTCAATAGTTAAAGAACTTGTTAAAGTTAAAATTAAAAGAGGAAATGAAGATGTTGTTGAAGAATTTAAGATAACAGATGTAGAGTTGGTTTCTGGAAAGTATGAAGATACGATTGATGAAAATAATATTAAATTAATTGTTGAATCAGAGGAAGATAAAAAATTAATAAAAGATCTTATTAATGAGAAATAGGAGGAGTTTCTATGAAATCTATTATTAAGATTTGTAATATGGAATCTCATAGAGATAGCAATTTAATTCAAGAAACTGTTGCTAATAATTCAGGGGTAATAGCTAGTGAAATATCGTTAGAAAAGAAAGAAGTTGTAATAATATATAATGAAGCTTTTTTGAACATTCAAGAAATTATTGATTCAATAGAAGACTTAGGATATGTAGTTATTGAGTCTAAATTATAAAGTTATTGTAAAAAAATAGTCATAGATATCATAAAACACTTTTAAAAGATTAGAATACATGTTAAAATGTAATTGGTTAATTACCGCAATTTATTAGGAGGTGTTCTAAGATGGCATTTGTTATTAATGATTCATGTGTTAGCTGTGGAGCATGTGCTGGAGAATGTCCAGTTAGTGCTATAACTCAAGGAGATACTCTATACGTTATCGATGCAGATACTTGTATTGATTGTGGAAACTGTGCTAATGTTTGCCCAGTAGGAGCTCCAAACCAAGAATAATAAAAAGGGATCGTCTTTAAGGCGATCTTTTTTATTACTCTTGGTTTTATTTATAAAGATTTATAAATATATGTTTTGCAACATCTCTATCTGATTGATCGCATGATGATTTGTATTTAAGTATATGGAGGTGTTAGTATTATACACTCAGATTCATATATAAAGGTTAAGTCTGAAATATTTAATATATTTGAATTAATTTTTCGAATATGTTTCATAGATGTAATAAAATTTTTAGGATTATCTAAATATAATGAAGTACTATTAGTCTTATAGTGCATAGGAATTATATATTTAGGACAAATAAGATTACAAAGCTTTGTTGCATCAAGTCCATTTAATGTGAAATTCCCACCAATTGGTATAAGTAAAATGTCAATATTTCTAAGCTTTTCTAGAACTGAAGAAGATGGAATATGTCCTAGGTTTCCTAAGTGACACACTGAATATTTGTTGTCTTTAAAAATATAAATAATATTCGGTCCTCTTTTAAAACCATTATATTTATCTTGAAATGAATTGAGTCCTTCTATTTCTAAAGAATCCATATAAAAAGTCCCTGCTTCATTAATTACTTTTGCTGTAGGATTATGACTATTTAAATATAAATTATTATAATAGCTACTACTAGTAGTTACTAAATCGCATTGTGGAAAGTTGTTTTTGCATCCATTAGGATTATCAAATGGATCAATTAGAATTCTCTTACCAATTGATGTCTTTATAAGAAAAGAAGAATATCCATACCAAATTATTTGCATAAAAAGCCTCCATGAATTAGAATTAATACATGTTTTATATTATTAACATATAAAACTAGAAATAATCATAAATTTATATTGATAGATATGTTTTCAAAATAATATACATTAAAATAAATAATATTAGTTTGATTTTATGAAGAGTTAAAATTATATATAGATACTTTAAAAAATAAAAAGATTATAGTATAATAATGTAAAGTCAAAGTAAGTCAAAAACAGATATTTTAAATTTAAGTAGGTGATGTTATGGCAAGACTTTCAGATGTAATAGAGGCTTTTATAAAGCAACTTTTTGATGAAAACAGAGATAAGGTGATTTTTATACAAAGAAATGAATTGGCAGATCAGTTTAGATGTGCACCATCTCAAATAAATTATGTATTAACAACTAGATTCACTTATGAAAGAGGATACTTAATTGAAAGTAAAAGAGGTGGTGGAGGTCATATAGCTATTAAGCAGTTAGAATATGATAATTCAGATAAAAGAGAAAAATTAATAAGCGAGAGTATAGGAGAGGCAATGACATATCATAATGCGAATGCCTTATTAAATCATTTATTAGAGTCTGGAATTATTCAAGATAGGGAATGTGAAATAATGAAAATAGCAATAAATGATAGAAGTTTAACTTCAGCAGAGAATAAAAATAGAGTAAGAGCAGATATTTTAAAAGCAATGATGATGATAATTTTATCTTAAAGGTGGGATATATATGTTGTGTGAAAAATGCAAGAAAAATGAGGCGAAGGTAAATTTAATTACAGTAATAAATGGACAAAAACATGAAATTTGGTTGTGTGATACTTGTGTAAAAGATATATCTAACATTCCATTTTTTAGTTCAATTAGTCAAAATGGAAATGTTTCATTTCAAGGGATGCTTACAGAAATGTTATCAAGTGTAGGTAATAAAGCTAATATAGATAATAATCAAGTAAATGAAATTGTTTGTACAAATTGTGGATTAACTTATGACGAGTTTAAAAAATCAGGAAAATTAGGTTGTGCTGATTGCTATGTAGCATTCAAAATTGTTCTTGAGCCAAGAATAAAAAGTTTACAAGTTGGTATAAAGCACATAGGTAAAATACCAAGTATGAAAGGTGAAGAACTAGTTAGAAGAAAAAAACTTAAGGATTTAAAGGCAGAAATGCAAAAATTAATTGTAACAGAAGAATATGAAAAGGCAGCTTTTGTAAGAGATGAAATTAAAAAATTAGAACTTTATATATTAGAAAGCAATATAAATAAAGAACCAGTGCATGTAAAGGAGGAGAATTGTGATGGACAGTTTGACTCATAATAATAGAAAAAAAGGCGTAGTATTAAGGAGTAAGATATTACTAGCTAGAAATTTTAGTGATTTACCTTTTCCTAATAAATTAAATTATATAAAAGGTAGGAATAATGGTAAAAAAATATATAGCTTGCTCAAAAACGAATTAATTAATGAAGAATTTACATTATATGAAAATTGGAATATAAAAGAAGAATTTGGTAAACAATATTTAGAAAGAGACTTAATTACTGAAGAGCTTATTAGAAATTCAGATAAAAGTTCATTCATTTTAAATAAAGAAGAGAATGTTAGTATTATGATAAATGAAAAAGATCATGTTAATCTTCAATGCATAAGTAATGGATTAAATTTAGAAGAAGCATTTAAAAGTGCAATAAATATTGATGATAAAATAGAACAAAATTTTGACTATGCATTTGATGAAAAATTAGGATATTTAACAGCATCTCCAGAAAATATTGGTACAGGAATGAAAGCATCAGTAATAGTGCATTTACCTGCACTTACAATGAGTGAAGAAGTTAAGAATATTTCAAAGAATCTTGGAAAATTAGGATTTAACATAAAAGGTTTATACTTAGATGATAATAAGGCATATGGGAATTTTTATAGAATAGCTAATAAGGTATCTTTAGGATTATCAGAAGAAGATATTATAACTAAATTAAAAGAAGAAGTATTAAACATAATAAGACAAGAAAATAAATTTAGAGAAATATTGCTTAGTAAATGTAAATATGAATTAGAAGATAAGGTATATAGGTCATATGCAATACTTAGGAGTGCAGTTCTTTTAGATTATAAGGAAACTATTGAATTAATATCTAATGTTAGATTAGGATCAGAACTTTCATTTATAGATATTGATGAAAATGATTTAGATAAACTGCTTATGCTTATAAGTGACGCATCTCTTCAAAATTGTTTAGGAAGATATTTAGATGCTAAGGAAATTAAGTATGAAAGAGCAAGATTAGTGTACAAAATATTAAATTAAGGAGTTTGGAGGTTTTAAATCAATGGAATATAACAAATTAACAGAAAGGGCGCAGGTAGTAATTCTAGAAGCTGAAAATGAGTCGGAAAAGTTTAAACATGGATACGTTGGAACAGAACATGTATTGCTTGGTATTTTAAAAGAAGATGGACACTCAGCTAAATTGTTAAAAAAACATGGTGTTGATAGTGAAAATATCAAGGCAATGATACAGAAATATTTGGGATATGGTGATATCAAGAAATCAGATGATAACATTTTATTAACACCTAGAACAAAAAGAGTAGTTGATGAGAGTTTTGCTGCAGCGAAAAAGCTGAACCATAGATATGTTAGCCCAGAACATATCTTATTATCATTGCTTAATCAAGAAGAAGGAATGGCATATACTATTCTAAAAAGTTTAAATATTAATTTCACTATTATAAGTGAGGAATTGCTTGTATTCTTATCTGGAGCTTATGAAGATAGGTCTACTGATAGTAAGACAATAGAGAATGGCAAAAGAAAAAGCACTCCTATGTTAGATAAGTATGGCAGAGATTTAACTGCTTTATCTAAGGAGCAAGGCTTAGATCCTGTTATAGGAAGAGAAGTAGAAACACAAAGATTGTTAGAAATTCTTTGCAGAAGAATCAAAAATAATCCTTGTTTAATTGGTGAACCAGGAGTTGGTAAAACAGCAGTTGTTGAAGGATTAGCTCAAAGGATTGTTCAAGGTAATATTCCAGAGATACTTAAAAATAAAAGAGTTATTTCATTAGATTTAACTTCTATGATTGCAGGAGCAAAATATAGAGGTGAATTTGAAGAAAGATTAAAAAAGACCATGGAAGAGATTGTTAAGGATAAAGACATTATTATTTTCATAGATGAAATTCATACTATAATTGGTGCAGGTGGAGCAGAAGGTGCTATTGATGCTTCAAATATATTAAAACCAGCTCTAGCTAGAGGCGAAATTCAATGTATTGGAGCAACAACTATTGATGAATATAGAAAATATATTGAAAAAGACTCAGCTTTAGAAAGAAGATTTCAACCTATAACTGTAGGTGAGCCTTCAAAAGAGGAAACTTTGGAAATTTTAAAAGGTTTAAGAGATAAATATGAAGCACATCACAGGGTTGAGATTACAGATGAAGCGTTACAAGCAGCTGTAAATTTATCAGATAGATATATAACAGACAGATTTATGCCCGATAAAGCTATTGACTTAATGGATGAAGGTGCAGCTAAAGTAAGAATTCAGAATTTAACAACACCGCCAGATTTAAAAGAATTAGAAGAAAAAATTCAAGATATAGATAAGGAAAAAGAAGAAGCTATAAGAGTTCAGGATTTTGAAAGAGCTGCTAATTTAAGAGATAATCAAAGAGAATTAAAGGATCAATTAAGTAATATGAAAGAAAATTGGGATACCCAAAATTCTATTAAAACATTAATTGTAGATACAGAGAATATTGCGAGTGTAGTTTCTTCATGGACTAAAATTCCAATACAAAAGTTAAATGAATTAGAGAGCGAAAGACTACTTCACTTAGAAGAAATATTGCATAAGAGAGTTGTTGGCCAAAATGAAGCTGTAAAGTCTATTGCAAGAGCTGTAAGAAGAGCAAGAGTTGGAATTAAAGATCCAAATAGACCAATTGGAAGCTTTATATTTTTAGGACCAACAGGAGTTGGAAAGACAGAACTTTCAAAAGCACTTGCGGAAGTTATGTTTGGAGATGAAAACAGTATTATAAGAGTTGATATGTCAGAATATATGGAAAGTCATTCTGTATCTAAATTAATAGGGTCTCCACCAGGATATGTAGGACATGATGATGGGGGACAGCTTACAGAAGCAGTTAGAAGAAAACCATATTCAATAGTTCTTTTAGATGAGATTGAAAAAGCTCATACTGATATATTTAATATTTTACTTCAAATAATGGAAGATGGAAGACTTACAGATGGCAAGGGAAAAGTTGTTAATTTTAAAAATACAATAATAATAATGACTTCTAATGTTGGAGCACATCAAATTAAAAAGCAAAAGAGCATAGGATTTAATAGTAACAGTTCTAATAATGAAACTGAATATGAAAAGATGAAGGAAAGCATATTAGAAGAATTAAAACAAAAATTTAAACCTGAATTTTTAAATAGAATAGATGATACAATAGTATTCCATAAATTAAGTGATGAAGATTTAGATAAGATTATAGATTTAATGCTTGAATCTATAAGAGAAAGACTTGAAGGCAGAGATATATATCTAAATTTTGAAGAAGACAGTAAGAAGTTCTTGTTAAGCAAGGGAATAGATCTTGATTATGGTGCAAGACCTTTAAGAAGACTTATTGTAAAAGAAGTTGAAGATAGACTAAGTGAAGAAATCTTACAAGGAAATATACGCCTTGGAGATAGGGTAAAAGTTAGTGAGTTAGAAAATAAACTTGTTTTCAGCAAATTAGTAGAGGAATAGTAAAAAATAATTTAAAGGTGATAAACTGCTTTAAGAATATAAATAAAATATGTGATTGAAGCAGTTTTTTTATTAAATGTATTAGAAGAGATTAATATTTTGCATAATTCAGATTTAAAAGAGATTTTATACTATAAAACCGAAGTTAGAGCGGGAGGCGAAATGGAATGAGTAAAGAAAGAAAAGAATTAGATTTAATGATAATTGGTGGAGGACCAGCAGGTTTTACGGCGGCAATGTATGCTGGAAGAGCGAAATTAAACACCTTGTTATTAGAAAATGAGATTCTAGGAGGTCAAGTTAGAAATAGTTATACTATAGAAAATTACCCAGGGTTTAAACAGATTGATGGTGGCAAACTAGCTGATATATTCCAAGAGCAGGCAGAAGCACTTGGAGCTAAAATAGATGAATTTGATTCTATTCAAAATGTAGATATTTCAGATGATAAAAAAATAGTAGAAACTGAATCATATATATATGAGCCTAAAGCTATAATATTTGCAACAGGAGCATCACCTAAAAAGATACCTATTCCACAAGAAAGTCAGTTTGCAGGAAAAGGAATTCATTATTGTGCAATCTGCGATGGCGCAATGTATCAAGGAAAGAAGCTAGCAGTTGTAGGTGGAGGAAATTCAGCTTTGGAAGAATCTATATTTCTAACTAGATTTGCTGAAAAAGTTTATTTAATAAGACGTTATGATTATTTTAAGGGTGAACAAGCGTTAATAGATGAAGTTTTTAATCATCCTAAAATAGAAGTGTTACTTAATGAAGATTTAGTAGAGGCTAAAGGAAATGAATTTTTAGAAGCAATCACTATTAGGAATACAAAAACTCAAGAATTAAGTAATTTAGAGGTAAATGCAGTTTTTGGATGTATAGGCAATGAACCAAGAACAGAAGTAGCGAAAGAATATTTAAAATTAAATGAGCAAGGGTATATAATAACAGACGAAGACATGCAAACAAATATTAATGGTGTGTATGCGGCCGGTGATGTTAGAGAAAAGAAATATAGACAAATAACAACAGCTGTTGCAGATGGAACAATAGCACTTTTAAATGCAGAGAAATATATACTAAAAAATAATAAAAGAGGCGAATAATCGCCTCTTAATTATTTACCTAAAGCTTTTAAAATAGCGGGTTTATCAAATCCTATAATGATATTATTATTAATGTCTAATACAGGAACACCCATTTGATTAGACTTTTTAATCATTTCTTCTCTGGCTACCATATCGTCTTGTACGTTTAATTCTTCAAAATCGATATTTTCTGATTTTAGATAATTTTTTACCTTAACACACCAAGGACAAGTATTAGTAGTATATACTTTTATCATAAATACGCCTCCTTAATTAATAATAATTATTTTATAATTAATATTATAATATAGTTTATATAAGCTATCAATATAGTATGAGAAATAATCAATAGTTTTATTAATTTAATTATAATTTATAAAATAAAAGTTTGGCAGAATTGCCTGTTATAATAATATTAAATTTATTTAAGGAGAGCAGAGAAAATATATGTTATAGACTTATCTTATTAAATAATCGAAATAATATCTATTAAAGAGTAAAAGGAGATATTTATGAAAAAGAAAACATTATATAGATGCTCAAGTTGTGGTTTTGAAAGTATAAAATGGCTTGGCAAATGTCCAACTTGTAATAGCTGGAATACATTGGAGGAGACTGTTGTTGAGTCAAAGAGTATGGAAACAAAAGTGCGACAAGCATCTAAAAAGCCAATAAAAAAGCTTTTTGAAGTAGTTTCTAATAAGAGTGATAGAATTGTTACAGGAATAAATGAATTTGATAGAGTCATGGGAGGTGGAATTGTAAAAGATTCAATTTCAATAATAACTGCCAGACCCGGTGCCGGAAAATCAACTTTACTACTTCAAATTTCAGATGTGATAGCTCAAAAAGGGTATAAAGTAATTTATGCATCGGGAGAAGAAAGTGATAGCCAGATAAAAAATAGGGCAGATAGAATTCTTGACAAGATTCATGAAGATATATGGGTATTACAAGAAACAAGTCTTGATAATGTATTAGATGCAGTTGAAGAAATAAATCCAGATATGTTAATTGTAGATAGTATACAAACATTTACTATGGAATCATCGTTACCAGCAAGGGCAGGTTCTCCTACACAAACCATGGAATGTGCTAATGCATTACTTCAAGTTGCAAAAAACGATAAAAGACCGAGAGCTGTTATTGTAGTAGGACAAATGACTAAGAATGACGAATTAGCAGGATTAAGAGCATTAGAACATTTAGTTGATACAGTTCTTATAATAGAAGATGATAATGATGAAGAATTACGTGTACTTGTAAGTTCCAAAAATAGATTTGGTGGCATTGAAAATGGATTTTTTCAAATGTGTGAGAAAGGTGTTATTTCAATCGATAATCCATCAGAATTTTTTATGACAAAACGTGAAGAAGGAGAAGTGGTATCAGGAAGTGCATTAACTGTAATTAAAGAAGGAACACGAGCGATTATAACGGAGATAGAGAGCTTAGTGTCAAAAAGTTTTACGCCATATCCTACACGTATAGGAGAAACTTTAGGGAAAGATAAACTGAATACATTAATATCCATATTAGAACAGCGTGGTGGTATTAATTTATATGATAAGAATGTGATCATTAAAACTACTGGTGGTATGAAGATTAGAGAACAAGGTATTAATTTAGCTGTCATAATGAGTATAGTATCATCTGTAAAGCAGCAAGGGATTGAATCTAATATTGCATTTATAGCTGATGTAGGACTGACTGGTGAATTAAAAAAAGTGCCATCAATAGAAAGCCGAGTTAAAGAACTTGAAAGAATGGGATTTAAAAAAGTCTATGTTGCAAAAGACTCATTTATAAGAGGAACAACTTTTAAAGAGATTGAAGTAATTGAATTAAAAACATTAATGAATGTAATAAGTCATGTATATAATAATTAGTGAATATTTATTAAAAGAAAGCACCGGATTTTAAATTATAGCTAATGATTAATTTAAAAGTTTCTAAAGGTAATACTCAACTAAAATATAGGCTTTTAATCAAAAATTATATATTAAAATGGTTTGTATATGAATAATGAAACATATACAAACATATTTCTACAAAAAAATATATCATATTTAATTTTAGCAAATATGATTGAGAGATTATAGTTATTATAGTATTATAGTTTTAGAGCTTAAATTTTGATTTTTTAGGGATTAATTGGATATAATTTTTACTAAAATATGGGAAAGAGGATAAGGCTAATCATTAATGAAGAACAGTAAATAAAAAATAAATAATAGTTTGAAGAAATTGGGTGAGTGTATGAGAATAGAAAAAGGAATAGGAATAAAAAATGTCTTAAAGATAATGTGCCCAGGCACTCAACTACGGGAAGGCCTTGAAAATATATTGAGGGCAAAAACTGGTGGATTAATAGTAATTGGAGACGATGAAGAAGTTATGAAACTAGTTGATGGAGGGTTTTATATTAACTCTGAGTATACTCCATCATATGTATATGAACTAGCTAAAATGGATGGAGCTATAGTAATAACTGAAGATTTAAAAAAGATTGTCTGTGCAAATGCGCAGCTAATACCGGATTCATCGATTCCAACCTATGAAACAGGAACTAGGCATAGAACTGCACATAGAGTAGCAAAACAAACTAATAAGATAGTAATTGCAATATCTCAAAGAAGAAATATAATAACCATGTACAAAGGTGACATAAAATATGTATTGAGAGAAAGCAGTATAATTTTAGGTAAAGCTAATCAAGCAATTCAAACATTAGAAAAATATGTTGCGGTTCTTGAACGTGTTATTAACAATTTGAACATACTGGAATTTCAAGATTTAACAACACTTTTTGACGTGGTTACTGCAGTGCAAAGAACTGAAATGGTAATGAGAATAGTAGAAGAAATTAATATGTATATATTAGAGCTTGGAAATGAAGGCAGATTAATATCTATGCAGCTTAATGAATTAATAAGGCATATTGAAAGAGATGGAATATTATTAATTAAAGATTATTGCAAGGATTGTTTAAAATATACAGATATATATGAACATATTCAAAAATTAAATGCTACAGAACTATTAGATTTAGATGCAATTTCAAGAGCGTTAGGTTATGGTGGAATTCCAATTATGGACACATTAATATCTCCAAAGGGATATCGGGTATTAAGTAAAGTGCCAAGGATACCAGCTAATGTAATTGATAATCTTATAAAAGAATTTAAAGAGCTAAGTAATATAGTAGATGCTGATATAATTGATTTAGATAATGTAGAGGGAATAGGTGATGCTAGAGCTACTGCTATTAAAGATGGATTGAAGCGTATAAAAGAGCATGTGCTACTAAAGAAAGAAATATAATAATAATTTTTTCTAGAAAAGAAATTATTTAAGTAATTAAAAACGTATAATTTATTCTAATAAATTACTGTTGAATTTAAACATTTTTTATATTAATCTGAATTTTGTAATTAAACTTAATAATTTATTCATTTTAGATAAACTTATTGTATGTTATAATTAAGGCAATGTGGCAAGAATATTAAAGAATGATTAAATCATCTAAAAAGTGTAAATAATTAGAAGGAGGTGAAGTATGTGTTAAAGAATTTATTAAGAGGAGTTTTCTCTATTATTGGAATGATAATGGGATATTTTATATCAGAAATATTAATTACAATTCCTCAAATTGTTAGTTACCTATCAACTACTATTGCTAAGGTTGTATTTTATATTATTATATCTTTAATTTTTGGACTTATATTATATGTTATTTCTCCTGCTATATATAATGGTATTTCTAATTTAATTGATTATATTGAAAAAAGCATGCAAAAAATGAGCATAACAGAGATACTTTATGGAACTGTAGGTGCTGTTATTGCTTTAATACTTATGACATTTATTGCGAAGCCAATAAATGACATGCATAGAATATTTGGACCAATTTTGTTAGTTTTACTAAATGTATTAGCAGCTGTAATAGGTGCAAAAATAATGGTAAAAAAGAAAGAGGATATAACAGCTCTTCTTGTTAATATAAAAAAACCTGCAATTAAAGACAAAAAGCCTAAAGATGGAGGTAAAGAAACAACAATTGTTGGAATTCCTAAAATATTAGATACATCAGTTATAATTGATGGTAGAATATTTGATATTTGTGAAACTGGATTTGTTGAAGGTCCATTAGTTATACCTAATTTTGTGTTAGATGAATTAAGACATATCTCAGATTCTTCAGACTCCTTAAAAAGAAATAGAGGAAGAAGAGGATTAGATATATTAAATAAAATACAGAAAGAATTATCAATAGAAACGCAGATTGTAGATGATGATTTCCCTAAAATTGCAGAAGTTGATGCGAAGTTACTGAAACTTGCCCAAAAGATGGATGGAAAAGTTATAACTAATGATTACAATTTAAACAAAGTAGCAGAATTTCAAGGCGTTCCTGTATTAAATATAAATGAGTTATCAAATGCAATAAAACCAGTTGTATTACCTGGTGAAGAAATGACTATTGATATAGTTAAGGATGGAAAAGAATCGAGCCAAGGGGTAGCATATTTAGAAGATGGAACTATGATCGTTGTAGAAGGTGGAAGAAAATATATAGGACAAACAACAGCAGTTATAGTTACATCAGTATTGCAAACAGCAGCAGGAAGAATGATTTTTGCAAAACCAAAAGATAATTAAAATTAAGGAGATTTTCCCATGGTTAGTGCAATAGTATTAGCTGGAGGGAGAGGTAAGAGAATGGGCTTTGTTCAAAGTAAGCAGTATATAAATTTGAATGAGAAGCCCATTCTTTATTACACTCTTAAACAGTTTATAAAGAATGAGTTAATAGATAAAATTGTTTTAGTTATTCCAGAAGATGAAAATGATTATTGTAAAAAAGAAGTATTGGAAAAATATCAATTAAAAGTAGATAAAATAGTATTTGGTGGTACTGAAAGGCAGGATTCTGTATATAATGCCTTAACTGAATTAAAGGATTCTAGTATAGTTTTAATTCACGATGGAGCAAGGCCTTTTGTATCACAAACAATAATAAATGATGCTATTAAATATGCTAAAGCATATAAAGCAGCAGCACCAGGGATAATGCCTAAAGATACTATAAAAATCAAGGATGAAGATAATTTTTCAATAAATACATTGGATAGAAGCCAAACTGTTGCAATTCAAACTCCTCAAGCTTTTGATTTTAATCTTATATATGAGTGTCATAGGAAGATTAAAGAAAGTGGAGTTTCAGTTACTGATGATACAATGGTAGCAGAGTTTTTCGGAAATAAAGTTTATATTTATGATGGTGAATATACAAATATTAAAATAACCACACCAGAAGATTTGATTTTAGCAGAATATTTGGTGAAAAAATAGTTTAATTATAAGATGTTGACATGTAAATTTCAAGAAGTTATAATAAATTAAAATAAAATCAAGTTTATAAAGCGATGATGAAGAATAGTAGAAGTCGAATTATTAAGAGAAAAAGTCCATAGGCTGTAAGACTTTTAAATAGACTTTGAACCAGCTTTTGAGTATAGGTAAAAACTATCGGTTTAATACCGTTATCATTATTAGAGAATAAATTTAGGTGGTACCGCGATACAATTCGCCCTAATGTGAATATTAGGGTGAATTTTTTTATTCAAAAAATTATATTAAAATTAATTTTTGAATAATTTTATACAAAGTTAGAAATATTGTATTTGAAATTAAAGAAATAAATATATAATTTTAATAAGTAATCAATAAATTAAATTATTCAGATATATTATTAAACAAGATTATAGGAGGAAATAGAAAATGAAAATGTCTAATATGTTAATATCAACATTAAGAGAAGTTCCTGCAGAAGCAGAAATTGATAGTCATAAACTTATGCTAAGAGCTGGAATGATAAGAAAAATGGCTGCAGGAGTATATAATTATATGCCTCTTGGACTAAAAGTATTAAAGAAAGTAGAAGATATAGTAAGAGAAGAAATGAATGCAGCAGGTGCACAAGAATTTTTAGCATCAGCTATTATTCCAGCAGAATTATGGCAAGAATCAGGTAGATGGGATGCTTATGGAGCAGAAATGTTTAGATTAAAGGATAGAGGAGAAAGAGATTTTTGTTTAGGACCTACTCATGAAGAAGTATTTACTGATATAGCAAGAAATGAAATTAAATCATATAAGCAATTACCTCTTAATTTATATCAAGTTCAAACTAAATATAGAGATGAGCGTAGACCAAGATTTGGAGTGATGAGATCTAGAGAATTTGTTATGAAGGATGCTTATAGCTTTGATAAGGATCAAAAAGGTTTAGATATATCATATGATAAGATGCATGATGCATATGTTAAAATATTCAATAGATGTGGTTTAGATGCTAAATGTGTTGCAGCAGACTCAGGTGCGATTGGAGGAGCTAACTCAGCAGAATTTATGGTTAAGTCAGAAGTTGGAGAAGATGATGTAGTATTCTGTACTAATTGTGATTATGCAGCAAATATCGAAAAAGCAACTGCTAAATTAGAAGAATTAGAAAAAGAAGAACTAATGGAAGCAAAAAAAATAGCGACTCCTGATAGTAGAGGAATAAATGAAGTTGCAGAATTTTTAAATATATCTCCTAAAAAGACAGTTAAAACCTTGTTATATAATGTTGATGGTAAAATTGTTGCTGTATTTGTAAGAGGAGATAGAGAGGTTAATGAAGTAAAAGTAGCTAATGCTTCAAATGCTTCTGGTGATATAGAAATGGCTTCTCATGAAGAATATATAAAAGCAGCTGGATGTGATATTGGATTCGCCGGGCCAATAGGAATAAAAGTTGATTTAATATTAGTAGATGAAGAAGTGAAAAACATGTATAATTTTGTTGTAGGTGGTAATGAAACTGGATATCATATACAAAATGTTAACTATGGAAGGGACTTCGACGGAACTGTTAGTGATTTTAGAAATGTAACAGAAGGAGATATGTGCCCAGACTGTGGTGGAAAGCTTACTATTGCAAGAGGTACAGAAGTTGGTCATATCTTCAAACTTGGAACTAAGTATTCAGAATCAATGAATGCTAATTTTATTGATGAAGGTGGTAAAGAAAAGCCATTTATAATGGGATGTTATGGGATTGGAGTTACAAGAACAATGGCATCTATAATTGAACAACATCATGATGAGAATGGAATAGTATGGCCATTATCTGTTGCACCATACCATATATCTGTAATTCCTGTAAATGTTAAAGATGAAGAACAAGTTAAAGTTGCAAACGAACTTTATGAGCAATTAGTAGGAATGGGTGTAGAAGCTCTTTTAGATGATAGAAATGAAAGAGCAGGAGTGAAATTCAAAGATTCAGAATTAATGGGAATACCAATGAGAGTAACTGTAGGTAAAAAAATTGGTGACGGAGAAGTTGAATTTAAACTTAGAGATGGTGAAATGGAAGTAATCAAAATCAGTGATGTTTGTAACATAATAAAAAGTGAATTTGAAAAAAATAATATGAAATTAAAATAACTTTAGGAGGTAATTTAATGAGGATATATAATACTTTAACTAGACAAAAAGAAGAGTTTATCCCTATTGTTCCAGGAGAAGTTAAAATGTACGGTTGTGGACCAACTGTTTATAATTTTATGCATATAGGAAATGGAAGAACATTTATTATATTTGATATAATTAGAAGATATTTTGAGTATAGAGGATACAAAGTTACATTTATTCAAAATTTTACAGACATAGATGATAAGATGATTAACAAAGCTAATGATGAAGGTATTACAGTAAAAGAACTTGGAGATAAATATATAAAAGAATATTATCAAGATGCAGATGGGCTTCAAATAGAGAGAGCAACAACCAATCCTAGAGCAACAGAATATATTAATGATATCATAAAATTCATCGAAGACTTAATTGAAGCCGGATTTGCTTATGAAGTAGATGGGGATGTATATTATAGTACAAAAAAATTTGCTGAATATGGAAAGTTAGTTGGGCAAAATTTAGATGATTTACAAGCTGGCGCAAGAATTTCTGTTGATGAAAGAAAGAAAGATCCAATGGATTTTGCAGTATGGAAGGCGAAAAAGCCTAATGAACCTGCATGGGAAAGTCCTTGGGGACTTGGAAGACCAGGCTGGCATATAGAATGCTCATGTATGGCAAAAAAATTACTAGGAGATACAATTGATATTCATGCTGGTGGAATGGATTTGAAATTTCCTCATCATGAAAATGAAATAGCTCAAAGTGAAGCTGTAACTGGTAAGGCCTTTGCTAATTATTGGATTCATGCGGCATTTGTTAACGTAGATAATAAAAAAATGTCAAAATCATTAAATAATTTCTTTACAGCTAGGGAAATTCTTGAAGAATATGATGCAGATACAATAAGATTCTTAATGTTATCAGGTCATTATAGAATTCAAATAAATTTCACTAAAGAACTTTTAGATTCAGCAAAATCATCAATAGAAAGATTATACAATTGTATAAATAATCTTGATAATCTAAAGAGTGAAGTTAGTAAAAAAGATATAAACGATCAAGAGATAGGTTATTTAAAATCTTTAGATAAATATAGAGAAAAATTTATAGAAAAGATGGATGATGACTTTAATACAGCAGATGCAATTTCAGTACTATTCGATTTAACAAAGGATATTAATAACAATGTTAATATTAATTCATCGATTGAATTGTGTGAAAAAGCGGAGGCATTGATTAGAGAGCTTGGAAAACCACTTGGAATTCTTCAAAATCATATGAAGAAGGATTTAGAAACTGAAATTCAGGAACTTATTGATAAAAGACAGCAAGCAAGAAAAGATAAAGATTTTGCTTTAGCAGACAAGATAAGGGATGATTTAAAGAATAGAAATATAGTTTTAGAGGATACACCACAAGGTGTTAGATGGAAAAAGATTGATTAATTAAAGGAGGGTTGCAGTTTTGCAACCCTTATGTATATGTCAGAAATAGAGAGTTAAATATAATAACATACTGACTTGTTATTTTTAAGTATGTTTTATTAAAAGGAGAAGTATAATGTTAGATGATTTTAGAATGAGGGAATTTTCACAAGATGAAGCAAGGCAACTAAATCCACTTCAATTAGCATTAATCGGAGATGGAATATTTGAAGTTTTTGTTAGAAATTATATTTTGATGAAAAATACATCATTATCAGCAAATAAAATTCATATTAAAGCAATTACATATGTTAAAGCCAAAAGCCAATCGTGTATAATGCATAAAATAGAACAGCTTTTAACAGAGGAAGAAGAAGCTATTTATAAGAGGGGAAGAAATGCAAAATCACCTACAGTTCCTAAAAATGCAGATGTGAGAGATTATCGAATGGCAACTGGATTTGAAGCTTTAATAGGGTATTTATACTTAACAGGTAATAAAGAAAGATTAGAATTTATATTAAATAAAAGTATTGAAATTATAAAATAAATTTTAAACAAGGAGGATTTATAAATGCAAGGGGAAACGAAAAAGTTTAATTCAAAAGATAAATTTATTAAAGGTGAAAAAAAGAATGAAGAAAAAACTAGATTAAGAGAGAGAAAGCTTAATGGAACGAAAAATAGTGGAAGAAAAGAAAAGACTACTGAGAGTGATAGAAGAGAAGCTAATCAAATTGAAGAGAGAGAAGATATAGTTATCGGTAGAAATTCAGTCATTGAAGCTTTAAAAGGAGAAAGAACAATTGAAACTCTATATATAGCAAATAGTAAGCTAGAAGGTTCTATAAATACAATTGTCAGCATAGCTAAAGAAAAACGAATTGTAATTAAAGAAGTTGATAAAAGAAAACTCGATTCAATGTGCGATGGAGCAACGCATCAAGGTGTAATAGCTAAGGTAACACCATATAAATATTCAGAGGTATCAGATATACTAGCTTTAGCAGAAGAAAGAGGAGAATCTCCTTTTATAGTTATATTAGATGAAGTTGAGGATCCTCATAACTTAGGATCAATAGTAAGAACGGCAGAATTATTTGGAGTTCATGGAATTATAATTCCGAAAAGAAGAAGTGCATCAGTAAGTGCAACAGTATATAAATCTTCTGTAGGTGCAATAGAACATGTAAAAATCGCGAAAGTTACCAATTTAAATGCAACTATAGAAGAGTTAAAGGAAAAAGGTATATGGGTTTATGGTGCAGATATAAGAGCAGAAGAATATAGTTATCAAGTAGATTTCAGTGGTCCTTGTGCAATTATAATTGGAAATGAAGGGCGAGGAATATCTAAATTAACAGTACAAAAATGTGATAAGCTAATAAAAATACCTATGGTTGGAAAGATTAACTCTTTAAATGCTTCAGTAGCTGGTGGTATAATTATGTATGAAGTATTAAAAGGACGATTAAAATAGAAAGAGGTATATAGTGAAAACTATTTTTGTGGATGGATATAATGTGGTGAATAGTTGGCCAAATTTGAAGCAAAGAAAAGACTTTAGTTTTGAAGCTGCAAGACAAACTTTGATTGATAAGTTACATAATTATGGAGTTTTTAAAGCCTGCAAAATAGTATTAGTATTTGACGCACATAAAGTTATGGGCAACCTTGAAAAAAAAGAAGAAGTAAATAGAAATATTTTAGTTATTTTTACAAAGGATGGAGAGACAGCTGATAATTATATCGAGAAACAAGTAAATTCTTTAGGGAGAAAACATGAAATAGTTGTAGTAACGTCTGATAGTTTAGAACAACAAACTGTTTTTCAAAGAGGGGCAGTTAGAATGTCATCTTTGGAATTTTATAATGAAGTAATCAAGGTAGAAAAATCTATAAAAATTAAGGGCGATAAAAATAAAAGTATAGATAGAAATAGTATAAGTGATAATATAGATGAAAAAACAGCAATAATATTAGAAGAAATTAGGCGAAGCAAGTAATTTCAGTTGACTAATTGATTTTTACTAGGGTATAATTGTCTAAATGGGTGGTCAGTTTAATGCAGAAGAGAGTTGAGAGTGAATCGTTGGAAGTTTTTTTAGATTTCAAAGGCAAGTCAGATGAAAAAATTGTTGCTCAAGCTAAAAATGGAGATAATAGAGCTCAAGAATATTTAATTTCAAAATATGAAAATTTTGTTAAGGCAAAGGCTAAGTCATACTTTTTAATTGGAGCAGATAAGGAAGATATTTATCAAGAAGGCATGATAGGCTTATATAAGGCTATCAGAGACTTTAATCCAGAAAAATCAACATCATTTAAGGCTTTTGCAGAAATATGCGTTGTTAGACAAATTATAACTGCAATAAAGACGGCTACTAGGCAAAAACATATTCCTTTGAATACCTATGTATCCTTAAATAAACCAATATACGAAGAAGAATCCGAAAGAACTCTTTTAGATGTACTAGCGGGAATGAAGATTACCGATCCAGAAGAATTGATGATAAGTAAAGAACAGATGGCTTACATTGAAGAAAAAATTTCAAAAGTGTTATCAGGATTGGAATTAGAAGTTCTTACATCATATTTAGATGGAAAGTCTTATCAAGAGATTGCAAGTGATTTAGAAAGACATTCAAAATCCATTGATAATGCATTGCAAAGAGTGAAAAGAAAATTAGAAAAATGCTTGGATTTAAAGTAGTAAATTATATTGACAAATAAAAAGAATGATAGTAAACTTTATAATTGGTATATCAAAGAACATAGGCATTTTTGAACGCTCACATAGCTCAGTCGGTAGAGCGTCACCTTGGTAAGGTGGAGGTCGTCGGTTCAATCCCGATTGTGAGCTCCAAATAATAAAAAATAAAAAAACACTAGGCAAAGTTTATCACAAGGTAATAAGGGAGGAAAATTACAATGGCAAAAGCAAAGTATGAAAGAAGTAAACCACACGTTAATATTGGAACAATAGGTCACGTAGACCACGGAAAGACAACATTAACAGCTGCAATTACAACAGTATTATCAAAAAAAGGATTTGCAGAAGCATTTGATTATGCAGCAATAGATAAAGCACCAGAAGAAAAAGAAAGAGGAATCACAATCAATACAGCACACGTTGAGTATCAAACAGAAGCAAGACACTATGCTCACGTTGACTGTCCAGGGCATGCTGACTATGTTAAGAACATGATAACAGGAGCAGCACAAATGGATGGAGCTATATTAGTTGTATCAGCAGCAGATGGTCCAATGCCACAAACAAGAGAACATATCCTATTAGGATCAAGAGTAGGTATCGAATATATCGTAGTATTCTTAAATAAAGCAGATATGGTAGATGATCCAGAATTATTAGAATTAGTTGAAATGGAAGTAAGAGAATTGTTAAGCGAATATGACTTCCCAGGAGATGATATTCCAGTAATAACAGGATCAGCATTAAAAGCATTAGAAAATCCAGAAGATGCAGAAGCAAACAAATGTATCTTAGATTTAATGGATGCAGTAGATAGCTATATCCCAACTCCAGAAAGAGCAACAGATAAGCCATTCTTAATGCCAGTAGAAGATGTATTCACAATCACTGGAAGAGGAACAGTTGCAACAGGAAGAGTTGAAGCTGGAGTACTTCACGTAGGAGACGAAGTAGAAATCGTAGGATTAAGTGAAGAAAAGAAGAAAGTAGTAGTAACAGGAATAGAAATGTTCAGAAAGTTATTAGACGAAGCGCAAGCAGGAGATAATATCGGAGCATTATTAAGAGGAGTACAAAGAACTGATATCGAAAGAGGTCAAGTTTTAGCAGTACCAAACTCAGTGCATCCACACACTAATTTTGTAGGTCAAGTATACGTATTAAAGAAAGAAGAAGGTGGAAGACATACTCCATTCTTCGATGGATACAGACCACAATTCTATTTCAGAACAACAGACGTTACAGGATCAATCAAATTACCAGACGGAATGGAAATGGTAATGCCTGGAGATCACATTGATATGAAAGTTGAATTAATCACTCCAATCGCAATGGATGAAGGATTAAGATTCGCTATCAGAGAAGGTGGAAGAACTGTAGGTTCTGGAGTTGTTACTAGCATAGAAAAATAAAAATGGTGATTATTACTTTAAATAGGACTAAGTTGCATAACTTAGTCCTATTTAAAGGAAGATTGACATATTAAACATTCTATGATATTGTATAAAAGTGACATTTTAAGCAAGGCAAATTAGAGGTGAACAAGAGATTAAGTTTCTTGTTTATAATATATATAAAAAACTGGAGGTGCAGTAATGAGAACAAAGGTGACTTTAGCATGCACAGAGTGTAAACAAAGAAATTATGATTCAATGAAAAACAAAAAAAATGATCCAGATAGATTAGAAATGAAAAAGTATTGTAAATTCTGTAAAAAGCACACTCTTCATAGAGAAACTAAGTAATTAACCGCAGGAATGACATAGGATTATAAAAAATAAGGATGTGAAGATATGTCAGCGAAAAGTAATGCAAAAACTGAAAAAACAGCCCAAAGTAATGGTGTAATTGGTTTTTTTAGAGAAGTTAAAGCGGAGGTTAAGAAAATAACTTGGCCTTCAAAAGATGAGACGAAAAAAGCATTTATTGCAGTTGTAGTATTCACACTGTTGTATACTATATTAGTTGGAGGATTAGATTCTATTTTCAGCAGCCTCTTTAAAATGATTTTAAATTTGAAGTAAAAAAGGAGGTTTGGGTGATTAAGATCGCCTGACAAGTATGAGTGATAGAGCAAGATGGTATGTAGTACATACATACTCAGGATATGAAAACAAAGTAAAAGCAAACTTAGAAAAAGCAATTGAAAATAGAAATCTTGAAGCACTAATCCATGATATACAAGTACCTATGGAAGAAGTGGTTGAAGAAAAGGATGGAAAACAAAAAGTCTCATTAAAGAAAAAATTCCCTGGATATGTGCTTATAAAGATGTTGATGGGTGATGAAGCGTGGTACGTTGTAAGAAACACAAGAGGTGTAACAGGTTTTGTTGGACCAGGATCTAAACCAGTTCCTCTTTCTGATGAAGAAGTAGAGGCAATGGGTGTGTTAGAAATGCCAGTTGATATTGATTTGGAAATTGGTGAAAGCATTAGAATTATCTCTGGGCCATTAAGAGAATCGGTGGCTATAATACAAGAAATAGTTCTAGATAAGCGCAAAATAAAAGCTTTAGTAGATATGTTTGGCAGAGAAACTCTTGCCGAATTAGACTTTAATCAAGTTGAAAAATTAGTTTAATTATAATAAACTAGTTTTAATTAAGTGGGAGAACTAAAAGTTCGTATATACCACAGTAATAGGAGGAATAACAAAATGGCTAAGAAAGTAACTGGAATGATAAAGCTTCAACTTCAAGCAGGTAAGGCAACACCAGCTCCACCTGTAGGTCCAGCTTTAGGTCAACATGGTGTAAACATAATGGGATTCTGTAAGGAGTTCAATGCAAAAACTGCAAATCAAGCTGGATATATAATACCAGTAGTAATTACAGTTTACCAAGATAGATCTTTTAGTTTTATATTAAAGACTCCTCCAGCCGCAGTTCTAATTAAGAAAGAAATAGGATTAGAAAGTGGTTCGGGAGTACCTAATAGAACAAAAGTTGGTAAGTTAACTCAAGATCAACTTAGAAAAATTGCTGAAACTAAAATGCCAGATTTAAATGCTGCAAATGTTGAATCAGCGATGAGAATGATCGCAGGAACAGCTAGAAGTATGGGCGTAACTATTGAAGAGTAATTCGTAAAAATAAGTGGGAGGTCAAAACCGTTAAAACCACAGAGGAGGCAAATTATGGGAAAGAAATATATTGAAAGTGCAAAGCTTATAGACAAAAGTGCATTATATAATCCAGTAGAAGCATTAGATCTTACATTAAAGACTGCAAAGGCAAACTTTGATGAAACTATTGAATTACACGTAAGACTTGGAGTAGATCCAAGACATGCGGATCAACAAGTAAGAGGAGCTGTTGTGTTACCAAATGGAACAGGAAAAACAGTTAGAGTACTTGTATTTGCAAAGGGAGATAAAGCTACAGAAGCTGAACAAGCAGGAGCTGATTTCGTTGGAGCTGATGAATTAGTTCAAAAGATTCAAACTGAAAATTGGTTTGAATATGATGTGGTTGTTGCAACTCCAGATATGATGGGTGTTGTAGGTAGAATTGGTAGAGTGTTAGGGCCTAAAGGTTTAATGCCAAATCCAAAATCAGGAACAGTAACATTTGATGTTGCTAAAGCTATTGAAGAAATTAAAGCTGGTAAGGTTGAATACAGAGTAGACAAAACAGCTATAGTTCACTGCCCAATTGGAAAGAAATCATTTGGAACTGAAAAGTTAAAACAAAACTTCAATGCATTAATGGATGCTTTAGTTAAAGCAAAACCATCAGCAGCTAAAGGTCAATACTTAAAATCAGTATCTGTTTCAAGTACAATGGGACCAAGTGCAAAAATTAATCCAACAAAAGCTTTAGATTAATATTGACTTAATTAATATTAGGTAGTATAATATTTAATGTTGTGAAAAAGAAAATATTTTTTCCGTAGACAGTAGGTGCGAAAGCGTAAAATATATTACCTA
The DNA here is from genome assembly GCF_002006345.1 of Clostridium puniceum. Classification (GTDB taxonomy): domain Bacteria; phylum Bacillota; class Clostridia; order Clostridiales; family Clostridiaceae; genus Clostridium; species Clostridium puniceum. The sequence goes on from NZ_LZZM01000053.1 coordinate 29,086, forward strand.
CCTAGGTTATGTATAATAGATGATATTATAGACCTTCCTTGTCTGCGGAAGGTCTTTTTTAGTAAAAGAAGCAGTTTGAAACTGTGAGGAGGTGGACACCGCAATGAATAAAAACAGAGAACTTAAAGAAGCAAAAGTTGCTGAAATTAAGGAAAAATTAGAAAAATCAAAATCTGTTGTTCTTAGTAAGTATCAAGGTCTAAATGTTGAAGAAGATACTGTTCTTAGAAAAAATTTAAGAGAGGCTGGAGTTGAATACAAAGTATACAAAAATACTTTAGTTATTTTAGCTGCTAAGGAATTAGGCTTAGATGGTATAGTAGAATATTTAGAAGGACCTGTAGCTATTGCATTCAGTTATGAAGATGTTACATTAGGTGCAAGAATATTAAATGATTTTGCTAAAGATCATAAAGCTTTAGAATTAAAGGCAGGTATTGTAGAAGGCGAAATCTATGATGAAGCAAAGATTAAGCAATTAGCAACAATACCATCAAAAGAAGTTCTTATTGCAAAACTTCTTGGAAGTATCAAGTCTCCAATATCAAGCTTTGCACGTGTATTAAGTGCTATTGCTGATAGTAAGGAAACTGCAGAATAGTCAATAATAAAAAATAATTTATAAGAAGAAATTTCGGAGGTGCTATTAAAATGACAAGAGAAGATATAATTCAAGCAATAAAAGAAATGAGCGTTTTAGATTTAAATGAATTAGTAAAGGCTTGTGAAGAAGAATTTGGAGTAAGTGCTGCTGCTGCTGTTGTAGCTGGCGGAGCTGTAGCTGGTGGAGCTGCTGCTGAAGAAAAAACTGAATTCGACGTAGTATTAGCAAGTACTGGAGATAACAAGATTAAAGTTATCAAAGTAGTTAGAGAAATTACAGGATTAGGATTAAAAGAAGCTAAAGAAATAGTTGATGGAGCTCCTAAGACATTAAAAGAAGGTGTTTCTAAGGAAGAAGCAGAAGATATGAAAGCTAAATTAGCTGAAGTTGGAGCTGCTGTAGAAGTTAAGTAATTTATTTATGCTAAAAAGGTGCTTTAAAGCACCTTTTTTAAACCTTATTTATAAAGCTATATAAAATGCTTGTTGAGGAATAGGTATTTTATATAGCTTTATATATAAAAAATTTAGTTCGGAATATATTAAAAAAAGTTATATTCTTGACAAGAAAAATATCCTATGATATATTAATATAATGTATTATTCACTATGGAATAGTATATATTTATAGTGGAAAAAAAAGAGTATAACTTGGTGAATAATGGTTATACTATAAAAAAGAAGTTGTCCGAAAGCAAAAGTCCCTAGGGAAAGTACGCTTTGGGCTATTTTAGTTTATTTTATACAAGGGGTGAAAATTCATGGTACATCCTGTCCAAATTGGAAAAAGAACAAGAATGAGTTTTGGTAAAATTAATGATGTTACTGAAATGCCTAATCTAATTGAAGTACAGTTAGATTCTTATGAATGGTTTTTAAGAGAAGGATTGCACGAAGTTTTTGAAGATATTAATCCGATAACAAACTTCACAGGAAATTTAGTACTTGAGTTCATAGACTATAAACTTGATATGGAAAATATCAAGTATTCTGTCGAGGAATGTAAGGAAAGAGATGCAACTTATGCAGCGCCATTAAAAGTTTCGATTAGATTACAAAATAATGAAACAGGTGAAATCAAAGAACAAGAAGTATTTATGGGTGATTTCCCATTAATGACAGAACAAGGTACCTTTGTAATTAATGGTGCTGAGAGAGTTATAGTTAGCCAATTAGTGAGATCACCAGGCGTATATTATAACTACTCTATAGACAAGAGTGGTAAAAAATTATATTCATCAACTGTAATACCTAATAGAGGTGCATGGTTAGAATATGAAACAGATTCTAATGACATAATTTATGTAAGAATTGATAAGACTAGAAAATTATCAATTACAATATTAGCAAGAGCTATGGGATTAGGTAGTGATCAAGAATTATTGGATTTCTTTGGTGAAGAAGAAAGATTTAGAGCTTCAATAGAAAAAGATAATACTAAGACCAAAGAAGAAGCATTGCTTGAAATATATAAAAGATTAAGACCAGGTGAACCACCAACAGTAGATAGTGCTATATCTTTAATTGATACATTATTTTTTGATGCTAAAAGATATGATTTATCTAGAGTTGGAAGATACAAGTTTAACAAGAAGTTGGCGTTAAGTTTAAGAATTGCAAACCAAATAGCAGCTAATGACATTGTTAATCCACAAACTGGCGAGATTATGATTGAAAAAGATAAAAAAATAAGTAGATTAATGGCTGAAGAAATTCAAAACACTGGAATAAAATCAGTTGATGTATTAGTTGAAGATAAAGTTATTAAAGTAATTAGTAATAACTTTGTAGATTTAAAGAAGCAAGTTACATTTGATATTTCAGATTTAGGAATAAAAGAATTAGTTCATTATCCTACACTGAAAGAAATACTAGATAATTTCTCAGATGAAGAAAGTATCAAAGACGAAATAAAGAAAAATATTAGTAGACTTATTCCTAAACATATTATAAGAGATGATATATTTGCAACTATTAGTTACGAATTAGGTTTAACTTATGGAATAGGTTATGTTGATGATATAGACCATTTAGGAAATAGAAGATTAAGATCTGTAGGAGAATTGTTACAAAATCAATTTAGAATTGGTTTATCAAGAATGGAAAGAGTAGTTAAAGAAAGAATGACTATTCAAGATCAAGAAGCTATTACTCCTCAAATGTTAATTAACATAAGACCTGTTGCTGCAGCTATTAAAGAATTTTTTGGTAGCTCACAATTATCACAATTCATGGATCAAACAAACCCATTATCAGAATTAACTCATAAGAGAAGATTATCAGCGTTAGGACCAGGAGGTCTTTCAAGAGAAAGAGCTGGGTTCGAAGTTAGAGACGTTCATCACTCTCATTATGGTAGAATGTGTCCGATTGAAACGCCAGAAGGTCCGAATATAGGACTTATAAATTCATTAGCAACTTTTGCAAAAGTTAATGAATATGGATTTATTGAAACTCCATATAGAATTGTAGATAAAGAAAATGCAAGAGCTACAGATGAAATAAGATACTTCACAGCAGATGAAGAAGATCAGTTCTTAATAGCTCAAGCCAAAGCTCCTATGGATGAGAATGGAAATTTTATTGATAAAAAAGTAACAGTAAGACATTTAGAAGATGTACTGGTTGTTCCAGCGACAGAAGTTGATTTGATTGACGTGTCTGCAAGACAAATGGTATCAGTAGCTACTGCTATGATTCCTTTCCTTGAAAATGATGATGCGACAAGAGCCCTTATGGGATCTAACATGCAACGTCAAGCAGTTCCGTTATTAAATCCTCAAGCACCAATTGTTGGAACAGGAATAGAATTTAAAGCTGCTGTAGATTCAGGAGTATTACCAAAAGCAAGAAATGCAGGAGTAGTTACTTATGTATCAGGTAGTGAAATCAGAGTCAAGAGAGATTCTGATGGTGGAACAGATCTATATAAGTTATTGAAATTTAAGAGAAGTAACTCTGGAACATGTATAAATCAAAGACCACTAGTAGATACAGGTGAAATAGTATTTAAAAACCAAGTAATCGCAGATGGTCCATCTACGGACTTAGGTGAAATTGCATTAGGTAAAAATATCAGAATGGGATTCATAACTTGGGAAGGTTATAATTATGAAGATGCCATGTTGATTTCAGAAGAATTAGTTAAAGAAGATGTCTTTACATCTATGCATATAGAAGAATATGAATGTGAAGCTAGAGATACTAAGCTTGGACCAGAAGAAATAACAAGAGATATACCAAATGTAAGTGATGATGCACTTAAAGATGTTGATGATAGAGGTATTATCAGAATAGGTGCTGAAGTAAGATCAGGAGATATATTAGTTGGTAAAGTAACACCAAAGGGAGAAACTGAACTTACTGCAGAAGAAAGATTGCTAAGAGCTATCTTTGGAGAAAAAGCAAGAGAAGTAAGAGATACTTCATTAAGAGTTCCTCATGGAGAAGCTGGAATAATAGTTGATATAAAAGTATTTACAAGGGAAAATGGGGATGAATTAAATCCAGGAGTAAATGAACTTGTAAGATGTTATATTGCGCAAAAAAGAAAGATTTCAGTTGGAGATAAGATGGCAGGACGTCATGGTAATAAAGGGGTTATCTCTAGAATATTACCAGAAGAAGATATGCCATTCTTACCAGATGGTAGGCCACTTCAAATATGCTTAAATCCACTAGGGGTACCTTCTCGTATGAATATTGGGCAAGTACTTGAAGTACATTTAGGTTGGGCAGCTAGCCACTTAGGCTGGCATATATCTACACCAGTATTTGATGGAGCAACTCAACCAGAAATTACAGAGTGTTTAGAAAAAGCAGGGTTTAATGCAGATGCTAAAACTATATTATATGATGGTAGAACTGGAGAACCATTTGATAATCCAGTAACTGTTGGAATAATGTATATCTTAAAACTTCACCATTTGGTTGATGATAAGATTCATGCTAGATCTACAGGTCCATATTCACTTGTTACACAACAACCACTGGGAGGTAAAGCACAATTTGGTGGTCAAAGATTTGGAGAAATGGAAGTTTGGGCTTTAGAAGCATATGGAGCAGCGCATACATTACAAGAAATATTAACTGTTAAATCAGATGATATTGTAGGTAGAGTTAAGACATATGAAGCTATAGTTAAGGGCGAAAATATACCTGAACCAGGCGTTCCTGAATCATTTAAGGTTCTTATTAAAGAACTTCAAGCTTTATGTTTAGATATTAAAGTTTTAAATGAGGAAAACCAAGAAGTAGCTTTAAAAGAAATAGTAGATGAGGATTTAGCAAACTTAGAAGTGAATATAGAAGGTAGTGAAGATATTATTCTTCAAGAACCTGAAATAATTGACGATAGTTATGATCAAAATAAAGAAGAAGATCTAGAAGATATTGATTATGATGAGAATGTTGACATAGAAGAACTTGGAAGCGACTTAGAACTAGATGATTTTAATGATGAACACTAATTTTGAAGGGAGGATTTACCCTTGTTTGAATTAAATAATTTTGAGGCAATACAAATTGGTTTAGCATCTCCAGAACAAATAAGACAATGGTCAAGAGGAGAGGTTAAAAAGCCTGAAACAATTAACTACAGAACACTAAAACCAGAAAGAGATGGTCTATTTTGTGAAAGAATTTTTGGACCAATGAAAGACTGGGAATGTCATTGTGGAAAGTATAAAAGAGTAAGATATAAAGGTATAGTTTGTGATAGATGTGGAGTTGAAGTCACAAAGGCTAAAGTAAGAAGAGAAAGAATGGGGCATATAGAATTAGCAGCCCCAGTATCTCATATTTGGTACTTTAAAGGAATTCCATCAAGAATGGGATTAATATTAGATATGTCACCAAGAGCTTTAGAAAAAGTTTTATATTTTGCATCTTATATCGTAATTGATCCTAAAGAAACGCCATTGTTAAAGAAACAACTTCTTAACGAAAAAGAATATAGAGAAGCTGTAGATAAATATGGTGATGAAAGTTTTGTTGCAGGAATGGGTGCAGAAGCAATTCAAGAACTGCTTAGTGAAATTGATTTAGAAAATGGATCAAAAGATTTAAAAGAAGAACTTAAACAAAGCACAGGGCAAAAGAAAGTTAGAATTATAAGAAGACTTGAAGTTATAGAATCATTTAGAAAATCAGGAAATAAGCCTGATTGGATGATTATTAATGTAATACCAGTAATTCCGCCAGATTTAAGACCAATGGTTCAATTAGATGGTGGTAGATTTGCAACATCTGATTTAAATGATTTATATAGAAGAGTAATAAACAGAAATAACAGATTGAAGAAGCTGTTGGATCTAGGTGCGCCAGATATCATAGTTAGAAATGAAAAGAGAATGCTTCAAGAAGCAGTAGATGCTCTTATTGATAATGGTAGAAGAGGAAGACCAGTAACTGGACCAGGAAATAGACCGTTAAAATCTCTTTCGGATATGTTAAAGGGTAAGCAAGGTAGATTTAGACAAAACTTACTTGGAAAGAGAGTTGACTATTCAGGTAGATCAGTTATAGTTGTTGGACCAGAATTGAAAATGTATCAATGTGGTCTTCCAAAAGAAATGGCGATAGAATTATTTAAGCCATTTGTAATGAAGAAGTTAGTTCAAGATGGAGTGGCTCACAATATAAAGAGTGCTAAGAGAATGGTGGAAAGAGTGCAACCACAAGTATGGGATGTATTAGAAGAAGTTATTGCAGATCATCCAGTATTACTTAACCGTGCACCTACGCTTCATAGACTTGGTATTCAAGCTTTCCAACCAGTATTGGTAGAAGGTAGAGCTATTAAACTTCACCCACTAGCATGTACGGCGTATAATGCCGACTTTGATGGTGACCAAATGGCTGTCCATCTTCCATTGTCAGTAGAAGCGCAAGCAGAAGCTAGATTCTTAATGTTGGCAGCAACAAACATTTTAAAACCATCAGATGGTAAGCCAGTTTGTGTTCCAACTCAGGATATGGTTCTTGGTTCATATTATTTAACGATGGATAAAGAAAATGCTAAGGGTGCTGGAATGACATTCTCAAGCAAAGATGAAGCGATAATGGCATATGAAGTTAAAGCAATTGCCGTACATGCTGAAATAAATGTTAGGATGTTTAGAGAAGTTGATGGAGTAATAAAATCTAAGGTTATTAAGACTACTGTTGGAAAGATTATATTTAATGAATCAATCCCACAAAATCTTGGATTAGTTAACAGAGAACTTGAAGAAGAAAAATTTAATTTAGAAGTTGATTTCTTAGTTACTAAGAAATCATTAGGGAAAATAATAGATAATTGTTACATGAAGCATGGCCCGGTAAAAACATCTATAATGCTTGATAATATCAAAGCGTTAGGATATCATTACTCATCTATAGGGGCAGTTACAGTTGCTTCATCAGATATCATAGTTCCAGATTCTAAATATGATTTACTTAAAGAAGCAGATGAAACTATAGATAAAATTGAAAAAATGTATAAAAGAGGATTCATATCTGATGATGAAAGATATGAAAGAGTTATAGAAAAATGGACTCAAACAACTGAAGATGTAGCAAATGCTTTAATGGATAGTCTTGATAAATTCAATCCAATATACATGATGGCAGATTCAGGAGCCAGAGGATCTAAGTCTCAAATTAAGCAATTAGCTGGAATGAGAGGACTTATGGCAAGTCCATCAGGTAAAATCATCGAATTACCTATTAGAGCATCATTTAAAGAAGGATTAGACGTATTGGAATATTTTTCATCTACACATGGAGCTAGAAAAGGTAATGCGGATACCGCTTTAAAGACTGCCGATTCAGGATATTTAACAAGAAGACTAGTTGATGTATCACAAGATGTTATTGTAAGAGAAGAAGATTGTGGTTCTGAAGATGGTATATATGTAAGTGAAATAAAGGAAGGTAACGAAGTTATCGAAGAATTAAGAGAAAGATTAATTGGTAGATACACTGCAGAAGATGTTGTCGATCCTAAGACTGGAGAAGTTGTAACTTACAGAAATGAATATATGGATCCAGATGTAGCAGATAAGATAGTTTCAACTGGAATCAAGAAAGTTAAAATTAGATCTGTATTTACTTGTAGCTGTAAAGTTGGTGTATGTTCTAGATGTTATGGTATGAACATGGCAACTGCTAAGAAAATTGATATTGGAGAAGCAGTTGGGATTATTGCAGCTCAATCAATTGGGGAACCAGGAACACAACTTACAATGAGAACATTCCATACAGGTGGAGTTGCGGGAGCCGATATCACGCAAGGTTTACCTAGAGTTGAAGAACTATTTGAAGCTAGAAAACCTAAGGGGCTTGCAATAGTAAGTGAAATTAATGGTACTGTTAAAATTGAAGATACAAAGAAAAAGAGAGTAGTAATAGTTATGAGTTCTGATGGTGAAGAACGTAGTTATGATATACCATTTGGTTCAAGATTAAGAGTTAGTGAAAGTGATTATATCGAAGCAGGAGATGAAATCACTGAAGGATCGGTAAATCCTCATGATATAATGAGCATAAAAGGTATAGATGGAGCTAGAAGATACCTACTATCAGAAGTTCAAAAAGTTTATAGACTACAAGGTGTTGATATCAATGATAAGCATCTAGAAGTGGTTGTTAGACAAATGACTAGAAAGATAAAAGTTTTAGAATCAGGTGATACTGAATTGCTACCAGGTACACTTATCGATATGTTTGACTTCAATGAAGAAAATGCAAGAGTTAGAGAATTTGGTGGAGAAGAAGCAAATGGAGAACAAACTCTACTAGGTATAACTAAAGCAGCATTAGCAACGGATAGTTTCTTATCGGCAGCTTCATTCCAAGAAACAACAAGAGTTTTAACAGAAGCCGCAATTAAAGGTAAAGTAGATCCGCTAGTTGGATTAAAGGAAAATGTTATTATTGGTAAGTTAATTCCAGCTGGTACTGGAATGATGAGATACAGAGAATTAAAAGTAGCTCTAGATGAAGAGTTAATGGAAGAAGCAATTGAAGAATAGAATTTAATTATATTGACATGAGTAATGTAAAATGATACAATACAATTTGTGTGATTTAAAATGCAAAATAACACAAATTAATGTCAATACTATTGTTTTTTGAGTATTAAATTGATAGATTATAGTTAATGTATCAATTCAATATATAAAGTCAACATTAGTTATGGAGAGTATATGGAATACATCTAGAGGTATATACTGTATATTCTAATAAATTAGCTTTTATCTTAATTTAAAAATAGATAAATAAATTTCAGGAGGTGAAAAAATGCCAACTATTAGCCAATTAGTAAGAAAAGGCAGAAAATCAGCAGTAGTTAAATCAACTGCGCCAGCACTTAAAGAGTGTCCTCAAAAAAGAGGTGTATGTACAGTTGTTAAAACAACAACTCCTAAGAAGCCTAACTCAGCATTAAGAAAAATTGCCAGAGTTAGATTAACAAACGGATTTGAAGTAACTGCATACATTGGTGGAGTAGGTCACAACTTACAAGAACATAGTGTTGTTCTTATAAGAGGTGGAAGAGTTAAGGACCTTCCTGGTGTTAGATACCATATTGTAAGAGGTGCATTAGATTGCGCTGGAGTAGCTAACAGACTTCAAGGAAGATCAAAGTACGGTGCTAAGAGACCTAAACAAAAATAGGACTTTTAACTAACAGTGGTGCTTATCTTCAACAGAATTTATAGATTTGACTTAAGTTTATATATAGATGTAAAGATGTAGCACTTTGCGGTATTATGAATACCGAGTACCGATGAACTTAAATTTAAAATGTTAAGGAGGGAAGAAAAGTGCCAAGAAAAGGACATATTGCAAAAAGAGATGTATTACCAGATCCAGTATACAGTTCAAAAGTTGTTACTAAATTTATAAACAGTATTATGGAAGATGGTAAGAAGGGTGTTGCCCAAAAAATATGCTATGACGCATTTGAATTAATAGCAAAAAGAAGTGGAAAAGAAGCTTTAGAAGTATTTGAAGAAGCTATGAACAACGTAATGCCATTACTAGAAGTTAAAGCTAGAAGAATAGGTGGTGCTACATATCAAGTTCCAATAGAAGTTAGACCAGAAAGAAGACAGACATTAGGAATAAGATGGATGTTAATAGCAGCAAGAAAAAGAGGCGAAAAGTTAATGTGTGAAAGAGTAGCAGGTGAATTACTAGATGCATCTAACAACACAGGAGCAGCTGTTAAGAAGAGAGAAGATACTCACAAAATGGCAGAAGCTAATAAAGCATTCGCACATTACAGATACTAATATATATCAAAAACTGTTTTGGCTTATGCTAAGGCAGTTTTGTCAAATTAAATTATATTTACTCGTTGAGAGGAGGACAAATAAATGGCTAGAAAATATCCTTTGGAAAAATTCCGTAATTTCGGTATAATGGCTCATATAGATGCAGGTAAGACAACGACTACTGAACGTATATTATTCTATACAGGCGTTAGTCATAAAATAGGAGAAGTTCATGATGGTGCAGCTACGATGGACTGGATGGTTCAAGAACAAGAAAGAGGTATAACAATTACTTCAGCTGCAACTACATGTTTTTGGAAAGATCACGAACTTAACATCATTGATACTCCTGGTCACGTAGACTTCACAGTTGAAGTTGAAAGATCTTTAAGAGTACTTGATGGAGCTGTTACAGTTCTTGATGCGAAGAGTGGGGTTGAACCACAAACTGAAACTGTTTGGAGACAGGCGGACAAATACGGTGTACCAAGAATGATCTATGTAAATAAGATGGATGCAACAGGTGCAGACTTCTTTAGATGTGTAAGCACTGTTAAAGAAAGATTAAAAGCAAATGCGGTTCCAATTCAAATTCCAATTGGAGGCGAAGAAAACTTTAAAGGTATGATTGACCTTATAAGAAACGTTGCTATTATGTATTATGATGATCTTGGAAAAGACATGAGAGAAGAAGCTATATCAGCAGAATATGCTGATCAAGCTGAAGAATATAGATCAGCAATGATAGAAGCTATTGCTGAAACTGATGAAGTACTAATGGAAAAATATTTAGAAGGTGAAGAAATCACTGAAGATGAATTGCATAGTGCTTTAAGAAAAGCTACAATAGCTAATGAAATTTATCCATGTATTTGTGGTTCTTCATACAAAAACAAGGGTGTTCAACAAATGATTGATGGTGTTGTAGCTTATTTGCCATCACCATTAGACATTCCAGCTGTAAATGGAACAACGTTAGACGGTGAAGAAGCTCATAGAGAAGCTTCGGATTCTGAACCATTATCTGCATTAGCGTTCAAGATTGCTACTGACCCATTTGTTGGTAAATTAGCATTCGCAAGAATATATTCAGGAGTAATGGAAAGTGGTTCATATGTTCTTAACTCAACAAAAGGTAAGAAAGAAAGAATCGGTAGACTTGTTAAGATGCATTCAAACTCAAGACAAGAAGTTGAATCATTAGAAGCAGGAGAACTTGGAGCAGTAATAGGACTAAAGAACACTACAACTGGTGATACTTTATGTGCTGAAAATAATCCAATAATCCTTGAATCAATGGACTTCCCAGAACCAGTTATTAATGTTGCGATTGAACCTAAAACAAAAGCAGCACAAGAAAAGATGGGATTAGCATTAGCTAAATTAGCAGAAGAAGATCCTACATTCAAGACTTGGACTGATACAGAAACAGGTCAAACAATTATTGCAGGTATGGGAGAGCTTCACTTAGAAATTATCGTTGATAGACTTACAAGAGAATTTAAAGTTGAATGTAACGTTGGTGCTCCTCAAGTTGCATATAAAGAAACAATTAGAAATGCTGTTAAAGCTGAAGCTAAATATGCTAAACAATCAGGTGGTAAAGGACAATACGGTCATGCTGTAATTGAAATGGAACCAACTGAAGGTGATTATATATTTGAAAATGCTATCGTAGGTGGAGCGATTCCAAAGGAATATATTCCAGCTATTGATAACGGTATTAAAGAAGCAGCTTTAAATGGTATCATTGCAGGATATAATGTTATTAATTTTAAAGTTAAATTAGTACACGGTTCATACCATGAAGTTGACTCATCTGAAATGGCATTTAAGATCGCTGGATCTATGGCATTCAAAAATGCTATGGCAAAAGCAAACCCAGTACTTCTTGAACCTATGATGAAGGTTGAAGTAACAGTTCCTGAAGAATACATGGGAGATGTTATTGGAGATATCAACTCAAGAAGAGGTAGAATGGAAGGAATGGAAGCTGTTAATGGAGCTCAAGTTATTAGAGCGTTCGTGCCATTATCGGAAATGTTTGGATATGCTACTTCATTAAGATCTAGAACACAAGGTAGAGGCGTTTACTCAATGGTATTCGACCATTATGAAGAAGTTCCAAAGAACATTCAAGAACAAATTGCTGGTAGTAGAGCTAAATAATATCTAAAAAATATAGTTGGTTACTATTTATATGGTTATTTATATTATATATATTTTAATAATTTATATAAATAGTAAAAAACTTGAATAATATAAGTAGATATTAAAATATCTATCAGTTATAATATTTACGAAAAGATTCTTTTAATTAATGTCTATATAAGGGAGGAAAATTACAATGGCAAAAGCAAAGTATGAAAGAAGTAAACCACACGTTAATATTGGAACAATAGGTCACGTAGACCACGGAAAGACAACATTAACAGCTGCAATTACAACAGTATTATCAAAAAAAGGATTTGCAGAAGCATTTGATTATGCAGCAATAGATAAAGCACCAGAAGAAAAAGAAAGAGGAATCACAATCAATACAGCACACGTTGAGTATCAAACAGAAGCAAGACACTATGCTCACGTTGACTGTCCAGGGCATGCTGACTATGTTAAGAACATGATAACAGGAGCAGCACAAATGGATGGAGCTATATTAGTTGTATCAGCAGCAGATGGTCCAATGCCACAAACAAGAGAACATATCCTATTAGGATCAAGAGTAGGTATCGAATATATCGTAGTATTCTTAAATAAAGCAGATATGGTAGATGATCCAGAATTATTAGAATTAGTTGAAATGGAAGTAAGAGAATTGTTAAGCGAATATGACTTCCCAGGAGATGATATTCCAGTAATAACAGGATCAGCATTAAAAGCATTAGAAAATCCAGAAGATGCAGAAGCAAACAAATGTATCTTAGATTTAATGGATGCAGTAGATAGCTATATCCCAACTCCAGAAAGAGCAACAGATAAGCCATTCTTAATGCCAGTAGAAGATGTATTCACAATCACTGGAAGAGGAACAGTTGCAACAGGAAGAGTTGAAGCTGGAGTACTTCACGTAGGAGACGAAGTAGAAATCGTAGGATTAAGTGAAGAAAAGAAGAAAGTAGTAGTAACAGGAATAGAAATGTTCAGAAAGTTATTAGACGAAGCGCAAGCAGGAGATAATATCGGAGCATTATTAAGAGGAGTACAAAGAACTGATATCGAAAGAGGTCAAGTTTTAGCAGTACCAAACTCAGTGCATCCACACACTAATTTTGTAGGTCAAGTATACGTATTAAAGAAAGAAGAAGGTGGAAGACATACTCCATTCTTCGATGGATACAGACCACAATTCTATTTCAGAACAACAGACGTTACAGGATCAATCAAATTACCAGACGGAATGGAAATGGTAATGCCTGGAGATCACATTGATATGAAAGTTGAATTAATCACTCCAATCGCAATGGATGAAGGATTAAGATTCGCTATCAGAGAAGGTGGAAGAACTGTAGGTTCTGGAGTTGTTACTAGCATAGAAAAATAATAGTAAGTAATTTAAAGATTAAAAGCAAGGAATTAATTCCTTGCTTTTACTTTGGAAAAAATCATTATAATTAGATTATATGACTTGTACTGAGTTTTTAATTTTATTGTATAGAAAAACTATATAAAATATTGAAAATATATAAAATATCGAGTAAAATAGTGAAAGCGAATTACTAAGATGAAGAAAAAATAAAAAGTTAGAAAAATGTAAAAAAAAGCTTGAAAAGACTGTGTAACAATAGTATAATTAAGAAGTTGCATAGCATACAGCGATGAATCAAGAGGTTGCCGGACTTCCGGGTAATTCTTGATGAGTAAGTTTGGGTCTAGAACCCGACGACAGGGATTTTGTGAAATTTCGCAAAGGTGTGAAACACCTGGAGCAGTTTACAGAATAGCCGCTGTTGTGCGTTAGAAGTAAAACGTACATAAAAAGGAGGGAAATGAAATGTCAAAGCAAAAAATAAGAATTAGATTAAAGGCTTTTGATCACACAATATTAGATCAATCAGCTGAAAAAATCGTTGAAACTGCAAAAACAACAGGAGCTAAGGTTGTAGGACCAGTACCATTACCTACTGAAAAAGATGTTGTTACAATATTAAGAGCGGTTCATAAGTACAAAGATTCAAGAGAACAATTCGAAATAAGAACTCATAAGAGATTAATCGACATTGTTAATCCATCACCAAAAACTGTTGATGCATTAATGAGATTAAATCTTCCAGCTGGTGTTGATATAGAAATCAAGCTATAATAACTGGAAATAAAAAAGAAAACGGCTAGTTATGATTGTTAACAGTCCGCTAATTAGTTTGGGAGGTGTAAATACATGAAAAAAGCTATAATTGGTAAAAAAATTGGGATGACACAAATTTTCAATGAAAGCGGAAAGGTGATTCCTGTAACTGTAGTTGAAGCTGGTCCATGTGTTGTTGTTCAAAAGAAAACATTAGATAATGATGGTTATGAAGCAATACAAGTTGGTTTTGATGAAATAAGAGAAAAATTAGCTAACAAGCCAAGAAAAGGTCAATTTGCTAAGGCAGGAGTTAGTTTAAGAAGAACATTAAAAGAATTCAGACTTGAAGACATTAGTCAATATGAAGTAGGAGCTGAAATAAAGGCGGATGTATTTGAAGTAGGAGAAAAAGTTGATGTATCTGCTGTTTCAAAAGGTAAGGGGTTCCAAGGTGCTATTAAGAGATGGAATCAACAAAGAGGAGATATGACTCACGGTTCTAAGTTCCATAGAGCACCAGGTTCAATGGGAGCTTCATCAGATCCATCTAGAACATTCAAGAATAAGAGAATGCCAGGACATATGGGATCTGTTAACACAACAGTACTTAATTTAGAAGTTGTTAAAGTAATAGCTGAAAAGAATTTAATACTAATTAAGGGTGGAATCCCAGGACCTAATAAAGGTACAGTAGTAATTAAAGATACAACTAGAGCTTAATTTCTTTGAAGAAAGGAGGAAATAGAATGCCTACAGTAGGAGTATTTAATAAAGAAGGAAATAAAGTTGCAGACATGGAGTTAAATGAAAGTGTATTTGCAACAGAAGTTAATGAAGCTGCATTACATCAAGTAGTAGTAGCGTTATTGGCTAACAAGAGACAAGGAACTCAATCAACTAAGACTAGATCTGAAGTTAGAGGAGGCGGAATTAAGCCTTGGAGACAAAAGGGTACTGGAAGAGCAAGACAAGGTTCTATCAGAGCGCCACAATGGATTAAAGGTGGTATTGTATTCGCACCAAAGCCAAGAGACTATAGAGTATCAGTTCCAAAGAGTATGAGAAAGGTTGCTATGAAATCCGCTTTAACTAGCAAGGTACAAGAAAATCAAATGATCGTTCTTGAATCATTAAATTTCGATGCACCAAAGACTAAAAATATGGTAGAAATGTTAAAAGCTTTAGAAGCTAACAAAGCTTTAATCATAACTGCTGAATCAAATGAGGTTGTTTATAAATCAGCAAGAAATATTCAAGGAATAAGTGTTATTCCAGCAAATAACATCAATGTATATGATTTATTAAAGTATGAAAAATTAATCATAACTAAAGATGCGGTATCAAAAATTGAGGAGGTGTACGCATAATGAAATTAACAAGCCATGATATAATAAGAAAGCCAGTTATAACTGAAAAAAGTATGTCATCTATGGCCGAAAAAAAGTACACTTTTATAGTTCATGCTGATGCTAATAAGTCTCAAATAAAAAGAGCTGTGGAAGAAGTTTTCAATGTTAAAGTTGAAGATGTTAATACTATAAACGGTTTAGGAAAAACTAAGAGAATGGGCGTACATGTAGGTAAGAGACCAGACTACAAAAAAGCTATTGTTAAATTAACTGAAGAAAGCAATGGAATTGAATTCTTCGAAGGAATGCAATAGTATAATAAAGCCATTATTGGTGACAAACACCAGAGAAGCTTGAAAAAGGAGGGAATTTTAAATGGCAGTTAAAAAATTTAACCCGATTACACCAGCAAGAAGACAAATGACTATGCCAACTTTTGAAGAAATAACTTCACAAGAACCAGAAAAGTCACTTCTTGTAGCATTGAAGAGCAAAGCGGGTAGAAATAATCAAGGTAAAATCACTGTTAGACATCGTGGTGGTACTGTTAAGAGAAAATACAGAATAATAGATTTCAAAAGAAATAAAGATGAAATTCCAGCAAAGGTTGCAACTATAGAATATGATCCAAACAGAACAGCGTATATCGCACTTGTTGTATATGCAGATGGAGAAAAAAGATATATTCTTGCACCAGTAGGATTAAAAGTTGGAGATGTTATAGAATCAGGTGTTAATGCTGATATTAAACCAGGTAATGCTCTTCCATTAAAGAACATACCAGTTGGTACAGTTATTCATAACATTGAATTACAAAGAGGAAAAGGTGGCCAATTAGTTAGAGCTGCTGGTAATTCAGCACAATTAATGGCTAAAGAAGGCGATTATGCAACTCTTAGATTACCATCAGGTGAAATGAGATATGTAAGAATCGAATGTAGAGCTACAATTGGAACACTTTCTAATGCAACTAATGATATAGTTAATATCGGTAAAGCAGGAAGAAAGAGACATATGGGATGGAGACCAACAGTTAGAGGTTCTGTTATGAATCCTAATGATCACCCTCACGGTGGTGGTGAAGGTAAATCTCCAGTTGGTAGACCAAGTCCAGTTACTCCATGGGGTAAACCAGCACTTGGATACAAAACTAGAAAAAGTAAAAAATATTCGGATAAGTTTATTATCAAAGATAGAAGAACTAAGTAGTTTGGGGAGAATAGTAAGTTCTCTTCACAACTTAGGGCTTAGCATTTATGAAGGGAGGCATATTAGTGAGTAGATCAACAAAGAAAGCACCTTTTGTTCATGAAGGACTTTTCAAGAAGGTAGAAGAAATGAATGGGAGTGGAGATAAAAAGGTTGTAAAGACTTGGTCAAGAAGTTCAACTATTTTTCCACAATTTATAGGTCATACAATTGCTGTTCATGATGGAAGAAAGCACGTACCAGTATATATATCAGAAGACATGGTTGGACATAAGTTAGGTGAATTTGTATTAACTAGAACTTATAAGGGTCATGATTCAGATAAATCATCAAAAAAGAGATAGCCTGGAAAGGAGGATCATAAATGGAAGCTAGAGCTATAGCAAAATATATCAGAATGTCTCCAACAAAGGTAGGAGTAATTCTTGATTTAATAAGAGGAAAACAAGTTAATGAAGCTTTTGCTATTTTACAATATACTCCAAGAGAAGCAGCTGTTGTAATTAACAAAGTTTTAAAGTCAGCTGTTGCGAATGCAGAAAATAATTTAGAATTAAACGCTGATAATTTATATGTTTCAGAATGTTTCGTTGGTCAAGGATCAACATTAAAAAGATTTCAACCTCATGCTCAAGGTAGAGCATTTAAAATTTTAAAGAAAACAAGCAATATAACAGTTGTTGTTAAAGAAAGAGCTTAGTTTATAAAAGGAGGGAAAAGCAAGTGGGTCAAAAAGTAAATCCTCATGGCCTTAGAGTAGGTGTTATCAAAGGTTGGGATGCAAAATGGTATGCTAACAAAAAGAATTTTGCAGACAATCTTGTAGAAGATAATCAAATTAGAAAGTTTGTTAAAAAAGAACTTTTTTCAGCAGGTATTTCTAAAATAGAAATCGAAAGAGCAGCTAAAAGAGTTAAATTAAATATATATACAGCAAAGCCAGGTGTTATAATAGGCAAGGGTGGAGCTGGAATTGAAGCTTTAAAGAATAAATTAACTGCATTTGTTAAAAACAAAAATGTTTTAATAAATATAGTTGAAGTTAAGAGTGCAGAAGCTGATGCTCAATTAATGGCAGAAAACATTGCTGCACAATTAGAAAAGAGAATTTCATTCAGAAGAGCTATGAAGCAAACAATGCAAAGAGCTATGAAACAAGGAATTAAAGGTGTAAAAACTGCATGTTCTGGAAGACTTGGCGGAGCTGAAATAGCAAGAACTGAACATTATCATGAAGGAACAATTCCACTACAAACATTAAGAGCAGATATTCAATATGGATTTGCAGAAGCAGATACAACATATGGTAAAATCGGAGTTAAGGTTTGGGTTTATAATGGAGAAGTTCTTCCAACTAAGAAAGTAGAAAAGGAAGAGGCTAACGCATAGGAAAGGAGGAATAGATCATGTTAATGCCTAAAAGGGTAAAACATCGTAAGGTGCAACGTGGTAGAATGAAAGGTAAAGCAACAAGAGGTAATTTCTTGGCTTATGGAGATTACGGAATCCAAGCACTAAGTTGTGGATGGATTACAAGCAACCAAATTGAATCTGCCAGAATTGCAATTAATAGATACATTAAAAGAGGTGGAAAACTTTGGATAAAGATTTTCCCAGATAAACCAGTTACAGAAAAACCAGCTGAAACAAGAATGGGTTCAGGTAAAGGATCACCAGAATACTGGGTTGCAGTAGTTAAACCAGGTAGAGTATTATTTGAATTATCAGGTGTACCAGAAGAAACTGCAAGAGAAGCAATGAGACTTGCTTCACACAAACTTCCTGTAAAGACAAAATTTGTTTCAAAAAGAGATTTTGCGGAAATGGGTGGTGAAGAATAATGAAGGCTAGAGAATTAAACGAATTAAAATCAAGCAATCCTCAAGATTTAACAATAAAACTAGGCGATCTTAAAGCTGAATTATTTAACTTAAGATTTCAATTAGCTACAGGTCAATTAGAAAATCCAATGAGAATAAGAGAAGTTAAGAAATCTATAGCCCAAATAAAAACCATCTTAAGAGAAGAAGAATTAAAGGCATTGGAACAATAAAAGTTGGAAGGAGGTAAGCCCTAATGGAAAGATCATTAAGAAAAAAAAGAATTGGTAGGGTTGTTTCTGATAAAATGGAAAAGACTATTGTAGTTGCTGTTGAAACTAAAGTTAGACATCCGTTATATGGAAAAACAGTTAATAAGACTACAAAGTTCAAAGTACATGACGAAAAAAATGAAGCTAAAATCAATGATAGAGTATCAATAATGGAAACTAGACCTTTATCTAAAGATAAGAGATGGAGACTTGTTGAAATAGTTGAAAAGGCTAAATAAGCTTTAAAACTGAAAGGAGGGTAATTTAATGATACAACAACAAACCTTATTAAAGGTTGCAGATAATTCAGGTGCAAAAGAAATTATGTGTATCAGAGTCCTAGGCGGATCTAAAAGAAAGTTTGGTAATATCGGTGATATTATAGTAGCGAGCGTTAAAAGTGCAACACCAGGTGGAGTTGTTAAAAAAGGTGAAGTTGTAAAGGCAGTTGTAGTTAGATCAGTAAAAGGTGTAAGAAGAGCAGACGGTTCATATATTAAATTTGACGAAAACGCAGCAGTTATAATTAAAGATGATAAACAACCAAAAGGAACTCGTATCTTTGGACCTGTTGCTAGGGAGCTAAGAGATAAAGAATTTAACAAAATTTTATCATTAGCACCAGAAGTTCTATAAGAGGAGGTGGCTAACTTGAAGATACATGTAAGAAAGAATGATACAGTTATTGTTATATCAGGTAAAGATAAAGGCAAGACTGGTGAAGTAATAAAGACATATCCAAAGACAGGAAAAGTTCTTGTTCAAGGAGTTAATATAGTAAAGAAACACCAAAAGGCTAATAAAGGCCAAATGGAAAGTGCTATAATTGAAAAAGAAGCGGCAATCAATAGTTCAAAAGTTATGTTATATTGTAACAAATGTAAGAATGCAACTAGAATTAGTAACAAAATCTTAGATGATGGTACTAAGGTTAGAGTATGTAAAAAATGCGGAGAAACATTCTAAAATTTGAAAGGAGGTAACTAATATGACAAGACTTCAAGAAAAGTATCAAAAAGAAGTAATTCCAGCTATGATCGAAAAGTTCGGATATAAAAACATAATGGAAGTTCCTAAATTAGAAAAGATCGTAATTAATATGGGAGTTGGAGAAGCTAAAGAAAACCAAAAGGTTTTAGAATCAGCAGTTAGCGATTTAACTTTAATAGCAGGTCAAAAACCTATATTAACAAGAGCAAAGAAATCAGTAGCTAACTTTAAAATTAGAGAAAACATGGCATTAGGATGCAAAGTTACTCTAAGAAAAGTTAAGATGTTTGAATTTGCTGATAAATTAATGAGTATTGCTTTACCAAGAGTTAGAGATTTCAGAGGAGTTTCAAGCAAAGCATTTGATGGTAGAGGAAATTATTCATTAGGAATCAAAGAACAATTAATATTCCCAGAAATTGAATATGATAAGATTGATAAAGTTAGAGGAATGGATATAATCTTCGTTACTACAGCTAACACTGACGAAGAAGCTAGGGAATTATTAAGATTCCTAGGAATGCCATTCGCTCAATAATAAGGAGGGAAACACATTGGCACGTAAGGCTATTATTGAAAAGTGGAGCAAAACTCCTAAATTTAAAACACAAGCTTATACAAGATGTAGAATATGTGGAAGACCACATGCTGTATTAAAAAAATATGGAGTATGCCGTATTTGTTTTAGAGAGCTTGCTTATAAGGGCGAAATTCCAGGTTGTAGAAAAGCAAGTTGGTAATATACACAATGTAACGAAAGGAGGCACATTAAATGGTTATGACAGATCCTATAGCAGATTTATTAACTCGTGTAAGAAATGCTAATTCTGTAAGACATGAAGTGGTAGAGATACCTTCTTCAAAAGTAAAGAAGGAAATTGCAAATATATTATTACAAGAGGGTTATATAAAAGAAATAAATGAATATAACGATGGTGTTGTTCCAATGTTAAGATTATCTCTTAAATATGGAGCCAACAAAGAAAGAGTTATAACTGGTATTAAGAGAATTTCTAAGCCAGGATTAAGAGTTTATTGTAAAAAAGATGAAGTACCTAAGGTTCTTAATGGATTAGGAATTGCTGTTGTTTCAACTTCAAACGGAATAATGGTAGATAGAGAAGCTAGAAAGAAGAGTTTAGGCGGAGAAGTAATCTGTTACGTTTGGTAATATTTTTAATAAACTAAGCGAAGTTACGATAGACATATAATTTTTAAATAATACAGGAGGTGCAATTATGTCAAGAGTAGGTAGATTACCAATAGCTATTCCTGCTGGCGTAACTGTTACTGTAACACCAGACAACGTTGTTACAGTTAAGGGGCCAAAGGGTGAATTAGTTAAAACTATGCATGAAAATATTAGCATAGCTGTTGAG
Organism: Clostridium puniceum; assembly: GCF_002006345.1. Classification (GTDB taxonomy): domain Bacteria; phylum Bacillota; class Clostridia; order Clostridiales; family Clostridiaceae; genus Clostridium; species Clostridium puniceum. The sequence goes on from NZ_LZZM01000053.1 coordinate 50,256, forward strand.
AACAATGAAGTAATTGTTACTAGACATAGTGAACAAAAAGATCATAGAGCTCTTCATGGTTTAACAAGAGCATTGATTAATAATATGGTAATTGGAGTAAAAGAAGGTTATCAAAAGACTTTAGATTTAGTTGGTGTTGGTTATAGAGCTCAATTACAAGGAAAGAAACTTGTAATGAACCTTGGATATTCACACCCAGTTGAAATTGAACCTATTGACGGAATCACATTCGAAACTCCAGCTGCAACTAGAATAATAGTTAGCGGAATCGACAAAGAAAAAGTTGGATTTGCAGCAGCAGATATAAGAAAATGGAGATTACCAGAACCATACAAGGGTAAAGGTATTAAGTACGAAAACGAAGTGATCAGACGTAAAGAAGGTAAGACTGGTAAGAAATAATAGAAAGGAGTGAGTTTTATGTTCAAAAAGGTAGACAAAAAGGCAAAAAGAGAAAAACGTCACCTTAGAGTTCGTAAAAAAGTTTTTGGAACTGCGGAAAGACCAAGACTTTCAGTTTTTAAGAGTGAAAAGAATATATATGCACAAATTATCGATGATATAAATGGTGTTACATTAGTAGCTGCTTCAAGTCTAGATAAAGATTTCGCTGTTAAAGGCGGAAACAAAGAAGGCGCTAAGCTTGTTGGAGAAGTAGTTGCAAAAAAAGCTATAGAAAAAGGAATTGATACAGTGGTATTTGACAGAGGTGGATACATATATCACGGAAGAATTCAAGAATTAGCACAAGCAGCTAGAGAAGCAGGCTTGAAATTCTAATATACGAGGAGGGAAATAAATGAGAATCGATCCTAGTACACTAGACCTTAAGGAAAAGGTTGTTTTTATAAACAGAGTTACTAAGGTTGTTAAGGGTGGTAGAAACTTCAGATTCAGCGCTTTAGTTGTTGTCGGAGACGAGAACGGACACGTTGGTGTTGGAATGGGTAAGTCTATCGAAATCCCAGAAGCAATTAAAAAAGGAATAGAAGATGCTAAGAAAAATTTAGTAAGTGTTGCAATGGTGGGAACAACAGTTCCACATCAAGTGAACGGTAAATTTGGAACTTCAAATGTTTTAATTATGCCAGCTAAAGAAGGTACAGGAGTTATCGCTGGAGGTCCAGCAAGAGTTGTACTTGAATTAGCAGGGTTAAAGGATGTTAGAGCTAAATCATTAGGATCAAACAATCCTAATAACATGGTAAGTGCTACAATAAACGGATTAGCTAGTTTAAGAACAGTTGAAGATATTGCTAGATTAAGAGGCAAATCTGTAGAAGAAATATTAGGTTAGGAGGTATTGCAATGGCTAAATTAAGAGTTACATTAGTAAAGAGCTTAATAGGTAGAAAGAAAGACCATATCGCTACTGCAAATGCTCTTGGACTTAAGAAAATAGGAAAAACAGTAGAACCTGAGGCAACACCTCAAGTACAAGGTATGATAAAAAAGATTGAATATCTATTAAAAGTAGAAGAAGTATAAAAATAAGGAGGTGCACTGAATATGAAACTTCACGAATTAAAACCAGCAGCAGGTAGCAAGAAAGCACCTAAAAGAATTGGTAGAGGTACTGGTTCTGGCTTAGGAAGAAATGCTGGTAAAGGTGAAAAAGGTCAAAATGCGAGATCAGGTGGTGGCGTAAGACCAGGTTTTGAAGGCGGTCAAATGCCTTTATATAGAAGACTTCCAAAGAGAGGTTTTACAAATATTTTTGCTAAGAAAATTGTTAGCATAAATCTTGATAGATTAAATATATTTGAAAATGGTACAGAAGTTACACCAGAAGTATTACTTGATAGAAGAGTTATAAGTAAAGTATTAGACGGCGTAAAGATTCTTGGAAATGGAACATTAGAAAAAAGCTTAACAGTTAAAGGATGTAAGTTCTCTAAGTCTGCTATAGAAAAAATTGAGGCAGCTGGGGGAAAAGTTGAGGTGATTTAAAGTGCTTCAAACTCTACGTAATGCATTCAAGGTTCCTGATATTAGAAAAAAGATCCTATGGTCTATATTATTAGTTGCAGTTTTCAGGATGGGAAGCCATATTCCTCTTCCTGGAATTAATTCTGAATATCTAAAGAGTCTATCTCAATCGGGAGGCTTAATAGGATTTTATGATATGATTTCTGGAGGTGCTCTTAGCAGATCTAGTATATTAGCATTAGGTGTTATGCCATATATTAATGCATCAATCATAATCCAATTGCTAACTGTTGCAATTCCACAGTTAGAACAGCTTTCTAAAGAGGGGCAAAATGGAAGAAAGAAAATACAAAATGCTACGCGTTATGTATCTTTGGGAATATCTTTCATATTAGCATATGGAATATTTGCAACAATTTCTAGTAGCGGTGCAACATCAGGATTGCAATTGATACAAAAGATAATCATTATTTTTGCATTAGTAGTTGGTACTACATTTTGTATGTGGTTAGGTGATCAACTTACAGTTAAAGGAATTGGTAATGGAACGTCTATATTAATATTTGTAAATATTATTTCAAGAATTCCAACAACCATTGCTTCAATGTTGACACTTAAAGAAGCTGGAAGTGCAAGTATTGTAGGGATTACATTGTTTGGAGTATTTATTGTGTTAATGCTTGGAACGATTCTATATTTTTCATTATCAGAGAGAAGAATACCAGTGCAATATGCTGGTAAATTCGCTTCTGGAAATGTTGGTATGGTAAAATCACAATCAACACATATTCCATTAAGTATAATTGGTTCTGCAGTTTTAGCAATTATATTTTCTATGTCAGTAATGGAGTTCCCAAAAACAATAGCACAATTGTTTGGTGGTTTCGGTGAAGCTCAAAAAGAATGGGCAAAGTGGATTTTAAATAATCCTACATGTCCTTTTAACCAAAAGAGCTGGATATATTTAGTATTGTATTCAGTGCTTACAGTATTTTTCAATTGGTTTTATACTCAGATTACATTTAAACCAGATGAAATGTCTGAGAATTTACACAAATCAGCAGGTTTTGTACCAGGAGTAAGACCAGGAGAAGAAACTACAATATATTTTGAGAAAGTTCTTAACAGATTATCATTTATTGGTGGAGTATTGGCAGCGATTTTAGCTATTAGTCCAATAATTATACAAAACTACACTGATTTTAAAGATATAAATTTCACAGGAACTGGAATGTTGATTCTTATAAATGTTGCATTAGATTTTACTAGAAAAGTAGAATCACAAATGGTAGTTAGACACTATAAAGGATTTCTTAAATAGATTAGAATAAATGGAGATGAAGCCAGTGAAGATAGTATTACTAGGTCCTCCTGGAGCTGGAAAGGGAACGCAGGCTAAATCAATCAGTAATAAATATTCAATACCACATATTTCTACAGGAGACATTTTTAGAAAAAATATTTCTGAAAACACTCCTTTAGGAATAGAAGCAAAAAGTTATATGGATAACGGACAGCTGGTTCCTGATGAAGTAACTATCAACATGGTTAAGGATAGATTGAAACAGGATGATTGTAGTGCTGGATATTTATTAGATGGTTTTCCTAGAACTGTGGTTCAAGCTGATGCTCTTAACAGCTTTCTTATAGAAAGAGGAGAACAATTAGATACTGCATTATTGATAAAAGTACCTAATGAATTTATCTTAGAAAGAATGACTGGTAGAAGAGTATGTCCATCATGTGGAGCAAGTTATCATGTGAAATTCAATCCTCCAACTAATGAAGGAAAGTGTGATCTGTGTGGAAGTGAAGTTATACAAAGGAAAGATGATACAGTTGAAACTGTAAAAGAAAGACTTGATGTATATCAAAAAGAAACACAACCATTAATCGAATTTTATGGTGAAAAACAATTGCTTTCAGCAGTAGATGGTACAAAAGCTATTAATGAAGTTTTCAGAGGAATATGTGAAATATTGGGGAATAATAAGTAATGATTATTATAAAAAATAGTGATGAAATAGCCCTAATGAAAAAAGCAGGTATAATAGTAGGAGAAACATTGCTATTGCTTGAAAAAGAGGTAAAACCCGGTATAACAACTGCAGATTTGGATAGAATAGCAGAAGAATTTATAACTAAGCATGGAGCAAAACCTTCATTTAAAGGCTTATATGGTTTTCCTTCGTCACTATGTATTTCAGTGAATGAGCAGGTAATACATGGATTTCCAAGTGCTTATGTTCTTAAAGAAGGAGATATAGTTAGTATTGATTGTGGAGCATTTTATAATGAATTTCACGGAGATGCGGCTAGAACCTTCCCAATTGGGAATATTTCAGCAGATGCTCAGAAATTAATTGATATAACAAGAGAAAGTTTTTTTCAAGGTATAAAGTTTGCCAAAGAAGGAAATAAATTAACTGATATATCATATGGGATACAAAGCTACGTAGAAGCAGCAGGTTTCTCTATTGTAAGAGATTTTGTAGGTCATGGAATTGGACGAAAAGTCCATGAAGAACCCAATGTACCTAATTTTGGGAAAGCTGGTAGAGGTCCGAAATTACTTAACGGCATGGTATTAGCAATAGAACCTATGGTTAATGCAGGTACTCATAAAGTTAGAACATTAAAAGATGGATGGACAGTTGTGACAGCTGATAATTCTTTATCAGCACACTATGAAAATACAGTTGCAATTTTATCGGATGGACCTGAAATATTAACACTGATTAAGTAGAAAAAAAGAGTGTTGCTTAGTTATAAATTTGCATAATACCGTAATGGTGATGTGATTTATACTAAGGTAATCATAGAGGTGAAAAATTTGCAAAACAATGACTTGATTGGAAAAGTAGTACTTTCAAAAGCAGGAAGAGATATAGATCACTTATATGTTGTTGTTAGGCAGATAGATGATAATTATGTATTACTAGCTAATGGAAATACAAAATTAATTAATATGCCTAAGAAGAAAAAGATTAAACACTTAAGTATTTTAGAAGATATAGATGATAAATTATTATCATCAATACAATCATGCGATAAGAGTACTGATTTAAAAATTAAGAGATTTCTAAAGTTTAGATGCATTGTTAAGGAGGGTTGATTACCTTATGTCAAAAGATGACGTTATAGAAATGCAAGGTACAGTCCTAGAGTCATTACCAAATGCTATGTTTCAAGTTGAACTTGAAAGTGGGCATAAGATTCTAGCACATATATCAGGTAAATTAAGAATGAACTTCATAAGAATTTTACCAGGAGATAAAGTTACAGTAGAGCTTTCTCCTTATGATTTAACAAGAGGTAGAATTACATGGAGAGCTAAATAGGTAGATATGCTAGATTTAATATCTATCACAAAAGTAATATGAGGAGGGTTAGCTATGAAAGTAAGACCATCAGTTAAGCCTATTTGTGAAAAGTGCAAAGTAATAAGAAGAAAAGGGAAAGTCATGGTAATCTGTGAAAATCCTAAGCACAAGCAAAAACAAGGCTAATGATCAAGTTACAATATTATTTACATTAAAATAAATGTAAATAATATTGACATTTCAGCAAAAGTCAAATATGATTATATAGTCGTTTAATTAATCAAAAATAAATTTTAGGGCGGCTGACAATGGAAATTCTCTATTGACCTAGAATTTTATTATAAATATTAAATCAACTTTATACATTTCAATTATCAGGAGGTGTAAATTTTAATGGCAAGAATATCAGGTATTGACCTACCAAGAGAAAAAAGAGTTGAAATAGGTTTAACATATATATATGGGATAGGCTTAGCAACTTCACAAAAAATCTTAACTGTAACAGGAGTTAATCCAGATACAAGAGTTAAGGATTTATCAGAAGAAGAAGTTAATGAAATCAGAACTTATATCAACAAGAATTTAATGGTTGAAGGTGACTTAAGAAGAGACGTCGCTTTAAATATCAAGAGACTAGTAGAAATAGGATCATACAGAGGAATTAGACATAGAAGAGGTCTTCCAGTAAGAGGACAAAAAACTAAAACTAATGCTAGAACTAGAAAAGGTCCTAAGAAAACAATAGCTAATAAGAAGAAATAGTAAGGAGGGAAGATAATGGCAGCTCAAAAAGTTAAAAAGACTAGAAGAAAAAAAGAAAGAAAAAATGTTGAGCATGGTGCTGCACACATTAAGTCAACTTTTAATAATTCAATAGTTACTTTAACAGATGCAGTAGGAAATGCTTTATCATGGTCAAGTGCAGGAGCACTAGGATTTAGAGGATCAAGAAAGAGTACACCATATGCAGCTCAAGCAGCAGCAGAAACTGCAGCTAGAGTAGCAATGGAACATGGTTTAAAGAGTATAGAAGTTTATGTTAAGGGACCTGGTTCAGGAAGAGAAGCAGCTATAAGATCCTTACAAGCAGCAGGACTAGAAGTAACTTTAATTAAAGATGTTACTCCAATACCACATAATGGTTGTAGACCACCAAAGAGAAGAAGAGTCTAATTATAACTGTAAATAGGAGGTGTAATTTTAATGGCAAGATATACTGGCGCTACATGTAGATTATGTAGAAGAGAAGGTATGAAACTTTTCCTTAAAGGTGATAGATGTTTTACAGATAAATGTGCTTTTGTAAGAAGAAGCTATGCACCAGGACAACATGGAGCAAATAAAAAGAAGATTTCAGACTATGGAGTTCAATTAAGAGAAAAGCAAAAAGCAAGAAGAATTTATGGCATATTAGAAGGCCAATTCAGAACATATTATGAAAAAGCTGACCATATTAAAGGTATTACAGGTGAAAACTTACTTAAATTATTAGAAATGAGACTTGATAACGTAGTTTATAGATTAGGTTACGGTGCATCAAGAAATGAAGCTAGACAATTAGTAACTCATGGACATTTCTTAGTGAATGGCAAGAAAGTTGACATTTGTTCATACAATGTTTCAGTTAATGATGTAATTACTGTATGTGAAAAGAGCAGATCAAGTGAAAAGTTTAAAACTTTTGCAGAAAATCCAAAAACTTTACCAAAATGGTTGGAAGCTAATGTTGATAACTATGAAGGAAAAGTAGTTGCAGAGCCATCAAGAGAAGATATAGATGTGCCTGTTAACGAAACACTTATTGTTGAGTTATACAGTAAATAATATATTTATATTTGTTAGAGAAATTTATCACAATATATGCAAATATAGAATCAGTTGCCCTCATAATAAGGTTGCCATTTATAAAATAAGGAGGGTTTGTCAATGTTAGAAATCGAAAAGCCAATAATAGAATGTATAGAAGCTAATGAAGATGGTACGTATGGTAAATATGTTGTTGAGCCACTTGAAAGAGGATATGGTATTACATTAGGGAATGCCTTAAGAAGAATATTATTATCATCTCTTCCAGGAGCAGCTGCAACTTCTGTTAAAATCGACGGAGTTCTTCATGAGTTTTCTACTGTTCAAGGAGTTAAAGAAGATGTTACTGAATTAATTCTTAATGTCAAATCATTAGCTTTAAAAATGAATGGTGAAGGTCCAAAGGTTATTTATATTGATGCTAAGGGACCGGGTGAAGTTACTGGAGCAGATATAAAGACTGATGGAGATGTTGAAGTTGTTAATAAGAATTTACATATTGCAACTTTAGACAACGATGGAAGACTTTATATGGAATTGACAGTTAATAAGGGAAGAGGGTACGTTACTCAAAACAAAAATAAGAGTGATGAATTACCAATTTCATCAATTGCAGTTGATTCTATTTATACACCAGTAAAAAGAGTTAATTTTACTGTTGATAATACAAGAGTTGGTCAAATTACTGATTATGATAAATTAACTTTAGAAATTTGGACTGATGGTACTATAAAAATAGATGAAGCTATCAGTTTATCAGCAAAAATACTTATTGAACATTTTAAGTTATTTATGTCATTGACAGATAATACTAACGATGTTGAAATAATGATAGAAAAAGAAGATGATAAGAAAGAAAAAGTACTAGAAATGACTGTAGAGGAACTTGATTTATCAGTTAGATCATACAACTGTTTAAAGAGAGCTGGAATTAATACAGTTCAAGAACTTGCCACAAAGTCCATGGACGATATGATGAAGGTAAGAAATCTAGGAAAGAAATCTTTAGAAGAAGTTGAAAGAAAGCTTAAAGAGTTAGGTTTATGTCTAACTTTAAGTGAGGAGTAAGGAGGTAAATCCAATGGCAAGTCATCGTAAATTAGGTCTTCCTACAGACCAAAGAAGAGCTATGCTAAGAAATCTTGTTACTAGTCTATTAAAACATGGTAAAATCGAAACAACTGATACAAGAGCTAAAGAAACTAGATCAATAGCAGAAAAAATGATTACTCTTGGAAAAAGAGGAGATCTTCATGCTAGAAGACAAGTATTATCTTATGTTCAAGAAGAATTAGTTGTTAAGAATTTATTTGATAATGTAGCTCCAAAGTACGCTGAAAGAAATGGCGGATACACAAGAATAATTAAAAAAGGTCCTAGAAGAGGGGACGGAGCTGAGATAGTAATACTTGAATTAGTATAATATCAAGGGGATTAAGTTTAGACTTAATCCCCATTTTAACATAAAAAATTAAATAATAAAATTAATATATTATAGAGCAGTTTTTTAGAATTATTATAAAAATACACACTATTTATTGAATAAATAAGATTTTCAGATATAATAAAACTAGTAATTGTAGTTTATATAGAATTATAGATAAGATTATAAGACATTTGTATAATATATTAATAATAAATTATATGAAATTAGGAATAAATTATGGAGGTATACCATGGATGATACAATGATAAAATGCGAAAATGTATCTTTTAAATACATAAAAAATTCAGAAGGAATTAATGAAGAAAGATATGCTGTAAAAAGTGTTGATTTAGAAGTAAAAAAAGGTGAATTTTTAGTTATACTAGGTCATAATGGTTCGGGCAAATCAACAATAGCTAAGCATATGAATGCATTAGTTGTCCCAACAGAAGGTACAGTTGTAGTAGATGGTCTTGATACAAGTAATCCAGAAAATGTTTGGAATATTAGATCCAGAGCAGGAATGGTTTTTCAAAATCCTGATAATCAGTTAGTTGCAACAATAGTTGAAGAAGATGTGGCTTTTGGTCCTGAAAATTTAGGTGTTGAACCATTAGAAATACGCAAAAGAGTTGATGACAGTTTAGAAAAGGTAGGTATGACAAAGTATAAGAGACATGCGCCACACCTTTTATCGGGTGGACAAAAGCAAAGAATTGCAATAGCAGGAATACTTGCAATAGAACCTCAATGTATAATTTTTGATGAACCAACAGCAATGCTAGATCCATCTGGAAGAAGAGATGTGCTAAAAAACATTAAAGATCTAAATAAAAACCATGGAATGACGGTAGTATTAATAACCCATTATATGGATGAAGCAGCTCAAGCAGATAGGATTATAGTAATGGATGGTGGAAGCGTTAAAATGGAAGGGACACCAAGAGAAATATTTCCACAAGTTGATCGTATGAAAAAGATTGGATTAGATGTTCCACAAGTTACTGAATTGGCTTATGAATTAAAGAAGTCAGGAATAAATATCAATGAAAAAATATTAAATGTAGATGAGATGGTGAATGAGTTATGTCAATTAAAATAGAGAATTTAACACATGTATATATGCCTAAAAGTCCATTTGAAAAAGTTGCATTAGATAATATATCATTAGATATAGCAGATGGGGAATTCTTAGCTTTAATTGGGCATACTGGTTCTGGTAAGTCAACTTTAATTCAACACTTTAATGGATTATTGGAAGCTACGAGTGGGAAAATAGTTGTTGATGGAGTAGATATTACAGATAAAAATGCAAAATTAACTAATATACGTAAGAAGGTTGGTTTAGTATTTCAATACCCAGAATACCAACTTTTTGAAGAAAACATAGCAAAAGATATTGAATTTGGCCCTAGGAATTTAGGTCTCTCAGAAGATGAAATTCGCAATAGAGTAATTAAATCTATGGAAATGGTTGGACTAGATTATGAAACTTATAAGGATAAGTCACCATTTGACTTGAGCGGTGGACAAAAGCGAAGAGTTGCTATTGCTGGTGTTATAGCAATGCAACCAACAACATTAATATTAGATGAGCCTACAGCTGGATTAGATCCTAAAGGTAGAGATGACATATTAGCTCAAATAAGTAAATTACATAAGGATTATAATATGACCATAATAATAGTTAGTCATAGCATGGAAGATGTTGCAAACATTGCAGAAAGAATTATTGTTATGAACGATGGTAAGGTTGCATTGCAAGGGACTCCAGCTGAGGTGTTTAAAGAAGTTGAAACATTAGAGAAGATCGGGCTTGGTGTACCACAAGTTACCTATTTAGTTAGAGAATTAAGAAAAAAAGGATTTAATATATCAGATAATATATTTACAATAGACGATGCAAAGAAAGAACTTTTGTCTATTCTAAAGACAAATAAGATAGAGGAGGAATAGGCAAGTTATGTTGAAGAATATTACTATAGGGCAATATTTGCCAGGGGAATCTTTTATTCATAAATTAGATCCTAGAACAAAAATTTTAATATCCATGCTTTTTATTGCATGTCTATTCATTATTAATAAATTTATTGGATATACTGTCATTGTTGCATTTTTATTTGCAGTTATATTAATAGCTAAGATTCCATTTAGATTTATTTTTAATGGATTAAAACCAATCTTTTTATTGGTGGCATTAACTGCAGTTTTAAATATATTTATGGGTAGAGGTCCAGAAGGAACAGAAATTTTTAGCATAGGTTTTTTAAAGGTTTATCCTGAAGGCCTAAGAGTTGCAGCTTTTATGGCTATAAGATTAGTACTGCTAATAGTAGGAACATCTTTATTGACATTAACTACTTCACCTATTGAATTGACAGATGGTATTGAAAAATTACTCAAGCCAATTGGAAAGGAAATAGCTCATGAATTAGCGATGATGATGACAATAGCATTAAGATTTATTCCAACATTAGTAGATGAAACCGATAAGATAATGAAAGCACAAAAGGCTAGAGGCGCTGATTTTGAGTCAGGCGGGCTTATGAAGAAGGCTAAGAGTTTAGTACCACTTTTAGTACCTTTATTCATAAGTTCTTTTAGAAGAGCTGATGAATTAGCTATGGCCATGGAGGCAAGAGGATATAGAGGTGGATCTGGAAGAACTAGAATGAAAGTATTGAGTTTTTCGTCTAAGGATGTAGTTGCTTCTATTGTGTTTGCAATTCTATGTGCATGGTGTCTACTAGTTAGATTTGTTTTTAATTAAGATTAGAGGATATAAATGAGAAATATAAAATTAATAATTGAATTTGATGGGAGTAACTTTTCTGGCTGGCAAAGACAACCTAAGGGAAGGACTGTTCAGAAGGAAATAGAAATGGCAATCTTTAAGGCAACAGGTGAAGAGACAATGATTAATGGAAGCTCTAGAACTGATGCTGGTGTTCATGCACGGGACATGGTTGCAAACTTTTTTACAAATAGTACAATACCAGGGGAGAAGTTCCGTGAAGCTATAAATACAAGATTACCAGAGGATGTATCTATTATAAAATCAGAAGAAGTAGAAGAAGATTTTCACGCTAGATATTCTTCAAAGGGAAAGACATATTCATATACCATTATTAATAGATATGAAAGATTATCCTTAGGACATCAATATTTGTATCATTGTAAATATAATTTAAACGTTGATGAAATGAGGGAAGCTTGTAAATATTTTATTGGAACTCATGATTTTAAGGCATTTATGTCTCCAGGAAGCTCTATAAAGACAACTACAAGAACTATTCAAGAACTTTATATAGAACAAAAAGGTCATAGGATAAAAATATTTATAACTGCTGATGGTTTTTTATATAATATGGTGAGAATAATAGTAGGAACCTTAATAAAGGTTGGTAATGGAAAATTAAAGGCTGAAGATATGGAAAATATAATAAAAGAGAGGAATAGAAAACAAGCAGGTATGTGTGTTCCCCCAAATGGTTTAATATTAGAAAAAGTTTTTTATTAAATGGCAAAAAAATGTTGACACGCCCGTATGCGTGTATTATAATTAGTTTGTTTGTTAAAACATTTATGTATATAAGATCCACTAGCCCCGGGTCTTGACATAAACAAATTTACTTCAAAGAAGTAAAGTATTAATGTAAGTTCAGGGAGGGAAACAGATGAAATCATACATTGCTAAAGCAAGTGAAGTTCAAAGAAAATGGTATGTAGTTGATGCTGCTGGTAAGCCACTAGGTAGAGTTGCTAGCCAAGTTGCTTCAATTTTAAGAGGTAAAAACAAGCCAACATTTACACCTAATGTTGACTGCGGAGATTTTGTTATTGTTATTAACGCAGAAAAGGTTGTATTAACTGGTAAGAAATTAGATCAAAAATTATTAAGAAAGCATAGTCTTTATCCAGGCGGATTAAAGGAAACTCCTTATAGAGTAGTATTAGATAAGAAGCCTGAATTCGCTTTTGAGGAAGCAGTAAGAAGAATGCTTCCAACTGGTGTTTTAGGAAGACAAATGTTAAAGAAATTAAATGTATATAGAGGTGCTGAACATAATCATGCAGCTCAACAACCAGAAGTACTTGAATTAAAGTATTAATACCGTCTCGGGAGGAGGAATAAGAAATGGCAAAAGTTCAATACATGGGAACTGGAAGAAGAAAGAAATCAGTTGCAAGAGTAAGACTTGTACCAGGAAATGGTAAGGTTACTATAAATAAAAGAGAAATTGAAAACTTTTTTGGTTTAGAAACATTAAGAGTTATCGTAAATCAACCATTAGTTTTAACTGGAACTAAGGATAAGTTTGACGTATTAGTAAATGTTCACGGTGGTGGATTTACAGGTCAAGCAGGAGCTATTAGACATGGTATAACTAGAGCATTAGTTAAATCTGATGAAGCTTTAAAATCAGAATTAAAGAAGGCAGGTTTCTTAACAAGAGATCCAAGAATGAAGGAAAGAAAGAAATACGGTCTTAAAAAAGCAAGAAGAGCTCCTCAATTCTCAAAGAGATAATATTTGGAGTTACAGAAACCCTACAAACACAGTGTTTGCAGGGTTTTCTTATATATAAAATCTTATGAAAACACATTATTTTTTACCTATAACTAACACATAACTAACACACAACTAACAAATTATTATATTAATTCGATAGCTTTTCGAAGCTCTTCAATGTCTTTATGAGTATAAATTTTTTCAGTAGTTATGAAGCTATTATGACCAATTAATTTTTTTATAGAAGTTGAATTTGCTTCGGCATTATTCAACAAAGTAGCAAATGTATGTCTAGCATCATGTGGCTTATGAGACATTCCCAGTTGTTCCATTATAGGCAAGAATTTTTCTCTATAATAATTATCATATAGCATTTGCTCATCTTTAAAGTTAGTTACTAAATATTCATACCCTCTATTAGCTCTATTAGCCACCATATTAAAGATTTTAGGGTTAATAGGTATAATCCTGTCTTTACCTGCATCAGTCTTAATACCGCCTTTTATAGTTCTATTATCAAAATCTATATCAGAACTCTTTATTAACAGCAATTCACCGACTCTTAGACCTGTATAAATCATTATTAAAATTGTATCTACAAATGGAATTTCTTTTTCAACTTCAAACAATCTTTTTATTTCATCTGATGAGAAAGGCTTTCTAGAAGATCCTTCTGTATTTTTACCAATATCAACATAGTCAGAGTAATCTTTTGATACTATGTCATTTTCCATGGCATATTTGAAAAGTTGATTGTATAAACTTTTTATTTTTCTAAGAGTCCCATGTCCTTTATTACAGTTAGTTATTATATCTTGCATATGCATTGTTTTAATATCAACAAATTTCATAGAATGTAATCTTTCAGATAGTTTATAAGATGCATTATATCCATTAATAGCAGATCTACTTATACCTTCAAATTTATTTTCTTTCCATTTCTCAAATACTTCTGAGAAAGTAATTGTACTAACTTCAATTGAATAAGGATTCCTATTGAAATCTGCCAGGGCAGCAATAGCATCTTTGCTACTCTCATAGTATCCTATAGTCCTATATAATTGTTTTCCATTATCATCCCAACCAATTGTTTGTCGAGCAATAAAAGGCTTTCTCCTTTTTCCTTTAAGTTTATAAACACTTCCATATCCATTAGGGTTTCTCATTAGCATAATCAAATCCTTTCTTTATCTTACTATTATAATATTACATATATTTAATTAAGTAATTAAATTGAGTTAAAGTAATTATTTTAGACCATAACATTTAGTCTAAATACAACAAGTTTCATAAGGGATTTCCTTTTCTCTAAAATTATTTTTTATATTGTTATATTTAACTTCATCATGGATTATAGATAAGATTTTATATTCTAGAATTTCGTTAGTCACATTAAAGCAATCACACATATCATAAGGCGTAGATATGCAATTATATAATGCTTGTACAAAATCTTCGTCACTTATTAGAAAATTAGCAGCCCATGATTTTGCCCTGTTTTCCTTTTTGTTTTTTTGAAGTTTTTCAGAATAAGATTTAGACTTCTGAGGCAAATTTCCTAATGTAGTGAAATGATGCCCTAATTCTTCGCTTATTATAGATGCATATTTACACCTATAATTGATAATTGATTTATCTATTAATATAGTTGGAGGAATACCACGAATATTTATATAAATTCCTTTATTGTCATTATAACGTATTGTAGTTTCCTCAATATTTATATTTTCTTTTTCAATTATTTCAAAAATTTTGATTAATTTCCTCATAAGTCTTTCACCACCATTATCAGTATTTCTGATATTATTATAATATACAGAATGTATGTTCGTCAAATCGATATAAAATAATAAGGTGTTCGTTATGAACACCTTATTCCTATAATAAAATTTTATTAAGCAAAATTTAGTACAATATTTCGTAATTGTTCTTCATAAGAATACAAATCATTTAGTGTATCTATATAATATCTCTCTTGTCCTTTTTCATTGGTTGGTAAAACGATAGATTTTTTTGTACCTAGATATAATCTACATATCCATTTTCTTGTATTATTTTTATATAAGATACCAAAATAAGTTTCAGTATCTTTGTATGTAATGTCATTTGGGTCAATAGTTGTTCTTAAAATTGATTTAATTATTGCAAAGCTTTCAAATTCATCAGCAGTAGTAACAATTTTATTTGTATCTATTGCAATTTCTTCTTTAATATCATCGCTATCATTATTTAACTTAGAATCACCTTTAAGTGTTTCAGCAAATTTAGTACTCAAAGTTTCAGTTATCAATTGACCATAGGCTCTTTTAACAATAGGTAGAAACTTTTCTACTACAGTAGCAGTTTTTCTGCCTTCATATATATGGCTTAAAATGTAATTAGCAAAATCTTCTGATGGTGAAGTAAGTTGCTGTTTTAAGAAGTCCTTTATTAAATTAGAATATTTAAGTTCTTCAGCTGTGCTTAATATAGAATTGACGTCTAAAGAATCTCTTTCAAAATTTTTCAAATATGAAATTTGAGTATCATTAAGATTTAACAAATCAATTTCAAAGAAAGGTTTTTGATCCATTTTATTTGTCTCATCTAAATCAGTAAAAAAACGATATTTAACGCCATTAGTTAAAACTCCAAACTTAGCTTTTGATGAATTAAAATATCTAAATAATTGAGCTCCATGCTTGTCTAGATTATCATTACATGCTTTAGCTTCAACCAAGATTATAGGTTCATTATCTATTATAATAGCATAATCCACCTTTTCACCTTTTTTTATACCATAGTCTGCATCAAATTCAGGACAAAATTCTAAAGGATTAAAAACATCATACCCCAATATTTGAAAAAAAGGTAATATTAATGATTGTTTTGTTCCTTCTTCTGTTTTAATTTGATCTATTATTTTTTCTATTCTCTCTGACAATGTATAAAGTTTTTCTTTGATTTCCATTATAAATCCTCCTTAAGTCAAATTAATTATTTCATATTATGATAAATTATTACAGTATATATTTAAAAATATAGGTGTTCGTGAAGAACACCGTATTTAAAAATCTATTTTTTATATTTTTGTTTAATATATTCAACAAACCCATTAATCTCTTTTATAGCTTCTTCAGGAAGATCATCATAATCAGTATCGCTATGAAGTGCAATAGTGATATTAGGATCTTCTGTATAGTTTTTTATATCTGTTTTCCCTAATAAATAATCAGTTGAAACATTAAAGTATTCTGAAAGCTTAATTTTAATTTCATCACTGGGGGTTCTTTGATTTGATTCATATTGTGAAAGTGTGCTTCTTGCAATATTAAATTGTTTAGCAAGATCTGTTTGAGAAACTCCTTTTTCTAATCTTAATTTTTTTAATCTTTCACCTAAATTCACAGTTAAACCTCCATTTCACAAATAGTGAATATTACTAATTATATTTTATCATAAATAATTAATTTAGATTTCTTTTTCACAAAATGTGAAAAAAATATTGACATTCACATATTGTGACATTATAATAAAAGTATAAGTTCACAATGTGCAAACAAGGAGGATGATATATGAACAATTTGATAAAACAATACAGAGAAAAAGCCGGATTAACTCAACAAGAGATGGCAAAACAGCTTAAAATAGCTGTTAGTACATACAATATGATTGAGAATGGTAAAAGAGGAATTTCTCTCTATAATGCAAAAAGAATATCAGTGTTATTAAAGGTATCAATTGATGATCTTTTTTTTAAAAAGGTTGTTCACAAATAGCAAACTACATTTATATTTTAATACTAATAAGGAGGAAAATAAATGGTACAAGAATACAGAAATATTTACCAAATAGCGAGAGAGTCAACAGGTTTAACTCAAGAAAAATCATCAGAACTACTAGATATATCTGTTGATAGCTTAAGAGCCTACGAAGGAGATAGAAGAACTCCACCAGATCGTATTGTTATAAAGATGATTGAAATTTATGATACACAATATTTAGCATATCAACATTTAAAAACAAGTGCCGAAATTGGTCAAAAATATTTACCTAATATTGAAATAAAAGAACTTCCAATTGCCATATTAAAACTTCAAAAAGAAGTTACAGATTTTATTAAGTGTAAGGACTTGATGATTCAAATTACGTGCGATGGAATCATAGATGATTCCGAAAGACCTCAATGGAATCAGATAATGAAGGAATTGGATGATGTTGTTGAAGCTATTATGGCTTTAAAGTTTGCAAAATAGATTAAGGAGTGATTACAAAATGGTTGGGAATATAAAAGTAGAAAAAGCAGCTGTAATAATGGGTAAATCTCAACAGTTTGTAAGGATAGGATTACAACGAGGATTATTACCATTTGGAACAGCTATTAAAATGTCAAGTATGTGGACTTATCATATAAGCCCAAAACTATTTTATGACTATGTAGGGTTAGAGTTTAAAGAAATAGAAGGAGGAAATGAGAATGTGCAAAATTAAATGCCCACACTTTATCCACAATAGCCATAAATTACGTAGCAAAATTGTTGATAAACATTTTAGAAAAGAGCACTTAATTAAAGTTTGTTGTGGAGAGTATAAAAAATGTAATTTATGTAAGGGGGAGAAATAGTGCAAGAGTTTGAAGAGTTTTGTGGAGGGAAAGGTATTTCAAAAGATTATGATGCAATAAAAAAATTTAATGAAGACTATGGCTATGAATTTATATTAAGATTTGCAGATATCTATAATGATTCCATTAATGAAATTAAAACAATCAAAAAGGCAATTGATGGGCTAGAAAATTGGAAGAAGAAAAGCTGGTTCAAGCTTCATGAAACTCAATATGAAATAAATTTTTTTGGTTGTGATAGGGCTAGAGACGAAAATCCACTAATAAAGGTAACACTTCCAAAAGCAAAACAAATGTTAAAGGAATCATTAATAAGATATAAGGCACTAAATTCTATTTTCTTAAATATGAAAAGAGTATTTGGGAAAGATGATGATAAATATTTAGAGGAATATTTAAATGTTGAGGAATAAAAAAGAACCTTACATAAAGGTTCAAGTATGTTTGAGATACGGACTGCCATCCGTATCTCCATTATAAATTATTTGATTGGAGATGTAAAGATATGAAAGTTATAAGTTTTTTAAATATAAAAGGTGGAGTTGCAAAAACAACTTCATGTGTAAATGTTGCAGCAGAGTTAGGGAAACAAGGTCATAAAGTATTAATAATGGACTTAGATCCACAAAGTAATTCTACCAAGTACTTAAATATGTATAATCCTAGTACCAAAGGAACATATGAATTGCTTACAGGTGAAGATATCAAAATACAAGGGACAATATATGAAAATCTTTGGATTGTTCCAGCAAACATAAATCTTATTATGAGTGAAGCTGAAATACTTGCAGATACGAAGAAAGCTAGAGAAACAAGGCTTAAGAAATGGCTCAATAGTAAGAATGAAGATTCATTTGAGTATATCTTAATTGATTGTCCTCCTAGTTTAGGAATGTTGTCTATTAATGCATTGGCTGCTAGTGATTATGTTATTGTGCCTTTAAAGATAGATAAATTTGCACTTGATGGTTTTGAATATTTAATGAGTAGTATTCAAGGAGTGAAAGAAGAATTTAATGATAAATTAAAAATGTTAGGTATTTTGATAACAATGGATAGAGCTACAACAATTAACAGAGAAATCAAACAAGAACTTAGAGATGAATTAGGAGATATGGTATTTAAACAAAGCATAAGAGATAATGTGGCTGTAATTAAAAGTACCTTTAATACTACTCCAGTGATTTATTTTAATGCAAAGGCAAATGCATCTAAGGATTATAAAAGTTTTGTGGAGGAAATGAAGCAATGTCTTATATAAAGGGGATAGCTGATAGGATAAATGGAGTAGAAAAACAAGGATTTACACAGGAACTAGATATTAATCTTTTAGTTCCTTCACAAAATAATTTTTATGGAATTAGAGAAATAGAAGAGCTTGCAGAATCGATTAAAGAAAATGGATTAATGCATAATTTAGTAGTTAGAAAGCTATCAAATGGTACTTATGAGGTTATTTCAGGTGAAAGAAGACTTCATGCAACAAAGTTATTAGGATATAAAACATTACCATGTAAAGTTAAAGAAATTAATGATTTAGATGCAGAGATAATGCTTATACAGGCAAATGTTGCACAAAGAGAATTATTACCCACAGAAAAAATGGAAGGAATTAAACGTCTTAAGGCTGTATATGAGCAAAAGAAAGCTAATGGCGAAGAATTACCTAAGGGAAAACTTAGGGACATAATAGGGCAGGATATGAATCTTTCAGGTGTACAAGTAGGTCGTTATCAAAAAGTAGATAAGGATTTAATTCCAGATCTAAAAGAAAAGCTTGATAAAGAAGAAATAACATTAACTCAAGCCCATACATTAAGTAGTTTATCAGAAGCAGAGCAGGAAATTATTCATGAAGAAATTAAAGCTTTAGATCCTAAAGAATCTAAAGAAGAGGTTGAAATTTTGATTAATGGAATTAAACAACCTGTTGAAAGTGACAATGATAAAAAAACATTTGCTGAATTGTATTTACCTAAAGTTAAAAAGAAGTCTGAAAGCGAATTAAATTCTTTTGAATCAAGGTTAGAAGAATTAAAAAAATTAATGAATAGTCATGAAAAAGTAAAACTTGTAATTGATGATTTCAAATTTAGTGCAATGTTAAATATAAAAGAATTTGCAATTAATTATAGGACACTTGAATTTTATTTAGAAGGTCAAAGAAATGTATGTAAAATAATATTTCAAGACTCCGATCCTAATCAATTTAAAAGGGTTGAAGAAATACATTATGCTGGTGGGAAAATAGAACCAAAAGCGGCATTTAAGATTACTTTTGATACGTACTTATGGTTTAAGAATTAAAAGTAAAGAAGGAGGTTCTTTATGAAATTTACTCATTTAGGCTTTAGTCAAGCGAGAGCTATTGAAATGGATTTGGATGATAAGGATTTAGCAATATTAAGATGGTTTGTTGATTTTAAGGATAGTAAGAAAATAACTAAGAAAATATTTGATAATGAAGTATTTTATTGGGTTAAATATGAAGCTGTTATTGAGGAATATCCAATTTTTAAATTTAAAAAGGATACTGTATACAGGAGACTTAAAGGACTTGCGAATAAAGGCGTATTAAAGCATAGAACATTAAAACAAGGTGGAGTATGGAGCTACTATTCACTTGGAGATAATTATATTGAATTAATTTCAGATGAAAATATAGACATTGAAAAGGAGAAGATTCAAGAGGGAATAAATGAAAAAAAAGAGGTCGGAAATAAATCCGAGGTGTTCGGAAATGAATCCGAATTAAACGGATTGAATCCCGGAACGAAAAGGGTCGGAAATAAATCCGAACTAAACGGAAATAAATCCGAATCAAACGGATTTAAATCCCGAACGAAAAATCCATCTACTATATCCATCTACCATAATATATATAGTGCAAATGATGCACAAGATATTTGGAGTATATATCCTAACAAAAGAGGAAAGTCTCAAGCTATTAAAAAAATACCTAAGATTTTAGATAAGTATGGTAAGGAGCAGATAACAAGGTGTGTTGAAAGATATGCAACGGAAGTTCAAGGAAAAGATATGCAATTTATTCTTAATGGATCAACATTCTTTAATGGGAGATTTGAAGATTACCTTGATGATAATTATAAATTAGCTCCAGTTATAGATATAAATAAAAATAATGCTGAACCAAAAACAATAAAAATAGATAAATCAAAGTTTGGAGCGTTGTGATATGGAGAATTTAAATAGAATATTGCCTAATAGTATTGATGCAGAGCAAGCAGTTTTAGGTTGCATAATAAATAATTCAGATAAATTGCTAGATATTGAATTTTTATTACTAGATGATTTTTATGTTAGTAAACACAAGAAAATCTACGAGATAGTAAAATCACTTTTTAACAGAGGAATAGGAATAGATCTAGTTACAGTTTTAGAAGAAATAAGAAAGAAAAGCTTACTTGATGAATGTGGCGGAGTAACATATATAACAGAATTAGCAACATCATATTTTGAAATTGTTAATGTTAAAACATATGCAGATATAGTTAAAGAAAAATCAAATAGGAGAAAATTGATTAAAGCAAGCAGATTTCTCTTGGAAAGTGCTTATGAAGAAGACATAAAAAGCATTATTGATAAAACTGAAAATAATTTGTATGAAATATCAAGTAATCAAAATACAAATGATGTTGTAAAGATAGATAAAGCAATGGAAGAAACACTTAGAGCATTAGAAGAAAGATATAGAAATGGTGGGAAACTTATTGGATTATCAACAGGTTTTTCAGATATAGACAAAATAACATGTGGACTTATAAAAAAAGATTTAATAATAATAGCAGCAAGGCCATCGATGGGGAAGACAGCTTTTGCATTAAATTTAGGACAAGTAGCTTCAAAGGATGCAAGTGTAGCAATTTTTTCTCTTGAAATGTCTAAAGAGCAATTAACGGATAGACTTTTATCAGCTCAATGCTTGGTAGATTTCGGCAAGGTTAGAACTGGTCAATTAGATATTGATGAATTTGAAAAAATTGCTATTGGAGCTAATGAGATAATGACAAGAAAATTGGTATTAGATGATACAACAACACTTTTAAGTGATATAAAAGCTAGATGTAGAAAGTTAAAAATACAAAGTGGACTAGATCTTGTAATTATAGATTACTTGCAACTTATAAGAACAACATTGAAAACAACAAGTAGAGAACAAGAGGTCTCACATATTTCAAGGGAACTTAAGGCATTAGCAAAGGAATTAGATATTACTATGATTGCATTATCACAACTATCAAGAGCACCAGAGCAAAGAGCAGACCACAGACCAACATTATCTGATTTAAGAGAATCAGGATCTATAGAACAGGATGCAGATGTAATACAGTTTCTTTATAGGGATGAATATTACAACAAGGAAACAGAAGATAAGAATATTGCTGAAGTAATTACAGCTAAAAATAGAAATGGACAAACAACTACAACCAAGCTTGCGTGGTTAGGACAATTTCAAAGATTTGGTTGCTTGGACGTTATAAGGGGATAAAATCAATGGATAAAAATGGTGAGATTATAGATAAAGTTGTTAAGGCATATTTTGAAGAACCTGATAAAACTCTGAAAGCAATTTTTAAAGAATATA
The DNA here is from genome assembly GCF_002006345.1 of Clostridium puniceum. Classification (GTDB taxonomy): domain Bacteria; phylum Bacillota; class Clostridia; order Clostridiales; family Clostridiaceae; genus Clostridium; species Clostridium puniceum. The sequence goes on from NZ_LZZM01000053.1 coordinate 72,462, forward strand.
CAGAAGGTTTTTCAGAGGATGAAACAAAAGCTTTTTATGAAAGATTAAAAGAAATAGTGAATTAATATACTTGCAGGACTAGGTGGCACATTAGTAGGGATTACAAATTGCTAATGTTAAGGTTGCTGCAAATAAAAATACAAGGGGAGTAATCCTCTTGTAGAAAATAAGGTGGGAATATGGATATTAAGAAAATAAACAAAACAATTGAATATACGTTCCTTGAAGCCTGGGAAAAGAGTATTGATGATGAAAATGTAGTTATTACTAGCAAGTTCAGTGATGATAGTTACAAAATTGATATATTTGCAAAGAAGAATAAACTTAAATTTTATAATCCAACAATATCTTCATGGCAATCATGTACTTATGTGTTACCAGAAGAGATATTTAATGCTTGGTATATTACAAAAATGGAGAGTGAGAAACATGAGAGGATGGCAAATTAGATTGATATGCAAAACATTTATACTTTGGTTTAATCCCGACACATTTGAATTTAGGGCAGTTAATAGGGGAAAGAAATAATATTAAATATGTAAAGTGAAGGAGGCAGAGCAATGATTAAGTTAAATTTTTATTTTGAATTAGATGAACGATTAGAAATTGCAGTAGATGAAGATGGAAATTTTGGCAAAGCATATGTTTGTTGCAGTATGGAAGTAGAAAAAGAACCTACAGCAAATCAAACGCAAAAAATTGAAAGCATATATAGGAAGTTAGTGGCAAAACAAATTAATGGATTTATAGATTTTATTACCCCAATTACACAAGAAGAATATAAACAAAATGTCGATGAAGATTAATACCGAATATGTAAATATGAAGTAAATTTAAGGAGGGAATTGATATGGTAACAGAACAAGGAGATATGATAATTAGGATTCAAAATTTACTAACATTAAGTAAGAGTTCTAATGAAAATGAAGCTCAAAACGCTATGATGATGGCTCGAAAGCTTTTGATAAAACATAAATTGTCAATGAAAGATGTTGAGCAATATAAAAAAGAATCTGTAAAAGTAGATGAAAATAGAACTGGAATAAAATTTAGAGGTTCAAGTTGGAAGTCAAATTTATCAAGAGTAATTGCAGATAACTTTGGTTGCTTCTTATTTTATAGGGCAGGAAAGACACGTGAAGTTTGTTTTTATGGAAAAGAAGAAGATGTTATGATTTGCAATATAATGTTAAAGTATGCCATCAAATCAATAAATTTAAATGGGGATAAGCTAATAAAAAAACTAAAGCAAGATAAAAGAAGGAAGTATTTTGATGGGATAAAAGCTGACTATGCTTTAGGATTTGTAAGAGGACTAGATGAAAGATTTAAGGAACAGATTAAATCTAATGAGGAATGGGCATTAGTTATGGTGAAGGAACAAATTGTAATAGATAAATATGAAGAATTTTCAAGTGACTTTACATCTATACAAGTTAATGCAGATTATAATAAACATTTCTTTGCTTTTAAACTTGGAAACGAAGATGGCAAAAACTTTGATATTTCTAATAAAATTGAAAATGAAGTAGAAGAAAATGAATTGTTAGGATAATTCATTTGTCTATTGTAGAAAGTGTAATGCAAATTTTTAGAGTACTTGGATAAATACTTTTCTAAAGACTAAAAAAATGTATTACATAATACCACAAACGGATGCAATATGGAGGGAAATAAGTAAGTATTAGAGGAAGGGGAAAAAGGATGTGATTAAATTCATTATATATGGTTCAGTACTGTTAAGTATGTTGGGTATTCTTAAATATGTAGAAAAGAGCTATTTGTGGAAAGCTCCAAGAGCAGTTATAGATATAACATTTGTAAAAACATTAAGAGTTCTTAATTCGAACTTAGGATATCAAAGGTTTCATTCGGCATATCCAACTCCAACGTTTATAGAAGAAATTTTAGAAAAATGTGAGTCAGAATGTAACATGAAATTTATTGAATATATTATCTATTTAAAAGTATGTCAAAAGCAAATGTTTTTTCATCATTTTAGTAAAAAGAAAAAAGATATTATTATAAAAGAAATTAGTAATAAGTTTCATATACGAATTGATTATGAAATTTTGCAAACATATCTAAATGCGTCTTTCAATGAACTAGCAGAAAATTTAGGCTATGAACTTGAAATGAAATTTGCTAAAGAGCTTGTTTTAAAGGAGTAAAGGAGAAATGCAGAATTTGTAGATATTGTGCACTAACTAGGGGGTGAAAATTTGATAAATCAGATAATAAATGATGATTGCTTAAATGTTCTAAAAGAAATAAAAGATAATTCAATAGATTTAGTTATTTCTGATTTACCTTTTGAAATGACAGAGAATGAATGGGATAAGATTATTCCAATAAAATCAATGTTCAAAGAATTAAATAGAGTAATCAAAGATAATGGAGTTATTGCTCTTATGTCAGCTGGAATGTTTACTGCAGAACTAATGACAGCTAATAAAAAATATTATCGGTACTCGTGGATCTGGAAGCCTAAAGAAAAAACTAATTTTCTAAATGCAAATAGGATGCCGTTAAGGCAGCACATAGACATACCTATATTTTATAAGAAATTACCAGTATACAACCCACAAAAGACTACAGGACATAAACCCATGAACAAATATACTAAACATAGTTCGGATGGTTCAAATTACGGGAAAACTAAAATCGGTACTTGTGGGGGAGGAAATACAGATAGATTTCCAACTACAATAATAGATATTCCATATAAAACTATAAAAAATGATGAAAGATTACATCCAACTCAAAAGCCTGTAGAGCTTTATGAATACTTAATTAAGACTTATACAAATGAAAGAGGTACCGTATTAGATATTACAGCAGGAAGTTGCGTATTAGCAGAAGCTGCAATAAATACAGATAGAAATTATATTTGCGTTGAAAAAGATGAAGAGTACTGCAGAAAAGGTAAATTAAGAATTGAGGAATATATAAAAAATGGACAACAATTAAAAATTATTTAGTTATATAAATTGTTCTTTGAAAAGTGAATAGTGCGGTATTGGGAGATATGTTATTATTTAGTAAAGAGAAAATATTTAAGGAGTGTTTTTTATGACAGATATACAGATTAAAGTTTTAAAATCTCTTTGCGAAGATGATAAATCAGCTATTGAGTTGTGTAAAGAACTTAGTATAGAACCTTCTCAAAATAATGAAGGCGGTTATTATAATGCATTAAACGAATGTATTAGATACCATACATCTGAAATTAGTAATAAAGTTGAAATTTATTACGGCAAAGATACACCAGTAGATAAGTCTATGTATACCATTAATGACTCAGGAAGAGAATATATTGAGGAATTCATGAGAAAAGAGAAAGAAAAACATCGTACATATGTTATTGGCATTACTGGGATAGTAGTTGCAGCAGTTGCAGTAGTTGTGTCTATTATTATCAGTTATTTGAAGTAACATATGGCAATGTTATAAAAAATTAATATTATCATATAAAAATATCGCACTATTCATAAATAAGAATAGATTTGCGGTATTTTTTATTTAAAATACTACGCAATACTCAAAGATTAGCAGGGAGGTTTAATTTATGACAGAGCAGCTTTCAATGTTAGAAGAAACACGGAAAGAAAAAATAAAAAAGCAAATAAAGCAAGCAGTTGCTAAAGGGATAATTCCAGAAGCAACTGTAATTATAGATAATGATGAAAGTGAGGTAGAGCAATGTCAGTAGATTGTTATAAAACTATCGAAAAAACAAATGTTGCTGAAGTTGTAGAGGCAGCATTAGAAGATGATTATATTATAGCAGTACCTATAGAGCATTATAGTCAAGATGAACTTAAAGAATTTACTAATAAAGCAAAAGAAAACAATTTATTAGTGACCATAAAAGCAGAATATAGCAATGCATATCAGGGCGTAATAGTTCAATTAATAAAAAAAGATATTGCTGATAAGTTTTTTAAATATCTTTAGTATGCAGAACAATACTATAAGCAAGTGAGGTGATTTAGATGTTTGGGAGTAATGGAAAATAATACACTCTGCTAAGTAGTTTTTAAATTTAGTGTAGAAATGAGTGAATAAGCATGAGTCAAGTGATCCAAATAACATTAATAATATGTGCCACAATTATAATTGTTCAAATTTTGGGGCTTTTAATGATTAAAAGTTTACGCAATAAAAATAATAAACCCCAAATTGAAAGAAATACCGATAAATTTAAGTATTTTAAGAGTTCAACATATGTAAAAGATTTTTTTAAAAGTGAGGCAAGACAAATGAGTAATCAAAAAATCGGAAATATAATATCAACATGTAAAAAGGGTGTTCTTATTGGACACCTTGGGAATAAATAATGTTAAAGAAAGGGTGAAAAAACAAATGAGCAGCCTAAACGAAGAAGCCAGTATAAGGTTATTAGGGAAATTAACATTGTTATTGCCTATATTAGAACAAAATTTCTCTTTACAACTAGAAGTTAAAAAGACAATTGATGAAACGCTTTATGATTATGAGGTGCAAACTAAGTGTACTGATTTAATTGCAAGTGATATAGAAGAAAAATCGGTCATATATCTAGCTTGCAAAAAGTTAGAAGGTTTAAGCCAAAAGACATTAGATAATTATAGATTGTTTTTAATGAAGTTAGATCAATTTTTTAATAAACCTTGTAGTACAATTTCAACAATGGACTTAAGAATGTTCTTAGCATTTATGGGAGAAGGTAAACAAGCAACAACAATTAACGGATATATAACCATGTTAAAAGGTTTCTTTGGATGGTTGCAAGCAGAAGAATACATTTTAAAAAATCCAGCATTTCAATTGAAGCAAACAAAAGTTCCAAGGGTAATTTTACAAGGCTATAAAGCAGAAAATGTAGAAAAATTAAGAGAAGCTTGCAAAACAGAAAGAGAAAAAACACTATTTGAACTTTTGGACAGTACAGCTTGTCGTATATCAGAATTAGATAACATTAAACTAGATGATATAAATTGGCAAGAAAAAAGCCTCATAGTAAATGGTAAAGGTAAAAAAGAAAGAATAGTTTACTTTTCTACTAAAGCTAAGTTACACATGCAAAAATATATAAATACTAGACAAGGAGAATCGGAATATTTATTCATATCAGAGAGAGGCAATTACAATCACATTAAAGTAAGAGCATTGCAATTAATACTAGGTAAAATTAAAAGTAGATCAGGAGTTGAGGAAAGAGTACATTGCCATAAATTCAGACGTACTCAAGCTACAAGGCTATTAAATAGTGGAATGAGAATTGAAGGAGTGCAAGGAATATTAGGGCATACCACTCCAAGCACAACTCAAATATATGCTCAATTAAGTCAAGAAAATTTAAGAAATGAATATAGGAAATTAGTTGTTTAGCAAAATAAAAAAAGTGTTCATGACGAACACCCTTGATTAGAGAATGCACATTGGAACGTCAGTTCTCTAATTAACCTATCTAAATTATAACATAAAATAAATAAGGATAGGTGATATAAATGGGAGAAATAAAAAATAAATTTGAATTATATAGAGATAGAGTTTGTAAAATCGAAAATAAGAATATTGAAATAGAAAATTTAATTATAAACGGAGTAAATGAGAATGATGAAGAAATTCAAAAATTACAATTAGATATAAAAAAATTAGAATTAGAAAATAAAAAGATAGATAACATATTAAAATTACTTCCTGAAAAAGATTATAAAGTTATAAGTCTTATTTATATACAAGGTAAAGAAAAAAATAAAGTGGCAAGAGAATTAGATAGAACTAAGAGGCAAATTAATTACAGCATAAACAAAGCGTTAACAAGAATTTCAAAAGGATTATGAGAATAAAAGTGTCATATTTCTGGCACTTTTTTGTTATATTTTTGTCGTATTTTTGTTCTGTTTTTGTTGTAAAAATTTCTCGAAAATTTCTCACATTTGTAATTCAAATGATGGTAATATAGGTACATAAATAAGTAATAAACACAAAAAACAATTTAATATTTCTCATTTTAATTTTATAAAACTGAAGAATGTCCAGTTTAATGGTTTGGGTGAACTATATTCATTTTTAAGGTGGTGGAACTTTTGAATGCTAAAACATATAAAAATCAAATAGAAGAATTGTATTTAAATGGGTATGATGCAAGTCAAATTGCAAAAAAGCTTAAAAAGAATATTGAAGCAGTTAGAAAGTACATCCAAAGAAATTTAAGTCATTTAAATTATAGGCATAAGATTGCTGTAATAGAAAGACGTGAAATAATTAGAGCTACCAACTATGAATCCAATAAATTCATGGGAGATAGTACATTCATAAAAAAGAATAGATCCATATATAAGACCAAACTTGATGGAGATATTGTAATTAATAGAGATATAGCTCCAGTTGTTACATGGGATACACCTAAAAGATTAGTAAATGAAAATAAGGTCAGATAAATTCGAAAGAGTTGTTATATTAGTAAATAATATAGCAGCTCTTTTTAGTGGTTTTGGAGGAAGTATATGAGGGTAAAAGATGTTTTAAAAGAAAATGATTTTAGCAATCACAATAAACTCAGGAATATGAAGAATGAGAAGAAAAATGAGAAATTAAGTGAACACGATATAAGAGAATTAATGTCTCACTCTAGCTATAAAAGACACAAAGGAGCGATAAAGCAGGTGAAATAATGGAAAGAATAAGAGATTGGGAGAAGGGTACAGCAGCACCAATACCACAAAACAAGTATGAGAGATTTAAAGAAGAATTAATTGAATATAGTAAAAAGTATGCTGAAAGAAATTTGATTTTATTTATATTAGCCAGAGCAACAGGCTATAGGATGCAAGATCTAGTTGAGCTTACAATAGCTGAAATAAAAGATTCATTAGACAATGGATATTTTTTAATACAAGAATCAAAGCAATACAAGCAATGGCTTGCTAATTTAAATAGATATCCAAATAGAAAGAAGCCTGAAAAGCGAAAAGTCTATATTGGCAATAACTTAGAAAAATATTTGAGAGATTATGTTAAAGGTAAAAAAAGAGCAGATTATGCTTTCCCTTCAAATAAATCTAAAAATGGTATTGAGCCAATAGAACAAAAGTCATATAGCTCAGTACTTACTGAAGTTGGAAAAATTATTGGATTAAAACATATTAGTGGTCATAGTCCTAGAAAAACTTATGCTACTAGAATATACGAAAGGTCAGGCGGAGATCTAGAAAAAGTTAGAATTGCATTAAATCATCAATCAATTGAAGAAACAAAAAGGTATTTGGGTATTAAAGAAAAGATGAAAGAAGATGCAGCCAAAATTGCTGATGAAGATATATAATCCGTAAAAAATAAAATGGTACTTATTTGACTAAGACATAAAAAACATCTACTAATATATGTGCTTTAAAAATGATATCAGTAATCCTCCATGTTATTACCTATTGTAAGAAAAATGGAAAGTAACCTTTGAAGTTAGTAAAATCAATGTATTAGGCTGTATTAGTGAATTATAGAGAATTTTTGAAATTTTAATTATATCATTTTAGGGTTAAAAGTGACGGAAAACAACTCAATTATTATCTCTAAAATATTTTGAAATCTTATTTCAGAGATAGTTAACGATAGTATTATTTTTTTATTGTTTAAGAAGGTGGTAAAATGAGCAGACCAAGAAGTCCAAATAGAGATAAAGCATATGAAATATACAAAAAATTTAATGGGAGAATAACATCTAAGGAGATAGCAACCTTATTAAATGAAAATGAGAATAATATAAATTGTTGGAGAACTCAGGATAAATGGAGAAGGAGGTTTAATAAAGTCGGCGCACCATATGGTAATAAAAATGCAATTGGGAATAAAGGCGGAGCTCCTAAAGGAAACATAAATAGTTTTAAGATAGGAAATTACACCAAAAGAATACCGTTTGCAGTTAAAACCATAATGGAAGAACTAGATGTACCTGATCCAATTGAAAAGCTATGGAAAAGCATTTGTTTACAAGAAGCTAGAATAATTTATATGCAGAATATAATGCATGTTGAAAGTAAAGAAGATACTACTAAGGAACTTAAGAAAACATCTAATGGAGAGAAGATGTGGAGTGAAGAGTATGAAATACAATTTGCTTGGGATAAAGAAGCAAATCTTATGAATACTCAATCAAAAGCAATGAATACTTTAGCCAAACTTATTAAGCAGTATGTTGATATGGTTAATGCTAATTGGGATCTAGCTACTGAAGAACAAAAGTTAAGGATTCAAGGATTAAAGAATAAAGTAGATAATCCAGAATTTAAACATAAAGTTGAAGTAGATAAAGAAAAATTAAGATTAGAGAATGAAAGATTTGAGCATCAAAAGAAAGTAGATGAATCAAAGAATTGGTAGGTGAATATTATAGATGGCTACATATGCAATACTACAAACATTCTATGCTTCAAGCAAATGGAGAAACTTTAGGTTGAACTTAATTTTAGAAAGAAGTAAGGAACATGGCGGAGTTATTTGTGAGAAGTGTGGAAAGTTAATAGTTAATCCCATAGACATACATGCTCATCATAAAACAGAATTAACTACTGAGAATGTTAATGATCATAATATAAGTCTGAATCCAGAACTAATAGAATTAATATGCCATGATTGTCATGATAAAGAGCATCATAGGTTTGGGTATAAACCACCAAAGAAAGTATATCTAGTATATGGTCCACCTTTATCTGGAAAGAAGACATTTGTAAAAGAGAATATGGAACGTGGAGATATAGTAATTGATATGGATAAATTATATGAAGCAGTAAGTATGCAACGTCCATATGATAAACCTAATAATCTATTAACTAATGTAATAAACATAAGAACTTTATTATTAGATAATATAAAAACTAGATATGGTAAATGGTATAATGCTTGGATCATTGGAGGATATGCAGATAAGTTCAAAAGGGAAAGGCTAGCAGAAGGGATAGGAGCGGAATTAGTTTATATAGAAGCAACTAAGGAAGAATGTTGTGCGAGGCTTAATGTAGATATAGATAGAGAACATATGATTATTGAATGGGAAAAATATATTAATGAATGGTTCGATATGTATTCGTAGTCCCCCCATATTCGTAAAAAAATGCTTTGCTACAAGACCGTATAGGGGACACAATTTCAACGCAAGCTGCAAATTTTGAAAATTAGTTGAGAGTTTTTTAAAAGGTCTGAAATAAATCAAGCTATTAGGAGAATATGAAAAAATGACTAAAAAAGAAGCATATAACAAAGAATTAAATAAATTAAATGAAATATTTCAAGATGTTGAAGAATCTGATAAGAAGCTGGTTGAGGGATTAATCCAAGATGCAGCTTTTTTATATGCAGAAAATTATTCGTTAAAAAAGATTTTAGATGAAACAGGAATGATTAAAATACATCCTGATAATCCTAGTCTACAGAAACCTTTACCAATAGCTAAAGAATATAGGCAAAATCTTAATAGTTATTCTATTGTAGTTAAATCTCTTAGTAGTGTTCTGCAAAAGAAAATTGATGATGACGATGATGATATGGGTGACTATGAATAGGAGTGAGAAGAATGAAGCAAATAATATATAAATGTTTAAATAGAGAATGTAAAGTTGAATTTAAAGGTAAAAATAAAGACGGATTAAGATGCCCTATATGTGGAAGTTCTATAAGTCCATTTACCCTAAGTCCAACATTTGAAGAATTGGAACATACATATTCATATGAACAATTAAATGGGCATTACTCAAAGCAAATTAACAGTAAAGTTATAATCAATAATAAGATTGTTATAGAAGGCACAGTTTATATTGAAAAAATTACTGAAGGAATAGCTGAAAAAATTAGTAGGAGTTTAAAATAATATGAGTGATTATGTGCAAATAACATTAATAATATGTGGAACGGTTATATTTATTCAATTATTTGGATTTTATATTGTAAAAAGCTTTTGTAACAATAAACAAGAAACCAGGTTTAAAAAGGATGTTATGGTTTTGGCGAACGAAAGGTTTTTACGCTGTAAAAGCCCAACTTATCCAAGACCAGGTACTTCATCTAAGAAAGGAAGATAAATGAATTATGTATAGAAGACTTATGTGCAGACTTTCAATTATAAAATTTAAATTTTTCGTTTATGATATATTGCCGTTACCTAAAAAGATGAAAGATAATCTAGCTAAAAAAATAAAAAAAGAAATGGTTGATATTATGAAAATTACAGATCAAAGAATAAAAGAATTATTAAAAGAAGCTAAGGAATGATGATAAATGCCTAATATAATTGATTGTACTTATAATGGTCAGTACTCATGGTTGATGCAATATATTGAAAAATGTAAGAGCGGAGAAATAATTATTGGCCATGAATTAATGCAGCAACTAGATATTTTATTAACTCATTTTGATGATACTGAAATAACTATAGACTTTTCAGATGCACATAAAAGAATCAAATTCATTGAAGAAAAATGTAAACATAGTGAAGCTCCTTTTGCTGGAAAGCCATTTACATTATTGCTTTACCAAAAAGCTTTCATTGAAGCGATATATTCATTTAAGATATTTGATGAAGAAATAGGAAAGCTTGTACGGTTATATCAAGATGTACTATTTCTTGTAGGTAGAAAAAATGGGAAAACACCTTTAATATCAGCAATATGTTTATCTGAGTGGTTCTGTGGTCCTATGGGATTAAAAATACTTTGCTCAAGTAACGACTATGAATCTGCTGATTTAATGTTTCAAGCAATAAATTCTATGCGTGAGGATAGTCCTGGACTTGAAAAGCTCACAAGAAAAAATATAAAAGGCATGTTTTTTGGAAATCCTAAGACTAAGAAAAAGAAAGGTAAATTCTCATATCAAAATAAAGGAACAATAAAGAAAATTTCAGCTAAAACAGGAGCAAAGGAAGGACGTAATATTGGAGTAGGTGCGGTGGATGAAGTTCACGAATTGAAGGATAATAGTTCAATAATGCCTATTAGACAAGCATTATCTACCCAAGAAGAACCATTATTTTTTGAATTAACAACAGAAGGAGTTATTAATGATGGGTATTTAGATGGTAGATTAAAAGAAGCTAGGCAGGTTTTAGATGGAGAACTTGAAAGACCACGTTGGTTAATATGGCTATACACTCAGGACAATGAAAGAGAAGTATGGCAAGATGAAAATAGTCATTATAAATCAAATCCATCATTAGGAGTAGTAAAGAAGAAAAGTTTTTTAAGACAAATGATAGAAGAAGCTAAGACAAGCAAGCCAACAAAGGTTTTTGTATTATCTAAAGATTTTAATATCAAACAAAATAATGCAGCTGCATGGCTATCTACAGATGATATTGTTAATGAAAAAACTTTTGACTTAGAAGAATTTAGAAACTGCTTTGCTATAGGTGCTGCTGATTTATCAAAAACTGGTGATTTAACAAGCGCAAGAATAATGTTGATGAAACCAGGAGATGATCATAAGTATTTTCACCAAAAGTATTTTATTCCACAATCCAAATTAGAGAATCTTTCGAAAGAAGATTTACCTAAATTTAAACAATGGATAAAAGATAAGTATATTGAAGTATCACCAGGTGGAGAAAATGACTTTAGCTTGGTTACAGCATGGTTCTATAAATTATACAAAGACTATAATATAAGAGTATTTAATACAGGCTATGATAAATGGTCAGCTATATATTGGGTTAAAGAAATGGAGGGATATGGGTTTGATTGTACAAGAATAAATCAAGATTTTGGAACAATGAGCGATCCAATGAAGTTAGTAGAAAAAGACCTTCAAAAGAAACTAATTATATTTAATAATAATCCAGTTGATAAGTGGTGTTTAGAAAATACAGCTTTCACGTTGAATAGTAAATTAGACATAATGCCAATAAAAGTACAAGGGCAAGATGACAAAAAGATCGATGGAGCTGTAACAATTATAATAGCTTACAGAATCTATATAGATAATAGACCAACATTTTTAGATTTAGTCAAAAGAACTGCTTAAAGGTGGTGAGGAATTGTTAAAAAAGGTATTAAAAAATATTAGGAAAATATTATCTAAATGCATAGATGATATTTTTCTTATTATAGGTATTGCATTACTAGCAAGAGGAGTATTTAAAATATTTATTCCAGCGGGATACATAACATTAGGTATTTGTTTTATTGCATTTGCTTTTTTTATTGCAAAGAAAGGAGGTTAGCAGATGTTATTGCAGAGTTTAGTTAATAATAATCAATCAAACAGAAGTTTACAATATGCAAAAATGCTTGATGGTAGTTATCCAGCTTTTAGTCAGTTTGGAAAGAATATTTATGTATCCGACATTGTCCAGAACTGCATTGATATAATAGCAAGTGAATGTAGTAAATTGCAGCCTAAACATATTTTTACTAATAATCAAGGACTACAACAGATACCAAAGTCCAGTATAAATAGGCTCTTTAAATTTGCGCCTAATGAATTAATGACAACTTCAGAGTTCATTGAAAAAACAATATGGTTGTTGTTTATGAATTACAATGTTTTTATTTATCCAACTTATGATACTTATAATGATAAGAATGGAAATCAACAAATTTATTATACTGGGTTTTACCCTTTAAATCCTTCTCAAGTAGATTTTTTACAAGATCCAAATGGAATTATGTATGTAAAGTTTTATTTTAACAATGGGCAGAATTATACTTTGCCATACTCAGATGTGATTCACATTAGAAAGAAGTTTAGTGTAAATGACATAATGGGTGGTGGACATAATGGACAACCAGATAATACAGCATTACTAAAGGTATTAGCAATAAATGATACATCATTACAAGGCATTGGGAATGCAATCAAAAGTAGTTTAGCTATAAGGGGAATATTGAAGATAAATACCATGATGGATGATGCAGGACAAAAAGCTGAAAGAAAAAGGTTAGATGATTCAATTTCAACAGGTGAATCTGGAATAGTTGCACTAGATTTAAAAGGTGACTATACACCATTAACTGTAGATCCCAAACTTATTGATAAAGATACAATGCAATTTCTACAGGATAAAGTATTAAATTGGTATCATGTATCAATGAAAATACTAAGTGGAGATTATACAGATGAGGAATACCAGGCATTTTATGAACAGGCATTAGAACCTATTTTAATTAGATTAGGTCAAGCTTTTTCTAAATGTATGTTTAGTAAAAGAGAATTAGATGTTGGGAATGAAATTATATTTTATCAAAAAGACATGATGTATCTTAGTACGAAATCTAAATTAGATTTATTAAGTATAGCAGGAGCACAGGGATTATTATCAGATGATCAAAAGCTAGCGGCATTAGGATATCCACCATTACCAGATGGAACGGGAAGTCGAAGGACAATAAGTCTTAACTATGTAGATACTAATATTGCTGCACAATATCAATTGAATAATGCAAAAATTAAACAGGATGGAGGTAATAGCAATGGATAAAAATTTACCTAAAAAGAATGAAAAAGCAAAGCGTAATTTTGCAATGGCAGACTTGCGAGCGATTGAACCAAATTCAGATAATCAATCAACAATAAGTGGCCATGCAGCTGTATATGGACAAATGACCAATATAGGTGGCTGGTTTAATGAAATTATAGAACCAGGTGCGTTTAATGATACAGATTTTAGAGATGTAGTATTCAGTGTAAATCATGATTTAGATAAAATACCACTTGCTAGAAGTAGAAATAATAATGCGAATTCTACATTACAGTTGCAAGTCGACAATATAGGGTTAGCAGTAAGGGCTAACTTAGATATTGAAAATAATGTTGATGCAAAAAGCTTATACAGTTCCATTAATCGAGGTGATATGGATGGTATGAGTTTTATTTTTTATGTAGAAGAGGAACGTTGGGAAGGGCTAGATACTAATACACCTACAAGACATATTGAAAAAGTAAAAAAAGTAGTAGAAGTTTCCGTTGTTAGCTTTCCAGCTTATTGCGGAACTGATATAGCTTCATCAAGAGATAAAGAAGCACTGGATAGTGCGAAACTTGCATTGGAGAATGCACGAACTCAAGAACTGGAGAGTTCAAATGATGAAGAGAAAAGACAATTAGAATTAGAAAAATTAAGAACAGAAACATTATTAAAATTTTAGGAGAGTGAATTAAATGAAAGATAAGTTATTAAAATTATTTAATCAAAAAAATGCAAGAAAGCAAGAATTAGCGGCTAAAGCACAATCTACACAAGATATAGCAGAACTAAGAAGCATTAATAGTGAACTGGAGACTTTAAATGCTGAAATAGCGGACTTAGATGGAATGATTAAAGAAATTGAAGCAGAGGAAGCAAGAAATGCTACTCCAGGAATAGAATCAGGGGTGGCATCAATGGATCCACCAATAAATCAATTACCACAATCAAGAGGGCAACAAATACCAAATAATTTTAATCCGTTAGGAACATATCAATCAAGTTCAGCAACACAACAGAGATCACAATCAACTGAGGACAAATATTCAACTTTAGAATATAGACAAGCATTTATGAATTTCTGTATTACTGGTGCTATTGCTCCAGAATTAAGAGCAGATGCAACTACTACAGCTGGAGATGTATCTGCAGTAATACCTTCAACTATTTTAAATGAAGTAATCAAAAAAGTTACTTCATATGGTCAAATATTTAATAGGGTAAGAAAACTTAATGTTAAGGGTGGATTAACAATTCCAATACTTTCGTTAAAACCTACTGCTACATGGATTGGAGAAAATTCTTCAAGTGATAAACAAAAAGCTGAATCAAATAAAAATATTTCATTTAGTTATTATGGGCTTGAATGTAAAGTATCTACTTCATTATTAGCAGATACAGTTAGACTTGAAGGATTTGAAAATGTAATTACAGATCTTATAGTTGAAGCTATGACTAAAGCTTTAGATTTAGCAATTTTGAAGGGGACAGGAACAGGACAACCTTTGGGAATAACAAAGGATACTAGAATACCAGCAACGCAAATAATTACTCTTAAACCAGATGAAATAACTTCATGGAGTGCTTGGAAGAAAAAAGTATTTGCGAAAATGCCTTTATCATATAAGGGTGGAGCAAGTTTCTTTATGGCAAGTGGTACATTTGAAGGCTACATTGATGGAATAGTGGATACAAATGGACAACCAATTGGAAGAGTAAACTATGGAATTACTAGTGGACCACAAGAAAGTTTTGGTGGAAAAGCAGTAGTACAGGTGGAAGATGACATAATTTCACCTTATGATGATGCTGCAACAGGTGATGTAATTGCAGTCTATTGTAACTTAAGTAACTATGGATTTAATTCAAATATGCAAATGTTAATGTATAGATACTTTGATAATGATAAGAATGAGTATGTTGATAAGGCTATTTTAATCGCAGATGGAAAGATTATCGATCCTAATGGTGTAGTTATTGTTAAGAAAGGTGCAACAGCATAGTGAAAAGGGACTTATGTCCCAACTATGTTAATAAGAAAGAAGGTGTTGTATGAGTTTGACAAATGAAGAGTTATTAGAAAAAGTTAAATTAGGGCTTAATGCAGATGATTCAGATGATAATGATAATAATTTATTAATAAAAACTATTGGAGTTAAACAATATATGCTAAATAGTGGAGTATCTAAGGAGCAGATTGAAACAGATTTAGGAATAGTAACTCTTACAATAGGCGTAAATGATGTATGGGATTTGACACAAGGAGAATTAAAGTTCTCTGCTTTGTTTAATTGTATGACTACTCAATTATCAATTAAAAGTTTAATAACTACTTAAAGTAGGTGAAGTATGAATGAAAGGTTAGATAAACGGATAGAGATTTGGGGTAATATAGAATTCTTAAATAAAGAGTTAAACGAAACGGAATTTGAGAAAAAGAAAATAAAAAATATATGGTCTAAAATAATACCTCAGACAGGATCATTGCAAAAGCAACAGGCTAATACAGTATTATCTAATGTAACTCATAAAATTAAGGTTAGATATGCAGCTGCTAAAGATGTAACTCAAGATATGTGGTTTATATATAAAGGACATAGATTCGATATTAAATATATACTTAATCCTTATTATTCAAATGAGTTTTTAGAAATATTTTGTGAAGAGATAATTGGATAAAATTAAGGACTATTTTTTAGGGAAGGTGGTACTATGAGGGATGTATTTGATATAAGTGAGTTAACAAAATTTGAAAAGAGCTTAGTTGAAAAAATTAATGATACTATGCCAAAAGAATCTAAAAAATTTATAAAAAAGCAATCTGGAAAACTTAATAAAAAAAATAAGCAAGTATTCAAGAGTAAAGGTATAGGAGAAGAAACTGGAAATTTAATTAAAGGTTTTAAAAGTGGGAAAGCCTATAAATATCAAGGTGTTTGGAGTTCTAGAGCGTATAATAGTAGTCCTCACGCTCATCTATTAAATGACGGGTACATGTGGGCACCGCATAAAAAAATTGCAAAAGGACAAAAACAAATTCAAAGTGGTGAGGAACACTTTATTCCAGGGTTTCATTTTATGGAAGAAGCAGCTAAGAATTTTGAAAGTGGATACTATTTAGATGTTGAAGAACTTTTGCATAATGTATTTATAAAGGGGTTATAGATATGATCACATTACAACAAATAAATAAAGCGATTAATGATACTATAAAAGGTGCTTTAAGTTGTACGAATTTTAGTGATGTTCTGATAAAATCAGAAGATATACAAGAAGCATTAAAAAAAAGCGCAGATGGTTCAATTAATTCTGAAATAAGACCAAGCATAAAAGTTAAACTAGAACAAAGTAAAATTGAAAAATTTAATAGTCGTAATAAAGAAAGAACTCTCACAGTAAGGGTTTATTTTTTTGCAAAAGATAGATACAAGTACAAAAACGATAACATGAAAATGCAGGATATTCTTGAGAATGCTTTTCTTGAGGATATAAAAGTAACAGATACTTTTTATATGCCAATTCTAGAAGATGGAGTTGATTTTAGTGTTACTGATTCAGTTTTGCAATGTAGTTTTGACTTATATTCAGTTGAATTGATTTCAGAAGAACCAGGAGAACCAATGGAAGAATTAAAATTAGATTTTAATTTACATGAAATAAAAGATTAAGAAAGGTGATGATAATATGGCAGTTAGATTACCATGGATAGATGTAATTTTCAAACAGCTTGCTAATACTTTTAGAAGCAGAAGTGAGAGAGGTGTGGCTATTCTTATTGTTAGAGATGATACAGATAAAACATTTGACAATAAAAAATATTCAACACTTGAAGAATTATTAAAAGATAAGGATTTATATACTTCATCTAATTATCAATATATGCAAGATGTTTTAAATTTTAAAGCTTATAAGTTAGTAGTAATCAGAATTAATGCTACTGCAACAGGAGAGGAAACTATTCCTACAATAGCAGATGCCTTAAAGATAGTTGAAAAAACTGTTAGAAGTGGTTGGATTTCATTTCCGGATGGGTTAGCAGCGGATTATCAATCTTTAGCGGATTGGGTTAAAGCAAAAGAAAATGTTGGGTTAACATACAAAGCTATAGTGTATAAGGTTGTAGCAGATAGTAAACAAGTAGTCAATTTCACAAATCCTAGTATTACTTTTAAAGGTGATAGAGGAAAATTCACAGGAGATAAATATTTACCGTCACTTTTAGGTATTTTAGCATCTTGTAATGTTAGTAGATCATCAACATATTTTATATGCACTAATTTAGCAGCAATTGAAACTGTAGTAGATGAAGAAGTAGCGGTTAAAGCTGGAGAATTTATACTTATTAACGATGTAGATGAAATTAAAGTCGGTTTGGGAATTAACAGCTTACAAACTATAAGTGAAGAAACAAATACAACAGAGGATATGAAATATATAGACATAGTCGAAGCCATGAATTTGATTACAGATGATATTAAATCAATTTTTAAATCAGATTATTTAGGCAAAAAGAAAAATAGTGTTGATAATCAGATGGTACTTGTTTCAGCAATAGTTTCATATTTTAAAGAACTTACAAAAGAAAATATCCTTGATCCTGAATTTAGTAATACTTGTGATATAAATATTCCAGAACAAAGAAAAGCACTTATTACTATAAAAGGAGAGGCAAGTGAATGGGATGATACAAAAGTTAAAAATAACACTTACAAGAGAAGTGTTTTCTTACTTGGAGATATAAAAATATTAGGCGGAATGGAAAACCTAAAACTTGTATTAACAATGAATTAGGAGGTGCGAAAATGGTAGATGTTAATAGAATACTTAAAGGTAAAGATGGAGAAATGTGGTTTAATGGACAACTATTAGCCTCATTAAAAAAGATAGAAGCAAAAGTTAAAGGAGATTTTGAAGATATTAATCTTTGCGGAGACCCTTCCACACATTCAGTTTATAATGGGTGGAGCGGTGAAGGCAGCTTTATTTGTTTAAAAATTGATTCAACCGTATGGAAGCTAGTAGCTGAGGCGTATAAGACTGGCGTAATGCCACCTATTAAGATTATTACACGCTTAACAGACAAATCAACTGGGCAATCTGAAAGAGCAGCTATTGAAGGAATAACTATTACAGAATTTGCGTTAGCAAGTTTTGAAGCGAAAAAAATGCTAGAAGAAGAATACCCATTCAAATTCAGTGATTATGAGATATTAGAATCGATAGCTTAATTTTATGGACATTCATAGGAGTGTCCTTTATTTATAATTAATAAATTGGAGGATTAGAAGATGAATAAAGAAATTAGTAAAAAAGCAACATTAGAGGATTTTGTAGCAAAGAAAGTGAAAAAAGAAAAAGATAAAGATAAAACCAAGGATATATATGTTACTAGTATGGATAGAGCAATCACATTAAAAAAACCAAGTGAAGAAAGAATTTATTCTTATGCAAATGAAATTGGAGATAAACCTGACTTAGCTTCAACTATAGAAGCCAATAGAAAGTTAATATATGATTGCTGTCAAGAACTTAAAGAGCCACAAGTTATTGAAGCATTAGAATTGAAAGATCCTTACGATATTCCTAGAATTTTATTTGATATTGCAGATATTAAAGAAATAATGAATCAATTTAACGAATTGCTTGGCAATACAAATATTGAGGAAGAAATAAAAAACTAATAGAGCATGATGAAGATGCGAACATGATAGCTTTTTACCTAGTGCGTGGATTTAAATTAGAATATCTATTAAATAAAACGCACTTAGAAAAAGCTTTTTTTCATTGTGCAAGGAAAGAATATTATGAAGAAGAAAAGTTAAAATGGAGATCCATATTGTCAGAGGCATTTGGTGGAGGTGAATAAGTTTGGCATCAAAAACCATATCCACTATTTTAAATTTAAAAGATAATTTCAGTGAAACCATAAAAAGAACTACAGCCAGTACTGCTAATTTTGCAAAAGGAATAAAAGAATCTGAAACTACAGTTAATAAAATGAAAAGCGGGATAACCAATGCATTTAGTTCTATTGGTGAATCTATTAAAAATGGCATTGGTTTAGGTGCTGGATTAGATATATATGGCCAGGCTAAAGAAGATATTTCGGAAATGATTAATTTAGGTTCTGATCTGCAAAAATCATTAAATGGTATTCAAGCAGCAACTGGCTATACTGATGATACTATGTCAGGTATGAGACAAATAATGTTGGATATTTATAATGATAACTTTGGAGAAAACTTTGAAGATATATCAGAAACTATAAAAACAATTGGACAACAGACTGGAGCAACTGGTAATGATTTAAAAGGACTAGCTGAAAATGGCTTATTACTAAAAGATACTTTTGGTTTTGAAGTTAATGAATCAGTACGAAGTACCAATATGATGATGAAGCAATTTGGCATAGATGGTAATCAAGCCTATAACCTTATAGCTCAAGGTGCTCAACAAGGCTTAAACAAAAATGGTGATTTATTAGATGTTGTAAATGAATATTCTGTCCAATTCAAAAAAGTTGGATTAGGGGCGGAAGATATGTTTAATGCCATAAAGGCAGGAGCAGATTCAGGAACTTTTTCTGTAGATATTTTATCCGATGGATTAAAAGAATTTGCAATAAGGGCAGTAGATGGCAGTAAAACAACAGCAGATGGATTTACTCAGCTTGGATTTAATGCTGATAATATGGCAAAAAAATTTTCACAAGGTGGAGATACTTCAAAAGAAGCCTTTAAAGATATGATAAGTGCACTGGCTAAAATGGATAATCCAATTAAACAGAATCAAATTGGAGTCGAACTTTTTGGAACGAAGTGGGAAGACTTAGGCTCTAATGCAGTAATGGCATTAGCAAAGACTAACGGTTCTATAAGTGAAACTGTAGATGCATTAGGTAAAATAAAAACTATAAAATATAATGATGTAGGTTCTGCTTTTGAGGGAATAAAAAGAAATATTCAAACAAGTGTATTAATACCAATTTCCGATTCGGTGTTACCTAAATTAAATGAATTTGGTGGCTGGTTTATAAATAATATTCCATCTATAAAAGAAAAAGTTTCATGGGTAACTCAAACTTTTATAGATATAGGAAGTTCAATAATAGATAAAGATTTACCGCCACTTAAAGATTTTATTGATTCTTGTATAAATTTAGGGACTACTATTTCAAGCAGTGTACAGCCAGCTATTGATGGAATTGTTCCTGATAATTGGAACTCAGTAGCAGATGCAGTAAAAGATATTCTAACAAATGCAACAGAGGTTGTTAATTTTATAAATGATAATTGGAATGAAATAGAGCCTGTTATATTAACAATTGTAGGGGCTTTAGGTGCTTACAAATTAACACTTATAGCAATTGAAGCGTGGACAGTAATTGTAGGTGCAACAAATGAGATATTTGCAACTGTAGAATTAGCAATATGGGGAGTTGTAAATGCAACTAGTGCATGGGAAGCGGTGCAATGGCTACTAAATGTTGCTATGGATGCAAACCCTATTGGAGTTGTAATTATGGCAATAGCAGCACTTGGATTAGCAATTTATGAAGTTGTTACACATTGGCAAGAAATTGTAGATTGGTGCAAAAGGACATGGGATATTATTAATAATAATCCTATTTTAGGTTTTATAGCTACTGTTATAAGTCCATTGGGAGTAGCATTAATTGGAATTGTTGCTCATTGGGAGGATATTTGTAAATGGATAGAAAAAGCTTGGAATTGGCTCACATCGTGGAATGATACTCCAGCAAGTAATAAAGATATGACCATAACAACTACACAACAAGGAAATCCACTTGCACCTACAGACGATAATGGAAATGTACCACAGCCACTATTTGAAGTTGGTGCTAATGCAACAGGCACTCAATATTGGCGAGGTGGAAGAACCGTAGTCGGAGAATATGGAAAGGAGATAGTGGATTTGCCAAATGGCAGCAAGGTGCATACAGCTAGTCAAAGCCAAAAGATGTTAAATAATAATTCTAAAGTTGATATACAAGTAATAATTCAAGGGAACGTAATAGGAAATGAAGAATATGCAGATAGCATTGGAGAACATGTATGGAATAAAATAAATTTAGGATTATCTAATGTTTAGAAAGGAAGGTAATTTATGAAATATGATGTTTATATAAGTGATTATAAAAAGACAAAAGTAATTCAATTGCCAATTATACCACCAGAATTACCTTCTTTATCAAAACCAATAGCAAATGAGGAATTTGAAACATATTGGAGTGGAGTATATAACTTTATAGAGAAGCCAGGACTATTGGCATTTACTTTAGATTCTTGGCTTCCAGAAAAGGCTAATAAATATAATTTCTCAAGAAGCCAAATAAATCCACTAGATTGTATAAAATCACTTGAAGATGCCAGAGACAATGCAGAACCAATAAGAATAATTATTTCAACTCAAAACAATATATCTTATGTAAATGATATATATTCTATTGAGTCATTTTCTTATAATGTAAATAAAAGGAATGATTATCAATATTCTTTAGGTGTAAAGCAATGGAGAGAATATACTTCAAAAATCCCAACAATTTATAAAGTTGGTTGGGATCAGAATAATAATGGATGGTTTTATTATACAGATGAAGAAGGAAACTATTACAAAGATGGATGGGAAATTATTGATAACGAATATTATAGTTTTGATATAAATGGATATATGAGACAATCAGCTTGGTTAAAAGATGGTGGTTCTTGGTATTATTTAAAAGATAGTGGTAAGATGGCTAGAAATGAATGGATAACTATTGATAGTAAGTCTTATTATTTTGGAGAGCAGGGAGGAATGTATGTAAATGCATATACTCCAGATGGCTATTATGTAGATGAAAATGGAGTTTGGGTTAAATAGGAGGGATTGACCAATATGTACAAATTAATTTCTCAAGAGATAGATTTAATGAAATATATCAATCAAGTTAAGTGGAATAGTGAAACTGATACATTAGGTACTCAGTTAAGTTTTGATTGTTTAAAAGATTTGAAAGAGGGCGTTGTAGTTAGTCTCTGGATAAATGATACTGAATATTTTAGAGGCATAGTTATAAAAAAGACTCAAAAAAGGTGGACATTCTCTTATACTTGTCAAGATTACAGCTTTTATCTTAAGAATAAAGTTATTAAACAGTTTAATGGAATTTCTGCAAGCGAAGCCATAAAATCCTTATTAGGAGAAGCTTATATTGTAGGGAATATAGTTAATATTCCAACGCCAATAACTAAAATTTATACGGACAATAGTTTAGATGAAATAATAAAAGGTATTTTAGACATGGCAGAAAAGGATCAAGGTATTAAATATTTTAAAGAAATAGAAGGTAACATTTTATATGTACGAAAGCTTGAAGAAATGAGGATATACCCACAAATATTAATTCCAAAGGGAATTGACATTAATAGCAGTATAGAGGATATGAAAAATAGTATAACTATAGTATCTAATGAAGAAAACAATATGTCAATTATTGCAAAAGCAGAGGATACAAGTCAACAGCCTTGGTTTGGAGTATTAAGTGATATACAAACTGTAGATGATAAAAATATATCCCAGGCACAAAATATAGCTGATAATCTGCTTTTAGAGAAAAATAAAATACTAAAAAATGCATCATTTGAAGTTATGACAGTTAAAGATGCTGAAACTATTAAGGCAAATAGAATGATTTGGGTAGAGGCTGGCAGTAGAATGAACGGATTTTATAAAATAAAAAGTGCAAGTCATACACTTGCTAAAGGTACGCATAAAGTGAGTATAAGTTTGGAGTGGTAATATGGGTTATGATGTAGAGTTTGCAAAGCAATTTAGGTCAAGGGATAATATTAAACCCACAGGAGCTCAGCTTGGTGAGGTTATTTCAATTAATCCTTTAAGAATCGCCATATATGGGAATGAAGCTATTTTAGAATCGCAACATTGCTATATGTGTTCTGCAATGGTAGAAAGATTCCTAAGAAAAGCAGATATGAGAATAAAAGCATATAGTGCTTCAATAAGTACAACAGATACTGGAGGATATTCTAATAGCTCAATGAGAGTAGCTGATAAAAGTGATTATGAGATTGAAATACTATTTAAAGAAATTATAAAAATCGGGGATATGTTATTATGTATGCCTACTGTTGATGGACAACATTTTTTTATAATCGATAAGGTGGTGTTAGCTGATGTTTCCAACCCAACAAGTTAATATAAATTCAGAAATTGAAGTTGCAAAGACTGCTGGAAATGGTAAGGCTTTTTTATTTGATTTTAATTTAGGAGATTTCATTGTAAAAGATGGAAAACTCCTAGAGTTAGAAGATCTAGAAGCTTTAAAAATGTGGATAGAAAAGATTTTAAGGACAGAAAGGTTTAAATTTAAAGTGTATGAAACAGGGGAAAGAGTGGAGTATGGGATTTCACTATTGCAATTTGTGAATAGTGGATATCCTCAAGCTTTTGTACAAGCAGAAATTCAAAGAGAAATTACAGAATCATTACTTAAAAATATTAAAATTAATTCGCTTGAAAATTTTACTTTTAGTAGAATAAATAGAACTTTAGGTGTAAGTTTTAGAGTTAATACTATATATGGAAGCATAGACAAAGAGGTGATTATCTAAATGGCAGATGATAAAGAAACTATACAATCTAGGATGATGTCAAATATATCAAACCAATATGATAGGTCAGAGGGAGCATTTTTCTATGATTCTGCTAAACCAGTAGCTATTGAATTAGAAGGAGCTTATAAGAAAGCTGATGCAATATTAAAAAAGAGATATGGATATTCAGCTACTGGAGCTGAACTTGATAAGGTAGTAGCAGAAGAAGGTTTAATTAGAAAAAAAGCAACTAAAGCAAGAGGAACAGTAACTATAACCGGAACGGAAGGTTCTTTAATAACTAAGGGTGAATATGTTGCAAGTGATGCTACTAACTTTATGTTTTTAGAAAATGCTGTAATCCCATCAACTAAAACTATCGATGTTTCAGTTGAATGTATAAAGTTTGGAACTGTGGGAAATGTTCCTGTAGGTGCAATTAAATTTTTCCCTAAAACTTTAGATGGATTACAAACTGTTACAAGCACAGAAGATTTCAAAACAGGCTACGAGGAAGAAACCGATGAAGAATTAAGAGAGCGATATTATATTAAAATACAGACACCTAGTACAAGTGGAAATAAATATCATTATAAGAACTGGGCTCTAGCAGTTACCGGAGTTGGTGGTGCAAAAGTATTTCCTTTATGGAATGGTAATGGGACAGTAAAGGTAGTAATAGCAGATAGCAACAAAAGAAGTGCAAGCTTAGATTTAATCACAAAGGTTAAAATGTATATTGATCCATACCCAGAAGGAAATGGAGAAGGGCAGGCACCAATTGGAGCAACTGTTACAATTACAAGCGCAGTAGAAAAAGCAATAAATATAACTGCAAATGTTACCCTAGCCCTAGGAATTGAATTAGCACAGGTAAAAGCAGAATTTGAGAGTCTATTTGAAGAATATCTAAAGTCTGTGAGTTTTAAAACTACATATATAAGTATTGCAAAAATAGGGAATCTATTGCTAAATACAGCTGGAGTTATAGATTATGTAGATTTAAAATTGAATAATGCTGCTATCAATTTACCTTTGCTAGATGAAGAAATTGCAGTAAGTGGAATTGTTAATCTAGGGGTGGTGACATAGATGGAAGTAAGCAAGTTTAATGAAAAATTAAATAAGTTAGAAGGGAATATATATACTACAGAAGAAGAAATTATGCTTATTAATGGAGTATATATTGGCTCTTTGGCCCATGATAATATAAATAAAAAAAGTTTAAATATATATACTGGTTCAAAACTTACAGGAGATAGGATAACAAATTATTTCTTGTCAACTCCAAGTGAAACGCCATGGAAATATACAATTAAAATTATGGACAATGTAGATAAAGTATATATAACTTATGAAACTACTGGAGATCAAGTTGAGGCTGAGGATGTAAATAATCTGCAAAATGAGATTGTTAGAACGCAACAGGAAATTAATAATTATGAACAGTTAAACAATGAAAAAGTAAATAGCATTGATGTTAGAGTTAATAATGTTGAAATTAATAAAGCGGATAAAGATCTTGTTTTTACTAAAGAAGAAGTACTGCAGAAATTTAATGACTTAATCGATAGTGCTCCAGGAACGTTGGATACTTTAAATGAAATTGCTAAAGCTTTAGGTGATGATCCTAACTTTTCTACCACAATTATAAATTTGCTAAATAATAAAGTTGATAAGGCGGATGGAAAACAATTAAGTACTGAAGATTACAGTACTCAAGAAAAAACTAAATTAGCTGGTATTCAGGATAATGCAAATTATTATGAACTTCCTAAAATTCTTCCATCAGCTATGATAAAAGAAGATGAAAATCATATGTTTGTTTCGGCTGAAGAAAAAGCAGCAATAAAAACAAGTGGTGGGGATTCAGTATTTCAAATAGCAGAAGGAACAGGTACTGCTATAACATTAACATTATCATCATTAGTGAATGGATATAGTAAAACATTTATAGCAAGTGCTAATAATAGTGGAGCTGCTACAACTATAAATGGAAAGCAGCTTTATAAACCAGGAACGACAACGCCACCTAATTTAGTAACTGGTAAAGCTTATACAGTTTGGTACAACTTAACGGGTGATTGTTTTTTTATCAAAGCTAGTGCGGAAGGCACTGCACTAGCAAAAGATGTAAGAAAAAATACAACCTTTAGTAATTATAATGATACTGGAATAGCTGGTGGATTAGACTTATCTTTATTAGTAAGCGGAAATATAAAATCAGGAATAACTATAGATGGCATAAGTGGTAAAACAAGCGTAGTAGATACATCAGATGCATTAGCTACTGCAGCACAATTATTATCTGGTGTATCTGC
>NZ_LZZM01000054.1 GCF_002006345.1 Clostridium puniceum
ATATACTCCCAGGAAATTAACATCAATATCTCTATTCAAATATTAAATTTTCACTAGTTAGACTTTCACCATATAGACTTAAATATTCGTCTATGGATTTAGTATTTTCAAATACGAGGAAATTATAATCAAGTCAAATATGTGGATAACTTTTGAAAGCATTGTAAATACAAGGTTAGTAAAGGTAATTTAAATATGAATGAAATGTTAACACAGAACAACATAGTCTGCGAAGCAGATTTTTTTATTAAAAAATATTAAATATACCTATTAGTTATTTGGTGATATATAATTATTTTAGTATAATATTATTGAGTCGTAGTGTTTGTTAATGCAACTTGTGCAATGTGTAAAATAAATCAATAAATAGTAATTTGTAGAGGAATATTATGATAAGAAAAGCAATAGAAAGTGATATTGACAAAATAGAAAAAAGTTATATTGAATTGCTAAGATATGAAAAGAAGTATAGAAGCAATTTCAATTGGATACTTGATGTATATCTAACAAGAAAAGTAGCGGTCAATAGTTTTAATGAAAGCACATTATATGTATTGGATGATAATGATGAAGTTTGTGCCAGTATGATTTTAAACCAAATCCAGCTAGAGGAATATAATGTGATTAATTGGAAATATAGTGCTGATTCAGAAGAAGTTCTTGTGATACATACACTTTGTGTTCCACCATCAAAAGCAGGGAAGGGTTATGGAAAAATGATGATTTGTCATGCTATAGAAAAGGCAAAAGAGATGAAATGCAAATCAATAAGGCTGGATACTTTTGATGGAAATAAAGTTGCGGCAAATTTATATAGGGGTTTAGGATTTTATATTCAGGAACGACTGAGGTATTGCTACAGGGAGTTATTCGAGAACAGCAAATATTTTTTGAAATGAAGATAGAAGGAGAAGTATAATGAAAAAATTAGGACTTATAGGTGGTATTGGACCAGAATCTACAATACCTTATTATCACGACATTGTTTATGGAGTTCAGAAAAAGGTTGGAAAATCATTTTTTCCTAATTTAAATATTGAAAGCCTAAGTGTTTTTGAAGTTTTCAGAATGTGTGAGGAAAATGATTATACCGCATTGAAGGATTATATTTTGAAAGGTATCAATAATCTTGTAGCAGGAGGTGCAGATTTTGTTGCTATGACGGGAAATACACCTCATATTATCTTTGATGAATTAAAAAGGCACAGTCCAGTTCCTATTGTAAGCATTGTAGAAACTACTTGTAACGAAGCAAAGAAAAAAAGTTTTGCTAAAATCGGTTTACTCGGAACAGAAGTTACTATGAATGGAGAGTTTTTCAGAAAACCTTTTATAAAAGCTGGAATATCAGTTGTAGTACCAACTGAAGAAGAAAAATCTTTTATTGGGCAAAAAATTTCGAGTGAATTAGAATTGGGAATAGTAAGAGAAGAGACATTATCCACCATTTTAAATATTGTAAATAGAATGATTAATGAACAAAAAGTAGAAGCAATTGTATTAGGATGTACTGAACTGCCACTATTATTTAAGGGAGTTTCATTATCAGTACCATGTTTGGATACCATGCAGATACATATTCAAACACTTATAGAAATGATATTAAAAGATTAGATTCACCAATTTCAGTTTGTGGAAATTAAGGCGATATAATTTTAGCATCGGCTCTTCCGTATCTTTCTCATTATATTAATATGATAAAAGCAATCTATTAATTAATTTTATTAGATTGTTTTTTAGTTTAGGCATTTGGAAATGAGCGCCTATTTTTTATAAAAAAAACTAGAAAGAACGTGATTAAAATATTAAGAAAAAATGAGGAGCGTTCACCACCATTAAAAGTTAATAAAATTTTTCTTATTCTGCCTAGTTGATATTTATCTAAATAAATGTATTTTGTCAAAGATGTATAACACAGAGCCTGCACTTGATAAAATACAGTCAGTTAGATATTTTTTATGGCGCAGAATAGAAACAATCAGAAGTAAATTGCTTATTTCAAATATAAAAATAAGAGAGGTAAAGAATATGGAATTAAAATATGTAATACCAAATCTGGAAAAGATATTCGGAAACTTAGAATATGCTGGTGAAGGGAATATTGAACAGAGAAGAATAAATGGACGTAGTACAATTTTATCGTAGTGTACCTTTAAAGAAATTTGACTATAACGTAGAAGTTGAAATCATTAATCCTGTGGCAGATACCGTAGCTAACACTATTTTTCAAGGTGGAGATGTGGACTGGTATATCAAGGGGGATGATATTGTTTTAAAGAAACAGGTTTCTATTGCTAGCCAAAATCATCACTATTGATTTGCCTATTAATCTGTTATAATTAAGGCTGTATTTAAAAAGTCGGGATTTAGTAAATATATAGAAGAGGTTTTGATATGGTAAGAGCAATTTCGGAAACGGCTAAAGCAGAAAAGGCAAATATAATACTTGCTAAAGCAGTTGAGCTATATTTAAAAGAATCATATGATTCTGTAAAGATGGTAGACATAGCGAAAGCTTGTGGATTTTCAAAAGGAATCATTTTTTATTATTTCAACTCAAAGGAGAAATTATTTCTTGAAATATTTAAGAGGGAGTATGAAAAACGATGTAATTCTATTATAGAAGAAATTAAACAGTTAGGAAGTTTATCTTTTGATAGTTTAATTTTATTCCTTTTAAAAGAGATGAATCAACTTCTTGATGAAAATTCTCTTTATGTAAGACTTACTGCTTTAATGAATAGCACATTAGAGGATAATTTAGATTATGAAACAGCATTTGATATTAAGCAAATGTTCTACTCTATAGGATTAAAAATTGGTGAGTTAATTACTGAAAGAGTAAGTGACATCACCATTGAAGATTGCATGAAAATGCTAATGACACAGCATGCAATTATAGTTGGGTATAAAAGCCTCACCAAAACACCAGATAATATAAAACAAGCAATTAGGGAAAACCATATGAATGCTTTTGATATTAACTTCAAAGAAAGTGCACTCCAAGCTATGAAGTATTATCTTGAAGGATTGCATAAGGAATGCTTGGAACGTTCTTATAGACAATATGGTGAATAGTGGATTTTACAAAATATTAAGGAAGCAGAATTGCTAAAAAACATCCTCATCAGAAATATGACGAGGATGTTTTTTATGTTGAGAAACAACAATTATAGTTAAATGTTATATTAGGTTATTATCAATCAAATATTCCGCAGTATCGATAACTGTTTCCTTGGCAGGACGCGGCTTCCAATTTAATAATGTCTTGGCTTTTTTATTTGTACGATGGTATTTCAAATTCATCATTGTTAAAAGGACACTCATTGCTGGATTGAATTTAGCACCAATAGTTACTACAAAATTAGGGATTATCATTGTGCTCACCTTTTTACCATGTTCACCCATATTATTGCGCAGAACTTGAGCCATCTGTGGCATTGTCATTTCTTCACTTTCAGCTATGAATCTTTGTCCATTAGCTTTGGGGTTTTCCATGGCTAAGATGTGTAAATCTACAAGGTCTCTAACGTCAACTACCGGATAAATGACTTTTGGACTTGGCGTGCCTTTAAGTAACATTTGAAATATTTGATCGGTACTGCCATTTCTTTTATCCATAAAAGGTCCCAAAATTGCACCGGGTAAAATAGTAGCAAGTTGTGTAGTATTCTGCTTTTTTATTAAATCCCACGCAAGTTTTTCTGCATATATTTTAGAGCGCATGTAGTTAGTTATAGATTTATTGTTTAAATCCGTCCAAAATGTTTCATCAACATTTTGATTAGTATCATTTTTCTTAGGATAATTGGCGGCTTCTGATGAAGTCATAACAATTTTCTTTACTTTGGCTTTTATTGCTGCATTCAAAACATATAGAGCGCCGCTTTTTGCTGTATCAATTAATTTTGGATCATTGTGGTTTTCGCCGCCTAAAGGAGAAGCTACATGCAAGACATAATCAATGCCTTCCATAGCATCATCCCAACCTTTTTCATTACCTAAGTCGGCAATTACATATGAAAAAGAACTAACATCAATATTCAGATGCTGTAGCATTGATTTTACAAGTTCTCCTTTTTCTTTAGAACGTACAGTTGTTCTTACACTATAACCTTTTTCGATTAACTTCCGAATAGTCCAACCGGCAACAAAGCCACTTCCCCCAGTTACTAAAACATTACTCATAAATTTAATCCTTTCTTTAAATATAATTGACCTTGGGTCAATTATAACATTGACCCAAGGTCAAGGTCAATGTTTTTAATGAATTTAATTATATAATCTAGCAATGGATAATGACGGACTATTTTAAGCTTGTGATATGATAAAAAAAGAAATTAGAAGTTGCATGGAGATACTAAGGTGAAGATTTAATATGTATAAATATTTACTATTATACTATAATAGTGCAAAAATGCTTGAATAATTTTACAAATGAATAAAATAAAAAACATTTATGATAAATCCTTGTTATAATTGAGTTTGTACACAAAAATGACAGCAAGGAGCTATACATAAATGTTTC
>NZ_LZZM01000055.1 GCF_002006345.1 Clostridium puniceum
CCGATACGAACGTCATATAAAATGGGTTTTATTAGCTTATTTAATAGATGAATTTAATAAAAAACAGCAAGGAATAAAATCAAGAAAATATCCTTGGAACCTTTGATTCCTATGAATATTTTCTTAAGTAACTATTTGTGAAAATTAGTTATTCAACAACCTAATATACTAATATAGCAGCTGGTATGTTTGCAGGAAAAGGATAGATAGGTACATATGTTTTAATAAATATATATGGTTTTGGTGTGGAAATCAATTGAGAGTTATACGTAAAATATTAATATTATCTATATTAATTAGATGTGATTATTAGGAGGAAATGTACAATGAAAAGATTAATATTAGCAAGTAATAATAAAAAAAAGATAATGGAAATGAAAGAAATATTAAAAGAATTAGATATAGAGGTCAAATCTTTAGAAAATGAAAACATTAATATAGATGTAATAGAAGACGGGGAAACCTTTGAAGAAAATGCAAAGAAAAAAGCAAAAGAAATATATGCATTCTTATTAAAAAGAGGGGACAAAGATTTTATTGTTTTGGCGGATGATTCCGGATTAGCTGTTGATTATTTAAATGGAGAACCAGGAATATATTCAGCTAGGTACGCAGGGGAACATGGGAATGACGCAAAAAATAATGAAAAGCTTCTACAGAAGTTAAGTGGAGTACCAAAAGAAAATAGAGGAGCTAGGTTTATTTGCCAATTAGCAATGTTTACAGACCGAGGAGAGTATTTCGAAGTCACAGGAGAGGTAAAGGGGTATATAATAGAAGAACTCCATGGAGCAGGAGGATTTGGATATGATCCATTATTCTTTTATGAGCAATTAAATAAAACCTTTGGAGAATTAATTCCAGAAGAAAAAAATCAAATTAGCCATAGAGGTAATGCATTAAAAGAATTGAAAAGAATTATTCATGAGTTTTTATAGTTGAGTATAAATTGATTAAGTAGGATTATCTTATTAAGATGATAAAATTCAATTATGTATGGGTAAGAATAGTGGCAAAGTTACATTGATAGTTGTTATATCATAGCAATAATTTGTTTTGAGTTAATAAGATTGATTAAGATATTTCCAAAGGAGGAATAGGATTATATGTTGATTGCAGTAGTTAGCGATACGCATAGAATGATTAAATATATTAATTCAGCTAAGGAATTAATAAAGGATGCCGATATATTAATACATTTAGGTGATAATATTGAGGATGTTGAACTATTGGAACAAGGTTTTAAAGGTGAAGTATATGTAGTTGCAGGAAATTGTGATTACTCAAGAAAATATCCTAAAGAAACTATTATAGAGGTGAATGGACGAAAAATATTTTTTACACATGGAGATTTATACGGTGTAAAAAGCTCTATAAATAATATCTATTATAGGGGAAGAGAATTAGAGGTTGATATTGTATTATTTGGCCATACTCATCAGCAATTAATAGAAGATGAAGGAGGAATTATATTAATGAATCCAGGCAGTATATCACTTCCAAAATCTAAAGGAAGATGCGTCGGCTTTATAGAAATTAATGATGCTGGAAAGATTGACACATATTTAAGGGAAATTAGAATATAAAAGTTAGATTTGTTATTTAATTTTAGGTCATAAAAATGATTAGCCGATTGTTATTTTAATAATTTGGCTAATTATTTTAATTTTATATTAAATGAATTTTACTTATAATATCCTTTTTATTAATGGGCTTGGCAGTCCCAATAAGACCATTTTATATGTTTTTTTGAAGAATTATTATGAAAATATCAAAAAAGGTATTGACGAAACAGATTTGATATTGTAGAATAATCCTTGTCGCTAGAGAGAAAAGCGATGAGCAAGAAAACAAGCTTTGAATATCGGGGTGTGGCGCAGCTGGGAGCGCGCGTCGTTTGGGACGATGAGGTCGCAGGTTCAATCCCTGTCACCCCGACCACTTAAACTATTATTTGAAAAATAATATGTGCGGGTATCGTATATCGGTAATACTCCAGCCTTCCAAGCTGGAAAGGTGGGTTCGATTCCCACTACCCGCTCCATTGAAATTTTATCAAATTAGATGTAGTTGAAAAAAGTGTTGACAAAGTTTGAAGAACAGGTTACAATAAAAACCGTTCTGAAACAAAAGCAAACAAAAATGGTTGACAAAACCACGGAGACGAGATATAATAATAAACGTCTTAAAAAACAAAAAAATAAATATGCGTTTTTAGCTCAGCTGGATAGAGCAACGCCCTTCTAAGGCGTGGGCCAGGGGTTCGAATCCCTTAAAACGCACCATTAAGTCGGGGTGTGGCGCAGCTGGGAGCGCGCGTCGTTTGGGACGATGAGGTCGCAGGTTCAATCCCTGTCACCCCGACCATTTAAAACAATCTCTGAAAATGTAATATATGCGGGTATCGTATATCGGTAATACTCCAGCCTTCCAAGCTGGAAAGGTGGGTTCGATTCCCACTACCCGCTCCATACAAACTTTAAGTTTGTAGCACATATGAAAAAATGCGTTTTTAGCTCAGCTGGATAGAGCAACGCCCTTCTAAGGCGTGGGCCAGGGGTTCGAATCCCTTAAAACGCACCATTATGGTGAACGTAGTTCAGTTGGTAGAGCGCCAGTTTGTGGCACTGGTTGTCGTGGGTTCGAGTCCCATCGTTCACCCCATGTAGGGATATCGCCAAGCGGTAAGGCAATGGACTTTGACTCCATTATTCGTAGGTTCGAATCCTGCTATCCCTGCCACTTTGGTTCACTAGCTCAGTCGGTAGAGCACATGACTTTTAATCATGGTGTCCCGGGTTCGATTCCCGGGTGAGCCACCAAATTTATGCAGGTGTGGCGGAATTGGCAGACGCACTAGACTTAGGATCTAGCGCCTAACGGTGTAAGAGTTCGACTCTCTTCATCTGCACCAAATGAGCGGAAATGACTCAACGGTAGAGTGCCACCTTGCCAAGGTGGAGGCTGCGGGTTCGAATCCCGTTTTCCGCTCCATTTTATTTAATATTTGATGCAAATTACATGCGGGTATCGTATATCGGTAATACTCCAGCCTTCCAAGCTGGAAAGGTGGGTTCGATTCCCACTACCCGCTCCATTTTTATGTTTACAAATAATATGCGTGATTAGCTCAGTTGGTAGAGCACCTGACTCTTAATCAGGGTGTCCAGGGTTCGAATCCCTGATGACGCACCAATGGTAAATATATTTCTAACAATTTGTTGGGATATTTGGAATGGACTAATATCTTTATTCCATTATAGGGATATCGCCAAGCGGTAAGGCAATGGACTTTGACTCCATTATTCGTAGGTTCAAATCCTGCTATCCCTGCCATTCATGGTTCACTAGCTCAGTCGGTAGAGCACATGACTTTTAATCATGGTGTCCCGGGTTCGATTCCCGGGTGAGCCACCAAATTTATGCAGGTGTGGCGGAATTGGCAGACGCACTAGACTTAGGATCTAGCGCCTAACGGTGTAAGAGTTCGACTCTCTTCATCTGCACCAAAAATGAGCGGAAATGACTCAACGGTAGAGTGCCACCTTGCCAAGGTGGAGGTTGCGGGTTCGAATCCCGTTTTCCGCTCCAATTATGCCAAAACAAAATAAATTATATATGCGGGTATCGTATATCGGTAATACTCCAGCCTTCCAAGCTGGAAAGGTGGGTTCGATTCCCACTACCCGCTCCAACAAACAACTGTAAACAGTTGTTTTTATTTATATACAAATAAATTAATATATCCCATAGCTAGCATCCATAAAACTCCAACTTCTACAAGTTTGAGATAATAGCAGCACGCTTCTGGGTAAGTTTAACTAAGATTCATGCACTTGTAGTTCAGTTGGATAGAGCGTTGGACTTCGAATCCAGAAGTCGTGGGTTCGAATCCCACCAAGTGCACCATAAAAGTAAGCGTAAAAAAATTAACGGGTAGATAAATGTAAACCTCTATTGCTAAAATTAACATAGATTTTAACAATGGAGGTGGAGTGCTCTGAGTAGAATAGACATATAGAAAGTACGTTTTTCTTTGATTTCCTTAGAATATTATAAATCACTATTTATTATTCATAATATTTAAAATAATTCAAATATTAGTAAACTTGTAGTTGTAATTGCCCTACCCAAGAATGATTCAATTATTACGATGCGGCCTTTAGGCCAAGGTAGTAATCCTTTTTAAATTCTCTTGGAGAGTTATAGTCTAGAGTTGAATGTAACCTTCTTGAATTATAGAATAACTCTATATATTCAACAACAGTTGTTCTAGCCTCAGCTCTAGTTTTAAATTTTATTCCATACAATTTGTCCTTTTTTAAAGATGCAAAAAATGTCTCAGCGCAGGCATTATCAAAACAACAACCTTTAGCACTCATGCTTTGAAAGAAACTATTTTTTCTTAACAAATCTTGATAATCGTAGGAAGCATA
>NZ_LZZM01000056.1 GCF_002006345.1 Clostridium puniceum
CTCCAACTGCTTCCAAGCCTCTATTTCTTTGCTTAATTTTAGCTTCATCTTTTTCATATATCATCCTTAAGGCGTCATGATGTTTTATGATTTCAGCAAAAGATTTTTTAAGTATTTCTTCCTTTATACCATCCTTTTTATAGAAAACAAAAGCTTGATTCCAGTGATTTTTCTTTAAAAATTCATTTTCAAAGAACCACTTTTGAATTGGTGCTAACTCTGCTTCACCTTCAACTACACTTTGATCTACTTCATTATTTTTGTATTTAACCTTCTCACTTAATTGTTTTATTGTTGGATTTTCCATTATATCTTTAACTTGAAGACTTATATTATACTTTTGAAGTCTTGATACTATTTGTATTGATTTTATTGAGTCTCCACCTAATTCATAATAATTATGGTTAATTCCTATGCTTTCTACTCCTAATACTTCTTTCCATACATCAATTAAGCATTCTTCAGTTTTATTTCTTGCTTCTTCACATTCCATTTCTACCATTTGTGATATATTAGGCTCTGGAAGTGCTTTTCTATCCACTTTTCCATTTGCTGTTAATGGTAATTGTTCTATCTGCACTATATAGTTCGGAATCATATATCCTGGTAATTCTTTTAAAAGTTCTTCTCTTAATCTTGAGGATGATATTGCTGCATTTGAAGTTACATATGCACAAAGGTATTTCTCTCCGCTATTATTAGATTTATCAACTACAATTGCTTCCGTTATTTCTTCCAATTTTAAAAGTTGAGCTTCGATTTCCCCTATTTCTATTCTATAACCTCTTATTTTTATCTGTTGATCTCTTCTACCCAAAAATTCTATATAACCATCCTCATGTACAACGCCATAGTCTCCAGTTCTATACAAATTACCTAACTCCACATGTTTAATAAAAGCATTCTTGGTCTTTTCTTCATCATTTAAATATCCTTTTGCTAAACCTATACCTCCTATATAAAGTTCTCCTTGAAATCCAATAGGACATAGTTTCTTATGATGATCAAGTACATAAAATTTTTGATTCCCAAGAGGCATTCCATATGGTACAGTTTTCCAATTTTTATTTATTTCCTTTATTGGATAATAAATGGACCATATTGAAGCTTCTGTTGCTCCACCAAGGCTTATTATTTCTGCATTTAAAAAATGCTGTTTTATTTTTTCTAATAAGCTTATAGGTATATAATCTCCACTAAGCATAACTAATCTTAGGCTACTGCTAAAATAATTCTCCTCAAGAACATCAGTAAGTATATTCATTATTGCAGGTACTGAGTTCCATATAGTTATGTTCTTTTCTCGCAAAACAAGTTTTAAGTTTTCAGCATCCCTCTGATCCTTAATTATAACAAGAGTTGCACCGGTACTTAAAGCACCAAATATATCATATACAGACAAATCAAAACTCATTGCAGATAACCCAATTATTCTATCTTGACTTGTCACATTAAATTTCTTATTTACATCTATTATTGTATTATTTACAGCCTCATGAGTAATAATTACTCCCTTAGGATTTCCAGTACTACCTGAGGTATATATTATATAAGCTAAATCATCTGATATGCTTGCAGGTTTCAAGTTTTCAAAATTTCCTATATATAAATTACTATCATCTAAGTTTACTGTTTCTACTTTTTTAGTTAAATTTTCTATCCGTTCCATAAAGTTCTTTTGAGTTAATATAAACTTTAGGTCACTATTTTTTATTATATATTCAATTCTATTATCAGGATATTCAGGTAAAATTGGTAAATATGCTCCTCCAGCCTTTAATATGGCCATAATACCTACTATCGCTTCTAAGGATCTTTCTGCCATTACCCCAACTATTGTATTTTGCTGCACTCCAATATCTCTCAAATTTCTTGCTAATTGATTTGCTTTTTTATTTAGTTCTTCATAAGTTAATTTATTATTCTCAAATTCTAATGCTATATTGCTTGATGTTTTCTTTACTTGTTCTTCAAATAATTCCTTCAATGTTGTATCTTTAGGACAGTCAATTTCTGTTCCATTAAAATCTATTAATATTTTTTCTTTCTCTTCTTTTAATAGCAATTCTAGTTTTTCTATTTCTACATTATAATTGCTAAATAAATTTTCTGCTAAAATTATATATCTTTTCAAAAAGTTTTCCATGACTGATTTTTGAAATTTGTTGTCATATCTAAGCTTAATATTAATCCCATTTCCGTCTCTCGAAAATATAAATAATAATTCTAGTTTATATTCATCAACATGTTTTAATTCATGAATATTTTCAAATATAATTCCCACATTAACTAATGAATCTATTGGTTCATCAGTTAAACCTATCTTTTCCCAGATTTTTTCTATAGGATAATCACTATTATTATAAGCATCTAAAACCGTAGTTTTAACACCATTCAAAATTTCTTTAAAATTCATATTTTCTTCTAATCTATTGTGTAGTAATAAAACTTTGTTAAATTCATCTTTGCAACTATTTTTTAATATAGATGTCATTAAACATATTTCATTTATATCAGTAACTTTATGCAAAAATATTTTAGAAATAGAATCCAATACCACAAATATCTGCAAATCATTATTCTTGCTTATTTTTATAATTTTATTTACTAACTCTTCTGGAATAGTTAATTCTACACTACTTGTTGTATAATTATTATTTACACTTTGATTTTGTATTGGTAAGTCTAATTTTTCAATTTTATTTTCTAATTTATTATTCCAATACTCTAGCTGATTTCTAAATTTTTTCATTGAAAGTATAATATTCTCATTTCCCTTAGTCATCAATAAATATTCTCCTTATATTATATTTAATTTTGCAGATATACTTATGCTTAATATATCTGCAAAATATTGTAAAAGTTATTTCTAATGCTTAGAATGAAAAATCAAAATCGTCAATTATAACTTCATCTTCTTGTTCAATATATTTTTCATATTTATGCATTTCCTCATCTGATAGTATTTTTATTTCACATAATTGTATATCAATATTGTTAATCACTTCTTGAATAAGACTAATAAAATGTTCTGTCATTGCTTCTATTTTTTCCTTTTTAAATAAGTTAGTACAATATTCCAAACTGAAACTTATACCTTCCTTTATTTCTACTGCTGTTAGTGTTAAATCAAATTTTGCTATGTTTAAATTTGGCTCAATAGATTTAATCTTTCCACTATCTTCTGACAGATTTAAGTCTATATTTTGAAGTACAAACATTGTATCAAACAATGGATTTCTACTTGCTTCTCTTGTTAAGTTCAACTTATCAAGTAATGTCTCAAATTGATATTCTGTGTTTTCAAAATCCCTTAGTGTATTATCTCTTACTTCCTCCAAGAATTCTTTGAAGGTTTTATCTCCCTTTGGATAATTTCGTAAAGCTACAGTATTTACAAACATTCCCACTACATTTTCTAGTTCTGTTTGTGGCCTTCCTGCCTGAGCTGTTCCTACTATAATGTCTTCCTGTCCACTATATTTTGACAACAGAATATTATATGCTGACAGTAGTACTGTATAAAGTGTTGCACCTGTATCTTTAGCTATATTATTTAATTTATCTGCAGTTGTTTTGTCTATAACAAAATTTATTCGATCTCCCCCGTAACTTTGTACATTTGGTCTTTCATAGTCTGTTTGAATATTTAATACAGGTATTTCTCTCTTAAATCTATTCATCCAATACTCTTCTTGTTCCTTTATAATGCCTTTCTCTTCCAAATTATTCTGCCATTCTGCATAATCTTTATATTGTAATATAAGCTCTGATAATTCTGCTCCTTTATACATCTTCACAAATTCATCCATCAATATGCTTGTGGATACTCCATCTACTATAATATGGTGGAAATCTATCATGAATATATATTTTGATGCTCCACATTTTATAAGTTTAGCTCTCATCAGTGGTGCTTTTGTTAAGTCAAAAGGTCTGATAAAGTTATTTATTTTATCCTCAACTTCACTGCTCTCCAGTTCTTCGTATATATAGTTAAGCTTCCATTCTTTTTCTACTTTTTGTACAATCTCACCATCTAATACTTTAAATCTTGTCCTTAATGCTTCATGCCTTCTTACTAATTTATTTAGTATCTTTTCTATTTTTTCTTTATCTAGTTCTTCATTTATTTCTAACATTATTGGAATATTATACACAATGCTGGTTTTATCCATTTCCCATACTGCAAATAATCTTTTCTCTGCAGATGATACCTTATAATATTCCTTTTCTTCTGCTTTATCTATTGCTATATATTCTTTTTTATCTG
>NZ_LZZM01000057.1 GCF_002006345.1 Clostridium puniceum
CTACTAAAAACCCTGCATTTAATAAGTCATTTAATTTTAACGTTTTATGCATGGTTTTTTATAGAAATTTTGCAATAATAGTTTTAGAATGTTCCATTTTTAAACATTAATATTTTATATGCTAAACGTGTGATAGAAAATCTATTTGAAATAAAAAATATACATAATATAAGTTCTAATTAAGAAAGTTCATAATTTAGTTGGTTGTCTTATCCAATCACTCTAATATAGAAATTAAATCTTAATGAACAAAATTTTTTAGAACATATATATTAAAAATAATTTGTTATTATACTTTCCTATCCTCGTTTATGGTATGATAGTGTTATTATATATATTAGATTTCTTTTATCTTAAAAAATTGTGATTCTTTTATTCAAAATCCATCATTGTTGGGGGTTATATTATATGCTTAAATCAGATTTCCATATTCATACAAGTTATTCAGACGGAATCCTTTCTCCTATTGAAGTAGTTCAAAGAGCTAATAAAAATAATGTTAAAGTTTTAGCTATTACTGACCATGACACTTTAAATGGCATAGATGAGGCTATTGAAGAAAGTGTAAAATATGGTATTCTTTTAATCCCTGGAGTCGAATTGTCAACACAACATAATAATGAAAGTGTACACATTTTAGGTTTTTTTAAAAATGGCAATTATAAAAATCAAGAACTTATAGATGAATTAAATAAAATTAAAAATCATAGAGTCATAAGGGCAAAAAAAATAGTACATAAACTAAAAGAAGAATTTACTATAGAAGTTAATTTAGAAAAAATTCTGAATCATGCCAACGATACTGTTGCAAGACCCCATATTGCTAGAGAAATCATAAAATCTGGTTACCCTTACACTGTTAATGAAATTTTTGATAGGTTTATTGGTAAAGGCTGCAGAGCATATGTTCCTACCTTAAAATTATCAACTGCTGAAGGTCTAAAACTTCTAAAAAAATATAATGCCTTAGTATTTTTAGCTCATCCCAAATTAATTTTAAAATCTAATATAGATGAGTTTTTAGCATTAAATTTTGATGGTTTAGAAAGTATCTATTGTCCAAAACACTAAAGAAGAAAATAATTTATTAATTTCTTGTGGATCTGATTTTCATGGAGATTTAGAAACAGATACTCGTCATACAGATATTGGTTCTATGGAACTACCTTATGAATATTTATCAAAATTGCTTTCTGCTTTAAATTTATCGGAGGCATTTGATTCGGTTAAGAATTAAATATTTCTACGATTTGTTATATGTAAAAAGATATCATAAAATAACTTATTATTACGTTATTTTATGATATCTCTTTTTATACATATTTAGCCTAACCTAAAAAGTAATTTGCTTCTATAACTTAATTTTCTTTTATATATCTAAGCTTCTATTAAAAAGGCTCTATACCCTTTCATTGTTTCAAATATATCAACTTTACTAGCGACTTCCCATGGTGAATGCATGTTATGCAAAGCTACTCCACAATCAATTACTTCCATATTATATTGAGCTAAAATGTAAGCAATAGTTCCCCCACCACCAACATCAACCTTTCCAAGTTCTGCTGTTTGAATTGAAACATCATGTTTTTCCATTATACTTCGTAGCTCTGCCATATATTCAGCATTGGCATCATTACAGCCTGATTTACCTCTAGCTCCAGTATATTTGTTAAATACCATACCTCTTCCAAAAAAAGCTGCATTTTTCTTTTCCATTACAGATGGATAATTAGGATCAAAAGCTGCACTAACATCTGAAGATAACATTTTTGAATTAGAAAGACATCTTCTTAATTTAAGATCTGAATAACCTTCAACACTATCAATAATTTCTGCAACTATATTTTCAAAGAATCTTGATTGCATTCCAGTAGCACCAATACTTCCTACTTCTTCTTTATCCACTAAAAGACAACAGCAAGTCTTATCAGTTTCTTTAATATCAAACATAGCCAATAATGAAGTATATGAACATACTCTATCATCATGTCCATATGCCATAACCATACTTCTATCTAAACCATAATCTCTTGCTTTTCCTGCTGGAACTATTTCTATTTCAGCTGATAAAAAATCTTCTTCTTCAAAAT
This sequence comes from Clostridium puniceum, assembly GCF_002006345.1. Lineage (GTDB taxonomy): Bacteria > Bacillota > Clostridia > Clostridiales > Clostridiaceae > Clostridium > Clostridium puniceum. The sequence continues at coordinate 2,091 of NZ_LZZM01000057.1, forward strand.
CATATTTTTCCTTAAGGATTTTTAAAATATTAGCTTTAACAGCATCTTTTTCTTCACCTTTTAAAGGCATGCTTCCAACCAACACATTAAGATCTTCACCTTCAACTACCTTATCTCCTTTTTTACCCATTTGTTCACTAGCTAAATGAATTAAAAGATCTGATACTCCAACAACAGGATCATTATCATCTTCACCAATGCAAATATCTATCACAGTACCATCTTTCTTTACTACTACTCCATGTAAGGCTAATGGCAATGTAACCCATTGATATTTTTTAATACCACCATAATAATGTGTATCAAGTAATGATAATTCACTATCTTCATAAAGCGGATTTTGTTTCAAATCTAATCTTGGTGAATCTATATGAGCGCCTAATATTTTTAATCCCTTTTCCATTGGATCATTTCCTATAATAAACAAAGCAATAGTCTTGCCTTTATTATTTGCAAAAACCTTGTCTCCTGGCTGTAATTTTTTCTTTTCTTTAATAAAATCTTCTATATCCTTATAACCTTCAGCTATTGCCAATTTTATTACTTCACTAACACATTCTCTTTCTGTTTTGCATTTAGACATAAAATTTTTATATCCCTCACAAAACTCAAATATTTCTTCAACTTCTTTACTGCTATATTTATTCCATGCATTCTTATTTAAATCTTTTTTGTCATTTTTCATAATTATATTCCTCCTAATTTAATTATTCCTATAAATCATTAACATCATTCATTCTACTTTCTATTACATCAACTGGTGTAATTTTAGACATTAAAGCATGCCTATAATTAACTGCTGCTGCTTCGATAATAACTGCAATATTTCTACCTGGTCTAACAGGCACTGTTAGCTTTTTAGCATTAACACCTAATATGTTCATATATTCGTTATCAATTCCTAGTCTATCATAATCATTATCATCTTTCCAGTGCTCAAAGTGCATAACTAGTTTTATTTCTTTTTCTTCAACTACTGAACTTAATCCATATAAGGTAGTTACATCGATAATCCCAATTCCTCTAACTTCTAACATACCTATGGTTATTTTAGGAGATCTTCCTATTAATTGTCCATCTATTTCCTTTATGTCTACAGCATCATCAGTAATAAGCCTATGTCCTCTCTTTATTAATTCTAGTGCTGTTTCACTTTTCCCTATTCCACTTTCTCCAGTAATTAATATTCCTATACCCGAAACGTCTACTAAAACACCATGTAATCTTGTTTCTGGTGCCAATTTATCTGCCAAGTATATAGTTGTTTTGCTTATAAACTGCGTTGTTACTAAATTACTTCTAACCACCCATACATTATGCTTTTTAGCTTCTTTTATAAATTCTGGATGTGGTTCTAAGCCTCTAGTTACAATTAAACAATTTATATCAAAACTAAAATATTTTTTAACTCTTTTTTTTCTTAGTTCTATTTGCATATAATCTAAGAAGCTCCACTCTGCTTTACCTATAACTTGTATTCTTTCAGGAGCAAAATAATTATAAAAACCTGCTAATTGTAATCCCGGTCTATTTATATCATTTACTGAAATTTCTACATCATCTTTTCCTTCTACTAAAACTTCTAAATTTAAATCGTCTAGTAACTTTTTAACTAAAACTCCCACTTCTCATCATTCCTTTTTCCCTTTTTTTAATTCTATTCCATCTAATTGAGCTTTAAAGTTCCTTTTTACATTATCTATATATCTTTGTCTAAGTTTTCCTTGTAATTCCTTTTCTTCTACTGTCAATTCTCTTTCTTGACTAATTTTATATAATGAATTAATTTTTTCTACAACATCTTCTATTCTAATATTTTGAATATCCATTATTTTTTCATCCTTTCTATACATCTACCAATAATTTTACCATTTAAAATAATATAATCAACATGAATTTTTTCGACACAATCCAATTATTTTTATACATAAATGTCGAATAATCTTTTTGTAAATAATATCCAATTTTGTTCTTAACTGACACATTTTATTTAGAATAATATACCATACGATATTTTATTAACTCTTCTTGCTAATTATTGTCATTAATTGTAATATGAAATATTTTTACATTTTTTCCTTTCTTGTTT
>NZ_LZZM01000058.1 GCF_002006345.1 Clostridium puniceum
TACCTTCGGTGACGGTTATTCCAGAAACTAAATTTATCATATGATTCTTTAACGCAGAAGAATATGGTAGATTTAACTCTAAAATATAGTTGCTTATTAATTCATTTTGGTTTAATATTGTTGTCAGCATAGATTACCTCCTTAGGTTTGGTGTTGCAACTTAAACCTAACATATTTGAGGTATCTATGCTATTTTTTTATAAAATTTTGTTAAAGTAATTTATGGATTTATATCCATAGAAAAATTTCTCAAATTAATGCACAAGTCAAGTTATTAATATATTAATTATCGTCTAAATCTAATATTTCTTTATTCCACGAAATTAATTAACTCAACATATCGAGTAGGTGAACCTCAGAAATAATTTTCTGAGGTCTTTCCTCTCACAGAACCGTGCATGCGGGCCTCGCACACGGCTCTTGATAAATCTAAATCACTCATAATAGTGATACAAAACTTTGGTTTCTACTTTAGACATGTCAAACAGTTTGATTTCATCAAACCACGAATTAGGAAGCGCCATACTTATCAATGGACTAGCAGAATTTCTCCACCTCGTCATGGAAATCTTTTTGAAGTTTCCTTTATATCCATTTCTTCTAAGTGCTTTGTGAAGTGACTTATACCTTTTCCATTCTTTCATCTTTTTCATTCTAAGTCTTCTACGAATCCAGCTTGATAGATTCCTAAACACCTCTTTGCAATTTGCTATCTTAAAATAATTACACCAACCTCTTAACACTCTATTAAGTCGTTTTATAATTGTTTCAACATTTATCCCACTTGTCCTAGGTGTAAGTTTTCTTATCTTATCTTTAAACTTCTTAATTCTTTTTGGATGTATAGATATGTAGTTTCTTTTGATTATAAATCCTACATACGGTATGCCATTATCAAGATTAGTTATATGTGTTTTCTTAGCATTAACTGTTAGTTTCAATTCCTCTTGCAGAATTTTAGTTGCAAGATTTCTGTATCTTCCAGCTTCGCTTTTCGACTTTGCAAAAACTAATATATCATCAGCATATCTTACAATGCGAATACCTCTTCTCATCATTTCCTTATCAAATTTATCCAAGTATATATTCATTAACAATGGTGAGATTACTCCCCCTTGCGGACTTCCGATAGGAGTTTCTTCAAAAGCTCCATCCTCCATTATCCCAGATTCAAGAAATCTTTTAATTAATTTCAGCACTTTTCCATCACTAATCTTTTGATTTACACTTTCAATAATCAGTTCATGATTTAGAGTATCAAAACATTTTGATAAATCCATATCCACAACATATTCTAGACCCCATTTATTAAGAAATGTTTCAGCTTTAGCGACTGCTCTTTGACAGGAACGGTTAGGTCTATACCCATAACTAGACGGATGAAAGTTTGGTTCAAATATAGGCTCTATAATATTTCTTACTGCCTGTTGTACAACCCTATCCTTCACTGTTGGAATTCCTAATGGTCTTTTAGTTCCATCATCTTTATCGATGTAAGTCCTTCTTACGGGACTCGGTTTGTAGTTACCTTCTTTGAGTTCACAATGAATTTCATTAATTTTATCCTCCAATAAACTTGCGAAATACTCAACAGTTTCTCCATCTATTCCTGGAGCTCCCTTGTTTTTTTTTACAAGCTTAAAGGCTTTCAAAATATTATCCTTATTATATATTTTATCTATCAAACTATAATATTTCTTCATTGTGACCTCCTTTGTTTCGCTTAGTTTTGTAAAATTAAATTTATATTATAGATAGACCTTTAGTTCACTATTTAGAATCGGATTCTCTAGCATATAGCAATATACCTAATTCTTAAATAGCTAGTGTTCACGGCACGGACGTACTTTGTAGATGAATTCTCTTACTCCACATTTAGATGTTCCTTCCAGTATTTCAACTTTCTTTATCTTTACCTTATCTATATAAAATTTTATTTGTCTAACTAACTTTGATTTATCTTCATCCCTTCGCAACTAGTAATAACTTTTGATTAAAACTAGCCTATTGTAACTTAATGCACAATATCTTCTGAGTTTTCTCCTCCAGAATAATGTTACCACCTTTCATTGGCTCAGAATTAATAACTACTACGGAATCATCTGCCACCCTACACTACATAAGGCATTCTTGTCTTTCAACTTGTTTGCCATTACTCATCATTAAGATAATATAGGGCTTCTCCAGTTAAGCTTGCCTGCCCCATATGAACACATCCATAAAAACTAATAAAGTTACTACCGAAATTAGGACTTTCCTACTTTTTGCAAGGTTATCCACTTTACTAGCCAATACTTGGTTTACTTGCGTTATGTTCCATATGTCCTCTAGGGCTTCCTTCATACCTTACCGTTACCAGTAACGCACTTGCCTTCGAGTTGTCTTCCTATCGGGTCGGCGACACGGGCTTCTTTCAGCCCGTCGGCTCAGCAAACATGCTGGACGAACAAAAAGGCACAGAAATTATTTTCTATACCTTTCAATTATCTTAATTTTTTTAAGTTAATTATTAAAGTTTCTAATATGCTTTTTACTCTTATAAAGTTTTCAATTCTATATGTACTTAAATTAATATCTATATTTTTAGTTTACCACTTTATAGCTTCATTTAATATTTTAGTAAACTTTTCGGCTCCTTTATTATTTAAATGAGAAACATCTAGAAAATCATCATCATCAAACTCCTCTGATCTAAAATAGTCTATATATTGGAAATCATATTTTTGTCCAATTTCTTTGATAATACCATGAAACTCATCTTCAAGCCTCTTTGAAAAGTATTTAGTGTAATATTTAATAGCTGGACATACAAGAACTATAGGCTTAATTTTATTATTCTCTAATAATTGAAGATAATCTTTTAAAGTTTGTTTATTTTCTCTAACTGTTTCAATATAATCTTTACTACAATCAAGCAATGCTTGTTTTTTCCCTATTTCATGTTTTAACTCATCGTCTAATTTATAAAACTCAATTTCTTGATTGAAATTTGTACGATATTCTTTTTTAAAAATCATATTCTCAATCTTAAAATCATAATTACTTATGGTTTTATTTTTATTTTGATTTATGAAATTATAAAAAACAACTTTATTTTTCATAGCTGACTTTAAAAGATCATATTGAAAACTATAATAACTTAACCCTATTATGCAATAATCAATTTGATTATTGTGTTTATTGTTTATTATATATTCAGCCATTTTGTAATCATGTTTTATATCTTGACTAGCAAAAGCTGCCAATATAAATTTATGCTTTAATAAATTTTCCAAAATAGCGGCTCTTGTATACGAGATTCCTGTTATTATTCCTCTATAACTAGAATTATTATGATAAGTGGTTATTACATTTTCTACATAATTATTATTAGAATCAAACCATTTAAAAAATCTAATTACTTTATTTCTATCTATATTTAATTCTTTAAGTTGCTCAGAAATTTCTTCCTCATACTGACTTGCAATTATTATGTAGTCATATTTGAATTTTTCAATCTCATTAGGAGATACAACAGGATAAGAATCTTTATATCCAACTTTACTTTTATCATTATCTATATAAGCAACTATCTTAACATCTTTTTCTAAGCTGTTTACAACATTAAATGCGGTTTTTCCAGTTCCAAATATCATAACTCTCTTCAAATCAAATCACCTACTAGTTTTAATTTTCATATCTAGTTAAGACTTTTCTGAGCATGCGCTTAGTTATCTTTAATGAAAAATCATTAACATTAAAATTTTCTAAATTATTTTTTACATCTATATATTCTTTATTACGAATATGTGCTTTTTCAAAACATTCTTTAGCTTTTATTTTATTATTTAAATAAAAATAGCATACCCCTAAATTATTTAAAGCTTCTATAAAATTATCATTCAATTTATAGGAACTCTCAAAACATTCTTTAGCTTCTGTATAATCCTTGACTATTTCTAAATTATATAATCCAAGATAGAAATATTTTTTATAACTCTTATTAAGTTTTATCATTTCTCTATATGCTTCATCAAAAAGTCCTAATTTAAAAAGTACAGAAATATAATCTATGATATTATCTTCCATAATAAAATTTCTTGCTAATATATTCTGTTTTATAAATTCTAAACTATATTTATTATTTAC
>NZ_LZZM01000059.1 GCF_002006345.1 Clostridium puniceum
TTTTCCTTTCTCAGTTTCATACCTCATAGGCGAAGTAGTGGATATATGCCCTTTTTTCTTATTATTAAAGTACTCATTAAATTCTGAGTGATTAGAAATGTATATTCTAAACGAAGATTGCGCGCAATCTAGCTCATGGTTATCTTTAAGATACTGCCATAAAATACGCTTATAATAAAATACTTGAATTGAATCTTTACTAAGAAGCTCTTTTATAATAGGCTCAAAAGCTTCTATTTTAGATTTGCAGTTTCTAGTGGTAGGTTTGACATATCCATTTAAATATTTGCCTACGGTTCGAGAATCAACTCCAAGTTCCCTAGCTATCTGGCTTTTATTTGCTTTCAACTTCTTTACCTCCATAATCAGCTTTATTTTATGAAGATCTTATAAAGTATTAATTTTAAGTTCTGAATAAACATTTGTTTGTATAATCATAATTACCCCGTTAAATATTGAGTAATTATAATTTATAAAAGATAAATTGTACATTCTTATCGTATCATTTATACAAATCAAAGAAATTACAAAGAAAGCAGAAAACTCAATATAGAGACCAAGTGATGGAAGTAGAAGTGAAACTTCAAGATAAATCAAAGGTGCCAAGTAATTCTATGGTTTTACTGAATAGGAAAAGCGTAAACGATGAAGCATTTGATACTAGTAGATTACTCGAAGAAGTTCTAGAAAGTAATAATATGCTTTTAAGCACTTAAAAGAGAGAGTAGCAATAAAGGTAGCTTCTATACTAACACAAATAAAGGAATTAGTATGGAATACAAGCTACTAAAATTAAATCAAATTACAAGAAGATGGATTAATTACTATGGAATTGCTAATGCGCGCGGAAAGATAGTGGAACTAGACAAATGGATTAGAAGGAGACTAAGAGCTTGCATATGGAAACGATGGAAGAAGATTAGCACTAAACAAAGAAATCTAGTTAAACTGGAAATTAATAAATACAAAGCATGGGAATATGCAAATACAAGAAAAGGCTATTGAAAAATCTCCAATAGTCCTATCTTAAGCAAATCTTTAACTAATAAATACCTAGAATCTCTAGGATTTATTAGTCTAATACAAACATGTAAAATTACACATTAAATTCTAATGAACCGCTGTATATCAAACGGTACGTACTGGTGGTGTGAGAGAACGCTAAATAAAATAATTATTTAGCTCCTACTCGATTATTCTGAATATCACAGGTTAGACCAGTGGTTCTAAAGAGCTTTTAACTTTGGATAGAAAGAACAAAACTTCATTATAAAATAGTGGTATATTTAACAATTTCAACTATAATGCAAGGCGGTGTGCCCTAAATGGGCAATAGCAAGAATGTAGGGATTTTTTGCACGCATTAGGAAACTAAAAGCAGAAAACCTTAATTTAACAATTAAAAAAAGGCAATGAATTTAGTACCACAATTAGGTGCTTTTTTTATTGCCAATTTTTATATATCGAAAAATTATAAAAAGATTACAGGAAAGCTATAGAAAGTCTATAAGAAACAGGCAATTAGGAGGTTTATAATAATAGAGAGCTAATGATAAAGCATTCTTTAATAAAAAATGTATTAGAGACTGATGATAAAAAATTAAAGTTTTGATATTGCAATATCTGAATCAAAAAATTAAGACATCATGTAGACAAATTAGAAAATTTAATTACTAAATCTATAATATAGATAATTTTAGGAGGTATGAATATGGAAAATGAAAAAAGTTTAACAGAAAAAAGTTTAAGTATAACAGCAACACCAATTGAAGGGAAGAATTATGTGCATCTTGAATGGACAAACCTTGGAGCAGGGTATAAGTATATGGTTTATTCAAAAGGACAAGATGAAGCAATTTATCAAAGTATTCCTTCAAAAACAAATATTAAAGTATTAAATATATATCCAAGCAAAGGTAATAATTTGAAAGGATGGATGGAAAATGCCAATAGTGAAAGTAACAATGGATATGGGAAGGGATTAATAAAAGTTGATGAGGTAGATATAGATGATTTTAATATAAACCCACCATTATATTTAAAAGATGATAGTGGAATTTGGAAATATGATGTTATTTATTTTGGAGCATGGGATGCTAGTAATGAAAAAAAATTTAATGACGTAGCTATACAATATATAGAGAGTTTTATTAAAGAAGGAAGAGGCTTTTTAGCTGGACATGACACAATAGTAGGTTATGGAGGTAATACGGGATTAAATAAGCTAAGATCTTATTTTAATATTAAAGTAGGTAACTGGAATAATAGCAATACAGGAATTGATCCAGGATATCAATATTGCGCATCTTTTATAGGATCTACCATTCGAGTAAAAAAGAAAGGGTTATTAACAAACTATCCTTGGAGTATAGGTGACATAGGTTCACAATTAAGAGTACCAATTTCGCATTCTACATCAAACTTTGCTTTAGGTGATATATGGATGACTTATCTTGATGATGCAGTATGGCCAAATTATTGGAATGCTCCAGAAAGTTTTAAGAAAATAAGTAATTTTTATCTAACTACTTGGAACAACTGTGCAATGATCCAAACAGGTAATTTAGGTGGAACTGCAACACCAGATGAGCAAAAAATACTTGCCAATACACTATTTTATTTAGCTCAATTAACAAGTGATACATCTTGTGATGATCATAAAGGTCAAGATTTAACAGCACCAGATAAAGTGAGCATTACTAGTGTATCAAATGATGATAAAAATATAAGTGTAACTTATTCTAAGGTTAATGATAATGGAACAAAGTATGAATATTATGTTAAAGCCAGCGATGGTAATGTAGCTAATGATATAACTTCTAATACTGTTGCTACTACAAATACATCAGGAATTGCTGGATATTCATATGTTATAGACAATATAAAGAATACAGAACCAGATAGCAACATTGACACTACAAATTTAGCAATATTAGCACCATTATCTAAATTAGATCTAGGAAAAATTATATATATTCACATTAAAACTATAGATAAGGTAGGCAATTCATCAGAAACTACTCATTATGAATATAAATATATACCTGGCTTAGATTTAGATAAAACATCAATAACTTTAAAAGAAGCTGCATCAGAGCAACTAACTGCAATAACAAATCCATCAAGTGTGGGGGTAACTTGGACTTCAAGTGATACTTTAATAGCAACTATAGAAGTAGATCCTACTAATGGTAAAATAATAAAAGTAAATGCAATAAAAGAAGGAAAAGCGACAATAATAGCAACTACAACAGATGGAAGCAACTTAAGTGCATCATGCACAGTTAATGTAACTAAAAAAGATATCCCTACTCCAGATAATCCGACTGATAGTAAAACAGGAGCAATCTTAATAATAAATTTAAATGATGGAGAAACAAAAGTTTTTGATGTTTCAAGTTCAGAGATAGATAAATTTAAGTCATGGTACAATACTAAATCAGAATATGAGAATAAACTAACATATGAATTTGATAAAACAGTTAATTCAAATATTTCAGTAGAAGAACATGTTGTACATGAAAAAATAACATCTTTTGAAATTAGAAAATATTAAAGTTTATAAAAGACACTTGCAGAAATGATATGCTCCCTTTATAGTAGACAGTTAAAATAATAAAACTGTCAATATGAAGGGGGGATATTTTTATGGCAAGAAAAGCTAAAGTTTCTCCAGAATAAAAACTTCAAGCTGTTAATGATTATCTTTCTGGAATGAAAGGTGATACTAAAATTTGTTATGAGTTGAGTGTTACAAAAAAATAATTTGATAAATAAGTTTGTAAGTTTAAGCTACATGGTGCTGAAGGAATTAAAACTACGACTAAAAATACATTCTATCCTATAGAACTTAAATATAAAGCTATAACAGATTATCTTAATGGAATCGGCTCCTTGTTTGAAATTTGTAGCAAATACAATATTTCTTCACATAGTATTCTTCAGCAATGGATTAAGAAGTATAATAGTCATAAAACATTTAAATCTCAAAATAAGCAAGGGGATAGAATTATGGCTAATGGACGAAAAACTACTTATGAAGAAAGAACTGAGATT
>NZ_LZZM01000060.1 GCF_002006345.1 Clostridium puniceum
CAGCGTTCGTCCTGAGCCAGGATCAAACTCTCAATTAAAAGTTTAATCTTAGCTTACTCAAATAAAAATTGCTGGTTTACTTAAATGTACTTATATATTCTGTTCAATTTTCAAAGACCATTTTCTTCCACAACTTTCGTTGTAACTTTTTGTTTTTTGCTGTCACCCTCAAGCGACCTACTTAGTTTATCACTTGATTTAGATATTGTCAACAACTTTTTTTAATCTTTCAAACTCTTTTTTCGAAAGGTTTTTCTCAGATTCTCTTAAGTTGTTTACATGTCTTAGCGACGTGTTTTATCTTAACATATAAACTTATGTTGATTATTACAATTTTAATCATATTTTAAGTTTACATTAATATTTCTTTCTTATTCTCTGTTTTTCTTCATTATTATATTATTGACACACTAGGAGTAGTTACCAAAGTTATTTTCATATTATCTTAAAATAATCACATTTGTGACAGTTTCCTATAAATAAAAATTAACATTTCTACAAATATTTAAAGACTAGATTAAAATAAATTATTCCAATTCAGCCTTCAATTTTTAAACTCGGTTAACATCCTTAATTAACGTTTTGATTATAAATCAAATATTATTTTCTTCTTATTTAATTTACTGAGCAATTTTAATAGCTTCATCTTTACTAATATTTTTTCTACTACCTCTTGGGCAAAGGTTGTTTGTGAAGCTAGTGTTGATACAATTTTCTTTATATTTATCATTCTTCATTCCTTTTTAATCTCTTCATAATTCGGTGGAGTTTTACCCCTACATTACTTTCGCTAATATTTAAAACTTTAGCTATTTCTATATTCTTTAAATTTGCCACAAATTTATATGCAATAATATTTCGCTCTTATAGGATCTAAAATATTTAAAGCATTTAATAATCTATTACTTTGTTCCTTATTAATGATTAATTCTTCTGGGCCTTTATCTTTTGATACTAAATCAACAATGCTGTTTATTGATATGATTCTATGCTTTTTTGTTTTGTGAAATAATCATTTATGGTATTTCTAGCAATAGTAAACCTCCAAACCTCAAACTTAGCTTTTTGATTTTTATAATTATTAAATTTCATCATAATTTTTTCGAATATATTTCTTGTGAATTAACTCTATAATAGGTGTAGTTATAAATTTTCTTATAATAAAAGTTCAAAAATCTCTATAAATTCTTCTTTTTTTAACTATATTGCTATATATATTTTCAGTTTTTTGTGAAAATTTTACGACAGTAACTGGTTCCACCTTACTAGTTCCCCCTTTTGAACGTTTATTTGCTTAGCTAAGTTACTTACATATTTTAATGATCATTATTATTAAATATTTATAAAGAAAAATAAGCTATCTTAAAATAGAATACTTCCACTTTAAAATAGCTTATTATTTTATTTCGGTAAAATATTAAAATCTAATACAGAAATATTTATCGAAAATTATGGCAACTTATTTCCTGCTGCTAAATAAATTTCATACCACTCTTGCCTTGTAAGATCTATATCAGAAGCTTTACATATTTCTTTAAGACGCTTAGGATTCATTGTTCCTACTATTGTTTGAATTTTCGATGGATGTCGTAATATCCATGCAGTTGCTATTGCCGTATTTGTCACACCTTTTTTCTCAGCAATTTCATTAATTTTATTATTTAATATTGGAAATTTATCATTATCTAAAAATACCCCTTCAAAAAATCCATATTGATAAGGAGACCAAGCTTGAATAGTGATATCTTTAAGTCGACAGTATTCTAATACTCCACCATCTCTATCTATTGATGAATCATTTTTTATATTCATATTTAATCCTGAATCTATCATGCCTGTATGCATTATACTAAATTGGAGCTGATTAATAATTATTTTATTATCTAAATATTTATTTAATAATTCAATTTGCACTGGAGTATGATTACTTACCCCAAACTTTTTAACCTTTCCCTCACTATATAATTGAGAAAATGCTTCTGCAACTTCTTCTGGTTCCATAAGTGTATCTGGGCGATGTAAAAGTAATGTATCTACATAATCTGTTTTTAACCTTTTTAAACTTTTGTCTACTGAATTTAAAATATGTTCTTTTGAAAAATCATACATTATCCCTGGAACTATAGCACACTTTGTTTGAATTATCATTTTTTCTCTTATAGTTGAATTCATATTAATAGCATCTGCAAAAACCTCTTCTGATTTTCCACCACCGTATATATCTGCATGATCAAAAAAATTAATTCCTTCTTCTAATGAAATTTTTATTATCTTTTCTGCCTCACTCTTTTCAATTCCTGCAATTCTCATGCATCCAAGTCCAAGTTCTGAAGCATAAATTCCACTTTTCCCTATATCTATTTTTTTCATTTTTCTCATCCTCTCCTCTTTATATTATTATAAAATATTAAGTTAAAATATGCTAACACATATTATTTTCAATTTAACTTCTTCTATTAAATTGTGCTTCTATATATATTTTTTTGTGTAGATTATGTGTACAATATATATTAACTTCTAATCTCTTAAATGTTTTTAACATAATTAATTTAAATTTTATCATCTGCAATAGATTGCTCATGCTGACTAATCAAATTATAAAAATATTTTTTATCTCTAGTTAAAAGCAAATATAATATCTCTATAACAACTATATCATATACTCTTGAGTAACTAAATTAATTTAAGAATAATTTTTCTCTTGTAGCCGTATTTATATGATACTTGTTTTGATTTGCTACTGGAGAATTTTCATGATTTGTTATAGAAATTGTTGTACCATTTCTTTCATTTGCAATTTCTAATAATACTAAACGTATTGTATTTCCATTTAGTTAAAATACTCATATGACAATTAATTTTAAAAAACTTTCAAGGAATATTTATAATTTATATTTATAATTTCCTTAACAACATTAATTACCATCTATTCAAAAGAATATTTTAACCCCCATTGCTTTCTAACTTCATCCATTATTTTCATTACATCAACAGATAAGCCTAAGGTATCATTATTAATTTTCTTCATAATACAATTATTCATATCTTCAACTTCATAAATTAATGCTTTTGAAGTATCACCTTCTTCTATAACTTCTACTTTTCCATCTGGATAGGTAATTGTAGCACTGTCTGCTCTTGGAAAATTTCCAACAGTTAAATATCCTAATTCTCCACATACAATTCCTCTCTTTGGTTGTTTTGCTCTCATTGTTAATGAAATCACTGCCATTTCATCATCAGAGTTTTTTAGTATTATACCCGATTGCTCATCTACTCCAGTTTCAAACTTTTTAACTGTAGTTAAAATTTCTTCTGGCTGACTAGATAAAAAATATCTTGTAAAAGATAATGCATATGTTCCTATATCAAGTAATGCTCCACCTGCTAAATCAGAACTAAAAAATCTATTTGTTACATCATATTCTTTAAGACTTCCAAAATTCACTTGAATCATTTTTATCTTTCCGAGCTTTCCATCTTCAACAAGTTTATGTAATTTTTTATATAATGGCATATGATAAATGGTCATAGCTTCTGATACTATTAAATTTTTCTCTTTTGATAGTTTAACTATTTCATTTAGTTGAGTAGCATTTACAGTAATAGCTTTTTCACAAAGTACGTGTTTATTATTTTTAAGACTCTCTATTATATATTCATAATGATTGGAATGAGGTGTTGATATATACACTATATCAATTTCCTCGTCCTTTAACATCTCATTATAGTCCCCATAAACTTTTTCAACCTTATAGTTATCAGAAAAAGCCTGTGCCTTTTCAAGATTTCTTGCACCAACTGCATATACATTGCCATTAACCTCCATTATAGCTTTAGCAAAATCTGCCGCAATTGTTCCTGGTCCTAGTATTGCCCAATTTATTCTATCCATAACCTCACCTTGTATAATGAACATGTAGTAAAAATTCATTATACTTTTCCTTTCTTAATAATTTTACTATACTTAACATAAGACGCTGTGGATTAGTTTTTTCACCTATAGCTAGACTATTTCAACTGAGG
>NZ_LZZM01000061.1 GCF_002006345.1 Clostridium puniceum
TAAATGCCTTAATTGTGGAGTAGTTAAGTAAAAATCGAAATTTAATTGTTTAAAAAATTTGTATATTGATAATTCATTTGATATAATTGTGTTCTAAAACATTTATGTATAGCTCCTTGCTGTCATTTTTGTGTACAAACTCAATTATAACAAGGATTTATCATAAATGTTTTTTATTTTATTCATTTGTAAAATTATTCAAGCATTTTTGCACTATTATAGTTGTATACATTACTTTTATTGTATAAAAATAAGAGGTTCTTAAACCCCTTATACATATAATTCTATATTTATAGACATTGCTTGTCTATTTAATGATTATAGAATTACAATATTTATTATTATAAATATTAAACCCAGTCTTCTATATTATAATAACTGTATCCTTTAACAGTGTTAGTATTTACTGGAACACTCCATTTTCCTACTCCAACATATTCCTTAACTTCAATGTCATGGTGCATTGTTATTCTACTTGAAGTATAATTTGCAGAAAGATCATTTCTTTTTGTTATTCTATATGAATATACAGAACCATCACCACTTATATCAACATCCAAACCAGTTACACCAACCCATTGTCCATGTCTATATTGTCCAACACATGAAAATTCTAAAGTATAACTATCTGGAGTAACTCTATTATAACATCTTTGAGAACTAGTAGGAGTATCATCATCATAAGAATTAAGAGCTATTTTTTCATTACTTGATTTAGTTGTAGTATTGCTTGATTTATTAGGCTTAATTTCAGTTTTAACATTAACTTTATGTTTTTTTGCTTGTTCAATTGCCTTTTGTAACTCACCTACAGTTTTAATACTTTTCCCAGTATCATTACCATTTATTACTTCATTTGGATTCAAACCTACATACTTTAAAACAGCAGACATATTATCATCAGTAATTACTGTATCAGATTTAATTTTAGTACTCTTAGTAACACTTGCACTAGCCGAAGTAGTTGAAACTTCTGCTGCATATACGTGCTTGTTGCAACAATCGTTAATGCGATTGCCATGATTGTTGTAATTTTTTTAAGTTTCATAAATTTTTTCCTCTTTCTTATCCATTTTTTCTACAAATCAACTATTAAGTTAACTTTAATGAAATTCTACCATAATATGTATATTTTTTAGTAATTAATGAAAAAATATGGATGTTTTACGATAATTCTATTGACTTTTGATAATTTAGATTATTTATAAAATAATCTTCGCTTTTACAATGTCCTTTAATACTTCCTTTGGGATTTCTCCACGATCTGCTCGCCTATGATGATAAGTACATATGATATTAAATTACCTTCGTGTAGTCTTAACTCATATGCTTCGACTATAGGCTCTATGTGATGCACTTCAATATAGTTATCATATATACGCCCATATGTATCATATAAATTTCTTATACATAACTGACATAATCCTTTATCCCTATCAAATACTATCTTCCTTCTCTTCTTCCATTTGCCCATTTCTGGACGACGTAACAATGTATACCCCACCATTTCCTCAAGTAATGATTTTAAGTCATTATCATTACAAGATATCTTTTTCAATACGTGGTCAACTGTGGGACTGGTTGCACTTGGATTATAATTGATAGGTAACTTATTGACTGCCACGTAATCGGGCGTAAATGGTTCTAGTTCTAGTGTGTCAATATCAAGTAACCTGTTGTTAACGACTATTTTAC
The DNA here is from genome assembly GCF_002006345.1 of Clostridium puniceum. GTDB lineage: Bacteria > Bacillota > Clostridia > Clostridiales > Clostridiaceae > Clostridium > Clostridium puniceum. The sequence goes on from NZ_LZZM01000061.1 coordinate 1,696, forward strand.
TAGGGTTGCTTAATTGAATATCTTCAGCAATGATATTTAAATATGTTAGTATTTCCCCTCTCTTTGCTCTGTTAAGGTTTGGTATATGTTTTATTGTTAGTTTTTCAAGACCTAAAGGATTATTAATATATACACCGTCCTCGTAATAATGTAATTCTTTATTAATCCTTACAACGTTGTACTCTCTCATTAAGAATGCAGCAAATAGGTCGTGTGACCACTTACCATCTTTGTCAAAGAAACTTTCCTTTGTAAATGCTTCATCACGTAAGATTGTGTTAATTTCTGAATCGGATAATTTGTCTTTTAAGATATAATTATTAATTATCTCTAAAGTCTCTTTAATCTCTTTTTTGGTGAAACCATATCTTTGTAACTGTAGGATATAATTAAATAGTGTTTGGTTTCTTCCGTCCCCTTCTTCAAGGTTGTTAAAATCGGGGCATTTGCTAACAACTGTTAGCCACTTTGGTAAATCATCAATAACACCTGTGATTGTCATAGATCGTACTTTGCCTTTTATCTTTAATGGGATAACTGCATTTTTGGAGCCTAATTTTATATCAACAATTATTCCCAACGCCGACGGCTTATGAATTACGTTAGCTTTACCCCCTATATTTTTAAAATAAAAGTGCATACCCCTAGTTGTTTTAATAGTGGTGCAATTAATCCCCTTATCTTTTATGATAGTCATTAATACCTCTGATTCTTCCTTAGTATCAATGTCAATTAATATATAATCATCACCTAACACCCCGCCATATTCTTCAAGGTCTTTTACTTCTTCCAACTTGGAAAACTCACTTCTATTTTTTATACTTTCTATGGGTCTTTTACCCTTCATTCCTACATATCCCTTAAACATTCCTTAATTCCTTTATTCCTATTAGTGTGGAATTTAATCTTTTCCTTAAATCTCTTTATAGATTTTTCATGAATTCTTATTTCTGCTCCGCTTTTCGAAAAGTAAAATGAAAATCCTAAAAATTTTCGCTTAGATACAAAGTCTACTGCACTTTTATCCTTATTTACTTTAAGTTTTAACTTATTTTCAATTATATTGGTCATAGATTTCATTACTCTAAACCCTGCTCTTCTGTTTTTGACATATACATTATTATCATCTGCATATCTGCAAAATTTGTGACCTCGTCTTTCAAGTTCTTTATCCAATTCATCTAACATTATATTTGCTAATAATGGACTTAACGGGCCACCTTGTGGCGTCCCTTCTTCGCTTGTTACAGAAACCCCATTAATAAGAATTCCGCTTTTGAGATATTTTCTTATTAATGATAACAATCTTTTGTCTTGTATCTTCTTTTCAAGTTTACTCATGAGAATGTCATGAGTAACTTTATCAAAGAATTTCTCTAAATCCATATCTGCAACCCATCTATTTCCTTGATTTATATATTGTTTTGATTTCTTTATAGCATCCTGTGCTCCTCTGCGAGGACGGAATCCAAAACTATTTTCAGAAAATAATGGTTCATATATTTTAGATAATACCTGAGCAATTGCCTGTTGAATCAATCTATCTTGTACAGTTGGTATCCCTAATAGTCTAATTCCACCATCTGATTTGGATATTTCTTTTCTCCTTACAGGTGACGGATTATATTTATTTTCTAGTATTTTAGCTTTAATGGTTTCCCAATGTTTCTTGATATGCTCGCGAAGTTCATCGGTCTTCATTTCATCAACACCGTGACTACCTTTATTGCTAATTACTCTTTTAAGTGCCAAAAGCATATTATTTCTTTCTAGAACTTCTTCAAGTAATCTACTAGTATCAAATGCTTCATCGTTTACGCTTTCCTTATTTGGTAAAACCATAGAATTACTCGGCACCTTTGATTTACCTTGAAGTTCCACTTCTACTTCCATCACTTGATCTCTATATTGAGTTTTCTGCTTTCTTTGTAATTTCTTTGATTTATCCAAAGTTGTAAACCTTCTAATGTTCAGTCCTTCGTCCGCTATCGCGTTTAGCGGAGTTACTATGACTTCTGCTGACTTCTGATAATTTCAGTTATATATCACTATATAAGTTGTACTTTGAAATTCAATTCATTTAGTACCTATCTATCAGACCTCCCCAAGTAAGACCACGTACTTTCACCTTGTATAATGAACATGTATTAAAAATTCATTATACTTTTCCTTTCTTAATAATTTTTACTATACTTAACATAAGACGCTGTGGATTAGTTTTTTCACCTATAGCTAGACTATTTCAACTGAGGATATAACCACAGCTTTATGCTTATTTGTTAATTAGTTAGATAACGCATGACGTTTT
>NZ_LZZM01000062.1 GCF_002006345.1 Clostridium puniceum
ATATAGAGGATGCAGCAGAAATAACTGATAGCAAATTATAAGTTTTATTCATTAATCGGTAAAAAAAGAAAGAATACTTATTTAGGACTAGTCTAAAAAATTATTACTAATATATGCACTGAAAAAAAGTAATACGTAATCATAGGTGTTATTGCGGATTAGAAAATAAATATAAAAAGTGTTTTAAAGCTTTATGTTTCAACGGTTTGGAATGAAAATATATATAAATATCTATTATAATAAAAAAATCAGTGTAGAAATTAAGAGTTCACAATCTTGCAAAAATAATTTTTATGGTCAAAAATAACCCTACTTTTATGGATATTCACATTAATATATATTTTTTTGATGAGATGATGGAGGATAAAAAGTGAAATTATATACAATACAGGAAGTATTTGAAGAAGCAATAGGAACTGAATTTGAAGTAGTAGGTAATATGAAAACAATAAAGGTTGCAGATGGTGTTCAAGGAAGAATATTATGTTGGAGCAATGGTGAGAAAGCTCTTTTATCGGAGGTTACAATAGCAGCTAAATTTATAAAGATTCCGAAGCCAGTAAGTTTTATGGATGTAGTTAATTCTGATAAAAAATGTAGAATAGAGCATGAACTGGTGGATAATGAGATTTATGAAAAAGAATATCATGATTTTAGAGAAGTTATAAGAGTAATGACAACCTGGTATTCTACAAAAGAATTGAAGCAAGTAATTAGAGAAGGTAAATGGTATTTAGAATAAGCATAAAGAATTTATAATGCATAGATTCATGAAGCAAAATAAAAAAGGAAGTGAAAGAAATTGAGTGATATTCAATCAGATGTTAGAAGAGCTCCATTAAGTTCATTAATTAGTGAATTAGCAAGGATAGAATTTCAAATGGGTGAATTAAATTATAGTAAGCAGGAAATAATGAGGGAATTAATTAAAAGAGAAATGGCTGGCAAGATTAAAGGAACTAAGTTGGAGAAGTAAAACAAATAAAATTTAAAGCATGTTCATAACTTAACAGTATTGACTAAGGTAAAGAGTTGACGTATAATCAATGTATAGAACGAGGTCAAAACTTATGGTCAAAACGTTAGTTTAAAAGTGAGGTTATGAATTATGATTTATGGATATTGTAGAGTAAGTTCAAAAGGTCAACTAGATAATAATAGTTTAGAGCAACAAGAGAAAGAAATATTAAGTAAATATGATAATTGCAAAATATATAAAGAACAATATACGGGAACGACTACTCATAGGCCTATATTTGAAAATATTATAAGCCAACTAGAAGAAGGCGACACATTAGTTGTATGTAAGCTTGATAGATTGGCAAGAAATACTGTTGAAGGTATAGATATAGTAGAAAAGTTATTTGATAGAGGTATTAGTGTACATGTTCTTAATGTTGGTTTATTGGAAAACACCACAATGGGAAGATTCTTTTTAACTACGTTATTAGCAGTTGCTGAAATGGAGAGAAATACTATAATTGAACGTACTCAAAATGGTAAAGAAATTGCAAAAACAAAAGCTGGTTTTAAAGAAGGAAGGCCAAAGAGTTATACTGATAAACAATTAGATCATGCATTAAGCTTACTCACTGTAAATGGTGGAGATAAGAGTTATAAAGAAGTATGTGAAATAACTGGAATATCAGTCAGTACTATACAAAGAGAAAATAATAAACGCAAATTAGAAAAGCTTTAGAGATAAGGCTTTTTTATTTATAAAAATTAATATCATTATGTACTTATCATCATAAGATGGCATATAAGGGACAGATAACAAGACAAGTATTAAAAGATATAGTTAAGAACATTAGCAAAAATCAATATAATTATCGTAAAACCTATATTTGTAGGCGCAAAAAGAATTGTGTGTAATATATTTGTTTTTAATGAATAATTTTGTTAATTTGGAATAATATGTATTTATAAAATGCAGTCATTGTGATAATATTCTATATGTTTGATAGCTATTTAGTTACAGCAAAAAATAAAACATAGATGGAGGAATTATCAAATGAAAAACAAAAAATTAACAGCATTTGCTTTAGCACTTTCTGTTGTGCAAGCATCAACATTCTTTCTAAATACAGATGTAAATGCGGCAACTACTAATAATACTACTAATAATATAAGCAGTGTACAAGAGAATAAGAAATCAACTGCGGTATTAATCAAAAGTGGTAAAAAAGAACCATTTAAACCAACTGGAGAAGTAAAAAGTCATGCAGAAGTAGCACTTATGAAAAAACCAGCAACACAATCACAATCAGATCCACTTTCTGCAATTAAGACCACAGTAACCGGGAAAGGCGGTAGTGCAACAATAGACCCTGGCTATAGTAGTATACGTTGGAAGGTTAAACCAACTACTAAGTGGCCATATGTATTTACAGGATATGTTGAAGTTAAATATTATGATGGACAATATGAAACTTATGAAGTATCTGGAGAAGGTGTACTTGGAAGTTCATGTAGTGGAGCAGTTCCAGTAGTCTATAGAGGCGGTTATTCTGTAACGTTTGAAGGTGCAGCAGCTGATATAACAGGTGAAGGTTATGTAGTTTTACCTGGCTGTGAGGCTGGATACGGAGTATAGCACATTTAGAAAGGGAGTGGCATGAATGTCATTTACTATATGCAATAATAGTTCTATAAATCTAAATTTTATTATCCACGTATTACATATGTATAATAAAATAGAATCATATTCAAAAGATGAATTTTTAGATATGGAAGAATTAGAATGTAATATGATCAATTTATGGAATAGTATTATTGGAAGTTTTCAAAATGTGTCAAGTAAAACAGCTAATGGTTCTTTTGTACAATGGGATAGAAGTCTTGTTCTACAAAAAGATTTATATAAGGTTTTGTTTAAAGATACAGAAGCTGGATACAATAAATTTTTAAGCATATGGAACAATTATTTTGAATGGTGGTATAGAGAAGGGCAAAGTACTATTTCTCAGAAAACTGATGATGTCATATCTTCTATATATGATTTAGTTAATGACAAATTAATTAAATCTAACTTAAAACTAACAGGTGATTTTGGAATTCAAATAGTATTTGATGCTATACCCAATGAATGTTTGTCAAAAGGTTCTATATTTACTATTGAACCAATAAGCAATTTTATTGATGAAAATAAAATAATTGAAGTTTCTGAAAGGCTATATGAACTGATATGTTCAACGATAGAAAAATAAATAGCATATAATAATTTGAGAAGGTGAATCTTTGTTTAAAGGTCGCCTTCTTCTTATAATATTAAAAAATACTTTGTAATTATATCCACTACCTATATTTGAGGATTTTCACAGGAAGCTGACACCACAAGCTCCTAATTAGTTACAAAGTTTTCCGTAAATGAATTTTTAAGGTCACATAATCAAGTTCGTTTAGAGTATATAACAAACAGACTTTGTATGAACAATCTTTAAAACTACATTAGATCATTGAAAAATAGAGCAGAAGAGTTCGTTAGTTAAATTAACTTCAAACGAACGAGGGCGAATAAAAAACATTAAGCACTTAGTTTAAAACTAAGTGCTTTTATTATGGAGGTAATTATGGGAAAGACAAGAAGCCCCAACAGGGATAAAGCTTTAGATATCTATATAAAAAACAATGGAGAGATTACACCTAGAGAAATTGCAAAAGTTTTAGGTGAAAGTGCTGCAAATATTAGTTCGTGGAAAAATAAAGATAATTGGAATGAAAAACTTCCACCTAATAAAGGCGGAGCGCCAAAAGGAAATTTAAATTCACTTAAGCATATGTATATTCCACGAGGATATTATGACTCAGCAGGAGGAACTGGTGTATATTATGATTCAGCTGACTATATAGCTTCAAATATTATAAATGGTAAAAATATATTTGGACTAGTTGGAAGTGCTA
>NZ_LZZM01000063.1 GCF_002006345.1 Clostridium puniceum
TCTTTAAAAGTTTGGTTGGTATTAGAGTTGCTGTACAAAATTTCATTGAAACAATAAATAAAGTTCCTACACGAACAATAGACAGGCTATGTATTAAGATGTAGAAACTTTATTAGAACTTATATATATATTTTTTTAATCTATAAAAACAATGAAATTATTCTTTGTTTTTAATCAATAAATCCTTTGGTCTTAATGGTAGATCAACTCTAACTTTATACATCATTTGTGCTCTAGCCGCTGATTCTATTGGAGTTCCATTGCTTTCTGTCATATCATGTAGAATTATTTCAAAATTATCTCCTTCTGGTCTTAAAACTTCTACCATATCTTCATTTAGCACTTTATTTTTTTGTTCAATAGTAGCTATCTTTGTTTCTTCATTATATTCTCTTACAATTCCAATTATATCGGCCTGTCTTATATATGCTGAATCTTCATAAACCTGCTCACCATTTTCTCCATAATAAAAACCTGTATGATATTGCCTATGACTTACTCTATTTAAATTTTCCATCCATTTAGGATCAAATTTATAATTTTCAGGATCTTTCATATATGCATCTACAGCCTGTCTATATGATTTTACAACTGCTGCCACATAATATAAACTCTTCATTCTACCTTCAATTTTTAAAGAATATACTCCAGCATTAATAACATCTTCTATATGTTCAATCATACATAAATCCTTTGAATTCATTATGTATGTTCCTTTTTCATCTTCATATATAGGATAATAATCATTAGGTCTTTTTTCTTCGACTAAATGGTAATTATATCTACATGCTTGAGCACAAGCACCTCTATTGGCATCTCTTCCAGTCATATAATTAGAAAGCAGGCATCTCCCTGAATAACTTATACACATTGACCCATGAACAAACGCTTCAATTTCACATTCTTCTGGTAAATTATCTCTCATTTCTTTAATTTCAGTTAAACTTAATTCTCTAGCCATAACTATTCTTTTAACACCTTGGTCATACCAAAACTTAGCTGATCTCCAGTTAACATTATTAGCTTGAGTACTTAAATGAATTTCTAAGTTTGGCGCAACTTCTCTAGCTGTTGCAATTATTGCTGGATCTGAGGCTATTATTGCATCAACTCCTGTGTCACATAACTCTCTTATATAATCCTCAACACCATTTAAATCTACATTGTGAGGGAATACATTCATTGTTACATAAACTTTTCTATTCCTAGCATGAGCATATTCTACCCCCTCTTTTAATTGTTTATTTGTAAAATTATCAGCAAATGCTCTTAAATTAAGCTTACTTCCTCCAAGATATACTGCATCTGCACCAAAATCTATTGCTATTTTAAGTTTATCTAAATTTCCTGCTGGTGCTAAAACTTCTGGTCTTATCATTTTTATTTACCTCCTCTTAGTAACTGCAATTCCATCTCCCATAGGTATGACAGATGTAATTAAGTTTTTATCTTGAGTAACTAATTCCAAATAAGTTCTCATTCTTTTTACTATTGTTATTTTTCTTCTTTTAACTAATTCTTCTGATGCCACCATTCCTCTAAATAGAACATTATCAGCTACTATTATCCCCTCCTCCTTAAGTAATCTTAAACAGTGAGGCAAGAAATGGTTGTAATGCCCTTTTCCTGCATCCATGAAAATTAAATCAAATGGTTCATTTAACTTTTCTAGTACTTCTAAACAATCCCCTTGCTCAATCTTTATTTTATGGCTTAAATTAAACTTATTTAAATTCAAAGTAGCTAGTTCTATCATTTTTTCATCGCGTTCTATTGTTATAATCTCTGGTTCTGTTCCAGACGCTTGATACATTAATATTGATGAAAAACCTACTGCTGTTCCAAGCTCTAATATTCTTTTAGGCTTCTTCATGCTAGTCATAAATTCAAGAAACACACCAGTTTCCTTTTGAACAATAGGAACGCCATTTCCTCTTGCAAAATCTTCTATTTCCTTTAAAATTCCTTCTCTATCATTAATTAAGCTTCTAATATATTCTTCCATATAATCATATGTAATCTCGCTCATGAATTTCCTCCATAATTCTAATATTATCTATTTTGTTAATTCTAACAATTATCCTTTCAATTTAATACAAAATAGCAGATTAATATCCTAATTCTTTTTTCTTATTTAAAAAGTCATCATAATTATTGGTAAAATAGTGAGAACTATCTGCTTGTAAAATATAATATAAGTAATCTGTCTTTTCTGGAAGTAATGCTGCTTTAATACTATCAGTTCCAGGGTTAGCTATAGGACCTATAGGCAGACCTTCATACTTATAAATATTATATGGTGAATTTATTTCTAAATGCTTATTCAGTACTACATCTACATGATACCCTAAAGCATAAATTACTGCTGCATCTATTTGAAGCTTCATATTTTTCTCTAACCTATTATAAATAACTGATGAAATTAATGGTCTATCTTTTTGAACTTTAGCCTCTTTTTCTATCATCGAAGCTATAGTAATTATTTTTTCCACATCTTCATCTTTTAAATCAACTTTGGATTCATCTTTCACTTGATCTAATATTTGTTCAAACCTATTTAGCATTATCTTAATTATATAATTTGCATCTGAACCCTTTTTTATAAAATATGTATCTGGATACAAAAACCCTTCTAAATTATATCTTTTTTTCTTATTGTCACCAATATATTTAGGTAATTCATAATTTTTAATTGCTTCTAAAAATTCTTTTTCTGAACAAAGCTCTTTTTCTTCTACAGCATTTGCTATTTCTTCTATTGAATATCCTTCTGGGATTGTTAGTTTTACTAAAGCTTTATCACCAGATTGATTTTCTAAAGAACTTATTAAATTATCTAAGGTTGAATTAGCATCTATTTCATATACGCCTTCTCTTAATTTTATACTTCTTTTATCTATGGCCAGATTTACTTTGAGCAAAAGTTTATTGAAAAGCTTATCTTCCTTATCTAATTTATTTAATATATCATAAAAACCTTCACCTTGTTTTACTTCAATCAAAATTGTATTCTCACCAGATTTCAACGGCTTCTCTATTGCTCTATTATAAGAAATCTCGAAAGCCAATATTATAACAAATATAAATAATACAGCTGTTAATATTATTCTTTTAAAGCGCTTATATTGGTTCATAAACGTTCTCCTAGATATAAATAAAAGTAAATAATCCAATACAGACTATTTACTTTTATTTATATTTATTTTATTTAATATCTAAAATGTTTTTATTTCAACTATTTTTTACTTCTGCTAATCATTCTTCTTCTTTCAGCACTATCTAATATTCTTTTTCTCATTCTTATATTTTTTGGTGTAACTTCCACTAATTCATCGCTATTTATAAACTCTAAACATTGTTCAAGTGACATTTCAATTGGTGGAGTTAATTTTAGCGCATCATCAGCACCTGATGATCTTGTATTAGTAAGTTTCTTCATTTTGCATATATTAATTTCAAGATCTTCTGCTCTTGCAGAAACTCCAACAATCATACCACCATAAACTGGAACACCAGCACCTATGAATAATTGTCCTCTTTCTTGAGCATTATATAATCCATACGCTATTGAATCTCCCGCCTCAAATGAAACTATTGATCCTCTGCTTCTTCCTGGAATTTCACCTTTGTATTTTTCATATGAATGGAATACGTGATTCATAATTCCATTCCCCTTTGTATCAGTCATGAATTCATTTCTAAATCCAATAAGACCTCTAGCTGGAACTGTAAATTCTAATCTTGTATATCCATTTACTGCTGATGTCATATTAACCATTTCAGCTTTTCTAGGCCCTAACTTTTCCATAACAGGTCCCATAAATTCTTCTGGAACATCAATTGTTAAATATTCAATTGGTTCTTCTTTATGACCATTTTCTTCTCTAAATATAACATTAGCTTTTGAAACTTGGAATTCATATCCTTCTCTTCTCATTGTTTCAATAAGAACTGAAAGATGAAGCTCTCCTCTTCCTGCAACTTCAAAGCAATCTGGAGTAATTTCTCTTACTCTTAAACTTACATTTGTTTCAAGTTCTTTCATTAATCTATCTCTTAAATGTCTTGATGTTACAAAATCACCTTCTTGACCTGCAAATGGTGAATCATTAACCATGAAGTTCATGTTTAATGTTGGCTCATCTATTTCAAGAAATGGTAATGCTTCTGGTGCTGATGAATCGGCTATAGTTTCACCTATATTAGCATCAAGAACACCACTTACTGCAACTATATCTCCCATTCCAGCTTCTTCTGTTTCTTCTCTCTTTAATCCATTGTATGTGAATAAGCTAGTTATTTTATAATTAGCACTTGATCCATCAGTTTTTAATAAAGTAACTGATTGATTTCTTTTTACTTTACCTCTATGAATCTTACCTATTGCAATTTTCCCAACATATTCATTTGTATCTAATGTACTAACTAACATTTGAAGTGGTTCATCCATATAACCTTCTGGTGGTGCAACATATTTTATTATTGTCTCAAATATAGGTTGCATATCAATATTTGTATCTTCTACATTATATCTTGCAAAACCTTCTCTAGCTGATGCATAAATAATTTGGAAATCTAATTGTTCATCATTGGCACCAAGTTCTACAAATAAGTCAAAAACTTCATCAATAACTTCTACAGGTCTTGCATCTGGTTTATCTATCTTATTAACTACAACTATTGGTTTTAATCCTAATTCCAATGATTTCTTTAAAACGAATTTAGTTTGTGGCATTGGCCCTTCATAAGAGTCAACAACAAGTAAAACCGAATCAACCATCTTAAGTACACGTTCAACTTCTCCACCGAAATCAGCATGTCCTGGAGTATCTACTATGTTAATTTTTATACCATCATGGATTACTGCAGTGTTTTTTGAAAGAATTGTAATTCCTCTTTCTTTTTCTAAATCATTTGAATCCATTACTCTTTCTTCTACTTTTTCATTACTTCTAAATACATGACTTTGTTTAAATAAAGCATCTACTAAAGTAGTCTTCCCATGATCAACGTGGGCAATAATAGCAATATTTCTTATATCTTCTCTTTTTGTTAATTCCATTCTTTTATTCCTCCAAACAGCATTAAACTGCGAATTTTTCTTTTTAGTAGTTTGTCTTTAGTTATGTATATAAATAAGTAAAAATTTAAGTATATATTGTAAATAATTTCTTATTAAATTCTATTTTAGAAAAGCATATTTCTTACTACATAAACTTAATAACTTCACCCATAGATTAATGTAAACCTATAACTGTTTTTTCCAAAAAGAAAATTGGATACTTAAAGTATCCAATTTCCTACACAACTATCTTAAATTTTACTCTTTCCATCAAAAAAAGTCAACCCCATTAAAACTTATATTATAAATTTTAATATTTCAAAAATTATTAAAATCCATTTTCTGATTCAAACGTCAATTTTGCTTCAAATATTTTAAAACTCCATAATTATTGGTAATATCATAGGTTTTCTCTTAGTCTTTTCATAAAGGAATTCTCTAAGTTCATCCCTCATTTTAGACTTTAATGTTGCCCAATCAGTGATTTGTCTTTCTTCGCAATCTCTAAGTACTGCCTTAACAATATCTCTTGCTTCATCCATAAGACCTTCTGATTCTCTTACATATACAAAACCTCTTGAAATTATATCCGGACCAGATACAACTCTGCCAGATTGCTTCTCTATTGTAACTACAATTGTTAAAATACCATCTTGCGATAGATGTTTTCTATCTCTCAAAACTATATTTCCTACATCTCCAACACCAAGTCCATCAACAAAAACTTGCCCAGCCACAGCTGTACCACTTTTTTTAATGTAATTTCTTGCAATTTCAATTATATCTCCATTTTCAGGTATAATTAAATTTTTTTCTGGCAGACCAAGTTCCACTGCTAATTCACCATGCTTTTTCAAATGTCTATACTCACCATGAACTGGTATAAAAAACCTTGGTTTAACCAGTGCTTGCATTAATTTTAATTCTTCTTGACATGCATGCCCTGAAACATGAATCTTTTCAATAGAATCATATATCACTTCTGCACCCTTTTTAAACAGTTGATTAACTACTTTTGAAACCAATTTTTCATTTCCAGGAATTGGTGTTGCCGAAATAATAACAGTATCTCCAGGCACAACATTAATCTTCCTATGTTCTGAAGTCGCCATTCTTGCAAGTGCAGACATTGGTTCTCCTTGACTTCCAGTTGTTATTATTACAACCTTTTCATTGGGATATTTTGAAATCTGATCTACTGGTATAAGTACCTCATTTTCAAAATTAAGATATCCAAGTTCTGCTGCTACTTGAACAATATTTTCCATACTACGTCCAGATACAGCTACTTTTTTATCATACGCCTGTGCTGCTGTAATAATTTGTTGAATTCTATGAATGTTAGATGCAAATGTAGCAACTATTATTCTTCCTTTAGCTTTACCAAACAGCCTTAAGAAGGTTTCTCCAACAACTCTTTCTGTCATAGTATATCCAGCTCTTTCAACATTAGTTGAATCTGCCATCATTACTAAAACTCCTTTTCTACCTAATTCCGCTAATCTTCCAAAATCCATCATTTCCCCATCAATTGGTGTATAATCAATTTTAAAATCTCCTGTATGCAGCACTACTCCAAGTGGTGTATGAATAGCAATTGCAACGGAATCTGCAATAGAATGGTTTGTCTTTATAAATTCTACCGAAACGCTCTCTAATTTAATAATATCTTTTGGTTTTACTCTCATCAATTCTGTTGATGCTAACAACCCATGTTCTTTTAATTTCGTCTCAACTATACCAATAGTAAGCTTAGTACCATAAACTGGAACATTTAATTGTTTCAATATATATGGTAGTGCCCCTATATGGTCTTCATGTCCGTGAGTTAAAAATATTCCCTTAATCTTTTCGGCATTTTTAATTAGATATGAAATATCAGGTATTACAATATCTATTCCAAACATATCGTCATCTGGAAATTTTAATCCACAGTCTATTACTATAATATCTTCCTTATATTCAATAGCTGTTATGTTTTTTCCAATTTCATTTATGCCGCCAAGAGGAATTATTTTTATTTTCGCTCTTTCATTTTTCATATTTCCCCTCCTTTTTCTAGTATCATTTATAAACAAAGGCTCTTTCTTTATAAAGACACCTTTTATTCATCATTAAGTTTTTTTTGACAATCATCACATATTCCATAAAATTTTAAACTATGATCTAAAATTTTAAACTTATATTTCTTTTCAATACTCGCTTCAAGTTCTTCTAATAAATCATCCTGAACTTCTGAAACACTACTACAGATATTGCAAACAAGATGATGATGTCGATGTGCTTCATTAGAATGTACTATTTCATATCTGCTACACCCATCATTTAAATCAAGCCTAGATATAACTCCTAATTCTTCCAATACAAGAATAGTTCTATATACTGTTGCTAATCCAATTTCTGGGCAGTCTTTTTTTACTTTATCATATATTTCTTCTGCTGTTAGATGTTGACCTTCATTTTCAATAATCGTGTCCACTATGGATCTTCTCTGTGGAGTTAATTTATAACCTTTTTTTTTCAATTCTTCTTTCAAGGCATTCATATCAACCAAATTCGATTTATCCATACATAACACCTCACTTTTCATATTAAATTTATAATTAATGTAAATTATCTTTCTTTATTTTAAAATAAAATCCACTAAAAATAGCCATTACAGACTGTTATTCATCTAAGCCATCTTCATCCATAAGAGTTTCATAAGTTTCTAATACCATTTCAAATTCTTCATCTTCATCTTCTAATGCAATGAATATTTCGCTTCCATCCTCATCCTTAAAGATTTTAAATGCATATGCTTCATCACTTTCTTCAAAAGCAGGTGTTGCAACAATATATTGTCCTTTTAATTTTTCTATTTCAAAGTATATAATAACCTCAAACTTAACATCATTTCCATTTTCATCTGGTATATATACGTATTTTGCATCCTTATCCATAAACATATCCTTTCTTTCTTTTATTTTTTATTTAAGCGTATGAAAGAAAATAACAAGCCATAATGCATATATATTAAATGTGAAATAAGTAAGTATATTTATGTCATAGTTCACAATTAGCCCACATGCTGGTATAAACTGAAAAACAAAAGTGATGCTCCCAAAATAAAAAACAAAATTTTACATTTAATTCTTCGAACTTTCTCTACGAGCACTTTACATTTGTGTTCTCAAACTTTAACACAGTGAAATTTATAATTTTGTGTGATTACTTATTAATCAAGTGCACACGTAAATACTTCCTTGTTAACACAAAATAGATTAGTTTGTTGACTTATTATTTTCTCAAATATTCATTGATTAAAGCATATTTAAATTTTATAAAAACTACTTATAAAATCCAATAATTATTATCTTATCTTGAAATCATATCCAAATATCCTTGAAGAATATAAGTTGACGCTACTTTATCAACTATTTTTTTCCTTTTGCTTCTTGATAAATCAGCTTCAAGCATTGCCTTATGCGCAGCAACAGTAGTTAATCGCTCATCCCAAAATTTTATTTCAATTTTAAGTTCTTCTTCTATTAACTTCCCAAAAGCCATTATAATTTCTCCTGATGAACCTATTGTTCCATTCATATTCTTTGGAAGTCCAATTACTATAACTTCTGCATTGTATTCATCACGAATTTTTTTGATTTCTTCTATGTCTTTTCCTCTGTTAGTTCTTCTTATTGTAGTTATCCCTTGAGCTGTATATCCCAGTGGATCACTTACTGCGACACCTATAGTTTTTGAACCTACATCTAATCCCAATATTCTCAAATTTCAGCACCTCTTAAAAAATAAGAGTGCCCGTTATAAACGGGCACTCTCTACTTTATCTCTAAATAAGACTTTATAACTTCTTCTAGTATGTCATCTCTTTCGAGTTTTCTTACTAAAGCTCTTGCTCCGTTGTAATTAGTGATGTAAGTAGGGTCTCCTGAAATCAAATATCCAACTAACTGATTTATAGGATTATATCCTTTTTCTTGTAAAGAATTATAAACCTCTGTTAATATTGTCTTTGTAAGAGCTTCTTTATTCTTACTTAAATCAAATTGCATTGTATGTTCAATATTATTACTCATAGCACGTTGCTTACGCAACTCACCCCCCTTAATCATTGTCTAAGGAAACGATATCCATATTTATTATTTACTTAATTTTTTAAATATATTCGCATAATTTATATTTAGATTATAACCTATTTTTTATAAAAAGTATACTACTTTGCTAAAGTTTCCACTATTTTATAAGATGCTTCTATTGCTTCTTGTATCTTTTCTGGTGATTTTCCGCCGGCTTGAGCCATGTCGGGTCTACCACCACCGCCACCACCAAGTATAGAAGATACTTCTTTTATTAATTTTCCACAATGAGCTCCCTTAACTACTGCTTCTTTTGTTGCCATAGCACATATAATAACTTTTCCATCTTTTGAGCTTATAAGTACCACTATGCTATTTTCAACCTTATCTCTTACTTTTTCACAAACATCTCTTAAAGCATCACTATCAACATCTCTTAATTCATATGCAATTACATTAATATCTTTGATGTTCTTTACAGATGCTAAAATGTCATCTATTCCCATTGATGCAAATTTTGCCTTTAAAATTCCTATTTCTTTATCTTTTTCCTTTAATTCTTTTACTTGTTGATCAAGCTTAGTTAAAAGTTCTTTTTCAGAACATTTAAGCTTACTTGAAATTTCTTTTATTAATTCTTTCTTTTCATTTACTAGCTTATATGCTTCTTTTCCGATTACAGCTTCTATTCTTCTTGTTCCTGCTGCAATTCCACTTTCTGATATGATTTTAAATAATCCTATCTTTCCAGTATTATCTATATGTGTTCCACCACATAATTCTTTAGAATATTCTCCAGCCACTACAACTCTTACTTTATCAGAATATTTATCATCAAATATACCTATAGCACCAGTATTTTTAGCTTCTTGAAGATCCATAACCTTTGTAACTACTGTGGTTACACTAGTTATCGCTTCATTTACTAAATCTTCAATCTTTGATATTTCTTCTTCTGTTAACCCTTCAAAATGCGAAAAGTCAAATCTAAGTCTATCATGACTTACATATGATCCAGCTTGGTGAACATGTGACCCAAGAACTTTAACTAATGCTCTATCTAAAAGGTGAGTTGCAGTATGATTTTTCTTAATATTTTCGCGTCTAACTTTATCTACTTCTAAAGTAACCTTATCACCAACTTTAAGTTCTCCAGATAAAACTTCTATAAAGTGAATTATCTTTCCACCAATGTTCTTCTTAGTATCAACAACTTTAGCTTTGAAGCTGTCATTAAATATGATACCTGTATCTCCTATTTGTCCTCCCATTTCTGCATATAAAGGAGTAACATCTGTAACTACAACAGCTTTATTTCCTTCTGTAATAGTTTCTACAAAATCTTCACCTTCAATTAACACTTTAACTTCTGCATTTAAAGTATCATTATCATATCCATCAAAAACAGTTTCAATATCTGAAGCTATTGCATCTGAAGTTTTAACATCAGCTCCCATATAGTTAGAAGTTTTTCTTGCACTTCTTGCTCTTTCTCTTTGAACTTTCATTTCTTCTTGAAAAGCACCTTCGTCTAAGGATAAACCTTCATCTTCTAATATTTCCTTTGTTAATTCCATTGGGAATCCAAACGTATCATATAATTTAAATCCATCTGCACCACTAAGAATTGTTACGTTCTTTTCCTTTAATTCATCTATGAAACCATTTAATATTTCCATTCCTGAATCTAAAGTTTCTCTAAATTTATCTTCTTCTATTTTAATTACTTTTTTAATATATTCTTTTTTTACACTTAATTCTGGATATGCTTCTGCTGAATCTCTTATAACAATATCACATAAATTGCATAAAAATGCATCTTTAATACCTAAAGTCTTTCCATGTCTTGCAGCTCTTCTAAGAAGTCTTCTTAGTACATATCCTCTTCCTTCATTGGATGGCATTACATCATCTGAAATCATGAAAGTTATAGATCTGATATGATCAGTTATTATTCTTAAAGAAGTATCTGATTTACTTCCAGTTCCATATTTAATATTAGCAAGTTTTGAAGCTTCATTTAATATATTTTCTAAAGTATCAATTTCAAATACACTGCTTTTTTCTTGCATTACAACTGCAAGTCTTTCAAGCCCCATTCCTGTATCTATATTAGTACTGGCAAGTTTTTCATAGTTACCTTTTCCATCTCCATCAAATTGAGTAAATACAAGATTCCAGAACTCTATTATCTTATCTTGATCTGCGAGTTTAACAAATTCTTCTGAGTTAGTTGGAACTTCATCAGTTCTGCTAAAATGAATTTCTGTGCAAGGACCACAAGGACCTGCACCATGTTCCCAGAAATTATCTTCTTTTCCTAATCTAAATATATGACTCTTATCTACATCTGTAAGAGTAGTCCAGAATTCATAAGCTTCATCATCATCTAAATATATTGTTACATATAATTTTTCCTTTGGCATTTCTAAAACTTCGGTTATAAATTCCCATGCCCATGGAATTATTTCTCTCTTAAAGTAATCTCCAAAAGAGAAATTCCCAAGCATTTCGAAGAAAGTACAATGTCTGCTTGTAACTCCTACATTTTCAATATCACCAGTTCTAACACATTTTTGACAAGTTGTGATTCTTCTCTTAGGTGGTTCTTGTAACCCTGTAAAATAAGGTTTTAAAGGAGCCATACCAGCATTTATTAATAATAAACTCTTATCATTCTTTGGAACTAATGAATAACTCTCTAATCTTAAATGTTCTTTACCTTCAAAAAATTTTAGATATGCTTCTCTTAAGTCATTTGTTTTTGTAAATTTCATAAATTATTCCTCCATTATATCATATATCAAATTTAATTCATTTTAATTCTATATATACCATCAAAAAAAGCTTTCTCCCTAATCAACAAAGGGACGAAAGCTGAAATTCCGTGGTACCACCCTAATTATGTATAACTGCTTATACATCACTTAGTAATTTATAGCTCCTAGGTAGCTTCAAAATATCTAGCAAGAAGTTTTCACCAGCCACTTCCTCTCTAAATGTCTATAATAAATTTACTCATCCTATTCATCGCTTAATATTTTATTATTTCACCAAAAATTATATTTCATATAGATAATTATGTCAATATATAACTTAATTCGAATTATTATTGTTTGTATTTATATTAATACATTATTTAAAATTTCATCTTCATCAATAATTTTCTTGGCCAGTATCCTGTTCTCTTCAACATGAATATAAGTATATCTGTTAGATTTTATTGATGGAGCCATATCTATAGCTTTCTTGAAATCTTCTTTTTTCATTTTTAAAGTTTTAACATATTCAAAAAATCCAGTTTCTGTTAATACTTTTGAAATTCTTTCGAATCTATGGTTTTGTACCTTAGACATAATATAAGTCGCTATTCCAACTTGTATCCCATGAAGCTGTGGAGTTTCAATAAATTTATCTAAAGCATGAGAAATCAAATGTTCAGCCCCTGAAGCTGGTGAGCTGTCTCCTGCTATTTCCATAGATATACCATTCAAAGTTAATGATTCTACTAATTCTTTTAAAAACAAATCATCTTTAATAGATTTAAATTCAGTTCGCACAAAACTGTTAACTGCTTTTTTGGAAATCATAGTTGCAAAATCATCAATAATTACTTTTCCATTTTCCTCTTCAAATTTCCAATCATAAAGAGCTGTGATATTAGATACTAAATCTCCAATTCCTGAAAATATAAATTTTTCAGGGGCACCTTTAATTATATCAATATCAATAATTATGCCATATGGTGTTTTAGCAGAAAGTGACATGCGTCTTCCATTAACCAAAAGTGAGGCCCCCTGACTTGAAAAACCATCATTAGATGTTGACGTTGGAATGCTAATAAAAGGTAGTTTTTTCAAAAAGCTCATATATTTCACTGCATCAATGGCTTTTCCTCCGCCTACTCCAATTAAGGCTTCTACATCATTTGATATTTCAAACGCTTTTAAACTAATTTCCTCAAAGTTTATATTTGAAATAATTTCACTCTTAGAAATTTCAATATTTACCTCTTTTAAAGATTCCCTTATTGAAGCTCCAAATAATTCTTCTATACCTTCGCCAAAGCATATTAAAACTTTTTTAAACAGAGCCTTCTTTATTAAATTTCCTACATTTTTAATATTTCCTTTTCCAATTTCCAAAATTGAAGGAATAGCTATTCTATGAGTTGAAGTCTTCATATATCTTTCACTCCTTTTATACCTAGTTAAATTCAATAAAACTTACATATAAGTTTAGTTTTTCTTATTATATATACTTCCCAAAATAATCTGCATTAAAACTAGTTCATGAATTAACTTTCTTAAATAATTATATTCTATAAGTTCTAATTAATTGCCCATATTAAAACAATATACAGTAAATAAGTATATGCAGCCTCTTTATCAACAATATTCTTTCCCATTAACTTAATTCAAATCATTAACAACCTTATTTATTTTATCAACTTTATCTAGTGCTTCTGTCCACAATTCCTTTGAAGGAATTACTTTTTCTATAACAGTATAAGTTTGTTTTATTATTGGTATATTAACAATATTTGTACTTTGAAGCGACATTAACACAAAGTAACAAACTCCTATCATAGCTGCTATTTTTATCATATTTCCTATTGCTTTTATTAAAATATAAAGAGCAATAATAGCCACCGCCATTAAAAGTATAGTGTTAGTTGTAAGCTGTAATGGGTTTTTACTTATTAAACTATTTATTTCTTCCATATTATATCCTCCATTTTTAGCACTATTTCTTGTAAAAATAAGCTTAAAATGCTAAGCCTATTTGCTTTAGTCCATTATAACGTATCTTCTGCTGGCATCACTAATGCACAAATTATATATAAAAGTACTCCTGTTCCTCCAAATAGAACTAATGCTACATACCCAATTCTAACTAAAGTAGAATCAAGGTCAAAATAGTTAGCAAAGCCTCCACATACCCCAGCTATTTTTTTGTCTGTTGAAGATAAACAAAGCCTTCTTTCCATAACAACCACTCCTTTTAATTTTTGCAAATAATCTTCTATATAACTGGTTCTTATTCACGATTATACCATTTTAAGCTTTTAATTAAAAGTATTCAATCTTTTTCTTACTTTGTTGACACATATTGATATTATTTTTTACTTACTAATAATCATTGTGCATCGTTCCATTTTTTGTTAATATATACATAATTCATTTTATAATATAAATTATTATGGTGGTGATTATAATGGAATATAAATTTTCTTCACTTGCTGAAGCAAAAATTAAACTTTTAGAACTTTTAAAATCAAATAATATAAAAACTTCAAGGTGGTCTTTGTATAAAATTCTTGTACATTGTACCCAAACAATAGAATATTCAATGAAAGGATATCCGGAATTGAAACCTAAAATTCTACAATTTACTATTGGTAAAATAGCCATCAATAAATTTCTAAAACAAGGTTTTATGAAACATGACTTAACAGCTCTTGTTCCAGGCTCTCCTGAAATTACTGATAACGGCGATGAAAAACTTGCAATTGAAAATTTAATATCTATAATAGATAAATTTATTAAATATGATGACGAGTTATATCCACATCTTTTGTTTGGTAATTTATCTAAAGATAAATATGATCATTATTTTGCAATGCATATAGCTGATCATTTATCAGAAGTAACATATACATTTTAATATAATACCTATAAGAATGAAAAAGGAATACTAAATCACTTTTAAGTTTTAGCGTTCCTTTTTTATTTATAAAGCCTTCAAAATCAAAGATGCATTATGCCCGCCAAAACCAAAAGAATTTGTTAACGCATAAGTAAAATCAGCCTCTTTTCCTATGTTAGGTACATAATTAAGATCACATTCTGGATCTGGAGTTTTATAATTTATTGTTGGAGGTAAAAAACCTTCTTTCAGTGCAAATGAAGTTATAATAGCTTCAATAGCTCCTGAGGCTCCTAATAAATGACCTGTCATTGATTTTGTTGAACTAATAGATAATTTATATGCATATTTATCAAATACAGCTTTCACTGCTGCAGTTTCACCTTTATCATTTGCTTTTGTTGAAGTTCCATGTGCATTTATATATCCAATATCCAAAGCATTTATCTTTGCATCTTCAATTGCAAGTTTCATACATTTTGCTGCGCCTTCTCCACCTTCAGCAGGTGCAGTCATATGGTATGCATCATTTGTGCAACCATATCCAACTATTTCAGCAATAATATCTGCTCCCCTATTTAACGCATGTTCAAGTTCTTCAAGTATAAGAATACCTGCAACTTCACCTAATACAAATCCATTCCTTTCTAAGTCAAATGGTCTGCATGCTACACTCGGATCATCATTGGTGGTCATTGCTTTACTTGCAGAAAAGCCTGCTAAGGTTAACCCATTAATACACGCTTCTGCTCCCCCTGCTATCATTATATCTGCATCATTTCTTTGTATTACTTTAAATGAATTACCTATAGAATTAGTAGACGATGCACAAGCTGTAACAGTACATTCATTAAACCCTCTAGCACCATACTTTATAGCTACAAGCCCTGCTGCCATATTAGGTATCATCATCGGAACTACAAAAGGACTAACTCTTCGATAACCTTTTTCAAGAAATTCGCTATGTTGATTTAACATAGTTTCAATGCCTCCAACACCAGTTCCAATTATTACCCCCATTCGTTCTTTATTTACTTTGTCTAAATTAAGCTTTGAATCTTCAATTGCCATTTTAGCTGCTGCCAATGAAAACTGTGCAAATCTATCAGTTCTTTTTATTTCTTTTTTCTCTATAAAATCACTTGGATCAAAATCCTTTATTTCGGCTCCAACCTTAACAGGCAAATCACAAACATCAATACTTTCAATTGTGCTTATTCCACATTTTCCGACTCTTATTGATTTCCAAAGATTATACGATCCAATCCCAAGAGATGATACACTTCCGACTCCTGTAATAACTACTCTTCTTTTCATCAAAAAACCTCCTAAATTAAATAAAAATAATGTAATTTAAAAAAATTTAATCTTCTTTACTTTAATAGCTACATTATATATAATGATTTCAAATGAATTAGTGTTTCCTTCAAATATAATTCTAATAGATATTATTTATTAAAATGAACAAATATTGCTTTTTAATATAATAACTATTTAATAGGAAAAGGTGTTAAACTATGAAGGACTTAAAAGAAACTATAGTTACAACTATAGTTTATATTGAAAAAAATCTTTCTAATAGGATTTCTTTAGATGATATATCTCTTTATACTGGATTATCAAAATATTATCTCCATAGAATTTTTAAATCCTTGACAGGAGAGTCCATTATGGAATATGTTCAATCACGTAAATTAACCAGCAGTCTTAATGAACTTTTAAATACTAACATGCGAATTATAGATATTGGTTTAAATTACGGTTTTTATTACGAACAATCTTATATAAGAGCTTTCAAGAAGAAATTTGGTTTTACCCCTTTAAAAGTAAAGTCAGCCAAGGCAGCCTTAAGTTTGGTTCTTACAGAAAAAATAAATGCTGATAATATTTTTTCTCTAGGGAATTCGATTACGTACACTCCCCATTTTGTTTTTAAACAAAAATTTAACTTAATTGGTGTTAAGTATAAAATACTAAGTAAATCTGGAGATAAAAGTGCCAATTCATATGGCAGAGATTTCTTCTATAATCATAAAGATAAAATTAACAATATTATAAATTCAAATGTATACTATGGATATACAGATTGGAGTAGTAATGAATTTATATATTATATACCAAGTGCAGAAGTTTCTGACTTAAACGAAATACCAGAAGGAATGTCATGTATTTCCATACCAGCTTATAAATATGTTGTATTTCGTTTTGTTGGTTTTTTTCGACCAGACGAACTTAACGGAAGACATTTGGGACGATTATTGGTTCAATTGTACAGAAAATGGATTTTAAGATCAGATTATAAATTTGCAGATACCTTTAGATTCGAATATATAGATAGTTCCATATCAAAAGATAATTATTGTGAATTATATGTATATCAACCAATAGAATCTATATCTAATACTTTATAAATCCGCGCAAAATACAATCATTTTTAATTCATAACTTAAACTTAATATTTTTTATTAACTAAGAGAATCTCATATTTACTCAGTTGCTAATTTTCTTGTTTTACTAACTGAGGATATTTCAATTATGAAATATCCTCAGTTAGTATATCGTATTTCTACTATGACATTATTAAATTTATTCTGTATAGAATTTGTAATTATATAAAATTTGAAATAAGTCAACATATAACTTTTCAGATGGTGAATTCTATTTTTTATTTTTTTATTATTCACTACATCAGATAGGATTAATATAATAATGCACCTATAATTTGATTATCCGCTTCAATTTTATAGGCAATAAACTTCTTGATAATATCTATTTCAGACTCTACCTTATCATATCTAGGTGGCTCTACATTTCTTTGTTAAATGCTTTTGTTTTTATTTTAATAATTACAACTAATTGTATACTCAACCTCATAGGTCAGATACATTTGTATTTAAATAGCAATTCCCTCCAAACTTTCTTTAAATATTATTTTTAACACTTCATACGTAACCTGTTGATTATGAAAAATTTGTAGCATGCCTTTAGGTGTTATCTTATATCCTAACAATTCATCTTCATGAGAAATAAGCGCTTTCGCTTCAATATTAACATGATCTTTAAAAGGAATAATGCGAATAAAATTATTATCGCCTTTATATATAAACCATAAATAATAACAATCACTAGTATATTATCTATAATCTTCTTGCCTCTTCTTTTTTTAATTTATTTGTATCTTTATAATGATCAATCTGATTTAAGAGCACCTCTTTATCTCTAGGAAAATTTCCCCTTAATGAAATATAATTTGATGCATGGTTGCACCTAAATACTATTTGTTCCCTGACATTAATACTTTCAACTAATATTTTAATTTCTTCTAAAATTTCCTTGTCATTTAAAAGCGTAAATTCTTTATTTATAATTTTGTTATGCATAGAAGTTCCTTCTTCTATCATAAGAGTTAGCACACCTAAATAATGTGGACGCATACTGCTTATTATTTTACCAGTTCTAACTGCATGATTTTTGCTTTTTTCTCTTCCACCAATGCCAGCTATTACAGTTACAGATAATAATATTCCAGATTTCTTAACCTTTCTTGCTGCCTTAACTAATTCTTCACTATTAACACCTTTATTTATCTCATTTAAAACTTCATCATCGCCACTTTCGACCCCCATATATATCATAGATAGACCTAAAACTTTAAGCTCTTCTAATTCCTGCGACGTTTTAAGCAATATAGATTTTGGAGAACCATAAAGTGTAACTCTAATACATTCTGGGAATATCTTTTTTATATATCTTAATATTTCAATTAAATCTTTTGTTTGTATAATCAAAGCATCTCCATCAGCCAAAAATACTTTTTGAACATAACTATATCTTTCCCTAAAATAATCTATATCCTTTTTAATGTCTTCTAAAGACTTTATTATAAATTTTTTAGATTTATACATATTACAAAAACTGCATTTATTGTGAGAACACCCCAAAGCCACTTGTACTATAAGACTATTTCCTTCACTAGGTGGTCTATACAATGGATAGTTGTACATAAATATTTTCTCCCCTTATAATTTTTATATATAAGTAAGCTTTATTAAAAGTCTACATTTCTAAATAAGATTTATTTAGTAGTAACTATAAAATAATTTTTCTATTTTTCTTCCATAAGCTTCTTCGTTTTATTTTGAACCAACCATAATTTCTTTTGTTTTCTATTAAATGCAACCATCCTGTTTTTATTATTTTTATTTTCATCAATTAATCTTATATATTCTGCATCCGCGATTTTAAGTGCCTCTTCAATTACTAAAAGTTCTTCTTTCGTAAACATAATATCTCCTCCATTTATTTAATATTTTAAGTTAAAATTCTTATTTACATTATTAATTTTCACAATGTAATTTTTCATCTAAGTTTTATTTTATATTTCGAATTATTCTTTGTAAATATGGTTATTATAATTTAAATTAATTATTGCTATAATTCTAATTATCTTTCTATTATTTTTATTTAATTAACTTATCCATCCTATTCTTGAATCTCATATTTTATATAGAAATTTTAATCCTCTTCATAAAATCTTCATAATAATTTTGTAAGATGATCTTAGAAAATTTAATGGAGGTATCAATTATGAATATGACTCATTACATGTCGCTACTTGCTGATAATCAACCTTGGAATCTTATTATTTTTATGGCTATACCAGTTATTTGTGCTGAAGCTCTTACAATATCAGAGTTTTTCATCCTATTTAACAAAAGCAAAAGTGGAACTTTAAGAACCTTTAATAAAATAATTGGTGTTTTTGATGGTTTATACTTTACAGGTATTTTTGTTTACTTGTTCGCAACAGCTGTTATTCCATTAACTAGTACAGGTGGATGGCATGGTCTAATAGATGTATTAGCAGTTGGCTTCTATTTATCTGGTGTTATCTTCTTACTTCCTATTTCTCTAATGGAACTTGGAATAATCTTCAAAAATAAGACAACTGACGAAAAAATGAAACTTCACTTTATTCTTATTGGTGGATTTTTAGTTGTTGCACATATTGCAATGATATTTGGTATGGTAAATCCAGAACTTATATCTAATATGTCTGATATGTCTACTATGCCTGGTATGTAGTAATCTTATAAAATAATAAATTTATTTTATATAATTTATACCAATATATTATTAAAGGGATTTTAACATTGAAATTTATTCAGTGCTAAAATCCCTTTTTTATATTTTGTATAAATTATTCTTGTGCATTATTCTTTTTCGCAAAATATGGCATAATTAAACCTAAACCAAGCAATATAAATGGAGTTATAATATTAAGTACTAATTGAAATGTATCTGTTGAATACATTCCTCCAATGCATGCAAATGCAGTAAATCCAAAACACCATGCACCGAATATAATTCCAATTGTTCTATTTTTTATAAAATGATACTCAGCTTTAAACTTTTCTCCTGCTTTTTTAAGTGCAATATATGCCGCAAACACCCATAAATAACGAAGAGGCATACATACTGCATTTAATTTTACTAACCACTTAACTAATGCATCTACATCTTTAATACCAAAGGCTGGTACAATTATTAATATTGAAACTATTATTAATATAAGTTTATGGCCATTAATATATGCTCCAAACTTGTTTTTTACAAACATTTTTTTAGGTATAAAGTTTTTATCTGCGCTATCTAGTAACATACGTAAAGGTGCATCAATTGATATAATTAATACAGCAAATTGACCAATCATATTTGTTATCGCATATATCACCACAAAGAAATTTCCTAAGTTGTAATATTCTCCTAACTTTTGGAAAGCATAATATGCACCATTAGTCATTAAATCTTTAGGAACATTATTTGAGTTAAACATCATTCCAAGTGAAATAGTACCTAAGATAGCACATACAGCAACCATAATTGCTAATGTAATCATTCCTTTTGAAAATCCTTTTGCTGGATCCTTCATTTGATTAACATATGGTGAAATTTTTTCACAGCCACCAACTGCAAAAACTAAAATAGATAAGCTAGTGAAAAACTTCATATCAAAGGTTGGCATAAAGGTTTTCAAAGACCAATCTATAGAATTTAAGTGTGCATCTGTAATTGCAGGTGCTGCTATCATTAAAACAATAAATAAAATAGACATTACAAACATAGATGTTCCTGCAAGTGTTGCCAATTTTTTCAATGGATTTAATCCTTTTGATGCTATGTAAAGTCCAATTATAAAAATTACTAAACAACATAATTGTAATAATCTTGGATCCATGCTACTGATCCTTTTATCTTGAAATATAGCCCAGCTTGTTGCAATCATAAAACCTGATGGTTTTTGTGAAATATAAGGCATATGAACTACCCAATATGTCCATCCTGCATAATATGCAATTTTAGGGCTTATAGTTTCATTAATCCATGAACTAACTCCCCCTCCAAAATCTTTAAATGCAGATCCTAGTTCTCCAACCATTAAAGCATAAGGTACAAAATAAATAGCAAAAATTATTATCCAAGATACAATTGCCTTAAGGCCATTATATTCAGAAAAACCATTAATAACGTTACCAAAACCCCAAACTGTTGAAAACGCCATAAATGCTAAACTGTACCAAAGAATCTTTTTATCATTTTTTTCTGACATAAGTTTTTCTCTCCTATATTTTCTATTTTTAATATTTACATTAAAATATTATACTATTTTTGTACATATGTATATAGATTCGACAAATTCATCTTATTTTTTCTATTTATTGTATATTTATTTGTTAATATTGGAATTTTTATTTATGCAAATGATCATTTTAACTATACTTACCAGTTTAAACATCATACAAAAAAGAAAAATCAGTAAAAAGCCTTCAACAATATATTTCGTAATATTAAAAGCTTCTTTTATGTAGACACTGTTTCATATAAATTTAACACTACGTTAAAAAAAATTGTTGCTAAATATAAAACTATATATTTTTGATATATTCATCTTTTGATCTAATTTATTAAATATCACTTCTATATCTTTTATATATCAATAATGGAATCATAAGCAAAATTATTATTCCACCACAAGCTGCAAATCCTATTCTTGCATTAAAATGCTCTGCGAACAATCCAGCATAAAGATTTCCAAAAGGTGTAGATCCCGCAAAAACCAAAGTATATACACTCATAACTCTGCCTCGATATTCATTATTAGAATTAAGCTGCAAAGTTGAATTTGCACTTGAAGTAAAGGAAATAAAAAAAAATCCAGTAATCCCAAGAAATATTCCAGTTAATAAATAAACATTGGTATACCCAGTAGCAATTAATAAAACTCCTACTATTAAAGGTACAATATAAACAACAAATTTTTTTGGTCCAGATTTACTTAAGGTAGCTATAAACATTGCACCTAAAAATGATCCTCCACCCATAAAAGACATTAGAATACCAAACCCTGCTTCATTTTGTTTTAATACTTCCTTTGTAAATACAGGAACAAGAATATTAAAATTAGGAACAAAAGTACCTACTATTGCCATAACTAATAAAGTATACAAAAGAATCTTCTTATGATATATGTATTTAAGTCCATCTTTTATTTCTTCTAATAATTTAGTATCAACTTTAGTTTTTCTTTCTATTGGCTTTAACTTAATAAAAAATAAGCTTATTACAACTGCTCCAAAGCTTATTGCATTTGCAAAAAAACAAACTGCAATTCCAGCATATCCCATTACTATACCCGCAAGTGCTGGTCCAATAATTCTAGCTAAATTAAAAACCATAGAATTTAATGCAATTCCATTCATTAAATCTTCTTTTCCGACCAGCTCTATGACCATTGACTGACGTGCAGGCATATCAATTGTATTAACTATGCCAAGAATTGTGGACATAATTAAAATATGCCAATATTCAATCTTCCCTACCCATATTAATATTGCAAGTATTAGAGTAATTATAAGTGAAGCTGATTGGGTAAATAATAAAATTTTCTTTTTAGAAAATTTATCCACAAAAACACCTGCAAATAAAGCAAATATCAACATTGGTGTAAATTGGACAATTCCAATCAAACTTAATAAAAATGGTGAATTTGTTAAGGTATATGCCAGCCATGGTTGAGCTATATTCTGCATCCAAGTTCCTATTAAGGAAATGCACATACCTATCCAATAATATCTAAAATTCTTATGCTTCAATGCAATAAAAGGATTATTAAATGTATTTTTTACTTCATTGGTAACATTCATTATAATATCTCTCTTTCACTTTTATTCTTTAAATGATAATTGTATTTTTATAGGTTATTTTTTAAGTTTATAATATATATATTCTGATTAGCTCACAAAAAGTTAGAATTAAGTTTTTAAACCACAATATATAATTATTTTCTTGAATGACTTATATTTTAAATTGTGTCTTTAAAATTATTGCACTCCTTTTTATTATTTAACCATATTCTAATAAATAAAATACATATACTTAGCTGCTGAACATAATTTTAATGTAGTAAATTAATTAGAACTTATATATTAATACTAATTGTTTTACTTCTTTACAATTAATTCTCTATAATATCCCCCTAATTCCATAAGAGAATCATGATTTCTTATTTCTAAAACTTCACCATTCTTCAGCACAATTATTACATCTGCATTTCTAATTGTTGAAAGCCTATGAGCTATTATTAGCGTTGTTTTTTCTTTTGTAATATTATTAATAGCCTTTTGAATCAGCTTTTCAGTTTGAGTATCAATATTAGAAGTTGCTTCGTCTAATACAAAAATTGAAGGATTATGAGCTACTGCTCTAGCAAAAGATAACAATTGTTTTTGTCCTAATGAAAGAGTACTCCCTCTTTCCATAACTGGCTCATTGATTCCCCATGCTAAACCTTTTACAACTTCATTTCCATAAGAAATTTCTAAAGCTCTTTCTATTTCATCTTTTTCAATAATGTCATTTAAGGTTATATTTTTCTCAATAGTTCCTAAAAATAAAAATACTTCTTGGAGCACCACTGCTATATTTCTTCTAAGATCTCTTTTCTTTAATTCATTAATATTTATTCCATCAATTAAAATTTCACCTTTTTGTACCTTATAAAATCCACTAATAAGACTAATTATAGTTGTCTTTCCAGCCCCTGTTTCTCCAACAAAAGCAGCTGTTTGTCCTTTATTTAACTTAAAGTTTACATTCCTCAAAATCCAATCTTTATTATTATAAGAAAACCATACGTTCTTAAATTCTATATTTCCTCGGAAATAACTTGCTCCAATACCTAAATCTAAATTTTCTAGATTTTCCTCCTCATCTAATAATTCAAATATCCTATCAGCTGAAACTAAAGCTGATTGAATAGTTGTATAATTATCTGCTGAATCAGATATAGGGTTAAAAAATTGCTTTATATATGTTGTAAATGCATATAATATTCCTACACTTAAGCTTTGGTCAGTAATTTTACCCATACCGTACCAAATTAATATAGCTACCGCCAAACTTTGAAACACATCTGCTACAGGTTTTAAAAAGCTGTTCATCCAAACTTGAAATAATGTAGCTTTAAAATATTCATTATTCAGCTCACAAAATTCTTCTTTTTTTTCTTTTTCTCCATGAAATATTTGTACTAACTTCATTCCTAATATATTTTCAGCCATAAATCCATTTATTTTACCAATTAAACTTTTCATCTTAGTAAAATTTCTTTTTATTTTGGTTTTCAAAATAAATACTACTCCAAACATAAAAGGAACTACGCAAAATAAAATTAAAGCAAGCTTTACATTTATAATCAACATAGTATATACTATTCCAATTATTAAAAATACATCTTTAAAAAAACTGATTAAAACATCTGTATACATTTCACTTAATGCTTCAACATCATTTGTCGCTCTTGTTATTAAGCTTCCTGATGAAGTTTTGTCTAAATACCAAAGAGGTAATAACTGTACAGTTTTGAATACTCTGCTTCTTAGTATTTTCATTATATCTTGTCCTACTTTGTTTATTAACATTACCTGAGTAATTGAGAAAAAAACACTCATAACAACTACTGCAAAATATAATATTCCCATAGTTGTTATTGAATACAATCCATCTTCTACAATATGTTTAGTTAAGAAATCATCGATTACTAATTTTAATATGTATGGTTTAATTAATTGAGCTGCATTTACTATAATTACACATATACATGCAAGAATAACTCTTTTTTTATATGGTAGCATTAACTTTAATAGCCTTCTTATAGTTTTAGGATATTTCACTTTTAAATCCATTTTTTTCTCCATTAAATTGAGATTTGTAGATATCATAATATAATCCTCCTTTCTCAATTAATTCTAAATGAGTACCCCTTTCAGCTATTTTCCCATTATCCATTACTATAATTTCATCAGCATCTAAAACTTGTGATATTCTATGAGCTACTATTATTGAAGTTTTATCTTTTCTTGTTCTTCTAATATTTTTTAAAATTTGTGCTTCAGTAATCGTGTCTACTGCTGAAAGTGAATCATCTAATATAAGTATTTCAGGATTTTTAATTAAAGCTCTTGCAATCGAAATTCTCTGTTTTTGTCCACCAGAAATATTAACTCCTCTTTCCCCAAGGATTGTATTAAATTTTTTTGGAAAATCCATGATGCTTTCAAATATACAGCTATTTTTAGCAGCATCTGTAACTTCCTCATCAGAATATATTTCTTTAAAAAACTTTATATTATCTGATATTGATGCTTTAAATAAAAAATTATCTTGTGGTACAAATCCAAAGCTATCTCTTAAATTTTTAGGATTATAATCATTTATATCTATTCCATCAAAGAATATCATTTCATTTTGAACATTATACATTCTTAATAATAAATTAACTAACGTACTTTTGCCTGAACCTGTTTTTCCTATAATGCCAAAGTATACCCTTTGAGAATGCTCAAATTTATATCTTTTAAAACTGTTTCCTTTGAACCTAGATATGAAAAAGATAAATTTTTTATTTCTATATTTCCCTTAAAAAAAGTTTTTATAGAATTTTCATTTCCCTTTATTTCGATTTCATTATCAAATATTTCATTTAACCTATTTAAAGATGCCATACCTCTTTGAAATATTGTAATAATACGACCTATTGAAATTATAGGTGTCATTATCATAGTAAGATATCCATTAAAAGTAATAAAATCTCCTAATGAAATATCACCTTTTAATACCATTTTTCCACCAATAATAAGATTTAAAACAAAACTTATAGTAAAACATATTTCAATCACTGGTGATACATAAGATGATGTATGTACCATATCTAAATTTGATTTTGACATTCTTTCATTTAATTCTTCAAATTTTGTACATTCTTCATCTTCCTGTACATAAGCTTTAATGACTCTAATACCATTTATATTTTCCTGTACTCTATCTGAAATTGAAGCAAAATTTTCTTGAACCTCAATAAAGCATCTTTTTACAACTTTACCAATATTAAACATTATAAATACAATAAAAGGTATTGGCATTAGTGATAAAAGAGTGATTTCCCAATTTATAGATTGTGCCATTGAATAAATAGATATAACACATATTACAATTCCATTAACTAACATTGCAGTTGCAGGTCCAAAGGTCATTCTAACAGCATTTATAGCATTTATAGCATAAGCAATTAAATCTCCTGTTTTTCTTCTATTATAAAATTCAAGCGATAATTTTTGAAAATGTTCAAAAAGTTTTTCTCTAAGAAAACACTCCATCTTCCTTCCATTTCCAATAATAAGATTTCTCCATATATAAGTACTTACAAAGGTACCTAATGCAATAAGCATCATATAACCAATATTTACGTGTACAAAACTCGATTTAAAATCATTTTCCTTTAAAATATCTATTGTATTTCCAAGTACTTTGGGAAAAAGAGTTTGAATGTAAGATGTAACTAGCACAAATATTATTCCAATAAAATATGAAATTTTATGTTCTTTAATAAAATTAATTAATATCGTTTTACCTATATAACATCTCCTATTCCAAGTGAAAATCTTAAACAAATTATCATTTTACAGAATCTCTTTCAACTAAAACACTATTTATTGTAATATTTTCATAAGGCTTTTCTGGATTTCTTATTCTTTTAAAAAGAAGTGACACAGCAACTTCACAAGCATAATCAATGTTTAATTCCAAAGTTGTTAAGGCTGGTATAGATAATGAAGACATTTCAGTATTTCCACTACCAATAACAGATATATCTTCTGGCACTTTTATTCCTTTATCGTATAAAAACTTTATAAGTTTTATTGCTGTATAATCCCATTGACACACTATGGCAGTTGGTCTATCCTTGCTATTAATTAAATTAAGCATCTTTTCTTCAAAGTTTTCTTTATATATAAAAAATTCATCTTTTGTAGTCAACTTATAATCTTCCAAAGCTGAAGTTATTCCAAGAACCTTTTCTTTATTTTTATATACACTGCTGTTTCCTAAAAAACCTATTTGGGTATGGCCTTTTTTAATCAAATATTCACATTGTTTATAACCACCATTATTAAAGTTATACCAAACACTATCACAGTCAAAAGAAGGTGAATAACCAGTGTAAAAAACTTGATTCTTTATTTTACTAGAAATAAACTCTACATACTTATTATTGAATCTTCCAATAAATATAATTCCATCAAAACTTATTCCCTTTTGAAGTTTATAAGGTAAATAAAGTTCTTCTTGATGATCTTTATCTACAAATTCTAAATCATATTCTGAACCAATTTTTTGTATAGCTTTTTCAATGCCTTGGACCATATGACTATAGTTACTAGTATCTTGTACAAACGGCTTTTGATGAAGGACGAATATTTTAATTTCATTATTAGTTTTTTCTTTAAAATATCCCATCTCTTTTGCTTTACTTAAAATTTTATTTCTTAATTCTTCACCAACACCTACTCGCCCCGAAAGTGCTCTACTAACAGAAATTGTAGAGGTTTCAAGTGCTTTTGCTACGTCCGAAATTTTTACTTTATTACTTTTCAAAAAATATACCTCCTACCCAATTTATTTCTTCTATCTATCTATCTATTATTACGTTAGCATATAGATATTATTACGCTATATTCTCAAAAATTATAACGCAATAATATTAATTATACTAAAGTTACAAAATATTGTAAACATATTGAAAATTCTACCTAAAAAGCACCTCATTAATATAATCTGCATTAAAGCAGTTTTATATTAATGAGGTGCTTCTTTGAAATTTTTATTCATTTTCATTTAACAATATGCTTAATTGTCTTAATCCATCAATCATATTTTTTATTTCATCTGAATCAGTGTTTTTTATAGCCTCAGCTATAAAACCAGTAATAAATTCTTTTTTCATTTTACATACATCATTATTTTTTTTGAATTCTTCCGAAAGTGATAACTTTACAATTCTTCGATTATTTTTTGGTATTTCTCTTTTTACAACACCTTGTTTTTCTAACCGATCAACTATGCCTGAAACTGTACTTTTAGTTAAAACCATATGCTCGCTTAGATTATTAAGAGTTATTGACGGCATCATATATAAATGAAATATGACACCTAATTGAGGTGCTGTAAACCCATACTTTTTCGCACTTTTTTCAGATTTGAAGCTAATAGCCTTTCTAATGTTTTTAAATATATCAATTATCTCATCTGCTTGTTTTTGAGTTAATTCATCATTTACACTAGGTAAATCCTTTCTGGAATTCACTTTTCTCACCTCCGTATTTTAAAGTTATCTTCTAGTTTTCATAAATAAAGTCAAAATCAAAGCCATTATTACTGCCGCAACTGTTACCATGACAGCATATGCCATCCCATCGATAGTTGCCTGACCTTGTATAATTTGTGTCAATTTAGATACTGCTGAAGCTTTAGCACTACTTTGTGGCATTCCTGAATGCATATATAATTTGGTTAACGTACTTATCATATCATTTGAAGCTTTATTATAAACATTAATTTGTTCTGCTAATTTAGCATAATTATAATCGCTTCTCCCTTGCATTATAGTAGATACTATAGTTACAGCAAGTGCACCTGCTATTTGCCTAATCGTATTATTAAGAGCTGATGCCCGTGATACTAATTCTGTTTTTACAGCATTCATTCCAGCTGTACTAATTGGCATCATGGCAAGCCCAAGTCCGATTGATCTAATACAAGTAACTAATATTATATACTCTTTACTTGTATTCGTATTTATAGTATTTGCAAGTTCATAAGAACTAATACCTAATATAATTAGTCCCGGTATTACAAGAGGTTTTGCACCCATTTTATCAAACATCTTCCCACTTATAGGCATCAAAACTCCCATTACCAATGCAGAAGGTAACATAATAAGACCTGTTTCAATAGCAGTATATCCTCTTATATTTTGCAAAAACATAGGTAATATATAAGATGATCCCATAAGTGCTAAAGTTAAAACACTAGTTATAATTAAACTTATACTAAAATCAAACAGCTTAAGAACTCGCAAATCTAATAAGGGATTTGGATGTGTAAGCTCATTTACTACAAATAATATAAGACTTAATATTCCAAGGGTCATTAATATTGCATTTTCCATCTTACTCCAATCAATTGAAGAACCTTCCCCAAGCACATATAACACACTCACTAATCCAATTGTACAAGATAAAAATCCTATTATATCAAATGATTTAAATGGTTTTTTTTCTGAATCTTTTAATAAAATTCCTGCCATTATTACGCCGACTACCCCTATAGGAACATTTACATTAAAAATCATTCTCCAGTCCAACTTTTCGATAATAAATCCTCCAAGTGTTGGTCCTATAGCTGGTGCAGCCATAGCTGCTATTCCCCAATAACCAAGAGCAAGTCCTATTTTTTCTCTAGGAAACAAGCTATATATGATTGACATTCCTACTGGCATTATCATACCACCACCAAGAGCTTGAAGTATACGAAAGGCTATCATAGTTCCACCACTCCAGGCAAAACCACACAATAAAGACCCTACAGAAAACATACCTAAAGCAAACATATATATTTTTTTAGATCCAAAAGTATCTTGAAGAAATCCCGTTAATGGTATAATAGCTCCAAGTGTTAATGAATAAGCTGTTATAATCCACTTAGCATCATCTAAAGGCATTCCAAAAACAGACATCATCTTTGGAAGAGCAATATTAACTATACTACTGTCTAGTATAGACATGAAGGTTCCTATTACAACTACACCTAATGCTAACCAGCTATTTAATAATCCTTTACTCTTCTCTTCCATGTTATCACCCCATTACTTAACATGAATCTTAACAACGGCATTGGTTCCTGGGAGAATTTTGCTGTCAAAATCATCAAGTTCAATTTTCACTGCTACTCTTTGAACTACTTTTGTAAATGTACCACTAGTTGATGATGGTAAAATTGATAAAGCTGAATTGGAAACTTCTCCTATAGATTTAACTTTTCCAGTAAATTTTTTTGAATCATATTGATCTATAGTAACCTCAACAGGTTGACCAACTTTTATTTTTCCAAGTTTTGTTTCTTCAATATCTGCAGTTATATATAGTTTACTAGGATCTATTAAGCTAATTGTACTTTGGCCTGCTGATAAAAATTCTCCAACTGTTCCTTGTTTTTTTACAACTACACCGTTAATAGGTGCCCTCATCAACGATTGTTCAATGCTTGTATCTGGAAGCCCATTCATGTCTTGACGAGCTAATATTTCATTTTTAGTAACTGTATCTCCTTCTATCACATTAAGTTCTAATAATTTCCCCGTAATTTGTGGAGTTACACTAACTAAATCCGCACTAACCCTTGCATCGTCAGTTGAAACATAATATGTATTTTCATACCAATAGTAAAACACAATCCCACCTAATGCTATCACAATTGTTATTAAAATTCCAATAATTAATAATTTACGCTTTTCCTTCATATTAAAATCACCTCTTCCCTTATTCTTTTAATCCGACTTCTGCTAACATTCCTGGTTTTAACTGAGACTTTGGATCAGATAAAGCTACTTTAACTAAAATATTTCTGCTTTGAGAATTTAATTTAGTATTTATCACTGTTATTTTTCCTTCAAGCTCTATATTTTCCACTTCTGCTACTTTAACAACAACATCTTGTCCTTCTTGAAGTTGACCTATAACATCTAGTGGTGCATAAGCATTTACACATAATGCATTTGCATTAGATATTGAAGCAAGAGTCACACCTGGTGAAGCCATTTCACCAACATTAATACTTTTAGCATTTACCACTCCTGAAATTGGTGATGAAATAGTTCCATTATTTAATGTTGTTTGAGCAGTTTTTAAGGCTGCCTCGGATTGTTCAACTTGTGCCTTGTAAACATTTATAGATGTTTCTGTTGCACCATTTTTAAGTGCATTCAACTGTTCTTCAGCTGACTTTTTTTGTGCTTCTGCTGCCACAAGCTGTTGATGTGCAGTTTCTAATTGTTGCTGAGTACTTGCTCCTGCTTCAACTAAAGTTTTTGTACGTTCATAATTTTTATTTGCAACTTTATAGCTTTCAGTTGCACTATCTAATGTTGCCTGATTTTGAGCAATTTGCTCTGGACGTGTACTGTTCATAGCATTAGTTAAATTTGCATTTGCAGTATTTACTGCTGCTTGAGCTTGATCCACTTGTGCCTGTAAATCTTGTATATCCAGTTTAATAATAGCATCTCCCGCATTAACCTTTGTTCCAATATCAACGAACACTTCTGAAACCCTGGCTGAAATTTTTGAAGCTATATTTACTTGATCGTTTGTATCGATTTTTCCTGCCATAATATATTTATTTTTAGTTTGGTTAGTATTATTTTCAGTAGTTTTAGAAATATTATTTAAATTTGAACTGTTGGCTGAACTACAACCGCTTATGCTTAACATCATTGCTATAACCAAACCAACTAACATAGTCTTTTTCATCTTATCCCTCCATATATTAATTATTCTCATACACATTATTTCCATGCATATTGTTCGTATACTAACAGTATGTATTATACAATTATTTTTTTACATATTCAAGGGCAAATTGACTGATAGTTTAATTTTTTTATTTATTTGCTTTCACTCACTTTTGCATGCTAATCATTCTTTTAACATATGTTATTTAAAATATATTTAAAAAGCTCATCCCTATTTGAGATGAGCTTTTAATTAAGTAGTTTTATATGACTTATATTATTTTAAAGCATTTAAAACTGCTCCATAATTAGGTTCTGATGTTACTTCTTCACAGTATTCAACATAAGTTACTATATTATTTTCATCTATTACAAATACTACTCTTGTTAAAAGACCAAGTTCCTTAATATAAGTACCAAATTCTTTTCCAAAGCTTCTATCCTTATAATCTGACAATGTCTGTACATTTTCTATTCCTGCATTTCCACACCATCTTGCTTGAGCAAAAGGTAAATCCATTGATATTATATATATTTTTACCCCTTGCAAATTTGAAGCTTCTTGATTAAATCTTCTTACTTCCATATCACACACTGCTGTATCAATTGAAGGTACGCTTACATATACTCTCTTTCCTTTTAGCTCTTTTGAATCAAGTTGATTAATACCATTATCTATTGCCACAAAATTTGGAGCAATATCTCTAACCTTAACTGTATTTCCTTCTAATGTTACTTCATTTCCTTTAAATTTAACGTTCATATTTTTCCTCCTCAAAATTGTAAAATTAAACATTTTTACTTAATAGTGTAGATTACTTTTTCACTTCTATTTTTTCATAACTTACTTTACACTATCAATTTTATATATTTATATTTTTCCTTGTTTTAATGATTTATTAAATATTTTTCAGCCTCATAAATGCTAACTGCGCCATCAGATGCAGCTGTTAATACTTGTCTAACTGATTTTGTACGTATATCTCCTATTGCAAATATACCATCTATACTTGTTTTACAATCTTCACCTGCAATTATATAACCATTCTTATCTAAGTCAACTAAATCTTTAACAAGTTCTGTTGATGGGTTACTTCCAACTGCTACAAACAAACCATTCATTTCTAATTCAACTATTTTATTAGTATTGTTATTTGTAACTTGTATTTGCTCTAATTTATTATCACCATATAGTTTTGTAACTATACTATCCCAAATTATTTCTACATTATTAGTTTTAAATAATTTTTCTTGTGCAACTTTATTAGCTTTCAAAGTATCACGTCTACTAATTAAATACACTTTTTCAGCTATTCTTGAAAGGTGTAATGCATCTTCTACAGCTGTATCTCCACCACCTACAACAGCAACTATTTTATTTCTAAAAAATCCACCATCACAAGTAGCACAATAAGATACTCCTCTTCCTCCTAATTCTTCTTCTTTCTCGACCCCTAACTTTCTAGGCTTAGCTCCCATTGATAATATAACTACTTTAGCTTCATATATTTCAGTATCTGTTATAACCTTTTTTATCTCTCCATCAATTTGTATATCTAAAACTTCCTTATATTCCATTGTTCCACCAAACTTCCTTGCATGCTCATACATAATATTTGCAAGATCAGATCCTGTTATATCTACAAATCCTGGATAATTTTCAACTTCATTTGTAGTAACCATTTGACCACCTTGAAATTGTTTTTCAATCATTAAAGCATCTAATTGTGCTCTTCCTGCATATAATGCTGCAACTAAACCTGCTGGTCCTCCACCAACTATAATAACATCTTTCATACTACATTCCCCTTTTTAGCTAATGTATATTTTATTCTTATAATTTAGTAAATAGAATCCGATTTATAATTTTTATAAATTTAATTTAATTCAATTATATTTTACAATTTTATATTAACTCTATTACTATGACTTGTCAACTAATTTTTAATTTTTATTAATAATTATTTTCCATTATCTATAATCAAGATAAAAGATTGTTACTCTTAATAAAATAGATATAAAAATTTATTTTTCATTCACAATTTATAATTTCATTTATCTTTGAATGATATTAATATATATTGCGGTTAGCAATTAAAGATAAAATCTCTTCGCCATTTTTTTTAATTTAATTATTAATAAGGTAAAATTGAAATACCAACATATATTAGAATAAAAACTTATGTTTAATAAAAAAATTAGGCTAAATATAAAAGGTTGAATTAACTATATTATTTACAATTAGCTCTTTTATAAACAAAAAAGCCTTCCAATATTTTTAATATAAATATTGGAAGACTTTTAATTATGATGCATTAATAATTAATCTTTTTATAATAACTTATTAATAATAACATACAATAGGAGTTCCTGCATCAATATTCTCATAAATTGTCTTAGCTAACTCATAAGGTGAGTTTATACATCCATGAGAGCCATTAGTTATATATATTTGTTTACCAAACTCATTCCTCCAACTAGCATCATGAATTCCTATATTCCCATTAAAAGGCATCCAATAGTCAACTGGCGAAACATAATCTTCACCTACTAATTTAGCATTTCTTTCTTTATAATTTAATACATATGTACCAGCTGGCGTTAACGTATTTGTACTTGCATTTCCAGTTACAACATCACCTTCTACAACCAATACACTATTTTTATAAAACCATAAATGCTGCTTTGTCATATCAATTTCTACATATGTATTTCCGACATCATTACTGCCTTTGACTTTTGCTTTTTGTGAAAATATTGGTTCCTTTGTTATATCTTGTCCATTTTTCACAGCTTCTATTAATTCCTTTGCTTCCTTAGCATTGTCAACAATCCATCCATAATTCCCTCCACTTACTTGTATTGTTTTTTTAGATGTTGTAACAAAATCTCTTGTATTTCCAAAGGTATTATACATGCTTGAAATTTTATATACATAATTCCGAACTTTAGCTTCATCAAATGTGATTTCCATCTTATCATTAACATTAAGCCACTTATTTATTGTAGCTCCATCTAAAACTTCTTTTTTATTATCTGATTTATATGTAATTTTAGTTGATACATATTTATCAAGTGCCTTTTTAGTATCTATAACTTCTGGCGAGTCTGAAGTATATTGGGGGTCTTCATAACAATTATTTGAATCTAAATTTATTTGTGGCTGCACATTAAGAATAGCCTTTCCTAAAGCATCATGTAAAGATTCCTTATTTATCTTATTCCCTAAAACTTCATTTACTATTTGATAACTTCCATCTACATATGTAAAGCTAGCATTTTGTGGCTTTTCTATTTCACTATTATTTACACAATTAAGTTTATCTATAGCTTTATTTAATAATTCATCATCATAGCTAACTATTTGATATATATCAGAATCATTTTTCTTTAAAAGCGTAGAAATCCATGTAAAAGGGTTTTGGTTATCTTTCAATTCCTTAATTTTACTACTATCATATTTCAAACCTATATTTGCGGCTTTAATTTCTTCTGTTTTATTTCCTCTTTCATCTAAGCTTAAAGTATATTTATTTATTTCTGATGATAACTTATTTTCAGCTTCTTCAACTGTCCTCCCAGAAACATCTATCCCATTAATTGTAGAACCAAAATTAAAATGATTAATACAATATAATGATACTCCTAAATATATAGCCATTAAACTACAAAGAGAAATCACACCACCTAATATAACTTTACTGTGATTATTACTTCTTTTTCTTCTCATTATAATTACTCCCTTCAAGTATCATTATACTAAAAAAATGTAATTATTAATATATACTTTTCTACAAAAAAGCCACCA
The DNA here is from genome assembly GCF_002006345.1 of Clostridium puniceum. Taxonomy (GTDB): domain Bacteria; phylum Bacillota; class Clostridia; order Clostridiales; family Clostridiaceae; genus Clostridium; species Clostridium puniceum. The sequence goes on from NZ_LZZM01000063.1 coordinate 35,505, forward strand.
AAAAACAGAATATTCTTCCCTTATTTTAAGGTAGCCGATTATTATATTCTTTTACAATACTCTGCTATACTATTGGCAGCTTTCATTGCTGTACTTAAAGATCCTTCTATCCATCCATGTGTTAAAGAAATATGTTCCCCTGCAAAATAAACTTTATTATCATATTCAGGCTGTTCCATAGCATATGAGAACAGTTTCTGCTGCTCTGGCATAAAATAACAAAATCCTCCATAAAAACCTTTTTCCCTATTCCAATCTACAGTAATAGATTCTTCTACTATTGAATCAAGATATCCTTTTTCAAGTCCATGAACAGCTTCAACCTGTCTTTTTATTTTTTCAAACCGCACGTAATCGTCTAAATTTCCAACGCGTATCGCATCTAAGTTTAAATTATATGACGATAGTAATACTCCTGGTTTATTATACAAATTATTATTTTTTATATCAAAAGCACCTTCACTTTTCATTGTAGCATCATTAATACTTACATTGTGACTAGGATACCATATAGTTGAAATTGGTAAATCAGTACTTGATCCCCCTCCAACTATCCGTTCACTTTCACTACCTTTTTCCCAAAATTGTTCTTTGCACATAAAAACAGTTTTTTGAGCTGATGTATAAAAAACTTCTTTTATAGCTTGCATTTTTCCAGCACTAAACATAGGATATACGCCTACATTACGAAGACTTGAAAACGGAATCGCACAAATAACAAAATCAAAGGATTGTCTTAATGTTTCTAGTGATTTTTGATTTTTATATTCAAGTATAACATTATTTGATTTATCATCTCTAAATATGCTAGTTACTATTTTTCCATTTTCCCAGGTTATTTTACCTAAATCTACTTCTTTAATATTAAAATATTCTTTAGGTCTTTCAGATAATAAGGAATAATAAAATGACAGTGGAAAATTAATCATACCTCCAACAATTTCATACCTATAAGCATAATCTACAGTATATTCTTCAATTAAATTTTCAGAATAACTATTATAATAAAATGAACCAAGAAAAGGAGCTAATCCTGATATTAACTCAATAGCTCCTTCACTTAATCCCATTTTTTCAAGCACTTCTCTTATTCTAAGGCTTCCTAAATATTGAATTATTGGTGAATATTCATATTTTACCTGTAATAATTCTTTTCTTATCTGAGGATTTATTTTTGATAAATTACTTGCGAGTGCATCACCAATAAGTTTTTGCCAAGGTGTATTTCTTTCCATTGGAGTTAAATTAAATTCAGGATAAATATTTTCCATTACACTTTTGCCTTGAGGATCATTTCTTGCACGTTTATTTCTTATGTATATAAATGTATTTTTATTATTTTGAATAAACGGTCTTGTTTTTAACCCAAAAGTATTTATATAATGCCATGTAGTTTCATGAGATGCAGGTATTCTCATAGCTCCAAATTCACCATAAAACTTTTTTTCTTTATCAAAATAGTGAGTATAGACACGGCCTCCAATACGATTTTCTTGTTCTTCAAAAATTGTAATATCAAAACCAAGTTTTCTAAGTTCAAACGCAGAAGCTAGTCCAGCAAGACCTCCACCTATTATTCCTACTCTAATTCCTCTGCAGCTTCCTGGAGCTTTAATTGTTGTAATATCTTTAGGCGGACTAAGCAACTCTATTATATTATAAAAGTCCTCCATTCGATTTGCTTCTTCTAATGTAATTTCTAACATTTTATATCTTTCTTCATCAGTTGGATTAATTGGCTGTATATATTCATTAATCTCTCTAGCCAAATAAATTCAACTCCTTTTCAATTACATATCTAATTTATATAATTAAATATATTATTGAATTTACAAGAAAAGACCAGCATTTTGCTAGTCTTTTCATTAACATAAATTTATTTGTATAAGAAAAAAATAATAATTCTTTTTTATGATTTATCCATTTACTCATAATAACAAATAATAGGATCATCTGCTTCAATATTTTCAAATATTGCGTTAGCTAAATAATATGGTGCATTTACACATCCATGTGATCCATTTATCTTATATATATTTCCTCCAAATTCATACCTCCAATTTGCATCATGAATTCCTATTCCTCCATTAAATGGCATCCAAAAATTTACTTGTGTTATATAATTATCACCTTTTAAAGTAGCATCTTTTTGCTTATATTTTAATTTATATATTCCTGTAGGAGTTGAACAATTATTATTTACATTTCCCGTAACTATATCTCCTTCTACAACAAGAATTCCATTTTTATAAAACCATAAATGTTGTTTTGCCATATTAATTTCTACATAAGTATTTCCAATATCATTATTTTCACGAGACAATGCTGTTTGAGTATATATTGGCTCTTTTGTTATTATTCGTCCTTCCTTTATTACTTCAATTAATTCTTGTATTTCTTCATTTTTGTTAATTAACCAACCATAATCTCCACCACTTACTTTTTTTATTATTTTTAATGATGTATTAAACTCTCGTACTTTACCAACAGTATCATAAGTATTAGAAAGTTTATCTAAATATTTTTTCATTTTTTCTTCATCAAATGTGATTTGTAAATTTTCATCAGCTTTAAGCCACTCATTTATTATGGATCCATTTATAACTTCGGTCTTATCTCCAAAGTTATAAGTAATTTCTGCCCCTGTATATTTATTAAGAAGATTCTCAGCATCTATAACTTCTTGATCTTCTGAATTATATTTCGTTTTTTCATAACAGCCACTTGCTTCTAAATTTATTGTTTTTTCTCCTTTAAGAATTGCCTTTACCACTTGATTATATAAAATATCCCTGTTAATTTTGTTTCCTTTAACTTCTTCAATTACATACCCATCCTCTTTATATCTAAAACTCGGATTTTGTGGCTCAATTATATTATTGCTATCAAAACAAGAAAGCTTATCGAATTCCTCCTGTAATAATTTTTCATTATATAATATCACCTCTTCAACTTTCGAATCTTTTTTATCAAAAATTCTGATAATCCATCCAAATGGATTCTGTTTTTCTTTTAGTTCTTTAACTTTTCCACTTGAATTATATTCTAAATCAATGTCAGAACCTTTAATTTCTTCTTTTATATTCTCTCTCTCTTCTAATTCTAATTTATATTCTTCAACTTCTGCTATCATTTGTTCCTCTGCTCTCTCCACAGTTTTCCCTGAAACATTAATGCAACTAATGGTAGATCCAAAGTAAAAATGATTTATAAAATACATTGTTATTCCAAAATATAAAATAATTAGAGCACAAAAAGAAATTATAATACCCATAGTAATTTTATTACGCTTATTTTTTCTATTTCCCATAATAACTACCCCACCCCCGTTATCATTATACCGAAATATAGAAGTAATTATTTGCACTTTCAATCGTCTCTTATTTACAAAAATTTCATACATACAAAAAGTTAAGAAAATTAATTTATAACTAATTATCCTTATCAAAAAAAGATTTCATAGCAATATAAAAGATCTGATTCCAATTGAACATGGAAATCAGATCTTGAATTCATACAATCTTAAATATATATTAACTTTTATTTCATCACTTTTTTTAAGAGCTTAATTTTATTATTAAATGGTGCAAATCTAAAAGGAAACTCAATAAAGGTACCTCTTTTTGCTATACTCTTTTCATGTGTAAAGGTATCAAAGCTTTTTTTTCCATGGTATGCTCCCATTCCACTTGTTCCAACTCCTCCAAAAGGAAGATTAGCGATACCAACATGAAGGATTGTATCATTTATTGTAACTCCTCCTGATGAAGTTTCTTTAATTATCTTTTTTATATTATTTTTATTTTCTGAAAAATAATATAAAGCTAAAGGTTTATTTCTTTTATTTACATATTTTATTACTTCATCTAAATTGTCAAAAGTCATTACAGGAAATATTGGTCCAAATATCTCTTCTTTTAGAACGTTACCACCTTCTATTATATCAGTTAAAATAGTTGGTTCAAAATATAGTGTTTCTTCATCATAATTTCCACCATAATATATATTTCCATCTTTTAAATATGCTGATAGTCTATTTATTTCACGTTTGCTTATTATTCTAGGATAATCTTTACTTTCTTTAATATTTTCTCCATATTGAAGATGGAACTCTTTTATTATTAATCTTAAAAATTCCTCTTTAATCTCCTCTTGAATAAATAGGTAATCTGGTGCAACACAGGTTTGTCCTGAATTTAATAATTTCCCCCAAACAATTCTCTTTGCTGCCTTTTTTAAATTACCATCCTTATCTATGATACATGGGCTTTTCCCCCCCAATTCTAAGGTTACAGGTATAAGCCTTTTTGAAGCTTTCTCCATTATTATTTTTCCTACTTTTATACTTCCTGTAAAAAATATATAATCAAATTCCTTATCCAATAATTCTTCAACACATTCTTTTCCTTCATCAGCACCTACAACTTTTATATATTCTTCATTAAAATTCTCATTAATAATCTTTTCGACTAATTTTGATGTATTTATCGTATGTTCTGATGGTTTAATTACTACAGTATTTCCTGCTGCAATGGCTCCTATTAATGGCAAAATAACCAGTTGAAATGGATAGTTAAAAGGACCTATTATCAAAACTGTTCCATAAGGTTCTTTTTCAATATAATTCTGACTTGGAAAAAACACAAATGAACTGCTTACCCTTTTTCTTTTGCTCCATTTTTGTATATTCTTTATATGAAGATTTATTTCTTCATATACCATAGCAACCTCACTTAAATAACTTTCAAATTCAGATTTATTCAAATCCTTCTTAATTGCATTTAATATTTTTTGTTCATTATCTTTAATTATTTTTTTCAACTTTATTAACATTTCTTTCCTAAAATTTATATCTAATTGTTTTCCTTTTTGAAAGAATTCTTTTTGTTTATGTACAAGTTTCTTAATATCCATAATTCCTCCTTAAAACTTCCAATTAAATTATTTAATATTATTTCTATCTATTTCTAAAAATTTCAGCGTTACTAACCTTTTTTATTATTTACATTTCTGTAGGACTCTATTAATTAATTTTATGAAAAAAAGATTACCTCTTCTATATAAAATGAGTGATAATCTTTTAATATTTCTGATAGATTTCTTGCTAACTATTCTCATATTTGGTTGAGACACTTCAGCGTAGCACCACTACTGTCACATAACCGAAGGCTCGATTTTAAATGTGCACAGTAGTGGTAGCGCAGCGAATTGCGCGCAACCTAATGTTGTGTATGTGACAAATCTCAACCATGGCGCAACACCACAGCATAAAGGCCAAGAAATCTATCTTTTAACAATTCAATTTTCTGACTATTAAATTATAACATGTTAATGAAATAAATTCAAACAATTTTAATATTTACAATTGACGGTTAAGATTTGCTAACCTTTTATTTCTCCATTACCCATTGTTAACTGTCAATTAACTCCATTCCCTCTCTAATTATACCTGCATATCTTTCTGTATTAACACCTTTAACCCATGAAACCATTCCACTAATTTCATTTATAGTCTTAACTGGCACTTCTTTCCCATTGTTCTTAAGTTTATTAGCATTATAAATTGCAGCTCTCAATGTTTTTATCCACTTTTTAGGAACTCCAATTTCATCATTATTTATAACTATTCCTGTTATACATTGACGATTGTTTTCCCTAAGAAAACGTGTCTTCTTTTTATTTATGTTAAGTCCTTCTTCGCTTACTATCTTTGAAACTAATCCCATGAATCTTCCAATATTTAAGTCACTGCTTTCTTCCTTAAAGCTAAAACTCATATCATCTGCATATCTTGTATAGGTGCAATTATGCTTATAAGCCAGTCCACTTAATCTTTTATCTAATTTTGCACAAATAATGTTTGTAATCATAGGGCTTGCTGGTGAACCTTGAGGTAAAATTCTATTTGAGGTTTTAACGTATTTTATTTCTCCTCTAACTTCTATTGCCATGCGTTCGCAATAGGTACAAATCATAGCAAGTAATGATGAAATGTAACCAGAATATCCAAAAGCTTTGAACATTCCTCTAACTCTTTCAAAAGTAATCGTTGGAAAGAAATTTTCAAGATCCATATTAATTAATAATTGTGTATTCTCACTAGAAACTTTGTCTGTCCCATGAACCTTTTCTACAACAAAAGCTTTTTCTACCATATCAGTTTCTTCTGACAGGTAACCCTTTTCCGCTACATGAGCTTTCGCCCCTGATACAACTGATTTTCCTTTTAAGAATCCATGAGCATAATTTGATACTGGCATTTTTGATAAAATATCTTCTAAAACTTTTCTTTGGGCATTTTTAAGTATTGATTTTGGAGCTGCAATATTACGCTCTCCACCTTTTTTCTTAGGAATAGTGAATCTATGATAATGATCTACTGAAACTACATCCCTATGGTAAATTAAAAATCTTAGTTTTTTATATTCAATCCCAAGGAACTCAGCTAAAGCTTTATCATCTTTTATAATTGGTAAACCTTGTAACAATAGCTTGTCATTATCATTTTCTTTATCATTTAATAAGCTTGAATAGCCTTTTCCAATAAAAACAATACTCTCTGACTTTCTCTTTTCCCATGCTTCACCTTTTTGCCTTTTTTCAAGTGCCCTCTTTTCTTTTCTCTCTTTACGTCTTGCAATTGATTCTGCCATTATAGCTTTAGCTACATCTACTCTAATTTTCTCATAATCCCAAGTTTCATCATATTTCTTCTTAAGCTCATGCAGTTTTTGATTGATTTTATCTTTTCCTTCATATAACTCTGAAATTTGATTGATGATTTTTTCGTATTCCTTTATTAAGCTTTTTCTTTGTGCATATTCTTCTTTTGTCTCATTTTCTTGTCTTTCATAAGGTGTAGGTAAATTCTTTGGCCAAAATCCATATTCTTGCATCTTCAATAGGGTAAATTCTTTTTTACCCATTTGATTTACTATTTCTCTATAATCTTGTCTTTTATTTTTAGTATTTTCTTGATTCTCAATCATAATATTGTCTCCATAATATCATTAATTTTGTATTCTTTATTCTTTTCTAGTTTTAATCTTGTAAACTTTGAAGAAATTAAGTATAAAGCAAGAATATGTGCACAAGGAGCTGAAATATTTCTAGGTCCTTTATTAAACTCTCTACATTTACATTTTACTTTAGAAATTTGACCATCTTCATCAATTATTAATTCTGTTTCAGTTAAATCATGTTCTCTATTATAATCTTCTGTTTCTCTGAACTTCCAATTCTTATATTTACTATTTGACATTTTAAAAGAATGTTTAAAAATATATTCATTTTCTTCACTCATACTTGCTGAGAAATTATCCATGCCTGCATTCATATGCTCTTTAACCTTAAATTCCATTTCTGTAGTTTCATATAATTCCTTTGGAATAGACTCATTGCACAATCTTCTAAATCTTATAGTATCATTTATGGCATCAAAATAACCTTCACCACGTTTTAAAAGCATACCTACCCCTGCCTTATTTGTAGCTTTTGAATCTTCCTTTAAATTATCATAAATGCTTTCCATTGAAACAAAACGCTTTTCTTTCATTAATTTATAAACTTTATCATAGTTTCCATCCCCAATAAATCCTCCTAAGATATTAAAGGCAGTGCCCTTAACCCAGTCATTAGAAGACCATGCCGAAAAACCAATAGTCATTTTCATCGAACCTAAATCAGCTGTAATAAATTGTGGCATTCCAAAGCTAAGTAGTCTTACTTTAAAGGATTTTGCTAAAGGAATTGTTTTTTCTATAACTAGCCAACGTCTTCTTCCCCATATTTTTTCTTCTCTATATTTTTCACCATTATATATTGCTTTTAGAGTAAGCTCACTACCAAAGGGTTCAAAAACAATTTTCACTGGCTTTTTCGGTTCCAATATCCATTTCATATATCTAGGACTTTTTTGTGCTTTATGCCTTCTTAAAAATGAGCATATATCATAAACATCTACAGGTGATAATTCAATATCTATTCCCCCTAGACTTGCTGCTGAAGAAACTTGATTAAAACCTTTAATCCAAGTTTCAGGAAGGTCTATTTTCTTTTCCATATATTCTGGAATTATCCCTGTATCTACTGAAAAGCCTTCTGGATTAACAGATAATTGAACATCATTATAAGTACGAAATCTTTCAATTTCCTTAGCTAATTTAGCTGAAAAATCTATATTAGTTGTACCTAAACCAGGCTTTTGTAGAAGTTCAAATTCTTCCATATCAATTGAAAGACACCCATAGGTAGATTCATCTAAAGAAAATGCTTCAAAGGAAACTTGATCTGGATGTACTGTTATTACTGGATCTAATACAAACCAAAGATCTAAATCTCTATCTTTTATAAATTTCCAAAAATCTCTTTCAATCTTATAGTAATCTTTCCATACATCATGATTATCTATTTCTTTTTTAAGCTTATTTTTAATTTCAACTAACTTAGATATATCGCTACTTTTTTCATCTAATATACTTAATAATTCATTCATATCCTTGTTTAAATTTTCTCTAACTTCAGGCAAGTATTGTTCGTGCCTTAAAATTCTTCTCTCTATTTCACTATCAAGCCATTCAAAAAATTCAACTCTTTCCTTTTTCTTTATACTCGTATCTGAAATGACAATTTCACGTAACATAAGCATTGCATCTCTAAAAATTAGTGGATGCTTTAATTTCCCTAAGAAAGATACCTTTTCATCTCTTGAAAGATCAGGGCTAAGACCTAAAACAGTCTCGTTACCTTTATTAACACACATGGATGGACTTGAATATTGATAATTAACCTTCAACTTGCACGACCTCCTTTCTTATCTTTGCTAATGCTGTAAGTGCACGTTCTGAATCTATAATTATATTTGAGCCTCCAATATCTAGTAGCATATCTTCACATTCCTCTATTTTGTCTTTATACTTTAGTACAAATTTAGGAATAGCCTCATAAAGGTTATCCTTACTTTTAGAAACTTTATTAGGTAAAAAAATCAAAGTTTTTACATAATACATAAAAAGTTCTTTATCTCCATTGCCTAAATTACCTAGTATTTCATTTGTCTTATTAGAAATATAAGCTTTAACATCACTAGAGGTATGCTCAAGCATTTGAATAATAAACTCCTTAGGAATTAAATCTTTATAAAATTCATCTAATTTTCTAATCCCAAAAGAATAAACTTTATTTACAGGAGAATCAATTATAATACCATGTAATTTCCTTCTCTTTTCCTCAGTCATACCACCAAAAATCTCTTCTGCCATTTTATTTAAGACAATTATATTAGATTCAAACATAATTAATAAAGTTGAAAATCTTGTACTTAGCTCTTCACTATTATTATTAATAGCTTCAAATAACATATTTATCATTTTAGAAGTTCCAGTTTCTAATATTCCTATAATCTCAGAATCTGAAGGCAACTTCTTACTTTGAATTGCTTCTAATAACCCAACAACTTGTCTACCTTTTTGTGAAATTGCTTTATTAGTTGACTCTATAGTTATTTTCTTAAGTAAACTATCTAAATCTTCATAAGAAACTGAAAAAATCACTTCTTCTATAAATTCTTGCATCCAATCTGGCATTTTACTTGCATTAAGAATTTCAGAAATCATACTTGATATTAAATTTTCTTTTTCATCTTTTGATATATTTTGAATTTTATTTGTAGAAATTGAAAGTATTTCTTTTATTTCCTTGGAAATATCAGTATTAGAATTTATGAATTTTTCACTGCTATTTATAATAGTTTTTACAAAATTACAATATTCATTGCTATCTAAAGACAATATGCTTTCCTTAAATAAATCTATCCATATATCAAGATTTTCTAACAGCATTAAAGCTACTAAATCCTTAGCTGAAAATGCTCCATTAGTTCTATTCATAAATTCCTTAGCAATATTATGAATTTCTTCCTTTGGACTGCTCATTAAAACAAGCATTATTTCAGTTTCAAAAGTATTAACAACATCTAATTTATTGCAAAGTAAATCTTTAAACATGTTTGCAAGTGGTTCATAAGAACCTTCTGCTAATGCAACTAACTCCTTATAAGACATATTATTTATAAACTCATTGGCCTTTTCAGAAGCCTTCATTATATAATAACAAGCCTTTAATACTGGATTTATTTTTGCTAAACTTGCAATTTCCAATACATCTTCAAGATGGTTATCCCAAATTTCTTTCATAAACTCATAACGCCCTTGAAGTCTCATTAATTGGTCATTTTCCATCCAATTACTTCTAGCTTGCCAATTTTCCCATCCAATAGGAGGTTTTTCTGTAAAATCATAATACAAATAATGCTTTAAAAACTCATTAAATTGAAAGTTACCACGGAATTTACATACATAATCATACTTTGTATAACTTGTTAAAAGAGCTTTCATAGCTTGTATAAATTTTTTAGGATCATTTTTTCCATAAGAATCAAGAATTCTTCGTATGTATCTTTTATAATATTTTAGTTCCTTACTCTTTTCATTTCCCTTGAAATAATAATTGAGTCTTGGTGCATCTAGATAATATGCTATTTTTCCAATAACATCTGCAAGATCATAAGCTTCTGCTTCTTGAATAGTATTTTTTAATTCTAAAGTCTTTAGTATTACTCCATCACTATAAGTACTTATGTTATAACGCTCAGAACATCTATACTCTATCCATTTACTCTGAGTATAATCATATCTTCCTTGATATTCTTTTAATAATCCTTGAGCTGCATACTTTCTATAAGCAGAACCTTCAAGAATTTTACCTTTTGGAATATCATTATCATTAATTTTAATAAGATGTAAATCCATTTGTGGTAGTGAATCATATATTTTCTTTATTCTCTCAGCTCTTAATTCATCATTTAAAGCTGCCATGTATATATGAGCGCATCTTTTTACACCCTTTATGTAACTTTCTTCTGCCCATTTTATTTCAGATTCGCAAATAGTCTTAGCTTCATCAATTAATATTGAATTTTTTCTTTTCGCAAGTTCTAAAAATACACCACTTATTAACTCAACGCTTCCTATTTTCATAAGCAATTCAAATATATTTTTTGAAGGCTGCATTTCAAGTAATTCATTTAATGCTTTTTTTCTCATATAAAGATTTTCATTGCTTACCATATCACAAATTATTTCATAGTATTTAAAAGAATCTTCATTTAATTTTAAAATCTCATTAGGATGTTTAGCTAACTTAAAATCTAAAAAATTAATATTTTGTGTTTCAATTATCTTTACATATTTTTCATAAGAATTTGATGTAAAATAAGGTAATACAATTTGTTCTTTTATATTTAGACTTTTAAATTCTTTTACCCTATAATTTTCGTCTCTTCTCCAATAGTATTTTATTCCTGTTTTATAATACATTTTTGGAGCTCTATCATCTTTTTGCTTATTATAATATGGACTTTCCTCTATAATCTTTACCGCTTGGAAGGCTGGTAAGTGTCCTTCCTTACCTTTAAATAAAGCATAGCTAGTATATTTAATATTTTCTTCAAGAACATTATTAATAGATTGTCCATTATTTTCATTGCTTTTAAATTTATGCTCCCCATAAAGAATAACAAAACTTGGATTATTCTCTTTGTCATATCCCCATAAAATCACGTTTCTTAATGGATTATAATCCTTTTTCCATACTCTCTTTTTTATTCTAGACTTTTCACTTAAACTACTTTTAGTATATTCATTTTCATTTTTCTTTAATTCTTCTGTTTTCTGCTCTTTAAGCTTTAATAAAGAACGGATTGATTTAAAAAAGCTGTTTTCTTTAAACTTTGACATAATAGTAAACCACCTTATTTTTTAATTTAAACTTGAAACTACTTCTTCAATATTATGATTATATTAATATTTTTTAATTAATCAGATATGATAATTTTACCATGATTATACTAAAATCCCTAAATATTTTTTAGTTTTATCAACATAATAATATTCTTTACGACTTCTTTATAATCTTATATACTTCATAAATATATAATAACTGTAAGCATATCACACTTAAGAGTTTTAATGATTTGCTCACAGTTATAAAAAAATATATATTATTTATTTTAAGATCTATCTTCCCATTTTCTTTTTGCTTTCATCACATTTTCTTCACTAAGATGGGTTTCTTTAACTATTTCTCCCATACCACAGCCTTTATCAAGCATCTCTTTTGCTTTTTCCATAGCTTTTTCATGTTCACCTTTTTTCAAAATTTCCACAAAAAAATCCTCCTTTAGTAATAGTAAATTATAAATTATTGTTACCTAAAAGAGAAACTTTTATTCTATTTATTTTATTTTTATAGTTGCACCTGATTTAATTTCTACAATCTTTTTATCAACACTTATCCAAAGAGGTATTGCTGAAGTATTGTATACAATTTCACAATCTGCAGAATATCTCAAACTATCTAAAGCCTTTAGATAATCTACAATTTCAATATTAGTTGCATACCATATTGACTCATCATTACCTACAGTTTTACAAAATTCTTCTGCAAGTTCCCAATTTTCATCAATATCGAATTCATAGCTATGTCCCCACACATATAGTAATGACATACTTCTAAAGTCAGTTTCAATAAAATGCTTTGCTATCTCCATTAATTTAGGATTTTTATGATGACAAGTTGGATGCCATTCTAAAAATCTTTCTGGCAAATAAAATTTTTCGTGTTGGTTTACAGTTCTTGAATATTCAATTCCACAGTTCTCCATTACTTGAATCACTTTTTCATTATAAGTGCCATATGGATATGCCATACCTCTTACAGGATAACCAAATATCTTTTCTAAATTCTTTCTATCTTCAAATATTTCATTTATAATCATTTCTCTTGGAAGATCTTCTAATTGAGGATGCGTTAAACTATGGGCAGCTACTTCATGACCTTTATATACCTCTTCAATTTCATCAATATTCATTCTTTGTATTTTCTTACCTTTATTAATCCAATAATTTTCTTCACTTTGTATACCAGAATTAATATTAAAAGTTGCCTTTAAGGCATATTGGTTAAAAATACTAACAAGCCTTTTATCTTGAGTAATTCCATCATCATAGCTTAATGTCAAAGCTTTTTTTCTTCCATCTTTAAAAAGATTAATAATACTGCTCATATAAATCAACTCCTTTTTATTCTTAGATTATCTAAATTATTCAGTCTTAATTATATAAAGCCACCTATACTGTTAACTAATAAAAAACAAAAAGTCTCCTATTATTATAAGAGACGAAAAACGCAAAAAACTCCTATTGATTTATTAAATTCAAGAAATGCACGTATAGTTAATTGTTATTATTATACAATACAGAATTTCTATTTTCAATTGTTTATTAATAACTCCATCAAATTTATTATTAAGTGTATTTTTAATAACAACAAATAATTTAACCAATAAATAACATTTTTGCAATAGACAAAAAACTCCATTTATAGTACTATATTTTTATATTTAATTTCTATTTTTTACATCTTATTACATATACTTATTCAAATATAATATTTATATTTGAAAAGGCTTATACTTAAATTGGCTTATGTGTACATTGCAACTATTATTTATTTTGAGGAGGAATTCAAGTGAGTTTATTAAGTAAAAGAAAAATTGTATCAACTTTATCAACCCTTATGATTATGTCTACATTTATACTCCCTGCTGGAAGTAAAACTGTTCAAGCTACTGTTCAAGACAAAACCTTTAATGTTCTATCTTTAAATGTAGCTGGATTACCCGCAGTACTTTCTAGTAGCAACCCAAGTGCAAATACACGTTTGATGAGTCCATTATTAAATAACTATGATGTTGTTAGTGTTCAAGAAGATTTTGCTTATCATGATGATTTAACATCAAAAGTTACTCTGACATATTTGACTCCAACCAGTGGAAATGTTCCATTAGGTGATGGTATGAACTTTATGTCTCGTTTTTCACTTTATGAAACAACACGTTATAAATGGAAGGATTCATCTGGATTTATTTCACATGGGGCTGACCAGATGACTCCAAAAGGCATTTTATATTCTTCTATAGAAATTGAACCTGGCTACCTTGTAGATATTTATGATATCCATACAGATGCCGATACTGATGCTGATTCTTGTGCTGCTAGACGTTCAAATATGATTCAACTAGCAAATCTTATAGATGAGCGTTCTACTGGAAAAGCTGTTATTGTCATTGGAGACACTAATTCACGTTACACAAGAGCAGAAGATAATTTTGAAGATGCAGTTGTTAAAAAATGTGGCTTAACAGATGCATGGATTCAACTTATTAGAAATGGTAATGTACCTGCTGATGGTGATGCTTTAATGGATACTACCAAACGAAATGGTCCAAACAATGAGGTGGTTGACAAAATTTGGTATAGAAGTGGTAAAAATGTTAAGTTAAATACAACAAGCTATACACTTTTAGAAAGTGAATTTACAGATTCAAGCGGAAATCAACTTTCTGATCATTATCCTATTACTGCAACATTTAAATATTCACTTAATGAAGATATAAAAATGAGTGAAACCTTTGGCGGTAGTGGCGGAACTGGCTTCAGTTTCAGTGAAAAAATGGGAGATAATTTCCCAACAAAAGTTGCTATTAAAAGTGGTACACGTCTTGATTCAATAGCTTTCACTTACAACAATGTTGTGACTGAAGTTGGTGGCATCGGTGGCACCTATAAGGAGCTTACCCTAGGCAAAAATGAATATATTACTTCGATTGACCTTTGCAAATCACAAAAAAATGTACTTGGAACAAATAGAATTTCTTATATTAAACTAACTACAAATCTTGGTCATACCTTAGAAGGTGGTACAAAAGATGATGTTACAACCTTTACTGCACCAAATGGATATGCTATCGCTGGCGTATATGGCTTTGCAGATAAAGAAGTCGATAGATTAGGTGCGATATATAAAAGTTTAAAATAATTTATATTAAATAGGTGTATATAGAATTAAAAAGGGTAGCAATTTAGCCACCTTTTTTTAATTTGATTTATGAAATTAAACGCTTAATATTATACATTTACAATCTAGTTATTAGATTTTTCTAATAGTTAAAATAAATAATAATTTATATCATCATATAAAACTTTGATAATTACAGCTATAGGAACTGCTAATATCATTCCTAAAAAGCCTCCAACCGTATCTCCTATAAGCAATAAGATTATTATTACAAAAGGGTGCATATCTGTACTATCCCCAGTCATTTTAGGTGCTAAAATATCACCTTCTATTTGTTGGATTATAAACATACCAATAATCACCCAAAATGCTTTAATCGGTGAATCTAAAAGTGCAACAATAACTGCTGGTACTGCACCAAAAATTGGTCCAAAATAAGGTATTATATTTAATATTGCATTTAAAATAGAAATCCATAATGGAAATTTGACTTTTAATATTAAAAGCAAGCCAAAAGTTAATATTCCTATTAATCCGGAAAGTAATAACTGACTTGTTATATATCGAGTTAATACTCTATCTATATCACTTAAAAATTTTCTAGTTATTTCTCTTTTTTCTGTGGACAATAATAATAAACTTTTCGAATATATCTTATTTCCATCGCATAAAAAATAGTAAATCATTACTGGTATAATTGCAAAAGAAATAATATTGTCACTAAATTTAATCAAATTATCTACTGCATTTTCTGAAAATTTTATCCAAATAGTATTTCCTTTTTCCAAAATATCACTATACAATAAATTAGCTAACAAAATTTTTTTCAAATTAAATTTTTCTAACATATCAGCTAAGAAATTACTTATGTTATCAAATATGTTACTAATATTAACCATTTCATTAAACAAAGCTGGAACTATAACTATTATGCAAGTAGCAACAATACTTATAATTATTGTTATAACTAATATCGAAGCTATTTTTCTGCTAAGCTTTAGCTTCACTTCAAATGTATCTCTAATAGGGCTTAAAGTATAAGCTAGTATAAATGATATTATAATAATATTGACTATAGTATTAAGTGAATTATTAAAAAAATAAGCTAGTATTAAAGCTACAACGCATGTAAATATTATTATAGATATTATTAGTTTCCTATGCTTTCTTAATTGCATTATAACCTTCCATATTATGTGGCATTGATTTAAATAAAATGCCTTCATTTCCAGTATATAATATATACTTTTCTCCAAGTATGCATTTATTTAAAAGAATAATCTGCTTACCTTTTATCATTTTATCTATTAATCCTGAACTTATTACTATAGCTTTAATTGAATAATCCTTAATATCTATTATTATATCTTCTAACACCCCTTTTACATTACTTAATTTATCAATGATCTCCATATATTTTAATTCTTTGAAAGCTAAACCAGTACCCTTTCTTATATAACTTATTATCATATCTTCACCTATATCAATTATTTCCTCCTTATCAACATAATTATTTTTAGAAAACAAAATACTGTTGGATACTTTAAATCCTATAACTTTTCCTAAATAAAAATCTATATATATATCTTCGATAATTCCAACTTTTTTGCCTTTAATATCATAAACTTTTTTAAAGTAAAAATCTCTAGTTTTAAACATGTTCTCCTCCTATTTGTTAATATGGATACAATCACTATTTATATCTTGCCTCTAATAAGGAAATTTATTCATTTTATATTTATGATTGCTTAAGATTTAATCAGAAATAAACTTGAGTCACTGATTCTATAGATTAAATGTAATTATGTTATAAAGGCTAATAATAATTTAGACGATTTAAATCGAAATATTACACTAATGAAAACTTTAAACGAATATGGAATACCAGTTGCACATCCAATACCAACTATAATAGGTTAGGATTATGTAGAAGCTAATGAACAGTATTATCTTATGATGAATAAATTATCTGGAACTCATATTTTAGATATATATGAAGCAGATTATATAAATATTGCTTATGAGACTGAAAAAGGAATAGCTAAACTGCATACAGCCTTCATTACTTGCGAATAGAAAATTACTTGCTAGGATAACAGTCTCCTAGACGAAATGTCAGGTTGGATAAGTGATACACTGGAAGCAAATGATTACAAATATTTGAAAAACATTGACTTTGAAAAAAATTTAGATAAATTAAATAGATGCTACAATAAACTTCAAAGACAACTAATTCATAGAGATCTTCATTTGGGTAATTTCCTATTTAATAATTGCGAATTTTCAGGTTATATAGATTTTGACTTAAGTCAAAAAAATATAAGAATTTTTGATATTTGCTACTTTTTACTAAGACTTCTTATAGACCATAAAAAAAACAGTGAACATATAGATAAATAGTATCATATAGTTGCAAAATTTATAGAAGGTTATGAAATAACTAATCCACTCACAAAATTAGAAAAAGAAAGCATATGCTGCATTATGAGCTGTATCGAATTACTATTTGTAGCATATTTCATTAATAATGAAGATGAACTATTAGCACAAGGTGCTGCAAATTTATATTATTTCGTTGACAAAAATTAAGGAAAAATTCAATCTGCCATAAATAATTTTGATGATACAATTTCTTATGAAAACACAAAACAAGAAATCTAAACAACAATAGCTAGTTTTAATGCAAATTATTTTTTACAACATATATATTTCTAAAAAATCAAAGTACACAAAAATATTTAAATCCTGTAGAACTTAAAAGGATTTTCCATTATAAATAATAGCTAAGAATCAATTGACTCTTAGCTATTACTCTCTATAATATTGCAAATCATTCGTTTATCCAATAGCTAGCATTCCTCCCCCTTCTTCAATGGGGAGATAACGACCGCACGCTCCTTGACTAGGTACCTCTTGAGGGTACATTGTGACCCTTGAGGTTATGAGTTCAACTAAGATTCAGATGAAGATTACCACCTGAATCAAGTTTCACTTGATAAAATTTTAACCTACAACTTAATTCTATATATATTTCCAATTGCAATATATTTATTATTAAAATTTACAATATAGATTCGATTATTCCGCCACCAACAACAATTTCATCATAATAAAATACAACTGATTGACCTTTAGTTATTGCTCTCTGCTTTTCTTTAAAAGATACTTTAACTCTACCATTTGGTAGTGGAGTTAAAATTGCATCTGCTGGTTTTGCAGAATATCTTATTTTTGCTTTAATTTCTATTTCTTTTTCAAGTTTATCAAAAGGAATAAAATTAATATCCATTGCAATTAAATCTGTTTTGAATATATCTTCTTCAGCGCCTAATACAACTTCATTTGTTTTAGCATTTATGCCTATTACAAAAACTGGTCTTCCAAGTGAAAGTCCAAGTCCTTTTCGTTGTCCTATAGTATAATATACAATTCCTTTATGTTTTCCAAGTATGTTACCATTTTTATCAACAAAGTTCCCTTGTTTAACTCTATCTGGTTTTGCTTCTAAGATATACTTACCATGATTATTATCTGGAATAAAACAAATTTCTTCACTATCTTTTTTGTTATGAACAGCGAGTCCTATTTCTTTTGCTATTTCTCTTATTTTTGTTTTTTCATATTCTCCACAAGGCATTAATGTATGTTCTAATTGATCTTGTGTAAAATTATATAAAGCATAAGTTTGATCCTTACTATCATCATCTGATCTTACTAAAAGATATCTGTCACCACGTTTTTCAATTTTTGCATAATGACCTGTCGCTACGTAATCTGCACCAATACCTCTAGCTCTTCTTAAAAGTTCATCAAACTTCAGATGTTTATTACATTCAATACAAGGATTAGGTGTTTTCCCATCTATATACTCTTGAACAAAAGGCTCTATTACCTTTTCCTTAAAATAATCTCTAAAGTTCAAAACATAAAAAGGTATATCAAGTTTGTCACATACTCTTCTTGCATCTTCAACAGCAGAAAGGGAGCAACAGCCCCCTTCTTTTTCTTCAAATTCATCATCTTGCTGCCAAATTTGCATTGTAGCACCAATGACTTCATATCCCTGCTGTTTCAATAAATATGCAGCAACAGAACTATCTACACCACCACTCATACCTATTAAAACTTTTTTCTTCATAAATTCTCCTATTCTTCTCCATGTACTGTAGCATGTAAATCCTCATCACTATGCTCTTCCATTGGTATTACTTCTAATCCATTATTGGCTCTATAGTCGTTTATAGCTTTATGAATCGCTTCTTCTGCAAGTACTGAACAATGCATTTTTACTGGTGGAAGTCCATCTAATGCTTCTGCAACTGCTTTATTAGTTAATTCCCAAGCTTCATCTAAAGTCTTTCCTTTAATTAATTCAGTTGCCATTGATGAAGATGCAATGGCTGAGCCACATCCAAAAGTTTTAAACTTAACATCTTTTATTATATTATCTTCAACCTTAAGGTATATCTTCATTATATCTCCACACTTAGCATTCCCAACTTCACCTACGCCATTTGCATCTTCTATTTCTCCAACATTTCTTGGATTTTGGAAATGTTCCATTACCTTTTCACTATATATCATATTATTTTTCCCCTTTCTTTAAAAAGTCATCCCATAATGGTGACATATTTCTTAATCTTTCAATTATTGGCGGTACAACATCAAGAACATAATCTACATCTTCTTCAGTTGATCCATCCCCCATTGTAAGCCTTAATGATCCATGAGCTATTTCATGAGGAAGTCCAATCGAAAGTAATACATGAGATGGATCTAAAGACCCTGATGTACAAGCACTACCACTTGATGCACAAACGCCCTTAAAATCTAATGATAAAAGAATTGATTCTCCTTCAATAAATCTAAAGCATACATTTACATTACCTGGTAATCTCTTATCCCCTTTTGGGCCATTTAATTTAGTATATGGAATTTGTAAAAGTCCATTCATTAATTTATCTCTAAGTACTGTTAATTCTTTCATATGTTCTTCTAAATTATCAGTTGCAATTTCAATTGCTTTACCAAGTCCTACAATTGATGCAATATTTTCTGTTCCAGCTCTTCTATTCTTTTCTTGAGCTCCACCATGAATTAAATTATCTATCTTAATTCCTTTTTTAATATATAAAACACCAATTCCTTTAGGTCCATAAATTTTATGTCCTGCAAGTGATAGCATATCTATGTTCATCTCTCTAACATCTACTGGAATATTTCCAACAGCCTGAACTGCATCTGTATGGAAGAAAATTTTCTTTTCTTTGCAAATTTCACTAATTTCCTTTATAGGTTGAATTGTTCCAATTTCATTATTAGCAAACATAATGGTTACTAAAATTGTTTTATCAGTAATCGCATTCTTTAAGTCCTCTAATCTAACAAAACCTTCTTCATCAACATCTAAATATGTAACTTCAAAACCATTTTTCTCTAAATATTCACAAGTGTGAAGAACTGCATGATGCTCTATTTTAGTAGTTATTATATGATTCCCTTTATTTTTATGAGCTGATGCAATACCTTTAATTGCCCAGTTATCAGCTTCTGATCCACCACCTGTAAAATATATCTCACCTGGTAAACAGTTTAATGCTTTTGCTATTTGTTCTCTTGATTTATCTATGGCTCTTTTTGTTTCTCTTGATATTCCATAAAATGAAGATGGATTTCCAAACTTCTCAGTAAAGTATGGAAGCATTTCTTCTACAACTTCTGGTTTAACATAAGTTGTAGCTGAATAGTCCATATATACATTTTTCATAATTACTCACTCCTATCGGCAATCTTGATGTTACCTTTTTTCTTATTCATAGCTTCATGGTCATCAAGTATATCTTGTAATGTTATTGAATTCATAACACTATCTATACTATTTTTTATTTTTTCCCATACAGCTTTTGTTGCGCAACAATCTGCGCTGTCACAGTCTACTCCATCAATGCAATCAGCTATTTCAATTGGTCCCTCTAAAATAGTCATTATATCTCCAACTGTTATTTCACTCGGTGGTCTGCATAAAACATATCCTCCCTGAGCACCTCTTATACTTCTTATAATATTAGCACGTCTAAGTGGGCTAAATAACTGTTCTAAGTAATATTCTGAAAGATTTTCTCTTTTTGATATAGTTTTTATTGAAACTGGGGCACCACCATAATTAGATGCTAAATCAACCATAGCTCTAACTCCATATCTTCCTTTTGTTGAAAGTTTCATTCTTTCACCCCTTTTAATATTAAATACTAATTTTGTTTATATCTTACCAAACTACTCTGCTTTTGTCAAATCATAATTATCGCTTTTTTATTGTATTCCAATATTTTTTTATGCTATCTTCATATTTATTTTGCTGCTCTTCATAATACCTCTTTCCCTTTAACTCCTTTGGCAAATATTCTTGTTCTATATAGTGATTTTTATAGTTATGTGGATATTTATACCCGCCAACACCTAGCTTTGCTGCTCCTAAATAATGTGCATCTTTTAAATGCATAGGAACATCTCCAAAATTAATATTCTCTAAATCCTTCATGGCTACATCAATGGCTAAAATAGCACTATTAGATTTAGGTAATGTTGCTAAATATATAACTATTTCAGAAAGAATTATTCTTGCTTCAGGTAATCCAACTTTTAATGCAAGCTCTATACCTGAATTCACAACTGATAAGGCATTAGGAAAAGCAAGACCTATATCTTCCGCTGCAATAACTGATATTCTTCTAACTATAGCAGTTAAATTCCCACCTTTAATTAATCTCGCCAAATAATGAATTGCTGCATCAGAATCACTACCTCTAATACTCTTTTGGAGTGCGCTTAATAAATTATAGAACTCATCTCCACTAGCATCAGCTCTCATATTAGACTGACCTAAACTTTCTATATATTCACTTGATATTTCTCTAACTTTTTTTACTTGAGAATTTATTGCAAGTTCTAAAATATTATATGCTTTTCTATAATCACCTTGAGATATTTCTCCAATATAATCAAGCGCTTCATCAGAATACTGAATTTCTAACCCCTCATTCATTAATCTCTCTATAGAATTTTCAAGTCCTATTATAATATCCTGTGTATTTAATGGTTTAAAAGAAAATATATTACATCTGCTTATTATAGCTTTATGTATAACAAAGTATGGATTTTCAGTAGTGCTTGCTATTAACGTTATTCTTCCATCTTCTATAAATTCTAATAATGCCTGTTGTTGTTTTTTATTAAAATGCTGAAGCTCATCTATATATAAAACTACTCCATTATAATTTAATAGATTATCCATATTATTAGTTATATCTTGAATATCTTTTACTGATGCAATTGTTGCATTTAATTTATAAAATTTCTTATCTACATAATTAGCCATTATATTAGCTAATGTTGTTTTTCCTGTTCCTGGGGGACCATAAAATATGCAATTACATATGTTTTTACTTTTTATTAAATTATATAAGGGCTTTCCTTCACTTAAAATATGTTGTTGTCCTACAAAATCTTTTAAATCACTAGGTCTCATTAAATCTGCTAATGGTCTCATTTTTCACCTCTTACTTAATGCCATTACATATTATTTTACTTTATAATATAAACTCTATACTATAATTCATAGAAAATAGTATAAATCTTAAAACTTTCTTTTTCTAAAACTTAATTTTACACTAAATAATATTATAGCAGATATAATAAAATAAAAAAGCAGTAAGAATCTAAAATATTCTTACTGCTTTGCTTAAATAATATAATTAATTATATTACTATTCTACAAGTTTTTAAATAGTAATTTAAATTTTTATACTTTCATTTTTTCTTTTCTTAATTACATATCTTTCATATATCTTATAATAAGCTAAATAAAAAAATATTAATCCTATTAAAGCTCCTCCAAAGTCAACTAAAACATCACTAACTACAGAAGTTCTTTCTGGCACAAAAGATTGATGAAACTCATCTGTCACAGCATAAAATAAACAAATAAATAGTATATAAACTATTGTATTCTTTCCCCTTTTATTATACACAAAGAATACACTGCTTACTAAAAGTGCTAATATCATATACATAAATGCATGAGCATTTTTTCTCACTAAATAATCTAATCGCTTCTCTTTCACTTGCTGTTCCTTAATAATATTTTTATTTGCCTCAGAATCTTTATTTTTCGTTTTATTTTCAATTAAATTAACTATCTTGTTACTTTGTTGGTGTGAGATTTCCCCATTATTGCTTGACATATGAAATATAAATCCCATCCAAAATAAGCATAAAAGTATAACTATTTTTCTCAATTTATCGCCTCCTTATGCAATATGACACCTCTTAAATATTCTAAACAACTAAGGCACATCTCACATTCAGAATGAAGAATTACTGAACTTTAATAGAATATTCAAACCCTAATATTCCTACAAATTGTTATATGTTTTTATTGTAAAGCATATGTATTTTTTTAAATCCTAATACAAAAAGATCAGGCATTTCTACTTGTTTTCTTAGTATTATATTTTATTCCAAAGGTCTGACCATTTTGTGTTAGCTTTATGTTTTTTAGTATAATGTGAGCATTTTTATCTGCTCTTTTAGCAGTTTTGCATAAATCTGGTACAAATAATATTGTTATACCTACTATTAATATAATTAGAATTTTAATCACGATGATAACCTTTATCTGTATAATTTGTTTAATTATATTGTTATTTATTTATTATGTCAATCCTACAAATATTTAATTAATCATTCTAATTTTTAAATATATCAAAAAATATTATTATAATAACAATTTACGAATAGATACTATTCCCAATTAAGATTACACCATATTAGCTCATATTATATTAAACCTCCTTGTAAATAATCATGCATAGTCTGTTCTGCACTTGTTACTTCAGTATCGTTAAAATAATCAAAGGGGCCACTTACATGCCACCATGAGAATCCTAATACATTGTTATTTTGGCATAAACCCTCAAATACTGCTTTAATCGCTAAGGCAATACCATCATAAGTTTTAGCATCACTTGCATTGGCAGGATCATACGCCCTAGCTAACCCCATATCCTTAGGCATTAATCCCGTTTCTGTTATAAAAATTTTCTTATTAAAAGCATTTGCATGAATATTGATTAAATCTATTATAGACTTTTCGTTAAAAATAGGTACATCATAAGATTGTATTATTTCATCTAAGGTTGGATTTTGACTAACTAGTTTATCAGTATAATGAAAATACATATTGAACCCCAGAAAATCAAGTAACCCCCAAAATTTCAAAGGAGTATCTACTTGATATTCATTATAACGTGCTGCATAAGTCAATAAAAGATTGGGATATTGACTTCGTATTGTTGAAACAACATCTTCCCAATAGTTGTAATTTGTATCAACTGTTTGTTGAACCTGTTCACAGCCAATACATAATATTGGAATATTATTATCAGTACACATTTGAGCATAATGTAGACATATAGTTTTCCAATTCGAGAAGAATGTTGCTAAATCGGGATTATAGTCTTTTCTACTATAACTATCTGAATAATTAGTACCTAAGTGAAGTTTTATCATTGTGGTTTTCACATTTGCAGTAGTAGCATTTGCAAGAGCTTGATTAACTATACTATCTGAAAACATAACAGGATTAGCATCTGTATCGCCTTTGATATTTATCATCACTACAAGAGTATTATCTGCTCCTTGAAAAGCTAGGTGCTTGTATACACCAACAGTTGGTATATGTGTTCCTCCAGTACCCCAAACTGTTGTGGATACAGTTTTATACTTTAGATAGTTTCTAGCTATACTTAATCTAGTACCAGAAATATTTGATAGCTGTGAATCATCTATTTTATCAGTAGCTATTTTAATACTTCCTGCTTGAGTAACACTTATTAAAATTATTAGTATAACTAGAATATTTCTTTTAAATATATTCATATATATCATCCCTTTATTTAATCTTATTAATATAATTTATATTCTGATATGTGATAAAGTTATTCTAATATTTTAACTACTATAATTTCCTAAAGAAAAAATATTTATGCTCGCTTTTTAACTATTCTAACAGGGTTACCAACTGCAATGCTATTAGGTTCTATATCTTTATTTACAAGTGTGTTCGAACCTATTACTGATCCTCTACCTACGGTTACACCATCTAAAAATACAGTACCAGCTCCAATCCAACAATTATCTTCAATTACAATTCCTTTTTGAGTAGTACCTTGGTCTCTGATTAGAATATCTATTCTGTCAAAATTATGATTTTGAGCATGAAATCTAATATTTTGTCCCATTATTACATCATTACCAATTTGTATTCCACCAGCACAACCAAAAAAACAAAAATCACCACAACTAAAATTATTTCCAATTTTTATACCTGTCTTAGCATTTTTATAGTTGCCTGTACACTTTATTATAGAATATTTTCCAATACTTATATTGTCCCCCATTACGATACTGTTTGGCGATTCTGCATTTATCTCAACGTAATCATTTATTAAAATGTTATTTCCAATTGTTATATGTCGATTATGTTTTATATCTGTTCTTTTTCCAATAAAGATTCTTTTTCCACTTTTTTCAAACCAAATCTTCTTAAAATATCCTCTTTGTAGCCTTGTTATTTTTACATATATAACATAACACTTATCTAATAAAGATATGTAACTATCCAATATATATTTTCTATTCTTAATATTTGATCTAATATTACTTGCAATATTATTCATATAATCAACTCCTTTATTATAGAATGAATAAAAAAACTTCACCGAGCTTTGGGTCAAGTTTTTTATTGTATTACACTTCTTAAATATTCTATAAATTCATCCTTAAGTTCAGGTTTTCTTAAAGCATATTCTACTGTTGCTTGTAAAAATTCTAATTTATCACCAACATCATACCTCTTACCTTCAAAATTATAAGCATACATAGCTTCACTCTTAATAAGTTCTAGTAATGCATCTGTAAGCTGAATTTCATTCCCCTTACCTGGCTTTGTATTCTCTAATATTTCAAATATTTTAGGAGTTACTATATATCTACCAAGTATTGCAGTATTAGAAGGAGCATCTTCTTTGCCTGGCTTTTCTACTAATCCCTTAACCTTACATACTCTATCCTCAACTTGTATTCCATCAACAATACCATACTTAGATACATTTTCATAATTAACACTCTGAACACCCAGAATACTTGTCTTATATTCATTATAACAATCGATAAGTTGCTTTAAACAAGGTCTTTGAGATTGATCAGTATAAACAATATCATCACCAAGAAGAATTGCAAAAGGTTCATTACCCACAAAACTCTTAGCACAAGAAATAGCATGTCCTAGACCTCTAGGCTCTTTTTGTCTTATATAATGAATATCAACCATATCTGAAACATTCTGAACTAGTTCTAACAATTCATCCTTATGATTCTTTTCAAGCTCCATCTCAAGCTCAACAGACTTATCAAAATGGTCTTCAATACACTTCTTGTTCCTACCAGTAACAATAAGAATTTCCTCAATTCCAGAAACAACTGCTTCCTCTATAATGTATTGAATAGTTGGCTTATCAACTATTGGAAGCATTTCCTTTGGTTGAGCCTTAGTTGCAGGTAAAAATCTTGTTCCAAGACCTGCGGCTGGAATTATTGCTTTTCTTATTTTATTATTCATGTATATATCACTCCCATATTCTCTAATATAAATTTTCTATATTTATCAATTCTAATAGTTAAAATTACTTATATTTGGCCTAGTATTACTTTCTACTTAATTCTAACTGGCAATTTACTGTTGTCCATAGAAGCTAAAAAGTGAACTAAGAGATCTTCTTTCTATATTTATTTTTTATTCCATTAATCATAGTCATAATAATATCATCCTTTAAAAGAATTAAAATGCTAAAGTAAAGTATTGGACAAATTAGTATTGAAGCTACAATTATTAAAATGTAATTCTGTATTAATAACTTTATAGTATATATACTTAATCCCATTATTATCACTGATATACAATATTTAACTAGTGATTTATTTAAATATTGTATTTTTATATCAATACAATTTTTTCTTATAAAAATGGCTGATGCAATTACCAAAATTGTTTCTGTTGCAACCCATGCCCATGAAGCACCTATATATGAATATTTATTTATTAAGAATATATTTAAAGTGCAACTAATCACTGCACCTATACTTTGAAGTTTAAATGCTAAATTCTCTAATCTATGAGGTATTAATATTTGATTTACTTGCCATCCTCCAATAGAACTAATAAGTATTAAAATACTTATTATTTGTAACGCCGGAGTTGCTGGCAAAAATTCCCATCCACCCAAAAGTTGCATTATTTCTTTTGCTAAAAAACAAATTCCAATTATACAAGGCAATGAAAGTATATAGATATAATTAATAGATTCTTTTATAACTTTCTTATATTCATTATGATTTTTTTGTATTAAATATGCTGTTCTAGGAATAAATACTGTTACCACTGAATTAGTTACATTCAGCCCTATAGCTTGTACAGTCTTACTTCTTATATAATAAGCTAATTCTTTTTGTGAATGACTTCCTACCATGATTTGATCTAAAGATGTATATATAGCTATTATTAAAGTAGTCATAAAATATACTTTCAATTCTTTCAAATAATAAATAGTTCTAAACTCATATATTTTTTTGTTAATATATTTTTTAGCATGTATATAATTTAATATATTATTAAAACTTAATCCAAAAATATTAATAGCCGCATAAAACAAATAATTTTCTTTATGTCTTATAATCGTAAGTATTAATATTACACTGATTATTTTAAAAATAATATTTCTAACTGTTATATAACCATACTCTTCTATCCCTTGATAAAACCAATCAATAGAGAATATACTTAAAATAATCATTATTACCATTATTAAATATAGACTAATATCATTTCTAAAATTCTTCATCGTAAAAATTATAATTAAGTAGACTATTATTGCAAGTAATGATAATAAAAATTGAATAAATATTAAATTCCAAAATGACATTGATAATTTCTTTTTATCATCTCTATTTCTTGCAATTTCTCTTACTCCATATCTTGGTATTCCAAATGACGCAAATAATACAAACCAATTTATAATAGATGTTGCATAATTAACTTTTCCGATATTTTCAGCACCTAGTATATTAGAGAGATATGGCGCTGTAATTAGCGGAAAAATCATATTTACAGTTGTTAATATTAGGTTATATATAAAATTCTTTTTTACAGATTTTTGTTCCATTTATTTACTCCCTACTTAAATATGTGATCTGTCGATCTGTATAAAAATTGATCCTCCACGGCCTTAAAAATATAAGTTCAACCATTTTATTTTTTTATATTATTTATACATCTTCTCATAGTACTTTTGATAATCTCCAGAAGTCACATTTTTCATCCATTCTTGATTGTCTATATGACCTAATTTACCAGATACCGCCTTACTTTTATGTAATTATTTAAATTTAATTTACTGTTAAGATTTATAGCATTGTATATTTCCCCCCAATTTATTAAATAGAAAAATATAAGTATACTCCAATTGAACTGAATTACTGTGACTCTTTCTGTTAAAGCATATATCATAAATATAATAATACTTACTATTTCTTTATTTAAGTTTAAATATATTAGTTTTTTCATGAGAAAATAGTATATTAGATATATCATAATTGTAAATAATAATCCCATATCAATTAACAAGTACATATATGTATTATCTAAAACTAATTGTTTATTATTTATTACACCATTTACTACAGACTTATAAGTTATAGTATTTCCAAAAAATTTTATTCCATAATTACTATAAAAACCCTGAGTTAGTTGTAACCTATGACTTAATAAAGAATCTATACCTTGATAAATAGGTTTACTAATATCTCCATATATGGTTATTAAATAATTTACTATTGTGAATATACCAAAAAAATGTATTAAAATTTTTCTTAATATTTTATGATTATTAATATTAATTTTTGAAAATATCCAATCTAAAATTAACAATAATACTATAATTATTAAGCCTGTACGACTATTGGTTAATGAATATATATAGTAACTTATTATTAATATAATAGTATTCGATAGCATTGTTATTTTTTTTCTATTATGTATATACAATGATATAAATGCAAAATAATATATAAAAAAAGTATTTGGATGAATTAATCCTAATCCATACCTATTTATATCTCCATTATCTAAATCTCTAACCATAACTACATTTTCTATTATATTTAGTTTAGCCAAGCAAAAACTTATTAATAATAATGTTAAATATGTATAGAATATAGATTTTAATATATATTTTAAGTTTTTCTTACTAAGGGAAACTATAAATAAAACTATAAAAATATAATTTATCTTTCCTGAATTAAAATTTTTCATAATAATAACTCCTAATGCAGAAAGAAATAATAACAATCTTGTTTTATTTTTTAAATTAATATTTTTATATAACATACTAAGAAATATTAGCCACAAAACAATTAGGCTAACAATTTTTGCACTTAAAATACTTTTTAGAATAGTAAGAGTGCTTGAATTACTAAAGTTGTATATTATATATAACGATAATGCAAAAAAATATAAAATATAATTAATATATACTGTATTTTCTTTTAAATTTATATCTTTTAAAGATTTTTCATTATTACATCTTTTTATATCAATATTTATAAAAATCACTCCCATATAAATAAATGTAATTTTATAAAACTAGATTTATTTGTTATTTATATTGTTTTCTCATATATATCATAAATCTTTTTAGCATTTAAGCTGGAAGTAAAACTTTGAGCGAATTCTTGCGCATTTTTCCCCATTGTTTCTATCTTATTTCTATCTTTTAAAAACATTTCAATTTTGTCAGCTAAATCAATATAATTTCCTTGATTATATAGAAATCCGTTATATCCATCTTTTATAAGTTCAGTTGTTCCTCCAGTATTAGCTCCTATGACAGGCATCATACTCATCATTGCTTCTATTGTAACTCTTCCAAAAGCTTCACATCGTGAACATACTAGTTCTATATCTGTATTTTTTCTTATAGCTATTAAATTATCTACTCTACCTAAAAGTTCTATATTATCCTGCAAATTTAATTTTTTAATAAGTGTTTTAATAGATTCTACATTATCATTCGTTCCACTACCAGCAATTCTTAAATCAAGTTTTTTATGGCCTCTTTTCACCAGTTCATTAATTGCTAATATAGCATCTTTTTGACCTTTTCCATTTGTTAAAGCTCCACATATAATAAGTTTAAGCCTATCATCAATTTCATTGAATTCCTTTTTTTTAATATTTTTTAAACTTATTCCATTATATACAACACCAAATTTATCACATTTTAAATCTTTATTATATTTGTTATATACAGCTTTTGAAATAGCTATTATGTAATCACTATGTTTTTTCATATATTTTAAAGAATATTTCCTAGAATAAATAAATTCTAGATTTTGATCTTCCATACCAAATTCTCTTATATGCCAAATATGTGGTATGTTACACAAACTTGCAATTATTGCGCCTATATTTACAACACTTGTATTACTATGAATTATATCTATTTTTTCACTTTTCATTTTATTTTTCAATTTAATTGCACTAAATAAATTTATTCCACTTATTTGTAGACCCCTATAGATTCTTCTTGCGGTCCATCTAAATTTATTTTTATTTTTTTCAATTCTCCACCATCTATATTTACTATAGATAATTATAATATTTCTTTTTTTTAATTCTTCTAAAAACTTACCTTCTTTACGATTTGTTAAAACGTATATTTTATTATCTTGTATTAATTCATCTATAATTCCAATTAGAGATAATGATGCTCCATTAAGTCTTTCCTCATGAGCTACAAACAAAATATTCATAAATCTCCTCCAAAAATAAAATTAATATTATCTATACATCTTCTCATAATACTTTTGATAATCTCTAGAAGTTACATTCTTCATCCATTCTTGATTATCTAAATACCACTTTATAGTCTTTTTTATTCCAACTTCAAATGTAGTTTCAGGATACCATCCCAATTCTTCTTTTATTTTATCTGGAGCTATTCCATATCTTCTATCATGGCCTAATCTGTCTTCAATATATTTAATTAAATTTTCACTTACATCTTTGTCTACATTTTCATTTATATAAGATATAACTGTCTTTACTATTTGTATATTAGTTCTTTCATTATGTCCACCAACATTGTAAACTTCTCCAAGTCTACCACCATTAATGACCATATCAATTGCCTTTGCATGATCTTCTACAAATAACCAATCTCTTATATTCATACCATCACCATATACAGGTAACTCTTTATGTTGCAGACAATTATTTATTAATAATGGAATTAACTTTTCTGGAAATTGAAATGGTCCATAATTATTTGAACATCTTGTTATATTAACTGGCATTTTATAAGTATCAGCATAAGCCTTAACCATAAAATCTGATCCAGCTTTGGTTGATGAATATGGGCTATGAGGATCTAATGGAGTATTTTCTCTAAAGAATCCTTCTGAACCTAACGATCCATAAACTTCATCTGTTGATACATGAAGGAATTTAACACCTTCTTTAAATCCATCTTTTGTTTCCCATGCCTCTTTTGCACAGTTAAGCATATTAACTGTTCCAAGTACATTTGTCATAGCAAATATTTCTGGTTCCTTTATACTTCTATCAACATGTGATTCTGCTGCAAAGTGAACAACATAATTTATATCATTAGCTTTAAAAAGACTTGAAACTAATTCTTTATTACAAATATCTACTTTAACAAATGTATATCTTTCATCATTTTCAATTGACTTAAGATTTTCTAAATTACCTGCATAAGTCAAATTATCTAAATTTATTATGGTAATATCTTCATATTTATTTAACATATATAAAATAAAATTTGATCCTATAAATCCCGCCCCACCTGTAACTAAATATCTTTTCATTATTCTATTTCTCCTTTTCAACAATATAAAAACATTTTTATTCTATTTAACATTATATTAGTAAAGTAATTATTTTTTAGTAATACATATCTCTTCTTTATAAAATTATAATTACTTAATTCTATAAATTCTCTAAGTATTTGCTTATTTTTTTGACTAAGAAAATTGTTATAATCTTTGTATAATACTTCTGCTTGTTCAGTAGGAAATTTATATTTTAAATCTTTAGTGTTTTTTATTAATTTCCTAAAAAAATTCATTTTATTAGCACCCACTTGGTTATTTACATGTTGTCTATATAAAATCGTTGGAATATAAATAATTTCAACAATTCCACATATACTTGCAACTAATGAAATCCAATGATCATGCATTTTACATTCCTTTGGTATTCCTTGTACATATTTTCTTAAAGAAGAATTTATCATCATTGTGCAACCTGTAACAGTATTTCTAACCAGTGCCTTATTTAAAGTATTTCTTTTGGGATCAATATTCATATAATTCCAATAGGATTCATTACATACTTGCAAATTTTGATTTACTACTTTTAAATCAGTATGTACAAGTATTGGTTTTTTAATGCCGTAAATTACCTCCAAATGCTTCATCCTTTTTAAGGTTATAGATATTTTATTGGGAAGCCATATATCATCTTGATCAGAAAACATACAATATCGATTCTTAGAATGTTTTATCAATTCTCCAAAATTTAATTTTACACCTAAATTTTTATTTTCATTGTCAATTAGCTCTATTTTTTCTGGACACTTTTTTAAATATTCACTTATAATATTTAGAGTATTATCCCTTGAACCATCATCTCTAATGAATAATTTCCAATCTTTAAAATCTTGATTTATTATAGAATCTAATTGCTCTGATATAAATTTTTCTCCATTATATGTTGCCATTAATATATCAACCATATATCCTCCATTAAGTAAATTTTAATTTTTCCTTACTTATAGTAACAAAACTTTTTATTGCATCTTGCCAATCTCTCATTTCATCACCAACAGTGCATCTTAGCATCATATTATCAAGTGATGAATATTCTGGTCTTTTTGCTGGAGTTTTATATTCTTCTGATGTACATGGTTTAACTTCACATTTTTCTCCTGACAATTCAATTATCATCTTTGCAAAATCATACCAACTACATTCTCCCTTGCCGCTGCAATGATATATGCCATATTTTTCTGTTTCAATAATCTTTAAAATATGATAAGCCAAGTCATTAGCATGTGTTGGATTCCCTCTTTGATCATTAACAACTTTAATCACGTCTTTTTCTTTTCCAAGTTTCATCATAGTATAAACAAAATTATGACCTACATATCCATATAACCAAGCTGTTCTAACAATAAAAGATTTTGAACAAAACTCTTGTACATATTTTTCTCCTAAAAGCTTAGTTTTTCCATACAAACTATATGGCACTGTCAAATCATATTCTGTTAATGGCTTATTACCAACTCCACTAAATACATAGTCTGTGGAAACTTGAACTAATTTAGCATTAATTTTTTCACAAGCCATAGCTAAATTTCTAGGCCCTATTGAGTTAACTTTAAATGCAAAATCCTCATTACTTTCACAACCATCAACATTTGTTGCTGCTGCACAATTTATTACTACATCTGGTTTCCAGTCATTTAATTTTTCTTTAACTTGATTTAAATTTGTTATGTCAAGTACATCTACATCAAGTGCTATAACTTCTGAATTTCTTATATTTTCTGAAATTTCACTAATTTCTGATTTTCCACACTTTATTATATGTTGAAGTTCATTACCCAATTGGCCTTTGGACCCTGTTATTAATATTTTCATATATTTCTCACTCCTCACATTTAATTAAAAGAAAATAGAGACACTATAATTTAATAATAATTTTATTTAAAAGAAATCCATATTTATATTTCTTTACTATCTATATATAAAATCTTCATATTCCCTTAAATCCAAATCTTTTAAATTAGGATGCACCTTATCTTTTTCAGATAAAAGTATATTTTCTATCCTATCTAAAGGCCATTCTATATTAATATCTGGATCATTCCACATAACTCCGCCATCATATTCTGGCGAATAAAGACGTGTACATTTATAATTAAAAACAGCTTCATCTGATAAAACTAAAAAACCATGTGCAAAACCTTCTGGAATATAGAATTGCTTTTTATTCTCATCATTTAAAACAACACCTTCCCAATGTCCATAAGTAGGAGATCCTATTCTTAGATCAACTGCCACATCAAAAACTTCTCCTTTAGTTACTCTAACAAGTTTCCCTTGACTATTTTTCCTTTGAAAATGAAGTCCTCTTAAAACTCCTTTATTAGACTTTGATTCATTATCTTGAACAAAAATCATATTAAATCCAGCTTCATCAAGTTGTTCTTTATTATAAGTTTCCATAAAATAACCTCTGTTATCTCCAAAAACTTTAGGTTCTATTATATATACTCCATCAATCTTTGTTCTATTAAAATTGAAATTTGCCATCTTTATTATCACCTCTTAATTTGCTATTGCAATTTCTGCTTTTGCTTTTTGCAATTCAATTTCTTTTACTATATCTACTAGATATTTACCATATCCAGTTTTCATTAATGATTTTGAAAGTTCAATAACCTTTTGTGAACTTATCCACCCTTGTCTATAAGCGATTTCTTCAAGACAAGCTATATATGTTCCTTGAGTATCTTGGACTGCCTCAACAAAATTTGATGCTTGAAGCATAGAAACATGAGTCCCAGTATCAAGCCAAGCCAGTCCTCGACCTAGCAATTGAACCTTTAATGTCCCTTCTTCCATATACGCTTTATTTAAATCTGTTATTTCAATTTCTCCTCTTTCAGAAGGTTTTAATTCCTTAGCCTTTTTAACTACTGAATTATCATAAAAATAAAGTCCTGGAACTGCATATTTTGACTTTGGATTTTCAGGTTTTTCTTCTAAAGAAATAACCTTCCCATCTTCATCAAATTCGACTACTCCAAAAGCTTTAGGATTTTGAACATAATATCCAAAGACATATGCTCCATTTTCTAATGCAGCAGCTTTTTTTAAATGTTCTGAAAAGCTTTGACCATAAAAGATATTATCTCCAAGTACCATTGCTACAGTATCATCCCTAATAAATTCCTCACCAATAATAAATGCTTCTGCAAGTCCATTAGGATTTTCCTGAACGGCATATTTAATATTTAATCCTAAATCTTGTCCATCTTTAAAAAGTTCTTTAAAGCTAACAATATCTCTTGGTGTAGATATTATTAATATATCTTTTATTCCTGCAAGCATCAAAACTGACATTGGGTAATATATCATTGGTTTATCATATATTGGTACCATTTGTTTTGACATTGCTTTTGTTACTGGATACAGTCTTGTTCCTGATCCACCTGCTAAAATAATTCCTTTCATATCTTTACTCCTTTTTATTTATAATACATTTAGTGAATTGCAAAAATATCACAAATGCTAAATTAGTAAATATTTTCTAATCACTTAGTAATTTCTCTATATTTTTACATCTTTTTAAATCATTTAAAATATTTTTACATGACTTAATTTTATTAATATAAAAAAATCTTTTTTTCTTATATTGTTTTAATGAAATGCTTTCAGATGTTGATGAAGCTTCTTTGTGGTTTATTTTTAATTCAGGCAAATAAAACCACTTCAAATTCATTTGATTACACAAATAAAATAATATTTCTTCTTCCCCATACATAAATGTATTTTTATAAATTCCATCAAATCTATCAATATATTTTTTTGAGAATATTAAGCAACTCCCATGCAAAACACAATTATTTATAGTTCTATATATATCTCTGTGTTCATTAATACTATCTTTATTTAAAATTTTCTTTTTTAACTTAGTAAGATATTTTTCTATAAACAAATAGTTTAATATTAATTGAATTCTATGTTTAATTATTGTTTTTTTAAAATCTGATTTTAAAGTAATATTATTTTTAATTGGATTTTGATGCCCACCATCTTTAGTAGATATTATATCTGGGCCTAATATATGAAACTCTTCTTTATTATATAATTCAATAATTTTATCGCAAAAATCAAATTGTTCTATTATTGTGTCGTTATTCATCATTATAATAAAATCTGATTTTTTTTCATGTTTAGCATATTTAAATCCAATATTGTTTCCTTTAGCAAAACCTAAATTTTTATCATTTATTATTACGGTTACTTTATTGTCACTAGCATATTCAGTTAATAACACTTTTCCAGTATTATTAGGTGAAGCATTATCAACTATGATAATCGAATAATCATCATAATCTATATTCTTTTCTATAGATTCAATACATTCCTTAGTATCTTCTAAAGTCATATAATGTAATATTACAAACGATACATTCATAAAATATCTCCTCAAACTTCTAATAATATATTGGAAATGCTATTAATATACTTCTCTAAACTAAAGGTTCTTATAGCTCTTTCTTTACCATCTTCACCAACACTTTTTCTTAATCTATCATTAGCTACCAATTCTAAAACAACATTTTTCATTTCTTCTGCATCTTTATAGTCTACCAAAAATCCACTTTTTCTATCTTCAATAATTTCAACTGGTCCACCATGATTCGTTGCAACGACTGGCAATTTTTTAGCCATAGCTTCAATCACTACTAATCCAAAAGGTTCTGGTTGAATTGATGGAAGTACAAAAATATCAATATTTCTATAAAAATTATTCATATCCTTAACTTGACCTAATAATTTAATTTTTTGTTCCATTTTTCTTTCTTTTATATATTCTTTTAAGTCAATCCGTATCTGTTCTTCACCTTTATATACATCTCCAGCTATTAAAAATTCTACATTAGGATTTTCTTTCACTACTTTTGCTGCCATGTCTACAAATAACTTTTGACCCTTCCATCTATTTATTCTTCCAGCCATCCCAATAATTATGCTATCATGTTTTTGTACTTCTATCTTTCCGTTTTCATCAAATTCTATAGTATTATAAACAACTTTATTTTTCTTTTGATTCTTACATATTGCTTCTGATGTTGCTTTACTATTTGCTATAATAACATCTGAAAACATATAAACTATTAACGAAACAACCTTCTTTTCAAACTTACTTTTTATTATTTCTCTAACATGCCATACACTTTTCTTCCCACATAATTTTGCTGCTACTCCACCTGGAAAAACTACCGCTGTATTAGTATATACAATCTCTATATTATTTTTTTTAATTATTTTTTTTAAGAATGATATTGATTTTAAAAAATCCATTCCATAATTTAACAGTCCTACGATTGATAAATTCTTTCTTCTTAATACAGCAATTTCTTTAAGTATTACATTTACTTTTTTTATCTTTTTTATTTCCTCTACTAGCGGTCCATCACAAGGAAGAATCACTGATATATTAAATTTATTCTTGTCTAAATTCTTTATCAAATTTAGTAATGATTTATCTGATCCATATAATTCAGAACTCGAATGCAAAAATAAAATATTCTTCATATACTCCTCTTTTCATTTACTTACCAAATATATTCTCATATTTACTAATGATATGCTCCCAAGTATACTCTTTTAAGACTCTATCTTTAGCCAATCTACCAAGGGAAGTAACAGCAATTTCTTCATATGATTCTAAGCTATCTACCAATCTTGCTAGATTTCCACTTTCTTTATTAAAGTATAACGCTCCATTTTCTCCAACTTCTCTATTAAACCCAACATCTAATAATATGTTTAAATCAGTTATAGCTAATGATTCTAATAAAGATGGATTAGTTCCTCCAACTTCATGTCCATGGAAATATCCGTAAGCATCTTCTCTAATCTTTTTTAACAACGCTTGATTATAAACTGTTCCAACAAACTTTATTCTTTTATCTTTATTAAAGTTTGTCTTTTCTTTTAACTCGTTATAGAATTTATTTTCCTCTATATTGGTTATTAATACAAAATCTTTATCTGTTTTTGATTTCATAAATTCAGTTATCATAGTTTCATAGTTATTTTCTGGAACAAATCTACCTACAACTAGATAATATTCTTTCTTCTTTATATTTTTATCTTTATACCATTGATGTAAAATAATATCATCATCAGGCAATTTTGATTTTTCAGTATCAGCTCCATACGCTATAAAAGTTGTTTTTGGCTTGTACTGTTTATAATCTTCTTTTATATATTTTTCAATATTCTTTGAATCACATATTAACAAGTCTGAATGCTTAACCATATATTTCTCTGAAATTTTCCAATATTGCCTTATAGCTTTATTCCATTTTGCTCTCTTCCACTCATGACCATCTGGATTAACAATTAATAATGCACCTAATTTTTTTAATTTTTGTTTATAATAACCAGCAAATGGCCCAATTCTACAAGCTAAGATATATACTATTGAATTTTTCATATTATTCTTTCTTATGTATTTTATACATTCTTTTAATGCTGATATATCATAATAAACTGCTTTTGCTGAACCAATATTAGGTACTTTCACATTAAAGCACCTTGCTCCATTATGCTCAAACTCTTTAGAATTATCCGCTAAACAAGAAACATGATATTTTATTTTTTTACTTTTTTGTCCTTCTATTAGTTTTTCAACGAATGTCTCAAACCCACCATATTTTGCAGGTATTCCTTTTGAGCCTATAATAAATACGTGTTTCATTATTATTCCCCTTATTCATTATCTTATTGTCGCTGCTACTTCTCTTTTAGCATTTTCTAAATTTAGAATAGCTTTTCTTCCAACAGAATGATATTCTATATTTTTTTCTTTTACGTCATTAATGTTATAACAATTTCTCCCATCAAATATAACAGGAGTATTCATTAATTCTTCATATATCTTTAAATCTAAAGACTTAATTTCATTCCATTCTGTGAATATAAATGCTATATCTGCATCTCTTAAAGTTTCTTCTGGAGTGTTCACATATATAACTTCTGTTGGATATATTCTCTTGAAATTATCAATGCCTACTGGATCGTATGCAATTATTTCTGCACCTTCATCTAATA
Organism: Clostridium puniceum; assembly: GCF_002006345.1. Classification (GTDB taxonomy): domain Bacteria; phylum Bacillota; class Clostridia; order Clostridiales; family Clostridiaceae; genus Clostridium; species Clostridium puniceum. Next base: position 74,472 of record NZ_LZZM01000063.1, read on the forward strand.
GCCTTCTTACATTAGATATTGATGGTGCTTCTCTTAAATCATCAGTGCCTGGCTTAAAGGTTAATCCAAGCACTGCTACTTTTAATCCTTTTAAGCTACCAAATTTTTGTTTAGCTGCTCTGAATAATTTATACTTTTGATTTTGATTTACTTCTATTGTTGCCTTTATTGTTTTTAATTCATATCCACTATCATTCGCAAGCCAATGAAGTGCCTTTGTATCTTTTGGAAAACATGATCCACCATATCCAATGCCTGCTTGTAGGAATTTATCTCCTATTCTTGGATCAAATCTCATTCCTTTAGCTACATCCTCTACATCTGCTCCAACCATTTCACAGAAATTAGCTATTTCATTCATGAAAGAAATCTTAAGAGCTAAAAAATCATTTGAAGCATATTTAATCATTTCTGCACTTCTTCTATTAGTTACAACTATTGGTTGATTGTATCTTTCATAGACTTTTCTTAAGATATTTTCTGCATTTTTTGATTCAACTCCAATTACTATTCTTTTAGCATGTAATGTATCAACTACTGCTGTTCCTTGAGCTAAAAATTCTGGATTTGAAGCTACTTCTACATGAACATTATTCTTAACATTTTCTTGTAAAAATCCTTCTACTGTATCATTAGTACCTATTGGAACTGTTGATTTAACTACTACTAAACAGTCTTTTTCTATATTGTCTGCGATTTGTTTACAAACGTTAAACACATAATCTAAATTAGCTGATCCATCTTCTCTTTCTGGAGTACCAACTCCTACAAATACTAAATCTGAATCTTTATATGCATTTTTATAATCCACTGTAAAGTCTAATCTTCCTTCATCATGATTTCTTTTTAACAATTCATCTAATCCTGGTTCATATATAGGTGAAATTCCTTGTTTCATGTTTTCAACTTTATTTTCATCAATGTCCACACAGGTTACATTATGTCCCACTTCTGAAAGACATGCACCTGTAACTAGCCCTACATATCCAGTTCCCGCAACTACTATTTTCATTTTAATCTCTCCCTTTTCTATCTCGCATGCTTGTCTCCAAAGAGTACAAAAAATGTTTTATATATTAATTTTATATCTGTTAATGTATTTCTTTTTGTCGCATATTCCACATCAAGTTTCATCCAATCCTCAAATCCAATATCATTTCTACCTAATACTTGCCAGTAACAAGTAATTCCTGGCTTTACATCAAGTCTTTTCATCATCCAATTTTCAAAATCTGCTACTTCATCTGGAAGTGATGGTCTTGGACCCACAAGGCTCATTTCTCCTTTTAATACATTAATCAGCTGTGGCAGTTCATCTATGCTTGTCTTTCTTATAAATTTACCAATTTTAGTTACCCTAGGATCTTCTTTCATTTTAAACATTGGCCCACTCATTTCATTTTGGCTTATTAATCTCTTTTTTAATTCTTCTGCATTAGCAACCATAGATCTGAACTTATACATTCGAAAAATTTTTTTATTCTTTCCAACTCTTTCTTGGTAAAAAAATACTGAACCTTTTGAGTCAATTTTTATTAATACGGAAATTATTATTAATAACGGGCTTAAAATTATTAATCCCATTAATGAACAAATAATATCCATAGTTCTCTTAAAAAAACAATATCCTATTCTAGATTCTATTTGTTTTCCAAACAAAACTTCTTGTTCTTTGAACATAATTTCTTCTCTTCCTAAATTAGATTGTTGTTGCATAATATAACTCCCTCCCTTAATATTCTCCCTTTCCAAATTAATTCCAGCAGTTAGTGTGATTAATATTATATAAAGAACGATTATAATCGAAATTTTTATTATGTAACTCAGTATAAAAGATAATAGATTTCTTGTAACCTACCCCCTTTGGGTAATTTTATCATTTTATGTTTTTTTTCATATTAGTGTCTATTGTATGAAGTATGTTTTTAATTTAGATCGAGATGTAATTGAAAGCTTATTGAAAACTGATTTTAAATAAAACTTCACAGTATTATGTGAAATATATAATTGTTCTCCAATTTCTTTATTAGTTAAATTTATTGCTGCAAGCTTTGCAACTTCAAGTTCTCTCTCTGTCATTTGGGGTGTTTTATTAAGTTGATTTGAAGTTCTTATTTTTTCTATGCCATTTTTATAGCTATTATATAATTTAAATATATCTTCTATCTCATTTTTATATAACCCATCTTCTTTTACTTCTTTAAGTATAGTTAAAATATATTCACCATTTTCTACAAATGGCATATAAAGTTTATCTGGTGCAGCTATCTCTAAAGCATTTTTTAGAGATTCTGTAGCCATTTGTTTTTGATCAAGTTTTAAATTTGCTGCTGACATATATATGTACGTATACACATATGAATACATACTAGAAAAAGTACTTGCAATTTCTAAAAATTGTTGACTAATCCCTAGAAGTTTTAAATATTCACCTCTTAAAAATAATATTTTCCCATAAATGACATTTGCATAGGAAACAGTTAAAAATGAAAGTCCTTTTTTTTCAATATCACCCAAACATAACCATTTAGGTATTAATTCTATCTGGCCTATATTGCTGAATATAAATCCCTCACATAAATCCAACGCTCGATTTAGATTATATGATTTTATTTTTTCTTTTACCGTTTTTAATATACTCTTTAATTTGAGAGAATTTCCATCTATTATAGCAATACGAAGCATAACAAATTTAGCACACAAATAAATACTATATTGCTTTTTACTTTCTGACATATAAATTGCTTTGTGACATAATATTTCTGCACCCCTAAAATCACCACGATTTAAAAGTATTTCTGCTTTCATAATTTCTTCAGCACCATACCCATGATTATTGGTTAATTTATAGTAATATGATATACCTTCATTCATAGTTTTAAGTTCTCTATCTAATGTTCCGCTTTTTCTATAGAAAATATATAGTATGGATGGTGATCCACATGTCCATGATTCCTTTATATTTATAAGTTTTGTTTGCCTTCCAAGCATTTCATAAGCTTTTTTACTTTCCTCAGTCATAACTTCAATATCATTGTATGCTGTAAGAACTGAAAGAAAGGTCAATTCTCCCATAAGATTTAATTTTTCCTTTTCAGATAAGATTTCATTATCTTTTATATTGTCAACAATTTCTTTCTTTAGCGAATTCAAATAATTCCATTCCTTATATTGAGACAATATCAAGGCAAACACAATAAGATTTTTAGGATATTTCTTTTTAATTTCATTTGTGCAAGTTTGTACAATTTCTAATATTATATCTTTGTCTTTTTCCTTCATGTCTTTTGTAATATTATCGGCTCTAATATTCATGCTAAATATAGATTTAAAACTTTTTATTCTATAAAAAATAAGTATTGCCTGTAAATGCTGGTTATTATTTTGGTACCATTCTCCAATTTTTAATATAATTTTGTTTTGAAAATTTGTATCAAGTTCTTCAAATCTTTTTTTTAAATAATCTACTAAAATAGTCTGAATATAATATATTTTCTTATCTTCATCATATTTTATAAATATATTAGCATTATGTATTTCACCAATAAAGTCTGATACATCCGTACTATCTAATATAAACTTCAACTTTTCTACTGTAAAATCTTCACAGAAACAAAGTTTTAAAAAGTTAGTTTTTGCCTTTTCTGAAAACTTATTGTTAATAATTTTTTCTACTAAAAAATGAATGTTATCTGTTGAATGAAATCTTTTATTTTCAATATAATTAAGCATTTGAATATATAAAACACTTATCCAACCACCACAATATTTATAAAGACTTGTTGCTTCATTTTCATTTAAAGAAATTCCACAAAGCATATAATACTTTTGAATTTCAGATACATGTAACTCAAAATATGATTTTGTTATATGATTTAACTGCTTTTTCAAAATCATATCAAAAATATTTTCTAAGCTATGATTTTGAGTAAGAATCACTATATGTACATTTTTCAATAGTTTTTTTGCAATACTTATCACAAAATTATTAATAACTTTATTTTGAATTAATTGAAAATTATCAATTACTAAAATCGTTTCTTCTGAAAAATTTATATTTCTAAATAAAATAAAAAATTCATCTAATGAAAATTTTTCTTTATTAATATCCATTTGTTTTATTTTTAAAGCAATATCCTTATCTATATATGAAAGACTATGACAGAACTTTATCCAAAAATTGCTTGTAGCGTTGCTATCTAATACTATCCATAATGCTTTTACATCTAATTTATTTAAAAATTCTTCTGTTGCCGTTGTTTTACCATATCCACTAGGTGCTTCAATTATTGTTAGTGGGTAAGAAGTTATATCTGATAGTTTATTTTTAAGTTTATCTGCAAAGTATAAAGCTTTAGTGTTATATTTTTTAGACATTTATGCCCTCCCTCAATTAATATTTATATTATGTATTTTTAATCTAATAATATTTAGTTAACAGATGCTATTTAACCATATTATTACCAAATTATACTTTATTAAATTAAAATTTTGTTACATTTATTCAATATATTACCAGTAAATGATATTATAATTTCTTTCCTAAAAAAATAAAATTATTTATCAATAATAATACTTTTCTCTGCCATCTCTTACTGAATTTAGTACAGTTCCTATTATATTAGCACCAACTTTATCTAGACGATTTTTAGCTTCTATTATTGATTCTTTTTTTGTCCTTTCTGCTCGTACAACAAGTATTGTTCCATCAACTTTTGTTGCTAAAATCTGAGCATCTGTAAATGCTTGAAGTGAAGCACTATCTAAAATAGCCATATCATATTTTTCTTTTAACTTTTCTATTAGATTAGTCATAGCATTTGATGCTAGCATTTCAGATGGATTTCCTGGAATTTTACCAGAAGATAAAATATCAAGATTATCATTATATTGATGCACTGTTTCTTGTAAAGATTTTTTACCTATTAGAATCTCTGAAAGTCCAATCAAATTAGGTATTTTAAACTTCTTATGAATTGAAGCTCTTCTAAAATCGCAATCTAATAATATTATTTTTTTATTATTTTGAGCAAATGATAATGCAAGATTTCCTGATATTGTTGATTTTCCTTCTTCTTTTTCCGAACTTGTAATCAGCATAGTTTTTAATTGTTTATTAACTGATATATATTGTATATCAGTTCTTAAAGCTTTATACGCTTCTGATTCTATCGATTTTGGCTTTTGCTCAACTATAAAATCTTTATGTTCTTGTCCTAATACTGGTTTTTCTAAATTTCTTACCTTAAACATAAAATTACTCCTTTACTATAACTCATTAAGAATCTCACCGATAACTGGTAAATTTAATATTTGTTCTAATTCTTCCTTTGTTTTTAATGTATTGTTTATAGCATCTAATAAAAATGATAATCCTATACTAATCATTAATCCAAGTAAAAATGCAATAGCTATATTCATCTTTTTATTGGGACTTATTGAACTCTTAGGCATTTTTACTTTTTCTATTATCTTTATATCAGCATTTGGTATAAATTCTGTAGATGATTCTATAAATTCATTTGTAATTGAATCTACTACATTTTTAGCTAAGATTTTATCTTCACTTGTATATTTAATTTCCAAAATTTGAGTATCAGTTCTTGGTGCAATTGTTAATCCTTTAAGAACCTCTTCCGAAGTTATATCTAAGCCTTCTTTATTAATGGCCTTTTCAACTAAATCATTGGTTGATATAATCTCAACATATGTCTTTAATAATTTTTGATACATATTAACATCTTCTTCACTATATTTTGTATCTTCACTATTTTCTTTTCCTATAAATATCTTTGTGCTTGCTTCATATTTAGGTGAAATTACATAAAAACTTATACATACAGAGAATATAGTTGAAATAATCGTTATTGAAACTATCATCTTCCATCTTCTTTTTAATATCTTTATTAGGTCTTCAATTCTTAAAATGTCTTCATTCATACTTCATTCATCCTTCTTTATATTGATATTAGTTAAATTTATTTAGAAGTGGATTATTTAATTTAGTATAAAGTAGATTTTTTGTTTTGTAACCTACCCATTTAAGGTAGTTTTTATATTTTATAGTATATTTTGTACATTAATTCTAATACATTTTTAATTCAGCATTAATATATATAATAAAATATAGTAAAATCTACTTAAAATAGATTATTGTATGCTTTTGAAGTTACTTAATATATAACTAAAAAATTTCTAATAAAGGAGCTATATCAAAATTTAAGTTTTATCTCTTAAAAATACTTTGTAGCATTGCATTTTCAAATATAATAACTATTTGTTTAAAATATTTACTCATGAGTAAGAATAATATATCACTTACACACTTTTATATTTCTTCTTTCAAATACTTAATTGAAAGATTATTAAATACTACTGTATAAATAAGTAACAGATATCTACTCGTTATACTTTTCATATTTAAATTAGGTTTATTATGCAACAATTTCAATAATTCACTATTAAAAATAAAAACCCCCTTCTTTTTAATAAATTATCTTTTCTCCTACATAATAAAATTCTGCATTACAATTAGCCTACTCCATTACCAACATTTCCTTTTAGTTTTTAATCCTGATACTCATATTATTAGATATTTATATCTAAATCTATCTTGAGGATTGTATTTCTATTACTTCTCAGCGTTACCTGTGAATTTTAATTTCATAAAAAATAGAAAGCCATAAATTATGGAAATTACAGTTCCATAATTTATAGCTTCTGGTTATTTAAATATTAAATTTTATGTTTGTTTTTAATAATAAGATCTAATTTCGTTTATGCATCCATGATATGTAACTTTAATAAATCTTTTCGGTAATAAAGTATTTTACTCGAGCAATTAAAATTATACATTATAAAACCTAACTTTTTTAAATCCAACATATTTACAAACTCATAAATATAATTAATAATGAAACTAGTTTGAAATAAGTCATACTAATAAAGCCCCTTCAAACTTTATTTCTAAATTGCTCAATATTAATGCCAGACAGCTTAATGTGCTCATGCTAGGCATACAAAAAAACAAATTCCGTGAGTTCGTGCACTAAATGCTTATTTAAAATATTTTTATAAAATTGAAAAATGTATTATGATTTATAAGGATATTTTCAAATCATATTGTTAATCATAAAAATACCACTATCCAATGTCCATTATCTTTTATTTGCTTTTGATGTAAAAAATAAATAGAAGATAAGATATTTTAAACAGCTGCTTATCTTCTATTTAAATTTATAACACTTAATCTTTACCCAAATAAAGTTCTATCGCTTAAGCCATCTGTAACATTAGCTTTTTCGAAAAGTCCAAGAAGTTTATTAGTATCTAATTTTTCTTTTTGTTCTCCTTCAATATCAGCTAAAATTTGACCTCTATGCATCATAAAAAGTCTATTACCATTTTCAAGAGCATGTTTAAGATTATGTGTAACCATTAGTGTCGTTATTCCACTATCTTTAACAATATTTCTAGTTATGTCCATTATTTTTTCTGAAGTCTTAGGGTCTAAGGCTGCAGTATGTTCATCCAACAATAATAATTTAGGTTTTGACATTACTGCCATAAGTAAGGTTAAAGCTTGCCTTTGTCCACCAGATAAAAGTAATACTTTATTATAAATCTTATCTTCTAAACCCAAATTAAGTTCACTTACCATTTCTTTATAATAATCTATTCTCTTTTTGTTTATTCCAAAACTAAGCCCAAAAGTTTTTCCCTTATTATCTGCAAGAGCAATATTTTCTAAAATAGTCATGTTAGGTGCAACACCCATAGATGGATTTTGAAATACTCTTCCAATAGATTTTGACCTAGCAAACTCTGGTTTATTAATTACTTCTTCTCCATCTAATAATATAGAGCCTGAATCTGCTTCTATTGTTCCAGATATCATATTTAATAAGGTTGACTTGCCAGCTCCATTAGAACCAATAATACTTATGAAATCACCTTGACTAACATCTAAATATAATTTATCAAAAACTCTATTTTCATTTATTGTATTAGGATTAAATACTTTGGATAGTTGTTTTACTCTTAACATCTTCTTCAGCACCACCTTCCACAATTTTTTTCTTCTTAATTTTAAAAACTCCATTATTAGAACATAATGCTATAACTACAATTATTGCTGTCATTAATTTTAAATCGTTAGCCGTTAATCCTATTATTGATCCATATTTTAATACAATGGCAATTGCAGCTTTATAAATAACTGCACCTAATATTGATAATGTAGTTGCTTTTATAAAAGATACTTTTTCAAATAATGAACTTCCAATAATTACAGCAGCAAGTCCCATTACTACAGTACCAGTTCCCATCCCTACATCACTAAACCCTTGATATTGAGCTGTTAATGCTCCTGCAAGCGCTGCAAGACCATTACTTATAACTAATCCTAATATTTTAATTAAATCCTTATTTACACCAAGAGAAGATACAACTTGCTCATTATCCCCTACTGCCATAAGTAAAAATCCAGATTTTGTTTTCATATATAAGTCAAATATTATTTTTACTACAGCTAGCATAACAATAATTATTATTATAGGTGCAACTGGTGATTTAAATAAATTTGGTACATTAAACAATGGTACATTGGCCTTTCCCATTATTCTTAAGTTTATTGAATATAAACCTATCATCATAAGTATGCCAGCCATTAAATTATCAATCTTAAATTTAACGTGTAAAAAACCTGTTATTCCACCTGCTACTCCCCCTACAATAACAGCAGCAATAATACTAGTCCATGGATTTATACCTTTTACTAATAGAGCTGCTGAAATAGCAGCTCCCATAGGAAAAGTTCCATCAACTGACATGTCTGGGAAATCCAATATCTTATATGTTATATAAACTGCAATTGCAACAAGGGAAAATAGTAATCCTTGTTCTAAAATGTTTAATAAAACACCCACTAGTTAACGCCTCCAGTTACTTTCTTCGCATTTGCTTCTATATCTGCTGGGATCGTTATATTTAATTTTTTTGTAACATCTGTATTTATAGTGAATGTCATTTCACTTAGCGTTGTTATTTCAACTTCTGAAGGTTTCTTTCCAGACAATACATCTGCTGCTTTTAATCCAGCTTCTTTTCCTAATTTATAATAATCTATACCTATAGATGCAAGACCACCCTTAGTTACAATTGCATCTTCAGCACCAATTATAGGAATATTTTTATCTAAACAAAGTTTACCTACTAATGCATATCCTGAAGCTACTGTATTATCTGTTGGTGTATATAATACATCTATTTGACCTAATGCACTTGCTAAATTTTGATTTATTTCATTTACATTAGTAACACCAATTTCTTTCACAGCTAGCCCCTGTTTTTCTGCGGCTGCTTTAAGTTCATTTACTTGAATAACAGAATTCGTTTCAGAAGTATTATAAATTGCTCCTAAAGTTTTGGCATTGGGAACTAATTTCTTTAATAGCTCAATTTGTTTTTCTACAGGTACTTTATCTGATGTACCAGTAACATTAGTTCCTGAACTTTTCCAATCCTTTGCAACTTCTGCCTTTACTGGATCTGTTACAGCTGTAAATATTATTGGTATATCCTTAGTAGAATTGTATGCTGCTTGAACTGCTGGTGTAGCTATTGCAAAAATTAAATCTTTTTTTGCATCTACAAACTGCTTAGAAATAGTTTGTGCATTTGTTTGTTCACCTTGAGCATTTTGTTGTTCAATTTTAATATTTTTTCCATCTTCGAATCCTTTTTCTTTTAATGCATCAACAAAACCTTTATTCGCTGCGTCTAAAGCATCATGTTGTACTAGCTGAACAACTCCAATATTTTTTACTTCTGCTGAAGTAGTAGCTCCTTTATTCGAATCTGTTGTACTCTTGCCACATCCTACAAGAATTCCACCAACTAAAACTGTACATAACAGCATTGCCAATTTTCTTTTTCCTACCATATTTCCATCCTCCTATTATTTTATTATCAATTTTTCCTACCATACTTCTATACTTTAACAGCCTAATAAATACTATCATAAATATATGACCACATTTATGATAAATATTCAAATAAATTGATAATAATTTATAAATCTTTTAAGATATGATATCATAATTTAAAATAGTTGTAAAGTTTAGCACTGCTAGTTTTGTCGATTATTTAGTTTTTTTATATAAAAATTATATATTCATTCCAACAAATGTAAATATGGTTATTTATTAAATTATGTTCGAGAAAATTTAATAAAAATCAACATTTATATTAATAGAATTCCTTCTTACTTTTTTATTATCTAAGTACAAAAAATTCACATCTAAATTTTGAAATTAAAATTTAGATATGAATTTTTTAGTCTAACTAATTTTTATTATATTTTCTATTTCTGTGCAAGCTTAGCTTTCATATTCCAATACTCTTATATTGGTAAGGCTCTATGACCTATTCCAATAACTACTTCATCTAAATGCAATAAGCCAATATTTAAGAATATGCAAACTGATATATGCTCCCCACCTCTTGCAATACCTATTTTCCCTCCAACATTTTGACCGTTAGCTCTATTAGAAATTTGAATTATCGCATCTCTTGTTGCTCCTATAACGGCCCCTTCATGCAGATGTTCTTCCCTTATTAATTGATTTCTCTTTGCTGCAACCAATGCACTTTCTAATATTTTAGATATAGAAGAATTAATATTTCCACCTATATTTACAGCCGTAACTTTTATTCCTTGCTCATTATAATATCTTTTTAAATCTTCTTCTTCATTTCTATTACAAATAGCCATCTTTGTTGCAATTTTCGCAACTTTGGTACTATTACTTTCCATAAATGAACACCTCCGAATTACTTTATAAGTTATTATAACACACTAATTTTTTAATAAACAATTTATAGAAAAAGACATAAAACTTAAGATAAAATCTTAAACTTCATGTCTTTCCTTATAATATATAAATTTCACTATTCCTATTAATAAAAATTTCCCATATCTCTAAATTTATTATATCTTTCATTAACTAGAGTATCCAAATCTTTTCCCATCAACTCTGTTAAAGAATCTAAAATGATTTTTTTTATGACTTCTGCTACTTTTATTTGATTTTTATGAGCTCCACCTCTAGGTTCTTTTATTGTATCATCAATTATGTTAAATTCTTTCAAGTCCTTAGCTGTAATTTTCATTACTGTTGCAGCTTCTTTTGCACGGCTTGCATCCTTCCATAAAATAGAAGCAAATCCTTCTGGTGTAAGAATAGAATATACAGAATGCTCTAACATAAAAATCCTATCAGCTACTGCTAAAGCTAATGCTCCTCCACTTCCACCTTCACCCGTAATTATAGAAATTACAGGAGTCTTTAATCTACTTAATTCAAAAAGATTATTTGCTATTGCTTGCCCTTGACCTCTTTCCTCTGCACCCATGCCTGGAAATGCTCCTGGCGTATCTACAAAACAAATTACAGGTCTTTTGAATTTTTCTGCCTGTTTCATAAGTCTTAATGCTTTTCTATATCCTTCTGGATTTGGCATTCCGAAATTTCTTTCTATGTTTTCAGCTGTATTGGAACCTTTGGTTATTGCTATAACTGTAACACTTATATCATTAATCGATGCAATTCCACCAATTACAGCTTTATCATCGCCAAAGCTTCTGTCACCATGAAATTCTATAAACTCTTTAAATATATTTTCTATATAGTATTTCCCAGTCGGCCTATCTTTGTGCCTTGCAATTTCAACACTTTCCCATGGTGTTACATTGATTTTTATAAATTCTTTATCCATAATTCCTCACTCCATGTAAAATAAGAATTTTATATATACATGCTCTCATATTTTTTCTTTCAACAATAGCATCCACAAATCCCTTTTGAAGTAAAAACTCGGCTTTTTGAAAATCATCTGGGAGACTTTCTTTAATTGTATTTTCAATTACTCTTCTTCCTGCAAATCCCACTAAAGCATCTGGTTCACTTAAAATAATGTCACCTTCCATAGCAAAACTTGCTGTTACACCTCCAGTAGTTGGATCTGTAAGTATTGAAATATATAAAAGACCTGCTTCATCATGTCTTGCAAGTGCTGCACTTATTTTAGCCATCTGCATAAGTGAAAAAATTCCCTCTTGCATTCTAGCTCCACCTGATGCAGTAAAAATTATAAGTGGAAGTTTATTTTGTGTAGCATATTCTATAAGTCTAGTTATCTTTTCTCCAACTACAGTTCCCATACTTCCCATCATAAAGAAACTGTCCATAATTGCACATGCTACATCTAATCCATTTAATTGTCCAATACCAGTAACAACTGCTTCTGCACTATCAGTTTTTGACATCCCACTTCTTAGTTTTTCTTCATACCCTTCAAATTTAAGTGGATTAGTAGTTTTGAAATCTTTCCATAACTCTTTAAATGTATGCTTATCAAAAAGTATTCTTACTCTTTCTTTTGCATTTATCCTAAAATGATGGCCACAAGATGAGCAGACATATTTAGAATTTTCTAAGTCTTCAGCATAGATCATTTCATTACACTTTTCACATTTAGTCCACATTCCTGACGGAATATTAGGCTTTTCTTCTTCAGCACTTTTTTTAATTGTTGAAGGTTTAACAGTTGCATATTGTCTTTTTATAAATAAATCCTTAAGCATCCTTCTTCACCATCTTTTCTGCTAAAAATGAAGTATCATAATCCCCTTCTAAGAATTCTTTACTATCAAGTATAGAGAGCTCAAAATTAATATTAGTCTTTACTCCCCCCACTGCAAATTCAGCTAATGCTCTACGCATTTTTACAATGGCTTCATTTCTATTCTCTCCAAAAGTAATAACCTTAGCTATCATAGAATCGTAACAATGAGGTATTTTATATCCACAGTATATTGCTGAGTCTATTCTTACCCCCATTCCACCAGGAACACATAATTCTTCTATTGTTCCTGGACATGGTCTAAAATCATGCTCTGGATCTTCTGCATTAACTCTGCATTCTATGGCATGACCTTTAAGCTTTATGTCTTCTTGAGTAAATCTAAGTTTTTTTCCACAAGCTATTTTTAATTGTTCCTTTACTAAATCTATTCCCGTTATCATTTCAGTAATTGGATGTTCCACTTGTATTCTTGTATTCATTTCCATAAAATAAAAATTATTATCTTTATCAAATAAAAATTCTATAGTCCCTGCATTTTTATAATCCACAGCAAGAGCTGCCATCTTTGCTGCTTCTCCCATTTTAGCACGTAATTGTTCATTTAGCACATTAGATGGAGCTTCTTCTAAAACCTTTTGATTTTTTCTTTGCATTGAACATTCTCTTTCACCTAAATGTATCACATTACCGTATTCATCAGCTAATATTTGAAATTCAATATGTTTTGGTTTTTGAACAAATTTTTCTAAATATAATGTGTCATCTCCAAAGCAAGCTTTTGCTTCCGCTTTAGCTGTTTTAAATCCCATTAAGAATTCTTCATCATTATTAGCAATTCTTATTCCTTTTCCACCACCACCTGCTGCAGCTTTTATCATAACAGGATATCCAATCTCTTTTCCCAGCTCTAAGGCATGTGCTTCATCTCTTATTTTACCTTCATATCCCGGTACTACTGGAACATTGCAAGACTTCATAATTTCTCTAGCTTTAGCTTTATTTCCTATCCATTCAATTGTTTCATAATCAGGACCTATAAACTTTATATTGCATTGTCTACACATCTTTGCAAATTTTGGATTTTCAGATAAAAAACCAAAACCAGGATGTATAGCATCTGCACCAGTTAAAACACATGCACTTAAAATATTAGTTATATTTAAGTAACTGTCTTTAGCCATTGCAGGTCCAATGCATATCGCTTCATCTGCAAGTTGTGTATGAAGTGCTTCTTTATCTGCTTCTGAATAAACAGCAACTGTACTTATTCCCATTTCTCTACATGCTCTAATTATTCTTACTGCAATTTCTCCTCTATTGGCAATTAATACTTTTTTGAACATTATCATCACCTATCCTATAGCAAAAAGTATTTCTGCTTCACAAACTATTTTACCATCAACTGAGGCTATTCCTTTTCCAATTCCTATAGGTCCTTTAATTTTTATAATTTCACAATATAAATCTAACCTGTCTCCTGGTACTACTTTATTTTTAAATCTTACTTTATTAGTTCCTGCAAATAAAGGAGTTTTTCCTTTATACTTTTCCATTGAAAGAATGGCAACTGCTCCTGCTTGAGCTAAGGCTTCAATTTGTAGTACCCCTGGCATAATTGGTTCATTTGGATAATGCCCTTGAAAATATGCTTCATTAGCAGAAATATTTTTATATCCTTTTACAAACAATTTATCCTCAATATCCATTTCAGTAACCCTATCTATTAATAACATCGGATATCTGTGAGGTATAATTTCTTTTATTTCATTTATATTAAGCATTACCTATTCCCCCTTAATTTTAAATAATGGCTGACCGTATTCTACCATATCTCCATCATTAACTAAACGTTCAACAATTATTCCACTATAATCACTTTCTATTTCATTCATCAGCTTCATAGCTTCAATTATACAAATGACTTTACCCTTAGAAACTGTTCCCCCAACTTCTACAAAAGCTGGACTTTCCGGTGATGCTGAAGAATAAAATGTTCCTACCATAGGAGATGTTATAACTTCTAAGTTTGTATCATCTATAGATACTTCCTTTTCACCAGTCTTTATTTCTTCTTTTTCTACTGTATAAACTTCTGATTTTTCTACTGAAGTGATTGAACTTTGTATATTATTAGAATTAACCGAATTATTTATAGCACCAGTATTACTTAGTTTGCTCAAATTTCCATCAGTTAATCCTCTATTCAATGATTTATCCATTTTAATGTGATCATTTCCAGTTTCAAGCTCAAAAAAAGCTAAACTTGAAGAATCAACTAACTTAACAAGTTCTTTAATCTTTTCAAAATCCATAATTATATCCTCCCATTTATTCATTTAAGAGTTAAGAGTTTAAGGAATAAACTCCTTCGGTATTTAGAAATATATAATATTTTTTTAGAAATTCTGAAAGAAAAGTGAGAATCTAAAAGTGATGCTCCAAATTTTATATTTGACCAGCAGAACTTCTCTTCGATTCGAACATTTTACATTTCGTTATTCGAACTTTCCCTGTGAGCCTTCTTCCTTAATTCTTAACTTTTAACTGAGTTTATTTCCATTTCTTTAAAAGCAAAGTTGCATTATGTCCACCAAATCCTAATGAATTAGTAAGTGCATATTCTAATTCTTGCTTTCTACCTACATTTGGTACATAATCTAAATCCAATTCTTCATCTCTAGTTTCATAACCAATCGTTGGTGGTATAAATCCCTCTTGAAGCGCTTTAGCACATATTATTGCTTCAATTGCACCTGCTGCTCCAAGTAGATGACCCGTCATAGATTTTGTTGAAGATACTGGAATCTTATACGCTGCTTCTCCAAATGCTGTCTTAATTGCTGCTGTTTCAAATTTGTCATTTAAATCTGTAGACGTTCCATGAGCATTTATATAAGAAACTTCCTCTAGCTTAATTCCTGCTTCTTGCACTGCATCTTTCATAGCTTTTGCAGCTCCACTTCCATCTGGTGCTGGTGAAGTAATATGATATGCATCACAAGTTGAACCATATCCAACTATTTCTGCTATTATATTTGCTCCTCTAGCTTCTGCATGTTCTAAAGATTCGAGAACTACAAGTCCTGCACCTTCACCCATTACAAATCCACCTCTATCTTTATCAAAAGGAATGGATGCTCTGGCTGGATTATTATCTGAATTTAATGCCTTCATGCTACTAAATCCTGAAACTCCAAGTCTAGTTATAGGAGCTTCTGCTCCACCTGCAAGCATTACATCTGCATAACCATGCTTTATTGTTCTAAATGCATCCCCAATATTATTTGTTCCTGTTGCACAAGCAGTTACTGCTGACGTACAAGGCCCTTTTAATCCATATTTAATTGCTACATTTCCAGCGCCTAAATTTATGATTGTCATAGGTACAAAAAATGGAGATACTCTCTTTGATTTTCCTGTAGCAATTTTAGTACATTCAGTTTCAATAGTTTCAAATCCACCTATTCCGGAACCTAACATTACTCCAAATCTATCTAAATCTTCTTTTTCTAAATCTATGCCAGAATCTTTTATTGCTTCATCTGCAGCAACTAAACCAAATTGAGCAAATCTATCTAATCTTTTAGCTTCTTTTTTGCCAATTAAAGTATCTGGATCAAAATCTTTAACTTCTGCTGCAATTTTCACATCTATTAAATCTTGATCTATTAAAGTAATAAAATCTATTCCTAGTTTTCCACTCTTTGCATTATTCCAAAATGCGTTAACATCGTTCCCTATTGGTGTTATAGCACCCATTCCTGTAATAACAACTCTTCTTTCCATAACTCACTTCTTCCTCCATTACATTAACATTCCACCGTCAACTTGAATAACTTGACCTGTAACATAATTTGAACCTTCACTTGCAAGGAAGGCTACAACATTGGCTACATCTTCTGGATTTCCAAATCTCTTAAGTGGTATATTTTTCTTTGCTTCTTCTTTTACTTTATCATTTAGTTCATGTGTCATGTCCGTTTCAATAAATCCTGGAGCTACTGCATTTACAGTAATTCCTCTAGATCCAACTTCTCTAGCAAGTGACTTTGTCATTCCAATCACTCCAGCTTTTGATGCTGCATAATTAACTTGCCCTGCATTCCCTGTAAGTCCGACTACTGATGAAATATTTATTATTCTTCCGCCTTTTTGTTTGATCATTATTGGAGTAATAGACTTTAAGCAATTAAATACTCCCTTTAAGTTTATATCAATAACACTATCAAAATCTTCTTCTTTCATTCTAAGTATTAATGTATCTTTTGTAATTCCAGCATTATTTACCATAATGTCAATATTTCCGAATTTTTCTTTAGCTACTGTTATAAGATTTTCTACTTCTTCTAATTTAGAAATATCTCCTTTTACACTTATAACTTCAACACCCATTTTTTTTATTTCATTTTCAACTTCTAATGCTTCTTTTTCACTGCTTCTATAGTTTAAAACTATATTTGCTCCAAGAGATGCAAACTTTAAAGCAATTGCTTTCCCTAAACCTCTTGATGCTCCTGTAATAATTGCACATTTTCCTTTTAACATAAATACCTCCAATATTTCAGTTATGAAGTTAACAGTGTAGAATTAACAGTTTATGAACAAATTGGTTCAGAATTTGAAAATATATATTTCAAAATAAATTCAGAGATAAAAGTGAGAATCTAAATTTTATATTTTGTGCTTCCAACCTTCATTCACAACTGTTTTATTGCTAACTGTTAATTGTTAACTGTAATGATTTCATATCTTCTACATTTAAAAGTTTTACATTTTTATTAATCTTTTTAACAAATCCTCTAAGTGCTTTTCCTGGCCCAACTTCAATAAATGTATCGACTCCGTTATCAATCATATGATTTATAGTTTTTTCAAAAAGCACTGAAGTTCTTATGTGCTTCTTTAGTAGATCCCTAATATCATCTTCTGGCTCATAAGGACATCCTTTAACATTTGAATATACTACTTTATTAAGGTCCTTAATCTTTACAGTTTTTATAGTATTAAAGAATTCTTCACTTGCTGGTTCAAGAAGCGAACTATGAAATGGTCCACTTACCTTTAAATGAATTCCAAGTCCGCCAAGTTCTTTTGCAATTTTAACTGCTTCATCTATTGCCTTATTTTCACCTGAAATAACTATTTGACCTGGGCAATTAAAATTAGCTCCTTCTACTATGCCAAATTCACTTGCTCTATCTAATAATTCCTTTAGCTTTTCATCATTTAGTTTCAATACTGCTGCCATTTTACCTAAACCTTCTGGAAGAGCACTCCCCATAATTCTTCCTCTTTCTTTTATAAGAAGTAATCCCTCTTCTAATGAAAGAGCTCCCCCATATATTAGTGCTGCATATTCACCCAAACTAAGCCCTGCTGCATAATCTGCTTCAATATTGTTTATCTCTAAAGCTTTTAATGCAATCAGTGATGCAACAAGAATTGTTGGTTGTGCATTTTCTGTTGTTGTAAGAAGTTCTTCAGGACCTTCAAACATCATTTTCTTTATAGGCATCTTTAAAATTTCTTCACTAAGTTCTAAAAGTTCTCTACATTCTGGTATATTTTCACAAAGTTCTTTTGCCATTCCAATTGTTTGAGCACCTTGCCCTGGAAAAAGAAATGCTGTTTTACTACTATTCATATTTCCCTCCAAGATTTCCATATGCTTCTTTTGCACCATGAAATAATTCTTCAATTATTTCACTACAAGTTTGTTCCTTATTTACAAGCCCTGCTATTTGTCCTGACATAAGTGATCCATTATCAACATCTCCATCAACAACAGCTTTTTTTAATGCACCTGCTCCAAGCTTTTCTAATTCTTCAACAGATGCTCCCTCTTTTTCTAACTTAAGATAAGTTCTTGCAAGTTTATTTCTAAGAACTCTAACTGGATGTCCCGTTGGTCTTCCTGTCACTTCTGTATCTATATCATTAGCCTTTAATACTTTATCTTTATAATTTTGATGAACCGTACATTCTTTAGCTACTAAGAACCTTGTTCCAACTTGAATACCTTCAGCTCCTAACATAAATGAAGCTGCTACTCCTCTACCATCACCGATACCTCCAGCTGCTATAACTGGTATACTTACAGCATCAACTACTTGTGGCACTAAAGTCATTGTAGTTAATTGACCTACATGACCTCCTGATTCAGTTCCTTCTGCAATGATTGCATCTGCTCCTGATTTTTCCATTCTCTTAGCTAAAGCTACTGAAGCTACTACTGGAACAACCTTTATTCCATGTGCTTTCCATTTCTCCATGTATTTTCCAGGACTGCCAGCACCTGTTGTGACTACTGCTACTCCTTCTTCACATACTAAGTCAGCTATTTCGTCAGCATTTTCTGCCATTAACATTATATTTACACCAAATGGTTTGCTTGTCATTTTCTTAGTTTTTTGTATTTGTTCTCTTACCCATTCTGTTGGTGCTGCACCTGTTATTATTCCAAGTCCTCCTGCATCACTTACTGCTGAAGCCAAAGATGCATCTGCAATTCTTGCCATTCCCCCTTGAAATATAGGATGTTTTATTTTTAACAGCTCGCATAC
The DNA here is from genome assembly GCF_002006345.1 of Clostridium puniceum. Classification (GTDB taxonomy): domain Bacteria; phylum Bacillota; class Clostridia; order Clostridiales; family Clostridiaceae; genus Clostridium; species Clostridium puniceum. Next base: position 93,683 of record NZ_LZZM01000063.1, read on the forward strand.
TCTATTTTTTTCCACAACAAATTCCTCCTACCATTATCAAATTATAAAGACCTAATGACAATGGGAAATTTTTATTTTTTAATTTGTTTAAATCTATATCTAGGCAAAATTACCTAATCTGAAAGTAATTTTACTATTATAATTTGTAATTATCAATTGCATTACTAAAAAATTAAAAATAAGTTCATAATATATAAAATGCTTTTTTATTTCTAGTGATTTTTTTCTACATACTCTACAGCATATTGTATAGTTTTTAAGTTTTCAACTTCCTCTATTTGTATATTGTATTTTTCTTCAAGTTCAATTACTATTTGAAATAAATCTAAAGAATCAGCTCCTAATTCTTCAAATGTTGTTTCTAACTTAACTTCATCCTCTTCAATCCCTAATTGCTCACATATAACTTCTCTAATTTCTTCAAATAACATCATCCTATTCCTCCATAAATTTTTATTTTTATCATATATTTATAAATATAATATTGTATACGTTAAAATGAATACAACTCATATACAGTTGTTGTCAAAAATCAAGTATCCAAATATAAAATGTTTCAGAAGAATTTCAACACAAAATTTATAACTGGGATCTAACTTTTATATCATGATTTTTTAATTCATGCTTTTTAGAACGTTAACTTTGGATTGTTACTTCAAAAATTGGATCATCAAATAAACAAATCACTTTTAATTTTTTCTTACCATTCTATTACTGTAGCACCATACGTTAAACCACCACCAAATGCTACTAATATGAGTTTATCACCTTTATTTAATAAACCTTTTTCATACATTTCATTTAAAACTATAGGCACTGAAGCTGATGAAGTATTTCCTACTCTATCTAAATTCAAATAAAATTTTTGTTCATCCAATTTTAGTTTTTCAGCTGCTGATTTTATAATTCTATAATTTGCTTGATGAGGAACTATGTATTTAATTTCGTCTAATGAAATGTTAGTATCTTTTAGTACTTCTGTAACACCATCTGCAATAGCAGATACTGCAAATCTAAGCACTTCTCTTCCATTCATTTTTATGAGTCTTTCGTTCATAACTTTCTCTTTTGAAAATGGAGTATTAAAATCTGCACCTCCTATAGTAAGTGCATTTCCCTTTTTACCATCTGAACACAGATATGATTTTATAATACCTTTTCTTTCATTTTGCTTAAGCACTGCTGCTCCAGCACCATCACCAAATAAAATACAAGTACCTCTATCTGTCCAGTCCATAACCTTTGAAAGAACTTCTGCACCAATTACTAATGCATTTTTATAATTCATAGTTTGTATTAATCCATTTGCTATTTCTAAACCATATACAAATCCTGAACATGCAACACTTATATCAAAACAAGCTGCTTTATCTGCATTCAAGTTACTTTGTACAAGACATGCAACTGAAGGTATGAACATATCTGGACTAATAGTTGCGACTATTATTAAATCTAAATCTTGTGCAGTAATCCCAGCTCTTTCAAGAGCAATTTCAGCTGCTTTAGTTGCTATATCAGATGTGTTTTCTCCTTCTGAAATTCTTCTTTCACTTATTCCTGTTCTTTGAACTATCCATTCATGGTTAGTTTCAACTAATTCACTTATTTTATCATTTGTAACTACCAAAGATGGTAAATATGCACCAATTCCAGCAATTTCAATATTACGCATAATATTCTCCTTTATTAATATAATTTATATTTTTCTTTAAAAAAATCATTTATCTTATTTAAAGAAGAAATCAAAATTTTTTCTTCTTCTAAACTTAATCCATCTATGGCATTGTTTATCATTTCTCCATGAAACTTTTGGTGAAGCCTAAACGCTAACTTTCCTCTTTTAGTTAATTTAACTAATACAACTCGCCTATCTTCCTCTATTCTTTTTCTCTCCACATACCCTTTCTTTATCAATTTATTTATAGCAGTCGTTAAAGTACTTACTGTAATTTTTAACTTCTGCGCCACTTCTGACATTGTTCTTTCACTATACATTCCAATAGCTTCTATTGTATGTATTTCTGTTATTGAAATATCTGAAAGTACACCATTTTTTAAACTTTGTTCTTCAATTTGCAAAACATCATTAAACAACTGTACTATAAGTTCATTAATCATCAATGTTGACTTATCCATTCATCTGCACTCTCCATTTTGGCTCTAAAAATATTTTTCCAAAAATCTGAAATTTATCTTTTGAATATGCATTATTTTAATTAAACAAAATGTAAGATGATTATTTTATTTATAAAATTATACTAAAGCATAAAAAGTTTCAACATCAAATAGTTTGATAATCAAAATATACTATACTAAAAAAACATTGTCAAATATTTTTCATTTTTTTCCATTTTTACTTTGCTTTTAATTTTAAATTGTATATGCTATAATTAATCTAAGATTATTTATAGCATTAATGTTAAAAAGTAGGAGGTGTACATAATATGACTAGAAGATTAATTTTAGCTACAGTTTTAATGTTAAGTATTGTAATGGTTTCTTGTACTTCAAACCCCACTAATACTAATAACTCTAATAGTACTACTGTAGATCAAAATACTGACAACAATAACTCTTCTAAAAAAGATGTAGAAAAGCCAAAAGAAGAGGTAAAGGTAAATAAAGTAAAGCTTTCTATCTATAATATAGATGAAAATTCTTTAGAACCTAATGAATCAAGTACTATTGAAGTAAACGAAAATTTAAGCTTAGAAGATAAGTTAAAAGCATTATCAAAAGAAGTATCCGAAAAGAAATTTGATAAATTAGCAATTGAGCTTAAGTCTATAGATACAGTTACAGGTAAAAAAGTTGCTACTATAAATTTAACTGACGCTGGCACAAAAAAATGGGTGACAAAGTTTCAAGGTTCAACTGGTGGTGCTGTAACTGCAAACACTTTAATTGAAAATTTTCTTCAATCTAATAATAAAGCTAAAGGTGAATGGATTGACGGTGTAAAATTTTTATATAACAATGAAGCAATAGAATATGAGCATGTGTCAGATTTAGCTAATATCAAATATAGAAATTAGAATTTAAAGATGGTTATACAAATTTTTTGTACAACCATCTTTATTTTATTTATTCCTTTTTATACAAATAAATCCATTTTATTTGTATATTATGGTATAATTAAGCTATAATTTCATAAAAAATTGTTTTTTGTATAATTATCTTATCCATAATATCACAAGTTATCAGCCACCATTTTTCCCAGAATTCAACTTGTATAAATCCACATTTTTAATGACATGCAATATTATCCATTACAAAATTTATAACTTTTTTACTTATTTACTTGACTTGTGCATTAATTTGAGAAATTTTTCTATGGATACAAATCCATAAATTACTTCAACAAAATTTTACAAAAAAATAGCATAGATGCCTCGAATATGTTAGGTTTAAGTTGCAACACCAAACCTAAGGAGGTTAATCTATGCTGACAACAATATTAAACCAAAATGAATCAATAAGCAACTATATTTTAGAGTTAAATCTACCATATTCTTCTGCGTTAAAGAATCATA
>NZ_LZZM01000064.1 GCF_002006345.1 Clostridium puniceum
TATGTATTCATATTGCCATTTATTCTTGTATTTTTGTTTTTTTTCATTTCTCCAATGATAAATACAATAATAATGAGTTTTCAAGATATATTGCCAGGTTCAAGAAAATTTATAGGAATTCAAAACTATACTAAATTACTAGGAGATAAGGTTTTTTTAGTTGCGGTTTGGAATAGTTTTAAATATATGGTATTGACACTTGTATTACTTATTCCAATTCCAATGGTACTTGCATGTATAATAAATAGCAAGTTGATGATTGGTAGAGAGTTTTTTAAATCTGCATTTTATTTACCAGCGTTAACATCAGTAGTAGTAGCAGGTATAGTTTTTAGATTTGCATTTGGAGAGCAAGCTACTTCATTGGCAAATCAATTTATTGCAAACTTTGGGATGGAACCATTTAAATGGTTAAAAAATGGTACTACAGGATTTGTTGTATTATTAGCTTTAGCATGCTGGCGATGGACTGGTGTTAATATGTTGTATTTCTTATCAGGATTAAAAAATATTCCAGCAGAATTGTATGAGTCAGCAGATATTGATGGAGCAAATGCATGGCAAAAGTTTAGATATGTTACAATACCTCAACTTAAACCAACAACTATTTATGTACTTACTATATCTGTATATGCAGGTCTTTCAATGTTTACAGAAAGTTATATGGTATGGGGAAATAACAGTTCACCAAACAATATAGGTCTTACAATCGTAGGATATTTATATAGACAAGGTATTGAAAAAAATGCAATGGGATATGCATCAGCAGTAGGTTTAGTATTATTTATTATTGGAATGAGTATTAATTTAATACAATTAAAATTAAATGGAACGTTTGATAAGGAGGATTAGTATGCAAAGTAATGTGAGTTATAGAAAAAGTAAAAAAAGTACAAAAAATGTAGAAACTAATGTGAAAAATTTACCTATAAAAGTAGTAATATTTATATGCTTTGCAATTATAGCGATAGTAGTGCTAATACCTTTTTACACACTTTTAATTTCCACTTTCAAAGATGGTGGTGCTGTAATAGCAAATGGTATGGATGTATCAATTAATCTTGCTAAAATGTCAGTGAAAAATTATGTACTTTTATTTACTGTGGAGAGTAGTAGATTTTTTACATGGTTTTTTAACAGTTTATTTTTAACAATAGTACAAGTTGCTCTTCAATTGTTTGTTAGTGCATTTGTATCATATGGATTTGCAATGTATGATTTTAAAGGAAAAAACTTCTTATTTATTTGTGTATTATTTGTTATGATGGTGCCATTTGAAATCTTAATGTTACCTCTTTATAGCCAAATAAATAACATGCATTTAACAAATACATACACAGGAATAATTTTGCCGAGTATAGCAAATGCATCAACTATATTCTTTTTTAGGCAATATTTATCAGGGATACCTAGAGATCTTGTTGAAGCAGGTAGAATAGATGGATCATCAGAATATGGTATTTTCTTTAGATTAATTTTACCAATTATGAAACCATCATTTGCAGCAATGGCAATTTTAAATACTATGGGTAGCTGGAATAACTTATTATGGCCAATGTTAGTATTAAAGAGTGCTGAAAAATTCACTTTACCAATAGGGTTAAATACTCTATTGACACCATATGGGAATAATTACAACTTATTGTTTGTTGGCTCTTTCTTTTCAATATTACCAGTATTTATATTATTCATGTGCTTCCAAAAGTATTTTGTTGATGGTATGACAGCTGGGGCAGTAAAAGGCTAATAAATTGTATGAAGGAATGAAAAATAGGGTTCAATCTAAATAGAGGAGATGAAATGCAATGCAAAAAACAGCAAAAATGGTAGTAGATAAAGATTTTAAAATATCTGAAATAGATAAAAGAATCTATGGTTCTTTTATTGAACATTTAGGAAGAGCCGTATATGGAGGGATTTATCAGCCTGATCATATGTCAGCTGATGAAAAAGGTTTCCGAAAAGATGTAATTGAACTTGTAAAGGAATTAGAAGTTCCTATTATAAGATATCCAGGTGGAAACTTTGTTTCAAATTTTTTCTGGGAAGATAGTGTAGGTCCTGTAGAAGAAAGACCAAAAAGATTGGAATTAGCTTGGCGAAGTCTTGAAACTAATGAAATTGGATTAAATGAATTCTCAAAATGGACACAAGAAGTTGGAGCAGATGTAATGATGGCAGTTAACCTTGGAACAAGGGGGATTGCAGATGCTTGTAATTTATTAGAATATTGTAATCATACTAGTGGAACAAAGTATAGTGATTTAAGAATAAAACACGGTGTTAAAAAACCACATAAAATAAAAACCTGGTGTTTAGGAAATGAAATGGATGGACCATGGCAAATAGGACATAAAACTTCTGAAGAATATGGGAGATTGGCTTTAGAAACTGGTAAAGCTATGAAGCTTATTGATCCAGATATTGAGTTAGTTTCATGTGGAAGTTCAAATACAGCAATGCCAACTTTCCCAGAGTGGGAAGCAACAACCTTAGATCATACTTATGAAATAGCTGATTTTGTATCACTTCATCAATATTATGGAAATAGACTAAATGATACTTCTAATTTCTTAGCACAAAGTGTTGATATGGAACACTTTATTAAAACAGTTACAGCTACTTGTGACTATATTAAAGCTAAAAAACGTAGTAAAAAAACTATGAATTTAAGCTTTGATGAATGGAATGTATGGTTCCATTCTAATCAAAGTGATGATGATATAATGAAAAATCATCCATGGCAAAAAGCACCAGCACTTTTAGAAGATGTGTATAATTTTGAAGATGCACTTTTAGTTGGATTAATGCTGATTATTTTAATGAAACATTCAGATAGAGTGAAAATGGCTTGTTTAGCACAATTAGTTAATGTAATTGCACCGATTATGACAGAAGAAAATGGACCAGCTTGGAAGCAGACAATATATTATCCATATTTACATGCTTCAAAATATGGTAGAGGAGTTGCACTTCAACCAGTGATTTCTTCACCAAAACATGATACTATAGATTTTACAGATGTAACTGATATTGAATCTATAGCAGTATATAATGAAGATAAAGATGAAGTTACTATTTTTGCAGTTAACCGTAATTTAAAAGAAGACGTTATATTAACTTGTGATGTCAGAAGTTTTGAAAATTATAAGATTATAGAACATATTGTATTAGAACATGATGATATGAAAATAGTAAATTCTAAAAATGGTGAAGCTGTTACTCCAAAATATGTAGATAGAAGTGAATTAACTGACGGAATTATTAATTCATCTTTAGGAAAAGCATCTTGGAATGTAATTCGTTT
>NZ_LZZM01000065.1 GCF_002006345.1 Clostridium puniceum
TTGCCAAATCTCCTGTCTTATACATTTTTGTCTCCAGTTCAAAAGGATTGTCTACAAATTTTTCTCTAGTTAACTCTAAATTATTTAAATATCCTCTTGCAACACCATCACCGCCAACACATAATTCCCCTGGAATACCTATTGGTTTAAGTTCATTATTTTTTCCTAATATATATACAGTAGAATTACTTAGAGGCCTTCCTATTGGGACATTATCTGCATTTTCATCTACACTATTTATAAAGTAATAATTACTAAAAACAGTACTTTCTGTTGGACCATATACATGTATTATCTTATCTTTTCCCATGTAATCTAGTGCCTTCTTAGCATGTAATATTGATATCCTTTCTCCTCCAAATAATACTTTTCTTATATTTTTTAAGCATTCTATTTTATTATCTACTAATGTATTAAATAAAGCTGTTGTTATAAAGAATATGCTTACTTTGTTGTATTGTATGAAATATGAGAGTTTATCTATATTAAGCAAACTATCCTTATCAATCATGGCAAGCTTAGCTCCATTTAACAGTGCTCCATATATATCAAATACGGATCCATCAAAAGCATAACTTGATAACTGCAAAATTATATCCTCTTGGTCTATAGAAATATAGTTAGTATTCTTTACAACTCTAGTTACACTATAATGCATTATTTTGGTGCCTTTAGGCTTTCCTGTTGATCCTGAGGTATATATTATATAAGCAAGGTCTCTAGAAGTATTTATTTTTTCTATGTTTTCTTTGCTAGCAGCATAATTTTCTTGATTTTCTAAATCTATTATTTCACCTTCAAAGTTTATATCTTTTAACAAACTTTTTTTAGTTAATAAAATCTGAGCGCTACTATCTTCTAGCATATAGCTTATTCTCTCCTCTGGATATTCAGGATCTATAGGTAGGTAAGCTCCTCCGGCCTTCAATATACCCATTATCCCTACTATCATATCTAAGGATCTCTCTACCATTATTCCTACAATTTTTTCTGAGGATACTCCTTTTTCTCTTAAAAGCCTTGCTAAAGAATTTGATTTTTCATTTAGCTCTTTATAAGTTAATTCTTTTCCATTAAATGTTACTGCAATATTATTAGGACTCTTTTCTACCTGTTCCTCAAATAATTCTTGTATAGTTTTTTCCTTTGGATAAGTTGTTTTTGTATTATTAAATTCATATAATAATTTTTCTTGTTCTTCCCTTGTTATTATATCTATTTCAGTTAACCTACACTCTGGCTTATTAGATATAAAGTTTAGAATATTATAGACTTTAATTAACATTTCTCCAATTACTTTTTTATCATAAACACTACTGTTATATGTTAATTTTATATTTAGTTGATTTCCTGGTATTATTACAAGCTCTAAATCATAATTTGTTTGTTCAAAGCTTTCAACACCTATAATACTTAGTTCTGATTTTTTATTCTTATGAGAATTCATCATTTCCTCATTAATAGGATAATTTTCATATACAGTAACATGATTTATAAGTTTATTCTTCATATCAGTTAAAGCTTGCACTTCTGCTAATGAACAATATCCATACATATTCGCTTCAATAAAGTCTTTATTTAATTTTTGAGCTAATTCTCTAAACTGAATATCTTCTCTGTTTGTTACTCTTATAGGTACTGTATTTATAAAAAGACCTACCATGTTTTCTATATCAGTAATTTCACTTGGTCTTCCTGAAATTACTGATCCAAACACTACATCATCAGTATTATTATACTTCTGCAGCAATATCCCCCATGCAGTCTGAATTACAGCATTCATTGTTATGCTGTTTTTTTCTGCCATGCTTTTCAATTTTCCTGTTAAAGCATCATCTAGTATAATTTCTTCTTCTTCAGGATTAAAGTTTTGGGACTTTTTATTCATTTTAGGAATGACTGCTTCCTGCTCATATCCTTCAAGATAATTCTTCCAATATTCTAAAGTTTCAACTTTATCTTGTTTATCAAGCCATTCTAAATAATTACTATAAGATTCAGTTCTACCAATTGTTATTTCTTTTTCTTCACATAACGCTTTATACATATTAACTATGTCGTTCATTATAATTCCTATGCACCAGCCATCCATAATTATATGATGGAAACTGTAAATCAATTTATATCTATTATCTTTTGTCTTTATTACTGATATCCTAATTAAGCAGTCATTGTTTAAATCAAATCCTTTATCTCTATCCTGCCTTTTAAAGTTTTCTATATATTCTTCCTGCTTTGAATCCTCTAAAGTGGTTATATCCTCATAATTTATTAACATTTCCCTTTTACTTAAAACTGCCTGCTTAGGTTTACTTATATCGCCATAGAAAAATGCGGTTCTTAATACCTCATATTTTTCTATAAGAGTATTAAATACTTTATTTAATATTTCTACTCTTAATGTTCCTTCAAGAGTAAATACGCTTTGCTCAAAATATGCATGAGATTTTTTATCAAGTATTAAATTGTACAGCATACCTTCCTGCATAGGTGCTAAAGAATGAATTTTTTCTATATCTTTTTCACTAGATAATATTTTATTTAAATCTTCTATGCTTAACTCATTATCTCCATAATCCCAAGGTGTTTTTTGTGTTTCTTTCTTACTTTCACAATGCTCTACAACTTTAATTAAATTTCTCTTATATCCTTCTAATAAATTAGCTACTGTCTCTTCCTCATATTCCTTAGTACTATAATTTAAAAATAATTCTAATTTTCCTTCTGAAACAAGCCCATTTATTTCTATAGAATTTAATTTTTTATTTGCAGTTGAAACAGCCATACCACCTGTTAATTCAGAATACCTAAATGAATCTTTGCTTTCCTTATATACAAATTCTCCAAGGTAATTAAAACTTATTTCTGGTTTTAATTTAAATGAAATATCCTTATTATTTTGGTTATTTGTCAAATATTTCAATATACCATAACCTACCCCATTGTTAGGTATATGTCTTAGAGTTTCTTTGGTATATTGAATAGAATATGATATATCTTCATTGTAAGTCATATCTAGAATTACTGGATACATAGACGTGAACCATCCTATTGTCCTATCTATAGAAACATCTTTTAGAATTTCTTCTCTTCCATGACCTTCTAGACTTATAAGTACCTTATCATTTCTACTCCATTCTTTAACAGCTAATCCTAGGGAACAAAGTAATATATCATTTATTTGAGTATTATAGGCTGCACTTGTTTTTCTAAGAAGTCGTTCCGTTTCTTCTTTTGAAAAACTTATAGAAATACTGG
>NZ_LZZM01000066.1 GCF_002006345.1 Clostridium puniceum
ATATATTTATTTACAAATGGCAGGAAGTTATAGGACTCCACAAGGAGGAATTCTATATTTAGAGGTAGAAATACCAGAGGGGAAAACATTAAAAAGTATAGATGTTACTGTAACACCCAATATTCCGCTATATGAAGATAGAGAAAAGACAGAGTTACAATTAACACGAGAAAAAATTGAAACAATAGAAAATTATATATTAGAACAGGAAAAAAATAAAACAGTAAATGGAGGAATGTAAAATGACAAAAATGCAAGAATTATTAGGAAAGATTTTAAGAAATAGAATCAATGAAGAATTAAAGAAAGAGGTAAAAGATTTTAAGACCATTCAAGAAACTATGGATATATTCTTAGCTGGAGATAAGATTACAACTGAGCAGTATGCAGAGTTTACAACATTAATAACTCCAACAATAACTTCAACAGCTACTGAATAATTGTGAGCGTAATAAAATAAAGAGTTTAAGCAATAATTTAGGCGTTTTTTAATTAAAAAGCCTTTTTTATTGCTCTTTTTTAGTGGAAGGAGATAATTATGGCTATTTTTAATAATATGTCTATTACAAACAAAGGTAAGGAATTATACGCTAAAGCTCAAGCAGGGATAGAATTACATTTCCCCAAAATGATGGTTGGTTCTGGAGAGGTAGGAACACGAAATCCGGAAACACTAACAGCTCTAGTAGATCCTAAATATGATGTAGGTATTCAATCTATTACACCAAATACAGAATTGAAAACTGCAACAATTAGTGGGATGATAAATAACTCAAAGATAACTCAGCCAACATATATTTGTGAAATAGGATTATTTGCTACAGATCCAGATGATGGTGAAATATTATATGCATATGGAAGTGCTGGGAATAAAGGCGATTATATGGCGGCATCAATAAGTGGTCCTTATAGTTGGAATTATCAAATTAATGCGGCTATAGGGAATGCAGCCAATGTAACCGTAGAACTTTCAAACTTAATATATGATTATGGTGTTATAAATACTAATACAGCGCTTATTTATCTTACTGGTGGGAATCAAAAGGAAATAAATAAGTCTGCAGACAATATGTTTAGGATGTATACAACATCTAACAGTGGAAATATTTATTCTATTTCTACATCAAGTATAACAACCCTTAAAGATGGTATGCCAATAACCATAAAAGTTAACGCAGATAGTACAGGAGTAACGAGCTTAAAAATAAATTCTTTAACTGCAGCTTTAATAAAGAAGTCTAATGGATCAAATGTATCCAATTTAAAAAATAATGGAATTTATAATTTAAGATACAATGCAGCAACTTCAAATTTTATCTTGTTGGGTGAAGGAGGTGGAGGGACTGCAACACCCGATAAAATATTAGCTCCATATACAGCTACAACAGATAGCGGAGATATAACCGGTACAATACCAAGTAAAACAGCGCAAACATACACACCAGGAACTGCAGATCAAATTATTGCAGCCAATCAATATCTTTCAGGAGCTCAAACTATAAAGGGGTCTCCAGGTTTAATACCTAGCAATATAATAGATACAGCAAATGTGTTCGGAATACAAGGAACTGCTAATATACAAAGCTTAGGAGGGTTAAGAAATCAAAGGATAGAATATTTACCCAGTGATATTCTTATACAAGATAGTGGTAATGGGATAGAAGGTACAGCGCTAAAAAAAGTACTTGATATATCATTCACTCCTAAATTCATGATAGTAAATATTCAAAGCATACAAGTTTGTATAAATTTTGTTGAACATACTATATTTGCGAATATGTACGACGATCATACAGAAACAAAGGCCGTATTGAATGCTACTAATAACACGTATGTATATTCAGCTAGTACAGCTAGTAGGTATTTTGAATACAGTGATTATGGAAAAAGAATTGATATATGGGCGCGTAGCATAACAGAACCACTTACGCCTTGCTACGTTGATATAATATATTAAGAAATCTAAAAAATCAGTGATAAAGAAAGAGGTAAACTTGAAAGAAAGGTTAAAAACATACATACGTGAGCCAACATAAACATACGTAAAAATAAAAATTTAATAGAAGAATAAAGTAGCACCAGTAGGTGTTTTTTGTTATCTGTTTTCTTATACAAACTAAAGATAAGGGCGTGATGTTTATGTTAAAACCACCAATTACTAGAATGGGCGGAAAAAGTAAATTAAGAAAGACAATTATAGAAATGATTCCTGAAGATCATACATGCTATATAGAGTTATTTTTTGGAGCTGGATGGGTCTATTTTGGCAAAGAGCCAAGCAAGGTGGAAGTAATTAATGATATTGATAAAGAGCTTATAAATTTATTCAGAATGATTAAGTATCATGCACCAGAAATAGAAAGACAATTAGAATATGAATTTTCAGGAAGAGATATATTTGAAGAATATAAACATTATACTTTAGAACATCTTACAGAGATACATAGAGCTGTAAGATTTTTATATCTTATATCGCAAAGTTTTGCTGGTAAAGGTAATCACTTTGGATATGGAACTAATACTAGACCATCACCACAAATATTCTATAATAATGTGCTAAAAGAATTAAAAGAAAGGCTAAGGAATACGTATGTCGAAAATCTATCATTTGAAAAAATAATAGATAAGTATGACAGAGATTATTCCTTTTTCTTTTGTGATCCACCATATTTTGAAACAGCAGGCTATGGAAATAGTTTTGGTGAAAAAGAGCATTTACTTTTAAGGGATAAACTTAAGGATATAAAAGGGAGATTTCTTGTAACGATAAACGATCACCCTAAAGTACGAGAGTGGTATAAAGATTTTAATATTATAGAAACAACAGTAAATTATTCTATAAGTAAAGAAAAAAAGGGCAGAGGAGCCTATAAAGAATTAATAATAACAAATTACTAATGGGCCATAAAAATTAATTAAAAATATAAGCGTAATTAAGGCTTTTAACAGAGTCTTTTTACGCTTATTTTTATAAAAAATCAAATTAGAAATCTCGTGTATTAAAAATGTATTATTTATAGTAGTTTAAGTAACAGTTTTTTAACATAGATTACTAAAAAATATAGTGTAGGTAATTATAGTAGTTAACCTAAAAGGTTATATTATAGGATT
>NZ_LZZM01000067.1 GCF_002006345.1 Clostridium puniceum
TTTCAACTATCACTGTTAACTGTAAATTGAATTAAGGGAGATGTTAAGGAAATGAGATTTTTTTTAGACACAGCAAATGTAGAACATATTAAAGAAGCAAATGAAATGGGAGTAATATGTGGTGTAACTACAAATCCATCACTAGTAGCGAAAGAAGGAAGAGATTTTAACGAAGTTATTAAAGAAATAACAGGTATAGTAGATGGACCAATAAGTGGAGAAGTTGTAAGTGAAGATGCTGAAGGGATGATAAAAGAGGGAAGAATCATCGCGGCAATCCATAAGAATATGATTGTAAAGATTCCAATGACAGCAGAAGGACTTAAAGCAACTAAGGTTTTATCAAAAGAAGGAATAAAAACAAATGTAACTTTAATATTTTCAGCAACACAAGCATTACTTGCAGCTAATGCAGGAGCAACATATGTAAGTCCATTTTTAGGAAGAATAGATGATATATCAATGATAGGTATGGATTTAGTTAGAGATATAGCAGAAATTTTTGCAATTCATGGAATAGAAACAGAAATAATAGCAGCTAGTGTAAGAAATCCAATTCATGTTATTGAAGCAGCAAAAGCTGGAGCAGATATTTCAACTATCCCTTATAGTTTAGTAATGCAAATGGTACAACATCCATTAACAGATCAAGGACTAGAAAAATTCAAAGCAGACTGGGCAGCAGTTTTTGGAAAGTAGCAATTAAGTGTTAATGAGAAATATATTGTAAAGTGTTACAATAGAAAAATAAATGAATTTATAAATAGAAGAAGACCACAATAAAACAAGCTATAAAGATAAGAATTTATAAAGTTATAAATATAAGAGATTATAGCAAAAATGTGGGTTGTAGCGTTATATAAAATGACATTTATATAAAAGGAAACTAGGCTTATATTCTTTCGCTGAGTAAGTTCGAAGAGCAAAATCATAAATTTTGATTATCACTTATAATGCACCTTAAGCTATAGTATATAAAATTTGTAATGTAAAGTGAGGAAAAAAATGAGTAGAGAATTAGATAAACTATCTATTAATGCAATAAGGGTACTTTCGGCAGATGCTATTGAAAAATCAAAATCAGGACATCCAGGGTTACCACTTGGAGCAGCTACAATGGCGTTTACATTATGGTCAAAGATGAACCATAATGGAAAGAATCCAAACTGGGAAAACAGAGACAGATTTGTATTATCAGCAGGACATGGTTCAATGCTTGAATATTCATTATTGCACTTATTTGGGTATGGAGTAACAGCTAACGATATTAAAAATTTCAGACAAGTAGGAAGTTTAACACCAGGTCATCCAGAATACGGTCATACAAAAGGTGTCGAAATTACAACGGGACCACTTGGACAAGGTATTTGTAATGCAGTAGGTTTTGCTATGGCAGAAGCACACCTTGCAGACAAGTTTAACAAGGAAAACTATAGTGTAGTAGATCACTATACATATGCTGTAGTTGGAGATGGCTGTCTTATGGAAGGAATTTCAGGAGAAGCTTCATCACTTGCTGGAACTTTAGGACTTGGAAAATTAGTTGTATTATATGATTCAAACAATATCTCAATTGAAGGAAATACAGATATAGCATTTAGAGAAGATGTGGCTAAGAGATATGAAGCTTATGGCTGGCAGGTATTAAAAATTACTGATGGAAATGATATAGATGCAATTGAAAGTGCAATAGAAACAGCTAAAGCAGAAACTTCAAAACCATCAATTATAATAGTTAAAAATCAAATTGGCTTTGGATGTCCTGCAAAACAAGGAAAAGCATCAGCTCACGGTGAACCATTAGGAGCAGATAATGTACTTGCTATGAAGGAAAACTTAGGATGGAAGACAGAACCAGCTTTCTATGTACCAGATGAAGTATATACAAATATGAATGAACATATAGAAAAAGGTGTTTCAAAAGAAGCGGCTTGGAATAAATTATTTAGTAAATATTCTTCAGAGTACCCTGAACTTGCAAAAGAATATGCTGCATGGATGAGTGGCGAAGTTGATAAAGAAGCGTTATTAAATAATGAAGAATTCTGGAGCTTCGATAAAGAAATGGCTACAAGAGAATCTTCAGGAATAATGATAAATAGATTAGCTAAAATTATCCCTAACTTAATTGGAGGTTCAGCAGATTTAGCTCCTTCAAACAAAACTTATATGGCTGGTAAAGGTGACTTTTCAGCAGAAGAAAGAAGTGGACAAAATCTTCACTTTGGAGTTAGAGAACATGCTATGGCAGCAATAGTTAATGGTATGTATGCTCATGGTGGGCTTAAAGTATTCTGTTCAACCTTCTTCGTATTTAGTGATTACATGAAAGGTGCTATGAGATTGTCTTCATTAATGAATCTTCCAATAGCTTATGTTTTAACTCATGATAGTATTGGAGTAGGGGAAGATGGTCCAACTCACCAACCAATAGAACAATTAGCAGCACTTAGAAGTATGCCAAACATGGCAGTGTTTAGACCAGCAGATTCCAAAGAAACAGCAGCAGCTTGGTATTATGCTATAACTAATGGAAAAACACCAACATCATTAGTATTAACAAGACAAAAGTTACCACTATACGATGGATGTGCTAAGAGAGCATTAAAGGGTGGATATATACTTAAAGATTCTAAGAAGGAAACTCCAGATGTACTTCTTATGGCATCAGGTTCCGAAGTTGAATTAATATTTAATGCAGCAGCTGAATTAGATGCTAAAGGAATAGATGCAAGAGTTATAAGCATGCCATCATTTGAATTATTTGATGCTCAAGATGAAGCGTACAAAGAAGCAGTAATGCCAAAAACAGTTAGAGCAAGAGTTGCAGTTGAAGCATTAACAAGCTTTGGATGGCATAAATATGTAGGTCTTGATGGAGAAATTATTTCATTAGATACCTTTGGAGCATCAGGAAATGCAGAAACATTATTTAAACAATTTGGATTCACGGTAGAAAATGTTGTAGA
>NZ_LZZM01000068.1 GCF_002006345.1 Clostridium puniceum
AGATTAGATTTCCCATAGCGTAAGCTAGTAAGACCCCTTGAAGACTACAAGGTTGATAGGTCAGAGGTGTAAGTATGGTAACATATTTAGCTGACTGATACTAATAGGTCGAGGGCTTGACCAATATTATAATCAAGTTGTAATAATACATTAAAAGCTATGTGCAATTTTGAAAGAATGATCTTTCAAAAATACTTGACATATTGTATTTATATAAGTATAATATTGTATGTGATAATCTGGTGATGATGGCATAGAGGTAACACTCCTTCCCATTCCGAACAGGACAGTTAAGGTCTATAGCGCCGATGGTACTGCACGGGTGACTGTGTGGCAGAGTAGGACGTTGCCAGGTAAATTAAAAGGGATCTTTAGCTCAGTTGGTTAGAGCAACCGGCTCATAACCGGTAGGTCTAGGGTTCGAGTCCCTGAAGGTCCACCATGGGGGTTTAGCTCAGTTGGGAGAGCACCTGCCTTGCACGCAGGGGGTCAAGGGTTCGAATCCCTTAATCTCCACCAATGTAAAGTTATGAAGTAATTCATAACTTTTTTTATGCATAAAATTAAAAAAATTAGTAAAAAATTTTTAGCATAATACTGATATTTAAAGTATAATAATAATATTTAAAGTATAATAATGATAATAGAAATAATTATATTTATAATGTTAATTATAGATAATAATTGATATGCAGGGAGGAGAATATGGGATCTATCGATAGAAGAGACAATATGCTTAGATTATTATTAGAAAGTACTGAACCATTAAAGGGAAGTGATATAGCAAAGAAATATGCTGTAACTAGGCAAGTAATAGTAAAGGATATAGCTATTCTTAGAGCAGAAGGAAAAAATATAATAGCGACTCCAGATGGATATATAATTAATAAAAATGAGAATAAAGTTAAAGCAATTATTGCAGTGACTCATACTGAAGAAGAAATGTTTGATGAAATGAACATAGTAATTAAATATGGGGGAATAATTGAAGATGTCATAGTAGAGCACCCTTTATATGGTGAAATAATAGGAATGCTTATGATTAAAAATTATAATGAATTAAATAAGTTTATTCAAAAATACAAAAAACAAAAAGCTAAGTTATTATCTGTATTAACTAATGGAGTTCATCTTCATACTATAGCAGCAGAAAGTCAAGAAGATATCAATTTAATTATATCAGAACTAAGAGAACGTAATTTTATAGTTTCAGATTTGGAGGATTAATAATGGATTATGATGTATTAATTTTAGGTGGCGGTATTATTGGATGTGCAGTTGCATATGAACTCTCCAAATATAATCTAAATATAGCTTTAATAGAAAAAGATTATGATATAGTAAATGAACTTTCCTCTAATAATACTGCAATTGTTTATGATGGTTCAGAAAGCAATGATGAGTTTATGTCAATTATGGAAAACAGAGGAATGAAGTTGATAAAGGAACATTGTAAAAAATTTGATATTGAATATAATAAAATTGGAGCTTTAAGAATTGCAACAGATGAAAGTAGATATAATGCTATTAATACGATGTATAGTAAGGCTAAAGAAAGACAGCTAGAAGGGGTACATATAATAGAGGATAATGCAATTTATGATATAGAACCTAATTTAAAGATACAAGCCAATAAGGCTTTATATTCTGAAAATATTGCTGTAATTCCGCCATATAATCTGGCTATTTCATATGCAGAAGTAGCAGCTGATAATGGAGTTAATTTTAGATTAGAAGAAGAAGTTATAGATATAAAAACAATTTCTAAAGGCTTTAAAATAACTACAAATAAAAATAAATTTACATGTAAATTTGTAATTAATACAATTCCCAATGAAAGTTTTCATGATAAGTATTGCGAAGCTTCTCATGAATTCAAAGGTAGAAAAATTAAATATATATTATTAAATGAAAAGTTAGATAAAACTATGAATGGAGTGGTTATTGATGATATGGATGATGAGAAATTTGTAATAAACATTCCTACTTTATCAAAAGGAAATTTAATCGGAATTTGTAGTGATAAATTATTAGATTTAGAAGAAGAACTTCAATTAGCAAAAAATATTTCTCATAATATAAAAAAAGAATTAATAACTAATATGTTTACAGAAACATATAGTAAAAGTAATATGTTTATAGATGATAGCAATATTGGTGATGGTTATATAAAAGTAATAGGAAACCATTATGCTAAAATAACAATTGCACCGGTAATTGCGATTGATATAGAGCAAAAACTTAAGGTAAATATGAACATAACTAAGAAAAGAGATTATATTGATAAAAAAAGAGAAGTATATGTTTTTAGAAATATGTCTAAAGAGCAAAGAAATAAAATAATAGCTTTAGACAAAAAATATGGAAATATAATTTGTAGCTGTAATAATATCTCAGAGGGAGAAATTGTTGATTCTATAAGAAGACCTTTAGGGGCAAGAACAGTAGAGGGAGTAAAAAGGCGAACAGGAATTGGGCGTGGAAGTTGTAATGGGTCAAGTTGCAATATGAAAATTATGAAAATATTAGCTAGAGAGATGAATAAGAGCATTTTAAATATAGTAGATGATTCTATAGATTCAAGAATTTTAGTTGGAAGGATCAAAGAGTTTAATGAAATCTAATTAGGAGGTATAAAAAATGATTGATAAGGATGTTTTTACAAGCTTAGTTAGAATAAAAGGGAATCAGAATTATAAAGTTGTTTCTGTAAAAAGTAATAAACCTATAGAAAAGTATTTATGGAGGGAATTCTCAAAGGTTCTTAGTAGAATTTATGTAAGTACTCCTATTAAGATTGGAGATATTATTTGTAAGAATATAATGAATACAGGTGTAGATATAGTGTGTACAAAGGAAATTGAATAGTAACAATTTTATATATACTTTAATTAATTTGCTATATTAAAATAATGTATACTTACAATTGATTAT
>NZ_LZZM01000069.1 GCF_002006345.1 Clostridium puniceum
ATATTGGTCAAGCCCTCGACCTATTAGTATCAGTCAGCTAAATATGTTACCATACTTACACCTCTGACCTATCAACCTTGTAGTCTTCAAGGGGTCTTACTAGCTTACGCTATGGGAAATCTAATCTTGAGGTGGGCTTCACACTTAGATGCTTTCAGCGTTTATCCCTTCCCGACTTAGCTACCCAGCTATGCTTCTGGCGAAACAACTGGTACACCATAGGTCAGTCCATCCCGGTCCTCTCGTACTAAGGACAGCTCCTCTCAAATTTCCTACGCCCGCGACGGATAGGGACCGAACTGTCTCACGACGTTCTGAACCCAGCTCGCGTGCCGCTTTAATGGGCGAACAGCCCAACCCTTGGGACCTACTTCAGCCCCAGGATGCGACGAGCCGACATCGAGGTGCCAAACCTCCCCGTCGATGTGAACTCTTGGGGGAGATCAGCCTGTTATCCCCGAGGTAGCTTTTATCCGTTGAGCGATGGCCCTCCCACGAGGTACCACCGGATCACTAAGCCCGACTTTCGTCCCTGCTCCACTTGTAGGTGTCGCAGTCAGGCTCCCTTCTGCCTTTGCACTCTTCGAACGATTTCCGACCGTTCTGAGGGAACCTTTGGGCGCCTCCGTTACATTTTAGGAGGCGACCGCCCCAGTCAAACTGCCCACCTAACAATGTCCTGTCACCAGTTTCATGGCATCCAGTTAGAACCTCAATACTATCAGGGTGGTATCCCAACAACGACTCCACCAAAGCTGACGCTCTGGTTTCCCAGTCTCCCACCTATCCTGTACAGACAATACCGAAATTCAATGCTAAGCTACAGTAAAGCTCTACGGGGTCTTTCCGTCCAATCGCGGGTAGCGAGCATCTTCACTCGCACTACAACTTCGCCGGATTTGCAGTTGAGACAGTGCACAAGTCATTACGCCATTCGTGCGGGTCAGAACTTACCTGACAAGGAATTTCGCTACCTTAGGACCGTTATAGTTACGGCCGCCGTTTACTGGGGCTTAAGTTCACACCTTCGCTTGCGCTAAGCATTCCCCTTAACCTTCCAGCACCGGGCAGGCGTCAGCCCCTATACATCAGCTTACGCTTTAGCAGAGACCTGTGTTTTTGTTAAACAGTTGCTTGTGCCTATTCTCTGCGGCCTGCTTTCGCAGGCACCCCTTCTCCCGAAGTTACGGGGTCAATTTGCCTAGTTCCTTAACTGCAATTCTTCCGTCGGCCTTAGGATTCTCTCCTCATCTACCTGTGTCGGTTTGCGGTACGGGCACTACTTCTCTCTCTAGATGCTTTTCTTGGAAGCATGGAATCAGATACTTCGGTTCCGTAGAACCTTCCCCATCACGCCTCAGAATTGTTAGAACGGATTTGCCTATCCTAACTCCCTAAACGCTTAGACCAGCATCCAATAGCTGGCACATCTTATCCTTCTCCGTCACACCATCGATAATAACGATTGTAGTGGTATTGGAATATCAACCAATTGTCCATCGACTACGCCTTTCGGCCTCGCCTTAGGTCCCGACTAACCCTGAGAAGACAAACTTTACTCAGGAAACCTTAGATATTCGGCCTGTAGGATTCTCACCTACATCTCGCTACTAATGCCAACATTCTCACTCGTAATCAGTCCACCGCTCCTTACGGTACGACTTCAGCCCGATTACGACGCTCCTCTACCGCTCACGCAAATGCGTGAACCCGTAGCTTCGGTGGTAAGTTTGAGCCCCGGACATTTTCGGCGCAGGATCTCTTGACTAGTGAGCTATTACGCACTCTTTTAATGAGTGGCTGCTTCTAAGCCAACATCCTAGTTGTCTTAGAAATCCCACATCCTTTTCCACTTAACTTACACTTTGGGACCTTAGCTGACGATCTGGGCTGTTTCCCTTTTGACCATGGAACTTATCTTTCACAGTCTGACTGCCGGACTGATAGTATATGGCATTCGGAGTTTGATAAGGTTCGGTAAGCGCTATGCCCCCTAGCCTATTCAGTGCTCTACCTCCACTACTCACATTTTCCGACGCTAGCCCTAAAGCTATTTCGAGGAGAACCAGCTATATCCGAGTTCGATTGGAATTTCTCCGCTATCCACAGCTCATCCCATGCTTTTTCAACAGCAACGTGGTTCGGTCCTCCACGAGGTTTTACCCTCGCTTCAACCTGGCCATGGATAGGTCACCCGGTTTCGGGTCTACAGCATGCAACTAGTCGCCCTATTAAGACTCGGTTTCCCTTCGGCTCCGTACCTTAAGTACTTAACCTCGCTACATACCGTAACTCGTTGGCTCGTTCTACAAAAAGCACATCATCACACTCATATGGTGCTTTGATCGGTTGTAGGCATATGGTTTCAGGTTCTATTTCACTCCCCTCCCGGGGTTCTTTTCACCTTTCCCTCACGGTACTGCTTCACTATCGGTCATCAGGTAGTATTTAGCCTTGGGAGGTGGTCCTCCCT
The DNA here is from genome assembly GCF_002006345.1 of Clostridium puniceum. GTDB lineage: Bacteria > Bacillota > Clostridia > Clostridiales > Clostridiaceae > Clostridium > Clostridium puniceum. The sequence continues at coordinate 2,474 of NZ_LZZM01000069.1, forward strand.
GCTTCCCACAAGGTTTCACGTGTCTCGTGGTACTCTGGTGCAGAACTGATCATCATAGTTTTCACTTACGGGACTATTACCCTCTATGGTCCAACTTTCCAGTTGTGTTCAATTAACCATGATTTCTCGTTATGTTCTGTCCGCAACCCCAGAAATAAATTTCTGGTTTGGGCTCTTTCCTTTTCGCTCGCCGCTACTAAGAAAATCGATTTTTCTTTCTCTTCCTCCAGGTACTTAGATGTTTCAGTTCCCTGGGTATACCTTCATAAAGCTATGTATTCACTTTATGATACATGGGGT
>NZ_LZZM01000070.1 GCF_002006345.1 Clostridium puniceum
ACAACTATTTGGTACAAATAGTTAGTTTTGCACACACCTGTGCGGATAACGGGATAAGTTTAGATTCAGTTATTTCCAAATTAGGACTAGTAGCTTAAATTTTTCCTATTTAGTGCACAAGTCTAGTATATAATATATTTATATTATATTACAATATATATATAAATACATATAAAGGCGTATGAACACTAGGCTTAGGCATGTAACATCAAAATTTTACCAATAATTAAAGGAAATCGCTGTAACCATTGAAATAACTTATTTGATCTATGTCACATGAAATGTAATATCTAGGTAACAAAATTGATAAGTTATTGTGACACACCTCCTATTGGTAATAAATAATTAAAGAAATGCTGTTTTGTTGACAGTATTGAGATGCTATTTACAAAACAATCTAAAAGTAGTAAAATTATATGAACAAACATAAGTTCGCACGAATATATATTCTATTTGAAGCAGTAAAAGAGAAGAATATATATGTAGATTTGTATTATAATAGTGAGGTGTAGATAATGGAATGCGAAAGAAATAGGCAAGCTGAAATATATGAATTTTTAAAAGGTTATACAGAAAGTAAAGGATACCCACCTACGGTGAGAGAAATTTGTAAAGCAGTATCGTTGTCTTCAACTTCAACAGTTCATGGACATTTACAAAGATTAGAGAAAAAAGGGCTAATAAAAAGAGATCCAACTAAGCCAAGAGCTTTAGAAATAGTAGAGATTTCAGTACCCAAAAAAGAAATGATAGATATACCAATTATAGGTAAAATTAAAAAAAGACTACCAATACTTTCACCTGAAAATATAGAAGATATGTTCCCCATACCATTAGATTATATAAAACATGATAATGAACTTTTCATGCTTAGAGTTTCTGGACAAAGTATGGTTAATATCGGAATTAGAGATAAAGATTTAGCTATTATAGAGAATACAGAAAATGTTATAAATGGTGATATAGTAGTAGCACTTATAAATGATGTTATTACCATAAAAAGATTTTTTAAAGAAAAAGACCATATTAGGCTTCAACCAGAAAATGATTCTATGAAACCAATTTTAGTTGATGATTGCAAAATATTAGGTAAGCTTCTTGGAATATTTAGATCATTTAAATAGAAAATATTTGCCCACATTTTGCCCATTTAAAAAATAAATAATTAATTTTAACTATTTATAATTGCATTGAATTAAATTTGAAAAAGCTAGAGTTTATGAGAAATTAAGATATGTTAAATTAAAAACAATTAAGATAAAATGAAGAAAAGTACAACTTTGTTTGAATACAGAACTCGGCTTATGGCTTATCTCGCAACAAGTAATTGCAAGGATTTGAGGAATACCATAGTGGTATTTTCCCTTACTTTTTTTGTATACAAAACATTTGATATAATATCTGTAGCTTCAGTATTCATTTCTTTTGTTACATGAGTATAAATATCTGATGTTGTCTGCATTATGGAATGACCTAACCGTTCCTGTATTATTTTCATTGATACCTTATTCTTTAAAAGTATAGTCGCATTACTGTGTCTCAGATCATGCCAGCGAATATTTTTTTCTATTCCGCAATATTTACATAATCTTTTTATTCTTTGGAGGAATCTAGAGGGAATTAAGAATTCTCCATCTTCTTTGGTGAAAACCAAATCATATTCCATATTATCAAATTTATTTTTTATATAAAATTGCCCATATTTAAGTTTGTTTTGCATTTGCAATATTTTATGTTCTTTTAAGAGCTTTATAATTTCATCACTTAATGGTAAATCTCTATAAGATGTTGGAGTTTTTAAATCGGATATTGTATATATGTTTTCTTCCCTTATAAGAGCATTGTTACAGCTTAAGGTTTTATTATCGAAATCAATGTCGCTCCATTGTAATCCGCACATTTCACCCCGTCTTAATCCAGTTTCTATTGTTAATGACATACCTAAAAAAAATAAATAATCATCATATTTTCTTGTATCAAGTTTAGAATATATTTGCGATACTTCATCTAAGGTTAAAATATTTGATTTGTATTTACTTCTTTTAGGCGTATCAGTAAATTGGCATGGATTTATACTTATCATCTGCAGCTTTAAAGCTTTGTTTAAAGAAGCTTGTAAAACAAGATAATGTTTTTGGATTGTCGTTGGGCTTAAATTACTTCCTGGATTTTGTGGACTTTTTACTTTTCGTAAATTTGCTAAGAACTTTTCTATATGAATAGGTTTTATTTCACATAGTTTTAAATTGCCTAAAAATGGTGAAATATATTTATCAATACTGTTCTTATAACTAGAATATGTGTTGACACTTTTTGTTGGTTTTATAAAATCCTCTATCCACATATCAAGATAAACTTTAAGTAAAGTCTCTTTTGGTCTTTCGAAGCCATTATTATTTTTATAAATCTCTTCATTTAGTTTTTCTAAAGCTTCACGTTTGGTTGAGTCTCCCTTCCTCTCAATTTGTTTTTTCTCTCCGTCTACAAATACATAATATCTGTAGTACCAAGTGTTACCTTTCGTTCTAACGCTTTCTTCCATGTTTTAACACCTCAGCGTTAGTTAGTGTTTCGTAATTTATATTATTTACTAGACTTGTGCACTAAATAGGAAAAATTTAAGCTACTAGTCCTAATTTGGAAATAACTGAATCTAAACTTATCCCGTTATCCGCACAGGTGTGTGCAAAACTAACTATTTGTACCAAATAGTTGT
>NZ_LZZM01000071.1 GCF_002006345.1 Clostridium puniceum
ATAAAAGACATAATACATATTGCACACGTGTGCAATATGTATTATAATTATAAAAAAAGGAGAGAAAAGCGATGAGCAGAGAAAACCAAATAAAATTCCAAACAATTGAAGAAGAAAAAGAAATGTTTGCAGTACTAAAGGCTAGTGTAGTTAATGAAAAAGAAGTTGAATCAACTTTAATAGGATTATATGAAGATGAAGCTGAAATAAAAAAAGATAAAAAGAAAATGGATGCTCATGGACATAAGACAGTAGTTAGAGTTAAGGTTAAAATAGAACCTGTTGAATATATGGGAGATATAGAAAATATAAAATAACTTAAATAAAAACATCTTTTGAATAAGTACTTTATCTTATATTCAAAAGATGTTTTTTACTTAATTTTCTATAGTTCTATTACTTTGAAAAATATTAAAGTTAAGACCTTTTTCTGAAATATATACACCAAGAAAAATGAATATGGCTCCAAGACTTGAGTAAAGAGTAATTTTTTCTTTAAGTACGAATACAGAAAGTATTAGTGTAATTGCTGGAATAAGATATATATAGTTATTAGTTTTAACTACTCCCAGCTTGTCTACTGTAAAGTTCCACATAACATAGCAAATACTAGAAGCTATCACTCCTAAAAATAAAAGATTAGAAAGTGATTTAAAAGTTAACAATTTATTTGCATTAAAATTAAACTCTGATGTGAATAAAAATGGAATCATAGTAAGTAATGCATAAAAAAATATTTTCCTTGTTAAATATAAGTGGTTGTATTTACTACCAAATTTCTTTGTAGTTATTGAATAAACAGACCAGGAAATAGCAGCACCTAAAGCAAGAATATCTCCAAGTGGATTTAATTTTAACATGAAATTACCATTAAACATAACTAGAAAAACTCCTGAAATTGCAATTAAAAAGCCTAAAAATAAATTTTTATTAAGTTTTTCACTTTTAGTAAAAAAGTGAGCAAGGATTGCAGTAATAATTGGGGCTGTTGCAACAATTAATCCTACATTTGAAACTTGTGAGATTTTTATGGCAGAATTTTCGGTTAAAAAGTAAAGAGATCCTCCAGTTATACCTGCAAGTAAAAACATAGCTTCTTCTTTTAAAGATTCTATTTTATGAAATTTTGGGTGAATTATTAATAATAAAAAATATGCTATTATAAATCTATAAAACATTACTTCAAGTGGAGTAAAGATATTTAGTAGTATTTTACTAGAAATAAAGGTAGTAGCCCAAATAATTACAGTTATTAAAGCTAATAGGTTTAAGAAAAGTTTTTTGTCAGCCATGAAATTAATCTCCTTTTATAATTTGATTGAATTAAAGTATATTAAAATAAATATATCTAATAAAGTATACGATACTCTATAATTAAAATAAATACAATAGCAGTGGATATGAAAAAATAATATTAAAGTATATTTAATATTATTAAACGATGTTAAAATTAATTATGGTAAAATCATATTAATAATAAATATCATATGTTGTAATTTAATTATTTAGAAAGATTGAGTAACTATAAATAATTTGAATGCAGATTATTTTATAACATATATTAATAAATTTTTAATATTAATTATAAAATATATAGTTGTAATGAGAGGAAAAATTATGAGAAATATATTTGATGGATATGTTATAGTATCAGATTTAGATGGAACTTTATTAAATAATGATAAAAATATTTCACAAGAGAATTTAGAAGCCATAAATTATTTTACTGAAAATGGTGGGACATTTTCAGTGGCTACAGGTAGAGTTATAGAAGCAACACAAGAATATCTTTCGAATATAAAGGTTAATTTGCCTATAATTGTTTATAACGGTGGAGTTATATATGATTATAATAATCAAAAAATACTTAGTGAGAAGTTTGTAGATGATAATCAAAAGCAAATTGTACTTAAAATTAAAAAAGAATATGACAATATAGGCATTGAAATATATGCAAATAAAAAACTATATATTCTTAAGAATTCAGGTCATTCATATAGATCTGCAACACAAATGCTAGATATACTATATGATATTAAAGAAGATATTTTTTTAATGGATTGGCATAAAATATTGATTGTTGGAAATATTGAAGTTATAGATGATATAGAAAGAACTTTTGAAGATAAATATAAAATAAAAGGAACTAGGAGTGGAAGAACTTCATATGAATTATTACCTGTAAATGAGTCTAAGGGACAAGCGTTGAAGAACATAATAAAAATGTATAATTTGGAACCTAATAAAGTCATATGTGTTGGAGATAATATGAATGATTTAGAATTATTAAAAGAGGCTGCTATTTCTTTTTGTCCGAGTAATGGTTCAGAACAATTAAAGAAGTATACTGATTTTATAGCTCCAAGTAATGAAGAACATGTAATAAAGCATATAGTAAACTGGCTTGAAAAGAATTTAGTATAGTTAATTAAAATACTATATTAATTTTTAAATTAGATAATTATTGCAAGTTGAAGAAAGTGCTCGTAGATTTGATTTTAAGCAAATCTACGAGCATTTTTTTATTTTTTAGACCAGTTATACAAAAAAATAAAAAATTTTAAAATTATTTTTTTTAAAAAAGGTATGCTTAATAAACCATTATTATTTTACGAATAATGGACAAGATTAAGGTGAAAATTATACACTAAATTACTATTTGTAAATGTCTTTCTAAATATAGCATGTTATGAGTTTAATTTATG
>NZ_LZZM01000072.1 GCF_002006345.1 Clostridium puniceum
CAAGCTGGGATACGTAGTCCTTATATGGAACTTGCTTTTGAATATCTTAATTTAACTTCATTGCCAGAAGATAATGTTATCGAAGTAAATGAATGCTATAGATTTTATGAGATTTTTAAGGATTTATTTAATATAAATTTTAAGGAAAGTAAAGAACTTAGAGAGGTTCTTCTAGATATATTATTACATTATTTAGGGGAATTAGATTTAAAACAAGGCTTAAATAAAATAGAAATTTATAAAAAATTTTTGTATAAAGATATATTGAATAATGTATTTGGAGAAAAATTAGCCCAAAATATAAATTGCTTTGAAAAAGAAGAATGTGATGTCTTTTTAAACGGACTTATTACTTTATATAAAACAGGGGTATCTCTTGAATTATTCAATAAGATTTTAAGAAAAATATTTAAAAATAACATAGTTTATTCTAATAATGAGCAACCAAAGCGTATTTACATTTATTTAGATGAAGTGAAAACGAAAGAGTATGAAAAGAAAATTGATATTATAGTAGATACATTTTTATCTATAGATATGAAACCATTTATATTTTGGAAGCAGCATTTTGGAATTTTGGGATTTGATAATACTATGAAAAATGGCGAAATTGTTATGATTAATTAAAAATTAAATTAGAAAATTGGGAGGAGAATATGAGTTTATATTCATACAAGCTACACAAGGGTAATGAAGAAGTAATTAGAAAAATTAAATATAAAGAAAAAGATTTAAGGCTCATGACTACTTTTCAGTTAAGAGAAATATGTAACAAAGAAAAGTTGGTAAAGAGCATAATCAATCCTCTTGATAAAGAAGAACTTATAAGACTCATAATGAAATACAGAGGGGAAAAAGATGCTAAGCTTATAAAAAATTATTTAATTGGTGGAAGTGGAAGAATTGAAAGATTTTTAAGCAGGAGTAAGAAAGAAATAATTACAAAGAGTAATATAGACTATCCAGGGAAAATAACCCTTTATGAAGATTTAGCTCTTGATATTTATGATAATTATGTTCTAAAAAGTAATGATAAATTAGAAGAGGGAAATGTTGTTTTAGTTGATAATAATTTTAAAGTCTGCACTATATTAAATATAAAAAAGATAGTACAGGATAATAAGGAAAAATATTATTTAACTAAAGGTGAATTCATAGAAGCAAAAGAATCTGAAAGTAAACATTATAGTCTTCTATTCTTTTCAGAAAAGGATTCAGAAGCTGTTTATGATATTTATGAAGGAGACATAATTGAAGTTGATTATAATATAAAATTTATTTCTATGCCTATACTCCAATTTGAAGTAAAACCATTAAAAGAGACCAAAATGCCACTAGCAATTGATTTTGGAACGTCAAATACAACTGCCGGTATTTATATAGATAAAGAAGTATTTTCAGGGTTAAATGAAAATCTAACTGGAAATGAGGAATATACAGATTACGAAGATGATAAAGTAAAATTCGTAAAGATAATGAATGAAAGTAAGGATAATATGGAAATAACTCCTATTATACCAAGTGTTGTAGGTGTTAAACACATAAAAGAAGACAATATAGAATATGTTTTTGGATATGATGCAATGCTTGAATCCAAAAGAAGATATGTAGATGATGGAATGAGCTTATTTTATGACATAAAAAGATGGATAAGTGATTTCGAAAAAGAAGAAAAAGTAATTGATATAAAGGAGAAAACTACCTTTATAAAAAGAAAAGATATTATAAAAGCTTATTTAGAGTACATCATATCTTTAGCACAACAGAGATTTAAATGTAAATTTAAAAATATCTATATATCCTGTCCATCAAAACAAAAATACAAATTTCATACATTATTTAAAGATATTTTAAGTGATTATACAGTTGAAAGCACAAAAATATTAGAAGAAAGTGCGGCGGTACTTTATAATACTATTTCTGAATTAATTGAAAAGAAGAAATATAGACAAGGGGAATGGTATAAAGCTCTTATTATAGATTGCGGAGGAGGAACTACAGACCTTACAGGCTGTAGCTTCAGTATATCAAACAATAGAGTTTCTTACAAATTAGATATAGAAACTTCCTATGAAAATGGTGATACAGATTTTGGAGGAAACAATCTTACTTTTAGAATAATGCAATTTATAAAAATATTAATGGTAAATGCATTAATTAATGAAGATAAAGGCATAAAAAAAGCTATAATAGATCAATTTAAAATAGATATATTTAGATTTATAGATAAGTCTGGAATTAATGAACTATATGAAACTTTAAATGAGAAATATGAAACAGCAGAATCAATAATTCCAACAAAGTTTCAATTATATGAAGCAAGAAGTAAGGAAGATTACTGCAAGGTGAGAAGTAACTATTATTTCTTATTTAATTTAGGAGAAGAAGTAAAGAAATTATTCTTTGCAAATCCAGAGATTTTAAAGGTTAGGTTAGCTTCTAATGATATTAAACCCACAGAAGAAAACTTAATAACTTTTGATAAGTGGAAATTATCATGTATGAATAAAGGAACTTTACAGGTAGTAAAGGAAGCGCCAAGCATTTCTCTTAGTATATATGAAATTGAAACTTTAATAAAAGGCGATGTTTACAACATAATAAAGAAGTTCTTAGAAAAACTATATGAAAATGATGAATTATATGATTATTCTCTTATTAAATTAACAGGGCAATCCTGTAAGGTAGATATATTTAGAGATGC
>NZ_LZZM01000073.1 GCF_002006345.1 Clostridium puniceum
TAAATGCCTTAATTGTGGAGTAGTTAAGTAAAAATCGAAATTTAATTGTTTAAAAAATTTGTATATTGATAATTCATTTGATATAATTGTGTTCTGAAACATTTATGTATAGCTCCTTGCTGTCATTTTTGTGTACAAACTCAATTATAACAAGGATTTATCATAAATGTTTTTTATTTTATTCATTTGTAAAATTATTCAAGCATTTTTGCACTATTATAGATTATTATTTTATTATTCCTGAATCTTGAAGCATCCATTCTATATATATTCCATACCCAGTATCAGGTTTATTAATTAATACATGAGTTACTGCTCCTATAAGCTTATTATTTTGGATAATTGGACTTCCGCTCATCCCTTGAACTATTCCTCCAGTTTTCTCTAATAATTTAGGATCAGTTATTTTTATTACCATACTTTTAGATCCAGGTGTTGGTTGATTTAAAAGTTTTTCAATTTCAATGTCAAATTCTTGGGGCCCTTTTTCATCTATTGTTGTTATTATCTTTGCTTTTCCTACAGATATTTCATCTCTAAACCCAACCTTTAACGGTTTAGTTTCTTTATTTAATACTTGAGTATTTTTAATTTCTCCAAAAATTCCACTTTCAGTATTTTTTTGAATATTTCCTGCTGGCAACTGCTCGTTTATAAAAATTCCTTTTAATTCACCTGGTGCACCTCTTTCACCTTTTTTAATGCTTATTATTGAGGATTCTAATAAATCTCCTTTTCTAATTAGAAACGGCTCATTAGTATCGCAGTCTGTAATTGGATGTCCTAATGCCCCAAATTTATTAGTATTTCTATCAAAAAATGTCATAGTTCCAACTCCAGCTGTAGAATCTCTTATCCACAATCCAATTTTATAATCCTTGTTATTTTCTCTTTTTAAATGAATGTTTTTAGTAAGTTTTTTTCCATTTCTTAAAATATAAACCTCTGCCTCTTCTTTTTCACATGATTTAATTGTTCGTAATAAATCAATAGAATTTTCCATATCTATGCCATTTATCTTTAATATTATATCTCCAATTTCAAGTCCGCCAGATTTTCCTGGACTTTCTTCCTTATTATTATTCACTTGTATATCTGAATATCCAACTATAAGTACACCTTCACTATTTACTCTTACACCAATTGGAATTCCACCTGGATATACCTCCAAATCTTTAATTTTTTGAACTTCTAAAGATTTTAGAGGAATAACACCCAAAAATTTTATTTCATATTTATTTTCATTTTCATTAATTTTATTTATGGTATTTCCTATAGGTGCAATTGATTGCACTGTTTTTTCATTTGCTGTGTAAATTTTATTTGGTATATTTATCAAACTAAATGCGGTAATTAAACTTAGAATTAGGATTGGAGCTATAAGTAGACTAGTTGTACATAAAAGTTTTTTCTTCATCTTTCTCTCCTCCTTTGCTTCTTTTATTTAATTTCCCCAATATACAAAAGTCTTATCCTATAGGAACTTTGTTATTGCAGACAAAAAATTTAGCATATTCTAAAATTTAATATTTTATATAAAAAAAATAAAACCATGGAATCCATGATTTTATTTTTACCAATTTTTATTTGTATATGTATTTATTTTTTAATTTCTATTTTTTTTAATTCACTTAAATTTATCATTTCTTTTACGTTATTTAATGTAGCTTCTGTTACATCATCACCAGCTAACATTTTACTTATTTCAAATTCTTTTTCTTCTTTTAATAAAATTTTTATTTGAGTAAATGTTTTATTGTCTATTACTTTTTTCATAACAAAATAATGATAATCTGATAATACTGCAATTTGTGGTAAATGCGTTATACATAAAACTTGGTGTGTCTTAGATAATTGATACATCTTTTCTCCAACTCTTTGTGCAACAGCACCACTTATTCCTGTATCTATTTCATCAAAAATTAAAGTAGGTATTTCATCTTTTTCAGCAAAAACACATTTTAAGGCTAACATAATTCTTGAAAGTTCTCCACCTGATAATACCTTTTCTAACGGCATAAGCGGCTCTCCAGGATTTGTAGATATATAAAAACATACATCATCAAAACCTTTTTCATTAAAAGCTTCTTGGCTTATAACTCTTATTTCCATCCTTGATTTTTCAAGACCTACAAACGTAAGTTCTTTTAGAATTTTTTCTTCTAAAAACTTACTTTTTTCTTTTCTAAGGTCATGAAGGACTAAAGCCTTCGCTTTCATTTTAGATAAAACTTCGCTTTCCTTTTCTTTAAGTCCTTCAATTATTTTTTCCGAGTTTATTATCTCATTATATTCTTTTTGTATTTTTTCATAGTACTCTAATATTTCTGGTATAGTTGCTCCATACTTTTTCTTATATACATTTATTTCATAAATTCTAGCATTTACCTTATCTAAAGCATCTTGATCAAAAACAATATCTTCAGCCATATCACGAAGTTCACGACTTGCTTCTTCAATTATATAAAATGCCCCTTCAATAATTTCTTTATTCTTTTTTATTTTTTCAAAATGATTTTCCACATTTGATAATTCTTGAATTACCTTAGAAATTGAATCAATCACGCTAAATTCTTCATTTCCACTTAATATTCCACAAGAAACCGCTAAACTCTTATTGATTTTTTCAGCATTTGCTAAAATATTATATTCTTCTTTTAGGCTTTCTTCTTCATTTTCTTTAAGCTTGGCTTTTTCAATATCTTCTATTTGAAATTTCAAATAATCAAGTAATTTTTCTCTATCTTGATTTCCTGAAATTCTACTAATATTTGCTCTTATTTTTAATAAATCATCTCTTAATTCACTATATTTATTTAATGGTTCTATTATTTGAACATCAATGAAATCATCTAAATACGAGATATGACTGCTTCTTTGAAGCAATTCTACATTTTGATGCTGCCCATGAATATCTAAAAGCTTTGCTCTTATCTGTCTTAACTGAGATGTAATTAAACTTTTTCCGTTAACCTTAATTAAATTTTTCCCATTTATATGACTTTCTCTTGAAACAATCAATACATCCTCATACTCAATCTCTAGTTCTTCTAAAACCTTTAATGCTTTATTTCCTTCAATAGTAAATAGAGCTTCTACATATGTTTTTTCTTCACCTGTTCTAATTAAATTTTTAGAAAATTTTCCACCAAGAACAAAGTCTATTGCATCTATCATAATAGACTTTCCTGCACCTGTTTCTCCTGAAAGTATATTAAAACCTTCACTGAAGTTTATCGTCATTTCTTCTATTAACGCAAAATTTTTAATATTTAGTTGAATTAACATTTCATCCCATCCTTATACCTTATGATGACATTCTTTTTCTTATTTTATCTACTAAACCTTCAGCACTTTCTATGCTTCTAACTAAAATAAAAATAGTATTATCGCCTGCTACAGTTCCTGCAATATCTGCACTTTCTAAGTTATCAATAGCCTCAGCTGTAATTGGTGCTGAACCAGTTATAGTTTTTATAACAACCATCTTATCTACATTTTCTACAGAAAGTACAGTATTAGCTAATATGTTGCTTAGTCTGTTAATTATATTTTTTTGTTCTCCTGTAGATACAAAATACTTAGATTTACCACTTGAAGATTGCATTTTTATTAATTTTAAATTTTTAATATCTCTTGATACAGTTGCCTGAGTTACATCAAAACCTTCTTTTTTTAACTCATCTGCAAGTTCTTCTTGAGTTTCAATTTCCTTAGTGCTTATAATTTCTAATATTTTTGTATGTCTTTTTGATTTCAAAATTTTTCACCATCACATTCTTTAGAATTATTCAAAATTTTGCTTCTTAATACTTTAAAATAATCATAATCATCAAATAAAAGCAACTTTACGCTTTTTTCATTTTTGCTTACTTTTATTGAAGTTTCATGATTAACGTTAATAGCTTTTTGACCATCTACCGTTAAATAAACTTTTTCCTCTTCATGATCTGTATATATTTCTATTATACTATCAGCTTTTAATACAATAGTCTGCATGCTTTTTGTATGCGGACATATAGGTGTTATAGTTATAAGTTCTAAATCTGGATATATAAATGGTCCGCCTGCTGAAAAAGAATATGCTGTAGAGCCTGTAGGAGTTGCTATAATAAGTCCATCACCTTTAAATGCAGAATATATTTTACCATCTACAAATATTTTAAATTTAACCATTCTGGATAAAGTCCCTCTTGCTAATACTACATCATTAAGCGCTTTAAGTTCTTCTTTACCATTTTCAGATTCAATTTTACAATTTAACATCATTCTCTCTGCAACTTTATATCTACCTTGTTCAAGTTTATCAAGAGCATTATCAATATCATAAATATCTACACTTGATAAAAAACCTAAATTACCTATATTTATTCCTAAAATAGGTGCTTTAAAGCTATCATTTAATGATCTTGCTATTCCAAGAAGGGTTCCATCACCACCAAGTACAACTAACAAATCAATATCATTTAAATCCTGCTTTTCTATATCAAAAGAACTAAAAACAACAATATCTTTAAATTTAAATTTATCTGTAAATTTCTTTGTAACCATATGCAATATTTCATTATCTTTGTCCTTTGATGGATTAATTGCAATTCCAATATTTTTCATAGCCCCTCCAAAGAAGTTAAATTTCTACATGCGATTCCTCAACTACCGAATCAATATCTTCTCTTTTAAAATTACTTTCTTTATTTTTATCTTTTGTAAAGTATACTAAATATTCTCTATTTCCTTCTGGTCCTTTTATAGGAGAATATCCTACACCTAAAACATTTAAATCTTGTTCAACTAAAAAGTCTATTATTCCATAAACTACTTCTTTATGAGTTTCCTTTTCTCTTATAACACCTTTTTTTCCTACCTTTTCACGTCCAGCTTCAAATTGTGGTTTTATAAGAGCTACAACTTCTCCATCTTCTTTTAAAAGATTTAATGTTGCTGGCATTATCTTTTTTAAAGATATAAAGGATACATCTATAGATGCAAAGTCTAAAGGCTCTCCAATGTCTTCTAAAGTTACATATCTTATATTTGTTCTTTCCATACAGACAACTCTTTCGTCAGTTCTTAGCTTCCATGCAAACTGTCCATATCCAACGTCTACTGAAAATACCTTTCTTGCTCCATTTTGAAGCATACAGTCAGTAAAGCCACCTGTTGATGCACCTATGTCCATACAAACCTTATTTTCTAATGAAAGGTTATATGAATTCATAGCTTTTTCTAACTTTAATCCGCCACGGCTAACATATTTAAGAGTATCTCCTCTATATTCTATATCAGCATCTGAATTTACTTTTTCTCCCGCTTTATCAATTTTTTGTCCATCAACATAAACTTTACCTTCCATTATGCATGCTTTTGCTCTTTCCCTAGAAGTAATTATACCCTTTTCTACTAAAAGTATATCCAGTCTTTCTTTTTTTTCTGCCATTTGTTTCTCCTTTTAATCATATAGATTTACAACAGCTTTACTTATACTTTCACAATCCAGCTTGTATGCTTTATATAAAGTATCTACATTTCCTTGTGGTATAAATTCATCATTATATCCAAGAGATCTAATAGTCCCTTTATAATCTATTTCACTCAAATATTCTTTAACAGATGAACCAAGTCCCCCTTTTAAAATATTATCTTCTATTGTTAAGATATTATATCCTTCTTTTTTAATATTTTCTAGTAAATTTTTATCAATTGGCTTAATAAAGGTTGCATTTATTACCATTGGATTTAATCCTTTTTCATACAATATATCTTTTACAAGCATTGCATTTTGAACCATTTTACCTGTTGCAATAATACATACCTTAGAACCGCGGTTTATTATTTCCCACTTTCCTTCTTCAATTTTTGTAATAGGAGAAAGAGTATTTATTATGTTTCCGCCTCTTGGATATCTAATAGCAACTGGCGCATTTTTATTTATTGCCCATTTTAATAATACTTCAACTTCTTCTAAACATTTTGGCGCAACTATATATATATTAGGAATAATAGATAAGTAAGACAAATCATTAATTCCTTGATGTGTTTCTCCATCTTCTCCAACTATTCCAGCTCTATCTATTGCAAATACTACTGGAAGATTTTGAATGCAGACATCATGTAGTACTTGATCAAAAGCCCTTTGTAAAAATGTAGAATAGACTGCAAATACAGGTTTCAACCCATTACTTGCCATACCAGCAGCTAAAGTAACCGCATGCTCTTCTGCTATTCCTACATCAAAAAATCTATCTTTAAATTTTTCTGAAAAACACTTAAGCCCTGTTCCTTCTGGCATTGCGGCTGTAATAGCTACAATTTTTTTATCTTCTGCACTTAAATTTATTAATGCTTTGCCAAAAGCTTTTGAATAGCTATTCTTTGGAGATACATTTAATTCTCCACTCTCTAGATCAAAAGGACCAACTCCATGATATTTACTTGGGCTTTCTTCAGCCAATGCATATCCTTTTCCCTTTTGAGTTAAAACATGTATTATAACTGGTCCATCTACTTCCTTAGACTTTAAAAAAACTTCAGTCATTGCATTAATGTCATGACCATCAATAGGTCCTATATACTTAATTCCCATATTTTCAAAAAACATAGATGATACTACTAATTGCTTGAGACTATCTTTAACTTTAGAAATTTTTCCTGCAATATTTTTACCTAAGTCTGATTGATTTAAAGAAGCTTGTATATCCGTCTTCAACTTATTATATCCAGGTGCTATTCTAAGCTTGTTTAAATATCTTGAAAGGCCTCCAACATTTTTTGATATTGACATTTGATTATCATTTAAAATAATAATCATATTTGTTTTTCTAAACCCTACATCATTTAATGCTTCAAGTGCCATTCCACCAGTTAAAGCACCATCACCAATAACTGAAATCACACTGTATTTTTCTTTATTTAAATCCCTTGCTCTTGCAATTCCAAGTGCAGCTGATATGGATGTACTGCTATGTCCTGTATCAAAACAATCGTATTTACTTTCATTTCTCTTTGGGAAGCCGCTCATTCCATTAAATTGTCTAAGCTTGTTAAATCCATCTTTTCTTCCAGTTAAAATTTTATAAACATAACTTTGATGTCCTACATCCCATACTATTTTATCTTTATCAAAATTAAAGGCTTTAAATAAACTTAAAGTAAGCTCAACAACACCTAAATTAGATGCTAAATGCCCTCCTGTTTTAGACACACTCTCTATTAAAAATTCTCTAAGTTCATCACTTAAGGCTTTAATATCTTTTTCATCAAGTTTTTTTAGATCTTTTGGGAAATTTAATTTATTTATTAATTTCATGACAATCATTCCCTCTATTAATTTTCTCTATTTAAAAGAGCATATGTTAGCTCAATCAGACATTCAGCGTTAACAGTTAAATTTTTAAGAATTTTAATACATTCTTCACTTAATGTCTTGCATAATTCATTACATTTTTCTAATCCAAAAATTGATATAAAATTAGTTTTATCATTTTCTTCATCCACATGCACATTTTTCCCTAGGATTTTTGCATCTCCAATAACATCTAATATATCATCTTTTATTTGAAAAACTAAGCCTAACTTTTCTCCATATTCTTCTAATGCATTTAAATCTGATTCAGGTGCATTGGCTAAAATTGCTCCTGCAAGCACTGAGCCTTTAATTAATGCACCTGTTTTCTTTGCATGCATATATTGAAGTTCCTCTTTTGAAATTGTTTTTCCCTCGGAAAGAATATCAACGACCTGACCGCCTATCATGCCTTCAGCACCCGCTGCCATCGCAATTCCATGGGCAGCTTTCAATGAATTTTGATTATTCTTTAAAGCGTAATCCATCATAATTATCATAGCTTCATTTAATAAAGCATCTCCTGCTAGAACTGCTATATTTTCTTGAAACTTTACATGATTTGTTGGTTTTCCTCGCCTTAGCTCATCATTATCCATACAAGGAAGATCATCATGAATCAAAGAATAAGTATGGATCATCTCTATAGCAGCCGCTATTGGCATAACTTTTTTGTAATCTTCTTTGTATATATAATAAGATAAGGAAAATAATATAGGACGAATTCTCTTACCACCTATATTTAAACTATAACTGCAAGAATCATATATAATTTTATTATATGTTCCTTTTTCTACGAAATAATTTTCTAAATAATCATTAATATCTTGCTTTAAATTATTTATCTCCATAACTATCTGTAAACTCCACTTCTTTTTCGTCTTTAATTATAGAAATTTTTGATTCATATGAATCTAATATCTTATAAATTTTATTTACAAGTTTAACTCCATCTTCATAAGATTTCATAGAATCTTCAAGGTTTAGCTCATCCGTTTCTAAATTGTTTAATATCTCTTGAAGTTTAGTTAACATATCCTCATAATTTTCTTTTTTAGCCATCTTTTAACTCCTTATTCTAATTACTTCAAAATAAACTTTCGTACTGAAAATGCTTCTTCCACAAAGCTTGTATGATATACTCATTTATAATTGCAACATATGCTTAACAATTTTTAAATTCCACTAAAATTGATCTATTGTTATTCATTTAATATATATTATTTTACTGAATATATACATATCAAATTTTACTTTTTATAAACATGACCAGATGGAATAAATTTTCCGTCTACTTTTCCATCTTTAAGAGAAATATTTAAATCTATTGTTTTCTTTAATTGTTCTTTTGATGTAATAAGATTGTTTTCATTATCCTCTATTATAGCATATCCTTTTGATATAACCTTAATTGGATTATGTGCTGAAAGTAAATTATTGAAATTTACTATTTGATCTTTTTCTATCTTAAGTTTAGTTCTTATTGCAAAATTCAATCTATCTTTTAATTTATCTACTTCTAAATATGAATTGGATATTTTAGCCATTGGAGAATGAATTTTTAATATTCTTTCTGCTCCTGCTAAATCATTTTTACATAGTTTTAACTTACTATCTATTTTCTTATCTAATATTCTAGAAATATCATAAAGTTTAGCTTCTATATCAGAACTTAATGGAACTGCTATTTCAGCACCTTGTGATGGAGTTGCTGCCCTAAAATCTGCTACAAAATCTGAAATTGTAAAATCTATTTCATGTCCTACTGCTGAAATTATAGGTATTTTAGAATTTAAAATAGCCTTAGCTAATTCCTCTTCATTAAAATTCCATAATTCTTCTATAGAACCTCCACCTCTACCTACTATCATTATATCCACAGACTTCTTTTTATTAAAATAATTAATACCTGATATTATTTCTTTATATGCACCAATTCCTTGTACTTTTGCTGGATATAATACTAGGTCAACCAAAGTGCTTCTTCTAGTTGAAACATTTATAATATCTTTAATTGCTGCTCCAGTAGGTGATGTTACTATTCCTATTCTTTTAGGATATTTAGGCAATGACTTTTTATTAGCTTCATCAAAATACCCTGCTGCAGACAATTTTTCTTTAAGCTTTTCAAATTTAACAAATAAATCTCCTAAACCTTGTTTTTCTATTTCATCACAATAAAACTGGAAACTTCCAGTTGCAGGATATATAGACGCTCTTCCCTTAACTATAACCTCCATACCTTCTTCTAAAGCAAATTTTAGCAAAACTGTATTTCCCTTAAACATAACGCAATTTATTTTTCCATTGCTATCCTTAAGTGTGAAATAAATATGTCCGCTACTGTGATATTTCAAATTAGAAATCTCCCCTTTTACAGAGAGATTGCTTAAAATAAAGTCATTGTCTAACATTCTTTTTATGTAATTCGTAACCTCAGATACAGTTAACGTCTTAATATT
Organism: Clostridium puniceum; assembly: GCF_002006345.1. Taxonomy (GTDB): domain Bacteria; phylum Bacillota; class Clostridia; order Clostridiales; family Clostridiaceae; genus Clostridium; species Clostridium puniceum. The sequence goes on from NZ_LZZM01000073.1 coordinate 9,805, forward strand.
CATTGTCTTTTAAAGCCTCACATGCATTTTTAATTAAAAGTGTTGTTGTAAGCGCCCCAACTCCACCTGGAACTGGAGTTAAGAATTTACAATTATCAATAACCTTATCAAAATCTACATCACCAGTTATCTTACCTTCAAAAGATGATGTTCCTACATCAATTACTATAGCATGTTCATTTACATAAGTTTTATCAATAAATTTTGGCCTTCCAATAGCAACAACTAATATATCTGCTGCTGTGCAAACATCTTTTAAATTCTTTGTTTTAGAATGACAAATAGTAACTGTAGCATTCTCATTTAATAAAAGCTGTGCCACTGGCTTTCCAACTATATTACTTCTTCCAAGAACTACTACATTCTTACCTGCAATATCTATATTTAAGCTTTTAATTAAAGTAATTACAGAATTTGGAGTACAAGGTAAAAATTTTGGTTCACCCATATATAACTTTCCTTGGCTTTCAAATGTAAGACAATCAATATCCTTACTTGGCGATATTTCTCTAATTATCTTCTTTTCATCAAAATTATTTGGAAGAGGCAATTGTAAAATAATTCCTTGAACATTATCATCTTCATTTAATTTATGTATTTCAGCAATTACATCTTCATCTGTTAAAGTTTCAGGTAAAATCACCTTTACAAAGCCTGCTCCAAGTGATAATGAAACCTTTTCTTGACTTGCCATATAATAAATAGATCCACCATCATTTCCAACTAAAATAGATGCAATTTTAGGAGTTTTAAGATTATTTTCTTTTCTATTATTAATAAAATTTTTGATATCTTCTTTTACCTTTAATGCAACTTCTTTACCATTTATAATTTGACCCATTACAATGCCTACCTACTTTCACTTTATACTCATTTTATTACTTGATTTTATCTAAAACTCCATTTATAAAGCCTACGCTTTTTTCATCTGAATATCTTCTTGTAATTTCTAATGCTTCATTAATAGCAACACTTCTTGGGATTTCTTTATCATATAAAACTTCATATGTTGAAAGCCTTAATATGCTTAAATTGACCTTAGATATTCTGTCTAACTTCCAGTTATGTAAATTTTCTTCGATTACTTTATCAATTTCTTCTTTATTATTTTCTATTCCAATTAACGCTTGCTTAACATAAGTTAAATCAATTTCTTTTATGTCCCCTTCATAGTTATCTACAAAATTTTCTATTGTCACTTCAATTGTATCTTTACTTAGAGTCATTCCAAATAATAACTCCATAGTTTTTTCCCTTGATAATTTTCTATTCATATTATCCTCCTAAAATGTATCATAGTTAATTATATACTTTTATCATTATACACACTTTTGTTTTCTTTTAAACCCTATATTTACCTAATATCTAACTATTAGGTAAATATGCTACCTAGTCTAAGGTCAAATATATATTGTATCATAGACTTATTATTTCTTTCATATGCCTTAACTCACATAGAAACACCCTCTGAAAGCTTCAGAGGGTGAAAATCAAACTAGTTAGATTCACTTTCTTCCTTTTTTGGCAGATAAATATTTTGAACATAAATATTAACAGCTTCCACATATAATCCAGTCATAGCTTCAACAGTCTTTTTAACATTATCTTGAACCTGAGCTACAACCTCCATGATTTTTCTTCCATACTCAACTGCCACACTCATTTCTATAATAGCTTTATCTTCTTCTAATGTTACTTTACTTGCTTTTGCAGTATTTTTTTTACCTTTAAATATATTTGTCAAGTTACTTGCAACTCCCACTTGGTAATCTAATACCCCTTCTATTTCCTGAGCTGCAATTCCAGCTATAACGCTTACTACTTCATCAGAGATCTTAACGACTCCAATATTTTCTTCTCTAACTAAATCTTCCATGTTACTTAACCTCCTAGGTTTTGTAATAACAAAACATGATAATCTTGTGTTTATTATATCAAATATAATTTAACATTACAATTATATTATGGTTTTTATACTATTTTTGAACTTCTATTATAACATCTTTTATTTTTGAAATGTCTTGAACTATTTCTTGTATTGCAACACTTTCATTTTCTTGAAGCCCAGCTGGTGATTTAACTATTACTGTTGCTTTATTTGAGTCTAGTCTGCATAAAACATCTTCATAACCTTTATTTTTTATACTAAGTTCTATTCTTCCTTCATTATCCTTTACCATTGTTTTTTGAGTTAACTCTTTTGTAGCAGCTTCTTTTTGTTCTTTTGATGTATTTGAATCTGAAATTATAGAATTTAAAGTTTGGATTGTTGCTGAATCTTGCTGTTCTCTTGAACTTCTGGATTCATAAAAATAATTTTTTTGATTTAATGCTTCTGTATCTTCTTCATTTACTTTTTCAGTAGACAAAACTTGACTTAAATCTGTCGGATCATTTAATCCCCCATTATTAAGTTTTGCTGCTAGCATTCCTACACATAATATTAATGCTAGTAATGTAAATATAATCCCACATTGTTTCTTTGTCATAATAAATTACCTCCCATCCCTTTTCTATAAAATTATATGCTACTTCTTCATGCTATATACATTAACCTTATCTAAACTTAAGTTATATAGTTTAGATACAGCTTGCTCAATTTCATATTTTGTTTTACTATTTTCAGCTCCTTCCGCAATTATTATGACTCCACAAATTTTCGGCTTATATGTTGTTAATATAAATGGCTCATTATTACCATCAGATGTTGTCATGACAACCTTTGATCCATCCGTATCTTGATTATTCACCCTCTTTCCGCCTTCATTATCACTTTCTTCTGTAGTTGATTTCTGAGTACTCTTATCATAAGCTGGGACTTTTTGTTCCCCTTGTTCAAAAGACATCATTACCTCAACATCACCAATTCCATTCATTTTCTTTAATATATTTTTTAAATCTATTTTTTGTTTTTCTTCATAATTTTTTTCATCTACTTGAACTATTTCATTTCTATCTTTAGCAGTTGATATATTAATAGGATCACCTTGATTATTGTTTCCTGATAATTTATTGCTGATTAAATTTTTACTGTTTGGAACCAGCACATTAACTGCAATTAAAATAAATCCTAAAACTAAACATAAAGCTATTAAATTTTTCAATTGTTTTTGATCTAATATTTTCTTAATTTCTTCAATAATTTTATTTTTCCCCAAAGCTTATACCTCCTATTCCTCTAATTTATATACTTCTATTTTTTCCTTTGGAATCTTTAATTCTTTAGCTGCAAATTCAATTATTTCTGCATATTCTTTATTCACTTCCTTCTCATTATTTTGTTCTTTATCTTTTATCACTATTTTTTTTATCTTATTTATTTTATTTTCACCAACACCTATCTTTAATTTTTTTATCTTTAAAGTTATATTAGTGAAATTTACATCACAATCTATTTCACTCTTAAATATCATATTCTTAAATTGATTTTTAAGTAGACTGTCACAATTTTTATTAAAATTATTTATAAATGCTGTCTTTCTGCTATCTTCCTTCTTTTCATTTGCTTTTAGCATATCTATATTACCTAAATTAGTTTTATCTTTATTTTGAGAAAACACTGCTTCATAACTTTCTATACTACCTGCAATATTTTTTTCTCCATTTGATATAAATTCTATAATTGGATTTAAAATTACACTTATTAATATTAAACCTAAAATAAATTTAATATATTTTTTCATTTTGTTATTAGGTGATATAAGCTCTACAGCACTTATGAATATAAGCATAGTCACAAGGGTTATCACAATATTCTTAAGAGTTTCTATAAACATAAGTCCTATCCCCCAACTATAAATCTTCCAGATGATGCCATAATACCAATCAATATAAAGAACATTAAACTTACAGTTAAAACACATGATGTTATTAATACCATAGAATTTCCTGCTGCTTCCAAGGATTTTGTTATCCTTGAATCGCTTATTGGTTCAATTAATGATGCTGATAATTTATATATAAATGTAATTAATATAAGTTTAATCAATGGATGTAATAGAATTAAAATAATTACAACCAACCCAATGGAACTTATAGCATTTTTTATTACCAGTGAATATCCTGCAACAGATGTAATTGCATCTGAAAAAGCTTTTCCAACTATAGGAATAAAATTGTCTACTGCAAATTTTGCTGTTTTAAGTGTTACTGCATCCATAGTAGTTGCTGTTATTCCTCGAATTGTTAATAACCCTATAAAGACTGTCACTATAATCCCTTGAAACCATATGGTGATCTGCTTAAATAATTTACATAAATTTGTTATTTTGTGCTCTGAAGAGATATTATTTGCAAATTCTAATACAAAAATCATTAGTATCATTGGAATTATAATATTAGAATAAATTTTAGGTATAAATACAACTGCACCAAGTACAATTGGATCTAAGGTTACAGCTGATGTAATTCCTCCTGCAAGAGAAATCATAGTAATAAGTATTGGAAGCAGAGCACTCATAAAATCCGAAATATTGATTATTACTTCTTTTGCAACTGAAATTGAAATTATAAAACTCTTTGAAAGAATCATTATTATCAATGCATAACAGGCATAGAAAGCAACTTGAGATATGCTTTCATCTGAAAATGCATCTTGAAGATTTTTCAGTAGTGAACATATTATTGCTATTGTAACTATTGATAATGTGAGTTTTAAAACACTTTTAACTTCCTTAAAAACAATGCTTAAAACTGCATTTAAAATATTATGAAAAGAAAGATTCCCTGTGCCTTCCTTAATATATTCTTTTATATAATCCACTGGATTGAGAGTATCCATAAGTTCCTCATCTGTTTTCATCTTCTTTATATAATCATATAGGGAATTAATTTCTTCCTTTGCACTTCCTCCTAAATCATCTATACTGATTTCATTTTCGATAACTTGTTTTGCTTCTAATTTATCAGATCCATTTTTACTTTCTAATTTATTGACTCTAAATTTTTTACTTTCTGGTTCATTGGCTACACTTTTTTTAGTTTCTCCTTCACTAAATATATATTTTTTATTATCTAATTCTTTGTTTTCATTTTGTTTATTTTCTATTTGAATATCATTCTTTTCTTTACCTCCTAAATTACTAGCTTCATGTATACTACTGTTTATACTTATATTACTTTCAAATTCACCTGCATAAACATTGTCACCTTCAAAAAATGTATAATTCGGAATTATTTCCATAATCATATTAATTATAAAACCTATTATTAATATAAAAGTAACTCTTCTTATCTTCTTCATAAATAACACCTACATTATCTGTAATATAGAATTTAATACAGCCATAAGTATTGGAATAGCAAGTACTAAAATCATTATTTTCCCTGAAAGATCTATTTGTGCTGCAAGGCTATCTGCATTGGCATCCTTGCACAAAGCACTCGAAAATGATGCTATATATGCTATTGCCAAAATTTTTAATACTATCCCAATATAAACTGTATCTATATTGGCTTTATCAGCAATTTGTCTTAAAAAATCAATTATCTCTTTAAGTGGTTCTATCATAATAAGGAAAATTAATGATCCAGCAGTTAAAGTAAGTAATGTATTCAATTCACTTTTGGAATTCCTAAATAACAATATAACAAATAATGTTACATATGATATTCCTACTATTTTTATTATTAACATAACTACACCTACATTATGAACATAGTTTTAACAGTACTAAATAAATCTCCTATAATTGAAATTATCATTAGAAGAATTATTACAACTCCTGCAATATTAGTAATGGCTGCTATTTCCCCTTTTCCACTACTAGTTAATACCTTATCTAAAACCACCAGAAGTATTCCTGCCCCACCAATTTTAAAAAGAATACTTATATCATGCATTTACCTTCCCCCAATCCTTATTTGCTTCAATTGACAATTGACCATGGGTACTTGTCAATTGATTTTACATCTCTATGAAATTTTTTATATAATTTTTGAATATGCCTTATTAATTTATTTTTCTAAATTAAATACTTGAGAACTTTATATTATAAATATTATTATCATTGCACCTAAACAGATTCCAAGATACCTATAAAGCTTTATATTTTTTTTTGCAATTTCATCAGCTTCTCGTAAATTCATTTTTATCCCTTCAATTGCTAAAGAAAATATCTTTTCTTGTCCATAAACACCTGATTCACCAAGAGACTTAAAGAAATCTACCATTACTTTTTTATCCTCATCATATAAATAAAATTTATTTTCTAACAAAGCAAACTCTTCTATGGCACCTTCATATACACTTTCTACATCACCTTTTACCAACCTATTTGTAATAGCTTTAATAAATATACTGGAAGGTTCACATAACTTATTAGAAATTTTTTCAAAGGCCTCTGGCAAAGGTGTTGTTCCATATACAATTTCATTTTCAAGAATTATTAAGCCTTTTAAAATTTCTTTAAGCTCATCTTGCCTTCTTCTAAAAGTTTCTCCATATGCAAAGCCTATGTAGGTACTTATAATAAATATGCTAATTATAAAAATTATTTTAAGCATATATTTTCACCACCCTTTAGACTAAATACCTTTTCAATTGTTCCAATTCCATGTCTATTACTTAAAATTATAGATCGTTCTAAAATTTCATTGTCAAGCAAATCAGAAAAAACTTTTCGCTTATATAAATCTTCAACTGTAAAGCCGTGGATTGTAGTAATTATATTCACACCTGAATTAAAAGCCATCATAAATGCTTCAATATCACCTTTAGTTCCAATTTCATCGCAAATCAAAACTTCTGGTGAAAGACTTCTAATAGCCATAATAAGCCCTTCTCTTTTTAAACAATTATCTAAAACATCTGTCCTAATTCCTAAATCACTTTGAGGAATTCCAAAATGACAAGCTCCTATTTCGCTTCTTTCATCTATAACAACAACTTTTCGCCCTTTTACACCTAAGGAAGGTATTCCATTTGATATATTCCTTGCTATATCTCTTAAAATTGTTGTCTTACCACATTTAGGTGGTGAAATTATTATGGTATTATAAATTCTATGTTCAGAAACAATAAATCTAATAATCTTATCTGAACATCCTATAACTTCTCTGGAAATTCTTATATTAATAGATGAAATATTTCTTATAGTCTTAACTTCGCCTTTTTCCATAACACATTCACCGGCTATACCAATTCTGTGTCCACCCTTTATAGTTATAAATCCTTGTCGTATATCTTCTTCATAAGCATATAGTGAATAATTAGAAATTTTTTGAATCATACTTTTCAAGTCTTCCTTTGAAGGTATATAATTTATAATGCTTTCCCCATTTTTTGAATAAATTAAAATAGGTTTTTGAATTTTAATTCTAATTTCATATATTTGTTCTTTAAGAAATCTATCCTTAAGTAAATTTCCTATTTCAAGTGGAAAAATCCCTATGATTTCTTCTTCACCTTTCAAAATCCTCATTGCCTCCTCTCGCGTCTTTTATTTAATTAATATGTAATGTTAACCTAAATTATTACTGAAATATAATTAAACACATTTAAAAAAAAGCTATCTTAAATCAAATTTTAAGATAGCCCTTTAATATTTTAACATTTATATATTATTATATAGGTTCTAATTACTAAAATTCATAATTTGCAAATTTAACTTGTTTGCATTGCTAAAGAATATAAAATAAATTTAAATGAATAAACTTTTTTAGAACAATATATTTAATTATCTTTAAGATTTTTATTACAGTAAGGACATGGAATTTCATCATTGTTCGTTAATGTAGATTGTTCCATAAAAACTGGTTTATGACAATGAACACAAGTAATCTCTGTATATTCATCTTCAATGTCGTTTAACTCATCTATAGATAATTCTTCAAACAACTCATCTTGAATGTTACTTAAATCATCATCCATAAATTTAATATTTTCTTCAAGAGTTTCTTGATTTACAGCTAACTCTTCAATTTTTTCATTCATAATTTCTAAAATTGAAGTTACACTATTAAAGCACTCTTTATATTCCTCATTTTCTATTTTAGACAAACTATTTTTTAACTCTTCAATTTTGCTTTTAAGTTCTTCCATAGCTTCCCACTCCCTTTTTACTTATTCTTTATTTATTATAACGTAAATTTAAGATATCTAATATAACCATTATATATAAATAAAGTTGCTAAGCTTTATGCTTAGCAACTCATATATAAATACTAAACTCTTTCCATGTAATCGCCAGTTCTAGTATCTACTCTTATAACATCACCTTCATTAACAAACATAGGAACATTTACTATTGCACCAGTTTCAAGAGTAGCTGGTTTTAATGCATTAGTAGTTGTATTTCCTTTAACACCTGGTTCAGAATGTGTAATTAATAATTCAACAAAGTTTGGTGCTTCTACTGAGAATGCATCCCCCTTAAAGAACTTAATTGTGGCAAACATATTTTCCTTTAGGAATTTTATTGCATCTTCAACTTTTTCATAGTTTAAAGGAATTTGTTCATATGTTTCTTGATCCATGAAATAGTATAATTCTCCATCACTATAAAGGTATTGCATTTCTTTTCTTTCAATTACAGCTTCCTGTAATTTTTCAGTTGGGTTAAATGTTCTATCTGTAACCCCACCTGAAATTACGTTTCTAAGTTTAGTTCTTACGAATGCTGCACCTTTTCCTGGTTTAACGTGTAAGAATTCTGTTACTGTAAATACTGAATTATCATACTCAAAAGTTGTTCCTTTTCTTATATCTCCTGCTGTTATCATTAAATATCCCTCCAAATTTATAAAATAAGACATAAAATATAAAATAAGCTAATACTATTTACTATTATCTTTATTCATATGCCTATTAAAATGTAACTTTATCTTCAAATATTAAGTCTAAATGCTTAATCGTTGACATAACACTCATATTTTATCAAAAGACAGAAATAATTGCAATTATTTCTGCTTACTTTTTAATAAAAATTTATATTTTATTATGGTCAAACACTTTCCTTAGCACTTATTTCTAATACAACAGAATTTTCTCCTCTATTCTTAGTAATAATATAATCTCTTATTTCATAATTTTTAATTTTTGATACTTCATCTAACAGTTCTTGTTTATCACCTTCTATTTTTATCTTAACATACCATTTCCCATTAATTTCATTTGCTGATAAGATATTTTTTTCTTTTAAACAACTTAACTCTTCATTAATTTCCTTTAAACTTTTATATTTAGTTATAGTACTTTTAACATTATATACCGAAACATCTTTTTCCTTATTTGCTTTATTTATAAAAAAAGTTTGTGCAGCCATAAGCATAATCATTATGATTATTAAAACGTACTTAACTATCTTACTCATATAAATTTACTCCTAGTTTATATTTACCGTCATCTTTTAAATTAATATCACTTATTGATATAGACTTAGTACTCAAATTATTAATATCATCTAAACTATTAATTATGATTTCACCTTTATTTTTATTTATATATACCTCTTCTATATCCTCATTAAGAATATTTTCTATCCATAAATTTATTTGATTAAATTCAATTTCATTTGGTTTATTCCTTTCTATATTCATCTTATCAATTGCAGGTACTTTTTTCATATCCTCAACACTTTTTGCAGTGCTAGGAAGCAAAATCAAATTTAATATAAAAAATAGCAAAAGTATTCCCTTTTCTTTTTTATTTATATTAGCCTGCTTTTTTTTATAAAATTTTTCTGGAATAAAATTTTTGCTTCTCATATATTTTTTCATTAATTAATTCTCCTAAATTTATTTTTATAATTTTAAATTCATCTAATGAATTTAAATTCCCTTCTATATTATAATCAAAATATAGCTCTCCAAGATCATTATTTTCAATTATTTTATTAACTACGAGCTTTTTATCTTCATTAACAAAACCATTATAAAATAATCCCTTTTTAAACGACATGTAGTAATAACATTCTTGAAACTTCAATAAAATTCTGCAAGTAAAATTTTCGTTATTCAAAACTTTTCCCATAACATCTTTAGCAATAAATTGAATTGGTTTAACTTCGATATTATTTGCTGTTTCTGATAATTTTTCTATTCTTTTAGCACCTTTTATATAATATATAGCAATAACATTATTAATTTTCTCAAAGTCATATAATATATCTCCATTTTGCAAAAAATCATTATTTATCTTATATTCTACAAATTGATATATCTGATTTCTTTTTATATTGGTAGTGAATTGTTTTGCATAAAGCTCTTCTTCAAGGATTATTATTTTAAGATTAGATTTCAATAAATTATTAATTTCAGTAACCCTATCAAAATCATATTCTTCCCCATTATATATAAAGAAATTTTTCTTTATAATAACTATATCCTTATTCATTTAATACGCTCCTTATTTACTACTTATTTTAAATATAAATATCTTTTTACTTTCCGTTTTTAACCTAATTTTGTTCATCATCATCTTGAAATTTATATGTTGGAACTAATATTAATTTTTCATCTCTAAAAAAATATTTTATTTCTCGCGTTCTATTTACTTCATTATCTTTATGAGTTTTCAAAAACAACTTATCTTTAACCTTATAATATTCTAATATATTATCTTCTATATTCTTTTTAAAATCTTCAGAAAATATATTTTCATCCTCTGCATTTTCTTTATTTGCTTTGCTAATAGTTCTATTGATTTCAGTCATAAACTTGCTAAGGATTTCTTCTTCACTTTTATCTAAATCATATCTGTCTTTATCAAAGTTATATAAAGAGGTTATTTCAAGGTTATTTTTCATCATCCTAAACATAAAACATCCTAGCATGCTCATTAAGTACAATATTATCATTGTACTTATTAAAACAGTTCCTTTCTTTTTTAAATACATCTAATAAATTCCTCCCCCTCCTTATCATATATTATTAAATAAACTAACTTTCCTTTTCTCTTAACTTCAAACCTATCTATATCTTTCAGCATAGTATTTATAGCTTCTGTAACATCGAACCTCATATATTTAACAACAATTTTGCCTTCACTAGATTTAATTATCTTGTTTAAATTATTCGATTTATCATCCTTTGAGAAAAGAATAGACTTATCATCTACTATTATTTGTTCAAGATTTCCTTCTGATATAATAGTATCAAAATTTATATAAAAATTTTGATAATCGTTATATTTAATAGTTAATGCTCTTGCTTCTATATATGACTTATACATTGATACATATAAATTTATTCCTTCCACTAAAATTATAGTTGTTAAAAAAATATATACTAAGGATTCAATAATAGTAAATCCTCCGCTTTTCTCTAAATTAAAATATTTCTTAAACTTCATCCATCCACCAGCTTTTAGTAAATTCCTTTTCTATGGTTACTTCATTTTTTTCATTTTTAATATTAGTTTGAATCTTTAATTTTAAACCTAAATTATCTTCCTCAATCTTAGTTATTTCAATATCTTCTCCTTTCTCAAGCTCCTTAACAGATGAATTTAATAATTCCCTTGAAAAATCTTCATTATATTTAAATCCTATTTTCTCATCACTTAACAGTTCTTCTATTTCTTCTTTAGTCAGATTATATTTAAACTCATTTATCAGATTAGATACATCTCTATTAACTTCTTCTAATAAAATTCTTTCCTTCAATATATATATGTTTTGTATGCCTGTGCTTATAATAAAAGTTGTAGTTAAGGTCAAAATCATAATTGAGGCTGCCACTTCAATTAATATGCTTCCTTGCTTCTTCATACAAATTCACCATCTTTAATTACAATTAAATCCACACCGACACCTATTGTTATATCTTGTTTTTCTCTATGATCATCTACAAGTTGTATAGTTGTCCCCTTAGATATTTTCCCATTAGGAGTTATTGGGATACTTATATACCTATCCACTATTGAAATTTCTTTAGGCAAGTTTATAATCTTTTCTATTTTATCTGCTCCCTCTATAAATCTAATTTCATTTTTCCTAGAATCAACAGTAATTTTCCCATATTTATTTTTTTCCCTGCAAACAGCTTTTCCATAAGAAAATAAATTTTGTATTTCATAAACATACGCTGTATTTTTCATATCGTCTGATAAATTACCTCCAAATTTATTTAAGGATGTTCCTATGCTAAATAAAATAGTTAATATAAATATACTTACTACTGTTTCTATTAATGTAAAGCCATCTTTTTTCATTATCTAATTCCACTTTTCAAATTATTAAATAGAGGAAGTACAAATCCCACTAAAAATATGACTATAAAGCCAGCCATTATAACTACAAATATAGGACTAATAAACCCAAGATATTTTTTTATTTCCTCTGATAATTTATATTCTAAACTAGAAGCTAATTCCCTAAATCCCTCTTCTATAGCTCCAGATTCTTCTCTTATTTTAATTATTGCCAAGGTATATTTTGAAAACATTCCACTTTTCTCTAAAGCTTCTGCAAGAGTTCTTCCTCTTAATATATCTATATTTATGGTTCTTATTTTATTTTGTAAATAAACAAAGCTTATACTATCTTCACAATGCTCTAAACCCTTGGAAATATTTATTCCTGCACTTGTTATTATTGAAAAAAATAACACCATAATATACTCAAAAAACAACTTTATTATATGGAGTTTAGCAAACTTTTCCAAATTGATTTTCTTAGAAAAATATTTAAAAACTATTATAAGTATTAATAGCCATGAACTTATTGTTACCATAGTTAGAAAAGGATTCTCTTTTAAATTATTATTTAATTCATATATAAATTTACAGCTTGCAGGCAATTCTATATTCATAGCCTTATAAATTTCGCAAAAGCTCGGTACTATTTTACTAATAAAAAATATACTAAGTATTATCATTGATGAAATTATAAATAATGGATACATACTTGCATTTTTAATTTCTCTTTTTACAAAAGCACACTTATCATAAAAAATATTTAATCCTTTTAATACTGAATATAACTTTCCTGTATTTTCTCCTATAGCTATTATTCCTATAAAAAATTCAGGATATAAGGCTTTAAATTCAGAAAATCCTTCTGATAAACTCTTACCTTGTTTTATAAGCATTAAAACTTTTAATAAACTATCTTTATATGTTTTATTATGCATAATATCTGAAACCAATTCTAATGCTGTAGTTATTTGTATTCCATCTTTATAAAGCTGAGCTAAATTACCTGTAATTAAAGCTAATTGCTCTTCATTTGCTTTAGGTTTAAATAACTGCATTTCTTGTATAGTAGAAAACTTTAATTTCTCAGCCAATTTAATATGTGGGAAATTCAATTTATACTTTTTGTTAATTTGATTTTTTGTTTCACTATACATTCAGTCTTTCTCCTTCAACAAATTCCAAATAGTCACTATTTGATATTTTCCCTTCCATCAATAATTTTTCCAAATCCACTTTCATATTCTTATTTGATAAATAATCACTATCTTCATGTATTTCCTCTATAGTCTTATTATTTTCCCCACATAAAAAATACACTGCACTTACAATTTGTCTTCCTCCATATCCTGAGTAGTTACACTCCTTACATCCACATTTCTTATAAACCATTCTTTTATTAGATGAATTTTCATGATCTACAATTTTGCATTTATTACATAAAATTTTTATTAATCTTTGAGAGATTATTCCTACTAAAGCATCACTTAATAAATATTGTTTTATTCCCATATTCTCTAACCTTATATACACCTCTCTAGCAGATTTACAATGAATTGTACTATATACCTTATGCCCTGTAATTGAAGCACGTACTGCCATAGTTGCCGTTTCTTCATCTCTTATTTCACCTATCATAATAACATCAGGATCTTGACGTAAAATGCTTCGAAGTCCTGTTGAGAAATTTATATTTAATTTATTATTTAAGCTCATTTGATTAATATTCGGAAGAACTATTTCAACTGGATCTTCTAATGTCGTTATGTTCAAAACTTTTGAATCAGTTTCTTTTAATATTGTACAGAGTGTTGTCGTTTTTCCACAACCAGTCGGTCCGCTAATCAGAATCATCCCATTTTTCAATGCTATTATTTTTCTAATAATTTTAACTTGATCATCTGAAAAACCTAAGTCTTCCAGTTTATAATCAAAATTATCACAATATAAAATTCTTATAACTAACTTTTCACCATATACTAAAGGAATAGATGAAACCCTTAAATCATATTTTGTATTATTATGTTCAACGATAATCTTCCCATCTTGAGGTCTTCTTTTTTCTGTTATATCCATGTTAGCTTTTAATTTTATCTTTGATGCAAGTGTTATATATTCACTTGCATCTATTTTATGAACTAAAACTAAAGTACCATTTATCCTATATCTCACATTAACACAATTCTGCTGAGGCTCTAAATGAATATCACTTGCCTTATCCTTTATTGCATTAAATATTAAAACATCTTCTAAACTCTTGTCTTCCATTCCAAAAATTATATTCTTCAAATCTTCATAATTTTTTTCTTCTATTTCTTTAATAACAATATTTTTATTATATATAAAACTTAAGTACTCCTTAGCATCTTCTGTTTCATCATAAGTTAACACAATAACTTCATTTAAATCTTCCTTTATAGGAATAACCTTATACTTTTCACATATTTCTTTTTTTAAATTTTTTGCAGTGTTTAAATCTACATCTTTAATTTCATATTCTCTAATTTTGAACCCCACCTATCTTATTTGAATTTTTCTATATTATGCTATAGCAAACTGATATTCTATCTAGGATTCTTGACTAAAAATTTAATTAATATTCACATTTAACTCTTATACATAAAAATTCTCTGTTTTCATCATTCCTTCATACTTTTCTGCTATCAAAGCTTAATCTATATTAAAATTTTCTATCTGCTTTTCAACATTAAAAGCTTCATATTCCTAAATTTCTTTAAGATTATATTTTATTCTCTAATAGTTTGAATTTAATCAGATTCTGTAAAATCCAGATTATAATCATCAATTTTTAATCATTCCGCTTCTTTTAATAGTTTTTCATAGTTCCAGTTTACAATTAATATAATTTATTATCCTAACTGCTTTAATTCGTTGTTCTATAAAATCATCTGCTTTTATAACTGGAACAATTTCTAATCCTAATTTTACAGATGCTTTATATTTTGCATAACTAGCTATAATAGCATTTCTTTGTCCACTATTATTGGAATCTCAAATCTAAATTCTTTAGTACTATCAGCAACTTTATCTACTGCAGTATCATTATTCCTTGGATTATTTGAATATTGCGACACTTAAAACATATTGCTTTTCCTTTTATAAATTTTATATTTAGCTTCAATCTTTTCTTCTTAGCTTTACTCATGTTAAATCTTCCTTATACATGTTAAATCTCCTTATATTTGAATTTAAAAAATCAGTATCTTACTTTTATTGAACAAAAAAGTGGCTGCACCATGTCCACTTCATAATAACACTTTTGCCTTTCACACTGTTCAAACCATTGATATAACTAGCCTTTAAATTCAAAAAAATTTATAGTTTACATAAAAAGAACTCTATTTCTAGAGTTCTCAAAAAATTACGCTGTAATATCTATATATGCCTTTACTATGTAGATATTTCTACGTTCTACCTTTAATATTTTAACTAAGTTATTTTCCCATATATACTCAATAGCTTTATTAAAACTTTCAGCACTCAATTTTGCATCGTTACTAGATAATATTACTATTGATTTTTTACCAGAATAAATTATTGGTGTTATCTTTATTTTTTCTAATATTATATTTACGTCATTGCTCATATGCTTCACCTCATATAATAATTATATAAAATTTAATACAGCATTACATCTATATGAAAATTAAACAATTAGATATTATCTATTTAGATTATAGATGAATTCCGCTTTTTCCCAAAAGTATTTTTTGTTTTTATTGACTTATAAGCATATTTAAAATCTCCTGTATCGTCTACATATCTCACAAGTATAAACTTAAAATTTCGACTTCACAGGATATTTTATATCAGGTATTAAGTATTAAGAGTATTATACACTCAATATAATATTCGTTCTTGAATATTATTTTCTGACATGAAAATATGAATTTAATTTAATATTATTATGTATTGGAGCTAAAGCCCCTTTTTTAATTTATTTTTTAGTATTTTACATTACTTTGGTTCTATTCCCTTTTGTATATTTTGCAGCAATTCTTTTGCTGATATTTTAAATAAATTACAATACATTTCCATGCCCTTGTAAATAAAATATTGCTTTTCATTAGATTCTGTATATTTACTTGCCTCTTCTAATAAATCAAATATTATATCTAATCCATTTTTTAATGGATCTTCTTCATCCACTTCCACAGGTATGCATTTAATCTTTTCCTTTAAGATTTTCATCTCTTGTAGCAATTCGTCTAATTCCTTATAAGGCATTGTTATTGTTGCACTTTCTAACATCTTACTTCATCCTTTCTCTTTATATAGTGTAAAATCTATTATAATTATCTCCCACTAAAAACAATGCTATACACTTAACTTCATCCTCTAAATACTCTGTAAATGTTTCACTATTAAAATTATAACTGTCAGTATAGCCAGGTTCATTTTCTGTAAAAAATACTCTTCCTTGATCTCTTGTTTCTATAAAAATTTATTAGCTTCATAAGTTAAAATTCTTTCTATTCCAAATAATTCGCATATCAATATCAAATAAAAGTATTCTGCATTACAATCTTATATATATTAATTCTATATTGCAATTATTCTAAATATTACCCATTTACATTAATCCTCTTTTTGTAACTATGAGCTAATATCCATAAGACAAGTCATTCTAACTTTAAGCTTATGAAGCTATCTCTATACTCTTTTTCATTATTTCGTAAAATAATACTACTTTATAGAATATTGCTTCATAATTATCCATGTTACTTTCCCTTCTTTCTTCACGATTTATTAAAATTTCATATAAAAAATATCACAGATTCATTCTAAATAATGAATCTGCGATATTCTATACGATATAAATTGGGCCGTATATAATTTAATGTTGAAAATTTCTAATTAGCCTTAGACGAACTGTTCTCCGTTCAAAATTTGGGGAACCTTCAATTATATATTCATTCCCCAATTTATATTTATTAATATCTACAATTGATTTTTTTCTTCTCTAAATTAATTATTACTTAATTTAAGTTTATAAGAATATTGCAATATGAAATAACTAATAATAGTATTGTTCACAATAAATTTTTACTAAAAGTTATGTTAGGAGAGTCACTATGTTAGTTTATGCAATTATGTCTATTACATTAGCACTTATATTTTATACAATTGGTGTATGGATTGAAAAAATACAAAAAGAATTAAAAATATGGCACCTATTTACATTTTACTTAGGATTAATATTTGATACTTTAGGTACAACTCTTATGAGTAAAATTGCTATGGGAAGTTTTCAATTTAATTTTCATGGTATAACAGGTTTATTAGCTATAATTTTAATGCTTTTTCATGCACTTTGGGCAACAATTGTTTTAATTAAAAATAATGAAAAAACTAAAGCTAATTTTCACAAATTTAGTATCGTCGTGTGGATTATTGGGTTAGTACCTTTTGTTTCAGGTGCAATTTTAGGCATGTCAAAATAAATTTGGATTTATAAATATTCTTCTTAAATTAAAAAATAATAATTTGTTAGTTAACCTACCATATTCAATATTGTAAAATAAAAACACCACAAGTTCATTTATATAAATTTGTGGCATTTACATTTAATCTATCTCTAAATTTAATTACTACTTTGGCTCAATATAAAAGCTTCTTTGGGTTTACTTTCCCTATATTTCAATAATCTTAAACTCATATATCCACCAAAAATTATTGTATATGTACTTAATCTTAGCCAATCTATCTCTTTTTCATTTAAGAGTATTAGTAAGATATGAACATAAGCTAATAAATAAAATAAATATGCCCATCTTTGCAGTCTTTTCCATTGAAGTCCTTTTATTTTACATCTTACCTTTTTTAAGGATGTTATAAATAATGGTATCATTATAATAAATCCGATAATTCCAACAGCTATATAAGAAAAATATAATATTGGGAATGTACCTTCACTTATAATCTTTGGAAGTTTAAGTATTAAAAATCGAGCGAAATATATAATTCCGTGAGGCAGCATAGTAATAGATCCTAGTATTGCTAATTCTGCTCTAATACTTCTCAAATTCTTTGTAATTGTCCACTTTGAATTTAAAGCTCCTGCATACATTACTAATATAAAAAATGATATTGATATTAATCCTCTTATAGAAGTTTTTTCGAGAGTAAGAAGAAATCCCTCAATTTTCATATTAGATGTTATCCTTAAAATTTCATAAATAGATGTAATAATCGCAATAACTCCTGCACTTAAATAATAAATATAGGAATTCTTTTTAATAGATTTTGTAAAAAGTAGTGCTAAAAGTGTTACTAAAACAAATGTACAAATAAAAATCATGTTTCTACTCCTCAAAATATAATTGATAACGAATTTCATTATTATTATATTTTATTATTTTTATTAAGTCAACCTCAATACTCTTCATTTTCAAATTTAACAAAAAATACCACCATTCATTTCTGAATAACGTGGTATTTTTTAACGAATATTTTACTATAACTTAGTCTCTTCTAAACTCCAAGACGTTAAATATTCCTTTTCTTTAGCCTCTTGACTAACATGTTCATTTAAAGCTTTAAAATTATTGTTATAATAAAAATTCACTGCCTTTTCATTTTTTATAAAAACATCTAATATAAGATAGGGATACTTCAATTTACAATACTTCATTAACTTCTTCCCTATACTTTCTCCTTGATATTCCTTCTTTACAAAAAGTCCTGCTATATAACTTCATTCTATAATATCTATAAAACCTTTTATAATATTATCTTCTTCAAATACATAAATGTCATCATCTGGAAATTTTTACTTTACTATTTCAAAATTTTAAATCCAATATTCTTTTTGTATAAAATTATGAGCTTCTAAATTAGTATCAATCCAGATTTTCATTACATTATCTAGATTATTTAAATTAAAATTTTTAATCATGCTCTTCTCCTTAATTTCTATAATTATTAAAAATAAGAGTTATATCCCCTCATCAAGTTCACCTTTTCTATTAACTTCTATAATCTAAAAACACAAAATCTGTTGAATTTTTAGATACTGTGCTTATACTGCCATCTTGTGCATATGTGTAAACTTGTTCTTCATTAGAACTTGCATTATTAGAACCTACAAATAAGATATTTCCATTTTCATCTACTTTAAGTCCCTTTTTTATTTTAACTACAGTAGGAAAATCATAAACTAGTCTTTTTGCTTTATTATTATTTAATTCATACACTGAATTAATATTATCAGAAATTTTGCCAGTAAAATATATCTTTTCTTTATTTATAATTATGTCTGAAAGTTCCTCTATATTATCTGTTAAAAGCTTAACATCCTTTGTTTTCTTATCTATCATGATTAATTCTTTCTTGTTTTCTAATGTTAATTGTAAGAATATTACATTGTCTATAGTTCCTTTTATAAATGCCAAATATCCTTCTTTAATTTTATAAAGCAACTCTTCTGTATTCTCTTTTATATTATATGTGAATAACCCATTCACTCCATCATTACTGACTCCATAATATACTAAAGTATTAACATCATACCAATCATATAAAGTTCCTGATATTGAAACATTAGATTTCATTTCTATTTCTTTCTTTTCATTTATATCAAATATTTTTAACTTAAGTCCATTATCCTCAATAAAATATGATATATATTTTCCATCTTTAGATAATTTAAGCTGGCTATAACCTGAAGCTTTAATTTCAAACTTTTGTCCACTATTAATCGCATAAGCTTTGCTATCTTCAATTGATATATAGTTTGAGCTGCTTTTATCGTAGGCTAAAATAATATTATTTGTTTTAGTCTGCTCATATTTTCCATTTTCATAATTATATAATTTATAAGTTCCTTCTTCACTTTTTAATACAGCCCCCGCATTTAATTTTATTTCCTCTGTCACATCAGGTGGTTTTGGCTTTTTTTCTGAACAACCTAATATAAACAGAGGAAGAACAATGAAAGCTAAAATACTCAAACACTTTCGTTTTAATGATTTCATCTTACTCCCTCTTCTTTAATAATTTTCTATTAAAATTGAATTTTATTTTGCAATTAGAAATATATATAACTTTACTTACTATTTTTAAATTTGTATATAAATTATTTTGTAACATTACAATGAAATTTCTCCTACAAAAGATACCTCTGCTGGTCCTTTCATATATACATCGTCACTTAAAACTTCTATGACTAATTCTCCACCTGGTGCTTTCACAAAAATTTCTTTTTTATTATCTACAAGCCCTAATCTTTTAGCTACAACAACTGCTGCTGAACATCCTGTTCCACAAGCAAGAGTAGCACCTGCTCCTCTTTCCCATGTATTAACTCTTATATGAGTTTCATCTATTATCTTTACAAAATTAATGTTACTTCCTTCTTTAAATAAATCTAACTTTTCTAATTTAGCTCCTTCTTCTATAACTTTATATTCTCTATCTTTTTCAAATATAACTGTATGAGGTACTCCCATTAATACAGTTGTTATACTATAAGTTTTATCATCCACATTAATTTCATGTTCTATAAGTCTTTCTACATTATTCAAAGGTATATGAACTCCATTATAAGATGGTTTTCCCATATATACTCTTACATATTTAACCTTGGCATTTTCTAATATTATTTCAATTTCCTTAATTCCATCTCCAGTTTTAACAGAAAATTTAGTTCCGCTTGCTATTTTATGCTCATAAACATATTTTCCAAAACATCTTATAGCATTTCCACACATATTAGCTCTTGAACCATCTGCATTTATTATTACCATTTCTGCATTAGCTATGTCTGATTTTCTAACAATAACTAATCCATCACCGCCTATTCCAAAATGTCTATCACAAAGCTTTTTTGCGAGTTTACATTCATCTTTAATTTTATAATCAAAATCTTCAATAAATATAAAATCATTTCCTGCCCCTTGCATTTTAAAAAAATTCATTTTTACTTCCCCCTGATTAACAAATTTAATGTTATCTACTGTGCTAAAGATTCAATTATTACTAAAATATAATACACTAAAATAATTATTAGTTTATACGCATACTTTCATATTTTGCTAATAATTGATAATTATATACCTATAATGTTATACTATTCTTAGATTGGCACATTCAAAAAAATAACACGTCAGTATGCTAGTCCATTTTGTATCATACTGCATAGTCATTATTTCACCTAATAGTACGGATATGAGGTATCCATCCTCCTTGTCTGATGCAAAATATACATCGCATATTTGACTCGTTATTTTCTTTCATGAGCCTTACACTAAGAAAGGATGACACAACATGGCATTAGATGGTATCTACTTATATAGTTTAGTCAATGATTTACAAAAATCAATATTAAATTCTAAAATAGATAAAATAAATCAACCTGAAAAAGATGAAATTATTTTAACTATACGAAAAGATCGTAGTAATATAAAACTTTTGATTTCTGCATCTCCTAGATTTGCAAGAATTCATTTAACAAATTCTATTAAACCAAATCCAATAAAGGCTCCTATGTATTTAATGGTTCTAAGAAAATACATATTAGGAGGCAGAATTATAAGCCTTATGCAAAAAGATAATGATAGAATTATGATAATACAAATTGAAAATAGAGATGAATTAGGTTTTGATAGTGTATACTCCCTTATTGTTGAAATTATGGGACGTCACTCGAATATAACCTTAGTTAGAAATCGAGACAACAAAGTCATGGAATCTATAAAACATATTACACCTGATATAAATAGCTTTAGAGTATTATATCCTGGCGTTAATTATGTTTATCCGCCATCATCTACTAAATTAAATCCTATTTCTGCTACTTATGAAGAACTATCTTCTTATATAAGTAAAAATTCTATTATTTTTGATACTAACTTTTATTCTAATTGTTTTACTGGAATAAGTAAATTATTATCTAGCGAATTATATTATAACACTATTGAATCTAATAATTCACCTACAAGACCAGAAATTTATGAAAATTTTAAGAAATTCACAGATAATTTGCAAGAAAATATCTCTTATAATATATATACAAATAAAATAGGCGTATTAAAGGATTTTTATTGCTTAGATCTAAAGACTTTAAAAGATGAATTTTTGAAGATCCCATATAATAATCCTAATACTTTAATGGATGCTTTTTATCAAAAAAAAGATAAACAAGATAGACTACAAAATAAATCTATCGATTTACAAAAGCTTGTTAATACAAATATTGAAAGATGTAATAAAAAAACCCGTATCCTTAAAGAAACTCTTGTAGAATGTGAAGAAAAAGAGTCTTTAAGAATAAAGGGTGATCTTCTAACATCTTATATCTACACTATAAAAAAAGGCGATAAAGAATGTTCTTTATTAAATTTTTATAATGAAGAGAAAGAAGAATACCTAAAAATAACTTTAAATGAAACAAAAACTCCATCTGAAAATGTTCAGTATTATTATAAGAAATATAATAAGCTAAAAACTTCAGAAGAATATGCTAAGGTTCAGCTTGAAAAAAATATTGAAGAAATAGAATATTTAAGTTCTGTACTTATTAATATATTGAATGCTGATAACTATGTTGAAATTGAAGAAATAAAAAATGAATTAATTGAAACTGGATATGTACGATATAGAAAAAATAATAAAAATTCTAAAAAGCAAAAAACTTCAAAGCCTTTGCATTTTGTTTCTAGTGATGGAATTGATATCTATGTTGGAAAAAATAACTTGCAAAATGATTATTTAAGTTTAAAATTCGCAAATAAGAATCATCTTTGGCTTCATGCAAAAGATATTCCAGGTTCACATGTTATTATTTGTGCTTTTGAAATTCCAGATAAAACCCTCGAAGAAGCTGCAATAATTGCTGGCTTTTACAGTAAGGGTAAAGAGTCCTTGAAAATACCTGTTGATTATACAAAAGTAAAAGAATTGAAAAAGCCAAATGGTTCAAAGCCTGGTATGGTAATTTATCATACCAATAAAACTCTAATTATAAATCCAAATGATTTTAATAGTTTATTCAAATCATAATTTTGATATAAAGCTAGTAAAACTATAAAAGGAAATGTGGTTTTACTAGCTTTTTTATTTTCTTCCTTAGAGATTTCCTTTAATTGTGGTGATAGAATGTTATTAATAATGTATATTAAATAACTTAGATTTTAAGGATTAAATTTCCTATAAAATTCTCGTTTAATGAATATAATAAATAGAGATATGAGCTTTAATCATGAAAACTTAAGCTTATACCTCTATTGCATTGTAAATTAAATAAATAAGTCAAATTTTTTCCAAGCCTCTTCTAATAATTCTACATTAATGTTAAAGAAATCTTTCTTTTCTTTTTCAATATATACAATTAAAACATTAATTAAACTTAACGGCGCTGCAAAGGATTCTATAAATGCTGAACTTTTACTTACAGCTGTTAAGGTTACATCTGAATATGGCACAAGTGGTGATAACATGTTATCTGTAATTGATATAGTTGTAGCACCTTTTTTCTTTAAATGTGTAAAAATTTCTACGGTACTTCTAGCATATTTCTCAAAGCTAATACCTATAATTACATCTTCTTCAGTAAATTCATTAATTTGTTTTGGTATTTGCTCTATATTTTCAATTAAATGAACATTATTAAACATTAAATCAAGATAATATTTAAGGAATGTTCCGAGTGCAGACGAACTTCTTCTTGCAACTATATATACTCTTTTCGCATTTAATAATAAACTAACAGCTTTTTTTAATTCATCTAAATTTAATTCCTCCATAGTCAATTTAATATTATTTAAATCTTCTGAAAATACTTCGTAAATATCTCTTTCTTCACCACAGCTTTTTTCAGAATCTATTTTTATACGTTCAATATTATTTACTTGCTGCTTAATAGATTCTTGAGTATCCTTTAAAAATTCTGGATAACCCTTATATCCTAGAAAGATTACAAATCTAGTAACAGTTGCAATGCTAACTCCAGATAAATTAGCTAATTTTTCTACAGTTAGAAAAGGTGTGCTATTTAGATGTGATAGAATATATTTTGCTATTTTTTCTTGCGCCTTACTCATATTAGGCATTTTTTCTGCCATTTTTTGATATACTTCTGTCATTATTTGAACTCCTTCCCTTTTACAATATTTAAAATTTTTACCAAACTTGTCATATTATTTGCACTATATTATTAAAAACAAATTTTAATTTAACTATTTATTTAAGCCAAAAAAGGTGCTAACAACTTTATCAGATTGTTAGCACCTTTGCCATCAACATCTATTTACGTACATTTTATCATGTGAAAAAAACATTGTAAATATCTTTTCATATTTCTATTTATTTACTTCAATTAATTAATTTTCTAGCTAATAATCTTTAATTAATTAACTTAGAGTTTAATATTCTTTAATTAATTAATTCATCAATTGATTGATTAATGTATCTCCAAAATTCTTAATCTTATTATTATCAAAATATTGATAATAATAACATTTAATTTTACCATTATACAACTTTCTATTTTTAGTTGACTTAACTTCAAAAACTTTTTCAAAAGTTTCAAATGAAGTTAATATGTTAAAATCCCAGCTTTCTAACTTTTTCTTAGTAATACCCATATGCTTATAAAGAAGATTTAATGCTTTTTCCTCTCCTATTCTTTCTCCATATGGTGGATTAGAAACTATAAAACCATATTTCCTAGAAGTTGAAAACTCCATAAAATCTCTTTTTTGAAATTTTATATATTGATCAACTCCAGCTTTTTTAGCATTTTCCATAGCAACCTTAATAACTTTATAATCAATATCATATCCTATTAAATTTATATCTTTATACTTTTCTGATCTTTTAGCGCCTTCTCTCACGCTGCTAAAAACATCCTTACTTACAGATGGCCATGTTTCACACACAAAGTTTCTATTTATTCCTGGTGCAATATTTTGAGCTATCATAGCAGCTTCAATTAATATTGTTCCTGATCCACAAAATGGATCTATTAGTTCAAATTCATCACCCCATCTTGAAATTAAAAGCATTGATGCTGCTAGAGTTTCTTTTAACGGAGCAATTCCTGCAAGCTCTCTATATCCTCTTTTATGTAATCCTGGTCCTGTTGTATCTATTGTTAAGGTAACAATATCTTTTAATATCGATACTTCTATTTTATAAATTGGACCACTTTCACTAAACTTCTCAATTCCATAGCTTTCACTCATGCTCTTTACAACTGCTTTTTTTACTATGGACTGGCAATCTGGAACACTATGAAGTGTTGATTTAATACTCTTTCCAACAACATGCATAACACCGTCTATAGGTATTATTTTACTCCATTCTATTTTTTTCGTTCCTTGGAATAGTTCTTCAAAGGATCTTGCTTCAAACTCAGCCATTTTTATAAGAACTCTATCTGCAGTTCTTAAATGAATGTTAGCTATTGCAATATCCATTTCATCACCTTCAAAGGTTACTTTTCCATTTTCAATCTTTAAATCTTCATATCCTAGTGCTTTTAATTCTTTTGCAGTTATACTTTCTATTCCAAATGTGCTTGTTGCAATTAAATCATACATACTTCTATATTCTCCTCTATTCAAATTAACTACTTGAATTTTTTAGTATTATTTGAATCATATATTTTAACTGAATCTTCTCCATCAGTTTCCTTTAATGAAACTGCTATTATTTCATTTTTGGCTGTAGGAATATTTTTACCCACATAATCCGCTCTAATAGGGAGCTCTTTATGACCTCTATCAATTAATACTGCTAATTGAATAGCTGTTGGTCTGCTTACATCTATAATAGCATCTATTGCTGCTCTTACTGTTCTGCAAGTGTATAAAACATCATCTACAATAACTATTTTTTTATCTTTTATTTCTAAACCTAAATCTAAATTTCTAACTTCCAAATTCTCATTTACAATGGTTAAATCATCTCTATATAAGGTTATATCTACAGAAGCAACAGGAACTTCTTTTCCTTCTATTCCTTTAATATAGCTTGCAATTCTTTGTGCGAGTGGAAATCCTCGAGTCTTAATTCCAAGTAAAACTAAATCCTCCACCCCTTTATTTCTTTCTATAATTTCATGAGAAACTCTTATTAATGTCCTATTTATAGCCTTTTCATCTAATAAAACAGCTTTTAATTTCATATTATCCCTCCATAATCTTAAATAAGTAATAACCTAATTTTATTTCCTAAAATTTTTCGATTAAATTGAAAAACAAATATTGTCCTAATAGCATATAATCAAATTTTCACTTCTGTTTTTTTACAGCTTACCGTATTTATGAATACATTAATTAATCTTGTTATTTAAGTTCATTTCTTAATTTATCTATTAAAACCTTAAAATATTCTGGCAATTCTGTAGTAAATTCAACATATGTATTTTGAGTTGGATGAATAAATCCTAAAGTCTTAGCATGTAGCATTTGCCCATTTAACTTAAATCTTTGTTTTTTAAAACCATAAAGAGGATCTCCAACTAAAGGGAATCCAATTGATGCCATATGTACTCTTATTTGATGAGTTCTACCAGTTTCTAATATACACTTTATTAAGGTATATCCATTGTATCTTTCAATCACTTCATAATGTGTTACTGCTCTTTTTCCACCTTCTACAATTCCTATTTTTAATCTATCTCTTTTATTTCTTGCTAATGATTTATTGATAGTACCCTTTTCATTTTTTAGTCTTCCTTCGACTAAAGCACAATATTCTCTTTTCATGGAATGATCTTTTAATTGTTCTGACAGTTTATTATGAGCTTCATCATTTTTAGCAATTACTAAAACTCCAGATGTATCCTTATCAATTCTATGAACTATTCCGGGTCTTATGACTCCATTTATACTAGATAAATCCTTGCAATGAAATAGCAAGGCATTAACTAAAGTACCATTATAATTCCCAGGTGCTGGATGAACAACCATTCCTTGCGCTTTATTAACAACTATGACATCTTTATCTTCATATAATATATCTATAGGTATATTTTCTGCATCTATTTTTAATATTTCTGGCTCTTTAAATTCTACTTCAATTTTATCAAATGCCTTTAACTTATAATTACTTTTCGGAATTTTATCATTAACCTTAACGCTTTCCTTTTCAATAAGCCCTTGAATAAAAGATCTTGATTTATCAACAAAAACTTGTGCCAAATATTTATCAATTCTCGTTCCTTGGTCTTTTTCTTCAATTATAAAAACATCATTCTCCATAAATCAATATTCCTTTCCTTCAAGTGTATTACTTCAACATTATAATATAATAGTTTCTACTTTACAATTGAAAACTCAATATATTCCTATTATAAACCAACTATAAATGTAAATATTTCACTTAATTAAAACATTTACATTTATACTTTTCTGCTAAGTATTATGTTTTACAATTATTTTATATTATGTTATGCTTAATCAATATAAGTGGGTATTCCACTAGTATTTTCTTATTATACATAATATTTTAACTTATGTTATTTCTTATAAGGGGGATTTTATTTATGGACATTATGACAGTCATGAGCTTAATATTCGCGTTTGCCTGTATAATAGCAGGTTTTATTTTCGAAGGCGGTGCTCCTTTGGCATTAATTCAACCTAATGCATTTTTAATAGTTGTAGGAGGAACAATAGGTGCTGTAGGAATTTCGTTTCCTTCAAAAATAATAAAGAAGCTTCCAAAAATCTTGTCTATTGCTTTTAAAAAAAGAGACTTGGATTTACAAGCACATATCACTTACTTTAAAGGTGTATCGCTTAGAACAAGAAAAAATGGCCTTTTAAGTTTAGACTCTGAATTATCAGATACTAATTTAGACCCTTTTATAAAAAAAGGATTACAAATGGTTGTTGATGGAGTAGAACCATCTACTGTTAAGGGTATTTTAAACACTAAATTAGATAACCTTATATCGAGACATGAAGACTGTATTGAAATGCTATCAGCTGCTGGCGGATATGCTCCTACCATGGGTATTGTTGGAACAATAACAAGTTTGGTTATAGTTCTTAGCAATTTAAGTGATGCTGCTGCAATGGGAGGAAGAATCGCTGTTGCCTTTATAGCAACCTTATATGGTCTTGGTACTGCAAACCTTTTTTGGCTTCCTGTTGCTAGTAAATTAAAAGAACTTAATAAAGAAGAAATTATTGAAAAAGAAATGATTATTGAAGCTGTTCTATTAATTCAAGAAGGAGTTAATCCAAATACTTTAGTTAATAAGCTTTCTAGCTACTTAACTGAATCTCAAGTCAAATTATTAGAAGAAGATGATTAAAAGAGGTATAAATTATGAGACGAATAAAAAAAGAAAAAGATAATACCGAAAGATGGATGCTTTCTTACTTAGACTTTATAACTTTACTTATGATTTTCTTTCTAATGATGTATGCAATTTCTAATGTGGATAACAAGAAAGCTGACGCTCTTGCGCACTCACTAAAAATAGGTTTTAATTCTGGCAACGGAGAAAATGTAGTTGCAGTATCTGATAGTTCTAATACACCTGCTATTGTAGATGAAGAAACTTTAAAGGCTCTGACTGAAGCCGAAAAATTAGCTGATATAAAAAAGAAAGTTGATGAACTTGTAGAAAATTCAGAATTAAAAGGAAGCGTTACAACTTCAATTCAAGAAAGAGGACTTTTAATAAGTTTTAATGATAGTGTACTTTTTAATAGTGGTGATGATGCCGTAAAAAGTGACTGGCATAATAAATTAGTTTCTATATCAAAAGTTTTAAATGGAATAGACAATTATATCCGTGTTGAAGGTCACACTGATAATGTAGCTATTAATACAGAACATTTTCATTCCAATTGGCAGCTATCATCTGATAGAGCCTCAAATGTTGTTGAATTTTTAATTTCTCAGGGAAATATTAAGGCTGAAAGATTATCAGCTGTAGGTTATGGAGAATATAGACCTGTTAAAGGAAATGACACTGAGGAAGGCAGATCTGCTAATAGAAGAGTTGATATATTAATATTAAATAATAAATTTAATGAATCTGAAATACAAAAAAGTAGATAAAAAATTTTTCAAACCAAATACATATAAAGAACAAAATTAGTTCAAAACACTCACAAAATTAAGCGATGGTGGTACTCTCTATTTATTGTGTATCCAATATAAACTCAATAATAAAAAGCATATATATAAAGGCTTTTAGTTCCTTTATATATATGCTTTTTTATTTAGATAAACTTTTTATGCATTTTATAAATAACATCTGTTTTTATTCACCTTGAACAAAAAAGCTTTTTATTTCATTTAATTCATCATTTAATAAAGCACGTTCCTCTGAATCTTCTTGCTTTTCTTCTTCCTTATTTAGTTCTATTTCTTTTTCTATTATTTCATCTTGAACATTTTCTTCTTCTTCTATTGGATCTGAAATGTTATAATTTTTAACAAAATCTTTTTCTAGATCATCAAATGTTTCTAATTGAGTGTTCATAAAGTTTCTATATTTTGCTCTAAATTTAATAAATTCTTGTTTAACCTTTTCATACTCATCATTTATTTGAACAACATCATTATGAGCTTTATCCATAATCTTTTGAGCAGTTTCATTTGCATTTTTAACCATTAATTCTGCTTCTTTTTGAGCTGAATTTTTTGCTTGTTCCGCTGCATTTTGTGCAAGTAACAAAGTATTTTGTATGGTTGTTTCAATTTTTGCATAATGCTCTACTTTTTCATTTAAATTTGCAAGCTTTTCTTTTAAATTTGCATTTTCTTTATAAAGCTCTTCATAATTTTCTACTACTTCATCTAGAAATTCGTCAACTTCATCAGCATTATAGCCTCTTAGCCCCTTTTTAAATTCCTTATTATTTATATCCATTGGTGTTAATTTCATACTTTCACCTCAACTATGTATATTTTTTTATAACAACTTTGATTTTTCCACTTTTGCTATTTCCAATAGAATCACCTATAATGAATTTTCCAAAACCCCTTATTGTAATTCTTTCTTCACCTTTTAGTTCATAACTTTTATCTTTTATCTTAACGTAATTTATTAAAACTTGACCTTGTTCTATCATTGCTGCTGATTTAGCTCTAGATAGATTGGTAATTTTAGAAACAACTCCATCAATTCTTAAAGAAGAAATTAATATAATTTCTTCTTTAAATGTGAATTTAGGTATAAGTTCAACTTTATCAACTACGCTTACTTTACAAACGACCTTAGCGATTTTATCTAAATTGTATATAATAAAACTTTCTATATCTTCATGAACTGGAACATAACAAATATTATCAGCTACTAATAAATCTCCAATTTTATTTCGTTCTATGCCAAGAGACAATATTCCACCTAAAAAATCTCTATGAGCAAGTTTCGAAAATTTTGATGTATTTTCTATCTTTATTAATTTCATTGGGAATGGACTTTCATATATATTGTTAAAAGAAATCATTCTTCTTTCAGCCTCTTGAAAAAATCCATCAATTTCAACTTTAAATACTTTAGTAGATAAATTTTCTTGAAACCAATTCCAAATATTTGGTGGATAAAAATGTTTTCCAAATGTAGGTATATCTTTATCCTTTGCTAACAAATATCTTTCATATAAATTTAATGCATCACTTCTATCATCATCTGTAAAATATCGACTTATTTTTTCCTTCATAATTAAAACAAAATTCCTAATAAAAGTTTTTTTAATACATCAAGAATAAATATTGCAATTATTGGTGAAAAATCTATTGGTAATCCTGGAATTAATCTATCTTGCAGTGTTTTTAGCGGCTCCATCATAGGATAAACAAAATTATGTATTGTGCTAACAACTTTATTATCCCTGATTTGAGGAATCCATGAAATTATAACTTCTAATAATATAGCTAGTTCTAATAGATTAAAAAGTGTAATGATAATATTTATAATCATTATTCCCTCCTATTTTGACCAATTAAACAATGCTTTTGAACTAAGTTCATTTTTTAATTCATTTGTCACTTCAACATTTGAAGGTGAAAGAAGATATACTCCTTTTTCAATTTGTTGCAACTCTCCTCCTAATGCATAACAAGAACCACTTATAAAATCCAATAACCTTTGTGCTATTTTTAATTCTAATACAGTTGTATTTACTAACACTATTCTTCTATTTTTAAGAGCTTCACAGATTTCAGTTGCTTCTTCATAATCTACCGGTTTAGTTATCGTTACCTTTGTAGCTGAAGATGTATGGATATTTACAACCTTACTATTTTTCTTATTTGAAATAACAGGTTCTACTTCTTCTTCCTCAACTATTTCTTTTTCATATTCTTCATCTTCATAGTCATCATACTCCTCATAGTCTTCGAATCCTAATAAAGATTTAACTTTTGATAAAACATTACTCATTGCTTGCTCCTCCTATAATATAATTTCTCTCTCCAAATATTCCTGTTCCTATTCTGACTAAATTAGATCCTTCTTCTATAGCTGTCATAAAATCATGAGTCATTCCCATAGATAATATTTTCATAGTTATATTTTTATATTCTTTTTCTTTAAGATCATCAAATATTTCTTTTGTTCTTTTGAAATATTTTCTGTTACTTTCTTCATCTCCAATTGGAATAATTACCATTATACCACTTACAGAAACATAATTACATTTTTTAACAGCTTCTATAAACTCATATAAATCTTCTTCTAAAATTCCACTTTTACTCTCTTCTCTTCCAATATTGATTTGAATTAATGTATTGGCAATCTTATTAGCTTTTCCAAAAAACTTTTCTATTTCATTTAATAAACTAATGCTGCCTAAAGAATGTATCAAATAAACTTTATCGACTAAGTACTTAACTTTATTACTTTGAAGTTGCCCTATGAAATGCCATTTTACATCATCATGAAAGTTTTCTGATTTTTTTACTAATTCTTGGACTTTGTTTTCTCCAAAATCCCTTATTCCCGCTATATATGCTTCCTCTAATTCTTCTAGTGGTTTTGTCTTAGAAACTGCTAAAAGCTTTACTTCTTCTGGAATTTTAGATTTTAGTTCTTCTATATTTTGCTTAATCCCATAATGTAACACCTTAAAAACGCATCCTTTCTATACTACACTCTAGTTTATATTCTATATGAATTTAAAATTTCCTCTAAAAATATAAATTAAATTTTATTTCTTACTATCATCTCTGACCATATACTTAACATTTGCACTTGCTGTTGTTGGAGGCATAGTTATTTTATCTATCTTTTCAATATTTACATAAAGTTTTCTAAACATAAGCTCTTTAATATGACTTCCATCTTCTAACAACGCCGCCTTTAATTTTTCTGGATCTCCTATAACATAAATATTAAAGGGAGCATATTCCATTCCTCCATCTTCAAACCCCATAAATGCCCAGCTACATACTACTCCGGTCCACGGAACAATTCTATGATTATTAACGCTGATCGCTTCTGCACCAGCTGTTCTAAGCTCATTTAATATTAATTCCATATCATAATAATGTAATAGCTTATTATTAATTTCATCTGGATTTTCTTCAAATGCATTGATTTTTCCATCTTTTATTGTTAATACAATTCCAGATCCTTCAACTTTATTTAATCCAATGAACATTTCATAGTCAATAATTTGAGCTTTCATATCGTCCAAAATTTTATCATCTTTTTTATAATTATTTGTATATTTATTAATTTTGGATTTTTTTTCAATAGTATCTTCTTTTAAATTTCCAATATCTTTATATAAATTTGCTCTTTGTTCAACTGCATTTTGATATTCTGCCGAATTTAACTGACTATAAGATTGAATTCGTTGAAAATTAAAATTCATTGATATTAAAACTCCAAGTATTATTGCTGCAATGAAAACAAAGAAAAAGCCATTATTATTTTTCATCACATCACCTCTCATTAGTTAATATCATTGTTTTCTTTTTCTATAGAATTTTTTTTATATAGATTCTTTCTTCTTATTTTAAGTTCTTCTATTAGTAATCTTCTTATAATTGCAAAATTATCAAATATTCTTCCACCAAATACAATTACTGCTGCCATATAAATTGGTATTCCTAGTTTATCTCCTAAATATGCAAGACCTGCTGCAAGCAATGCATTCCCAAAGAAACCTGATATAAATATATCTGGCTGAAAATTTTTTGAAAGGTTCCCTCTAATTGCTCCGAAAACAGAATCTAAACAAGCAAGTATAGCTACAGACATATATGGGGACAGTTTATCTGATATGTTAACATTAAGTACAAATCCAAGTATTATTCCAATTAATAGTCCTATTACTGCTATCAAATTAACTCGCTCCTATTCTTTTACTAATTTAATAAAGTCACTTTTTAATGATTGTGTTGTCTTCCCTATAAATATGTCATCTTCCGATTTTACTTCATTATTATAGTTAGGAAGCACTCCATAATCTAAAGATCCTGCAAAAGTTACTCCTACATTAAGTCTTCCTTTTTCCCCAATGGCCTTAATAGCTATTTTTTCTTTTGGATAAACTCTTCCCGTAGACCCCACTGCAATGGAATTTCCTGCTATTTTAATTCCTGTTTGAGGAGTTATTCTAATATCATTTATTGATATAGCCTCTGCACCTGAGTACCAAAGTAAGTTTACTATATGAACTAATTCATCTTCACCTAAATCTCTATTAACTTCAGCTGAATTAGCTCCAAATATAGATGACTTAGGAGATATTGTCAAGATTATTCCAGGTCCTTTAACATCGACCACTCCTAAATGCATTCTAGCATTATCTAATTGATTTTTTATATCCGTTCCCATATTACCATCTTTAGCTGCTGTTTCTTCTAATTGCTTAAGTTCATCTGATATCTTAGAATTTGTTGTTATTAATTCTTGCTTCTCTTTTTTTAATGACTCAATTTCTGCAATTATATCATTTTTATCATAATTACTAATTTTAGCTTCAATATTCTTGCCAGATAAAACTTTAAATTGATATGCTAATAAAAATCCTAAAAGCCCACAAACAATTGCTACAAATATTTGCGATCTAGACACCTTCATATCTTTCTACCTTCCTTTTTTATAATATACTGGAGTTCCATTAAAACCTACATCTATATACCCTTCAACAATCCCAATGTTAGGATTTTCGATAATATGCAATAATTTATTCATTTTATCTGGTATATTTTCATCATTTCCAAGTTTTCCTTCAACTTTTCCAATATATATTTTTATATTCATCAAATCAGTCACATCAATAGAGTCTATATTATAATTAGTTGGATTATTTTTTGTAATTTGATAAAAAATATCTAAAAATGCTAACATTCTAGTATTATCTACTGTTTTATTTCCTAATCCAACATCTTTTAAATTTATTCCTATTATATTTACTAATTTTCTATTTTCAACAGTATCTGTTTTTTCAAGCAATAATGATCCACTATCTAAAACATATTTGTATCCATCTTTTTCTACACAATATATTCCTTGCTTTTCAGATACCTTTATATCAACTTGCTTAGGATATACCTTCTTAATTTCAACATTTTCTACATATGGATTTTTTTTAGCTTCATTTATAATATTTTTCTTATTTATAAAGAAAATATTCTGACCGATTAAGTTTTCTGTTCTACTTTTAACATCTTCTCCACTCATTATTGGATTTCCTAAAATAGCAACCTTTTTTATATTGAAGAAATTTGATTTAATTGCAAAAATCACTCCTCCAACAGCTAAGATTATAATTATTATAGCTATTCTTTTTATTAATCTTCTACGTTTTGCTTTTAAAATAAATTTATTATTATTCTTTATCATATACATCCCTATTCTTTGACATGTTACCTATATAATAACATGAATTTTCATATAATATTAATAAAAATTCTTAATATTATCATAACACTTTATAAAGATATTTTCATTAAAATTTACAATAGAATTTTCATACTTACTAAAAATAATTCTATATTGACTGTCAATTCTATAAATATTATGTAAAATCTTAATTTTACCTTTTATTTTTTTGCGCACACTTAAATAGAGGACAAAGAATTTACATTTTAGTTCTTCGCCCTGCATTTATTTTATATTTGTTTCAGTTCTTCTTTTCCTTCAATCTGGCGTGATATATTTAATAATATTCCAACAGCTGTCATGTTGATTACAAGTGCAGTTCCTCCATAACTAATAAACGGTAGTGGAACTCCTGTAACTGGCATTGAACCTGTTACAACAGCAATATTTATTATTGATTGAACTGCTATAACTGAAGTTATTCCTATTGCAAGAAGCGTACCATATGTATCTCTTGCTTTCATAGCTACATTAATGCCTCTCCAAATAAGTATTACAAAGAGAGTTATTATAAATACACACCCTATAAGACCTAATTCTTCACCTATAATAGAAAATATAAAATCATTATGTGGTTCAGGCATATACATAGTCTTTTGCCTTGACTGTCCAAGTCCTAAACCAGTAATCCCACCAGAACCTAATGCATAAAAGGATTGTATTAATTGATACCCATTACCACTTGGATCCTTCCACGGATCTGTAAAGTTAAGAAGCCTTCTCAGTCTATATGGCTCAAATATAATAAAGACAACAGCTGCGCCCCCTATGACAGGAGCTACAATTCCAAATAAATGCTTCAGTTGACCACCAGCTGCAAATAACACTATAAATGTAACAATCATTATAACTGAAGCTATACTTAAATTTTTTTCTGCCAATACTAAGGCTGCATAAAATCCTGATACTCCAAGATAAGGTAATATACCACTGCTAAATTTCTTTACGCCCTCGCCTTTAGCTTCAAGACTCATGGCTAAAAACAATACTGTAATATATTTTGCAAGGTCAGATGGTTGAAAACTTTGTGATCCAATGTAAACCCATCTTTGCGCTCCATTAGTTGCTGGAAAAAAGAATACTGCTATCAATAAAGGAATACTTATAATCATTATTCCTAATGTATATTTCTTTAACTTATGATAATCAAAACACATTGCAAATGCCATTGCAAATATTCCAATAACTGCTGATATTAATTGTTTCTTTAAAAAATACATACTATCTTTATTAGGTGTTGTAAACATTGCAGTATAAGAACTTGCAGAATATACCATAACTACTCCAATCGTCAAAAGTAAAGCTACAGTATAAAATATTCCATAATCTATTTCCCCCATTTTTCTTTTTCCTTTGGACCTAATGACTTTCATACATAAATCCTCCAAACTTACTGAACTAAGGCATATGAAATAATATACCTATATTGCCATAAAACCTATAATACATAAAATTGTTGTAATAATAGAGAATATTATCACTATTTTTACTTCACTCCAACCTACTTGTTCAAAATGATGATGTATAGGAGACATCTTAAAGACTCTTTTACCAGTTAATTTAAATGAAGTAACTTGAATGATAACTGATAAAGTTTCAATTACATATATACCACCAACTATAACTACAAATATCTCCATCTTTAACATTAATGCTAACGTTCCTATAACTCCTCCTAGAGCCAATGAGCCTGTATCTCCCATAAATATCTTTGCTGGGAAAGCATTAAATTTTAAGAATCCAAGTAACGCTCCTGCTAGCGCTATTGAAAAAATTGCTACTTCTTGATTTCCTGTTCTAAAACCAACAATTGCAAAGAAAGTTAAAACTATTACTGTTACAGAAGTTGCAAGTCCATCTACACCATCTGTTAAGTTTACTGCATTAGTTACAGATGCATAATAAACTATTACGAAAGGTATGTAAAGTATACCTAAATTTAATTTAAAATTTATAAATGGAACTAAAATATCTGTTCCTATATAGTTATATCCATACCAAGCTAAAGCTAATGAAAATAAAATCAATAATATCATTTTCTGTGCTGCCTTTAATCCTAGGTTATCTTTATGAATTATCTTTAAAATATCATCTAAAAATCCAATAAATCCAAAAGCAAGGAATGAATATAAGATTATCATTTCTTTGTCCATAAGCTTATGCCCCATAATTAATATAGTAGCAGCTACTGAAATGAAAAATATAAGTCCTCCCATTGTTGGCGTACCTGATTTTTTTTGATGACTTTTAGGTCCATCTTTTCTAATATTTTGACCAAATTTTAATTTGTGTAGTGCTGGTATAAATATTGGTCCAAGTATCATTGAAAATACAAATCCCATTATTAATGGTGCTAAAATTTTTGAGCCTATTATTAAATTTACTATTTCCCCCATCTAGTGTTGCCTAATACATCCAAAATAAAAGTCTATTTAGAAGATGCTTATAATAAGGCAAGTCACCTCCTTCGTTTTATTTTATTGTTTCTATATATTTAATTATTTCTTCAAACCTTGCACTCCTAGATGCCTTAACTAAAATAGTATCATTAGGTTTGATCATATTAGTCAAAGACTCCATTAATTCTTGTTTTGTTTCAAATATCATTGTATTTTCTTTAAAACCTTCTTCATAACACTTTTTAAATTCTCCTGTAGTTAATAAAACATCTGCTTTTCCTCTTGCAAACTCTCCAACTTGAGTATGAGCTTCTTTTGCATAATCTCCAAGTTCTCCCATAGTTCCAAGTACTGCAATTTTTCGAGTCCCAGAATAATTTTTCAATACGTCAAGTGCTGCCTTCATAGAATCTGGATTAGCATTATAAGAGTCATTTATAATAGAAAATCCGTTTTTATTTATAAATTCAAGTCTCATAGATGTTGCGTTAAAATTCTTAAGACCTTCTTCCATTTCTTCAAAAGTAAGTCCAAAATCTTTTGATATTTGTATTCCTATTAATGCATTTAATACATTATGCTGACCAACCATGTTTAAGGTAAATCTATAACTTTGGTCATCTTTAGTAACCACATCAAAAGTTGTAGTTTCAGAAGTCAATTCTATATTTTTAGCATAAAGATCATAACTTTCATCATAACCTATTTTCTCCAAATTAAACTTATCACATTTATCAACTGTTTTTAACATGTTATTTTCACAATTTAATATTAGTGAATTTTTGTCTTCAAAGAAGTCAGTTATACACATCTTCTCTTTAAGTATATTTTCTCTACTCCTTAAATATTCTATATGCGCTACCCCAACATTAGTTATTGCTGCAACATCAGGAATCGCAATGCTTGCAAGTCTGTTTATTTCTCCAAAATTGCTAGTTCCCATTTCTAGAACTGCTATATCATACTCCTTTGAAAGTTCAAATATCATAAGCGGAAGCCCTATTTCATTATTGAAATTTCCTTGTGTTTTAAATACTCTATATTTACCGCTTAAGAATGCTGCTACTAAATCTTTAGTTGAAGTTTTACCAGTAGATCCTGTTATTCCAACAACTTTTATCCCTAACTTCTTTCTGTAAAATCTAGCTAAATCAGCTAAGGCTTCTTTAGTATTTTTTACTTTAATAATAATTCCTTTATTGTTTAACTCTTCTGACTTAAACTTTACTTCATCAACGATTACTATAGATGCACCTTTTTCGATAGCAGTTATAGTATAGTCATTTCCATTAAAATTTCCACCTTTTAATGCAATAAATAAATTATCTTTTTCAATCTTTCTTGTATCTGTAGAAATCCTATTGAAAATCCCTTCATTATTTTTTACTAAAATTTCGCCATTTACAGCTTTAATTATTTCTGATAAATTTAACTCCACTTCATCCACCCCTTTTTTCAGTTAGCGGTTAACAATTAATAGTTAACAGTTGTAGTACAATTTCCTTCTGAAATTTTATTATTATTTCTAGAAATTCTACTTTGTTTGCATAAATTGTTTCAAATCCTTTAAGAGATTTTCTTCTTAATTGTTAACTGTTCCTTGTTCATTAATAACTGCATTAAGTATTTCACTAACAACTTCTCTTTCATCAAAATGTATAGTTTCATTTCTTAGAATTTGATAAGTTTCATGACCTTTCCCAGCAATAACTATTACATCCCCTTGTTTTGCAATATTTATAGCCTTTTTTATAGCTTCTTTTCTATTTTCTATTGCGATATAATTATCTTTATTTAATCCTACTTCAATATCTTTTATAATCTCCATTGGTTCTTCACTTCTTGGATTATCAGATGTTATTATTGTAGTATCTGCGATATCTGTTGATATCTTACCCATTTGTGGTCTTTTCACCTTATCTCTATCTCCACCACAGCCAAATATTGATATTAATCGCCCCTTTGTAAATGCTTTCGCTGTTTTTAATATATTTTCAAGTCCATCTGGTGTATGAGCATAATCTATTATAATTTCATAAGGAAGATTATATTCATTTCCAACTCTTTCACATCTTCCGGGGACAATCGCCTTTTCTATCCCGTCTTTTATACAACTTACATCTATCCCTAATTTAAAACATGTTATAATTGCACCTAATGCATTATAAATATTATATTCACCTGGTATATTTAAAATAAATTGTTCATCTATTTTAAGCTTAACTTTAAATTTAATATTACGACTTCCCATTTCTTCATTAAATGCTTTAAAATTTGAATTATCTTTTACTGAGAATGAATATATATTGTCTGCTTTAAGTTCCTCTAAATCTTTAATAACTTGTTTTCCATAATTATCGTCAATATTAATAATTTTTATTCTTGATCTATCAAATAGTTTAAATTTTGCTTTATAATAATTTTCAAAAGTTTTATGGAAATCCAAATGATCTCTAGTTAAATTTGTAAAAATACCAACTTCAAACTCAACCCCATAAACTCTATCTAATTCTAAAGAATGTGAAGATACTTCCATAACACAGT
Organism: Clostridium puniceum; assembly: GCF_002006345.1. Lineage (GTDB taxonomy): Bacteria > Bacillota > Clostridia > Clostridiales > Clostridiaceae > Clostridium > Clostridium puniceum. Next base: position 49,709 of record NZ_LZZM01000073.1, read on the forward strand.
ATTCTACACCTTTATTTACCATTTCAAAAAATAATTCTTGTAATTCTAAAGATTCTGGTGTTGTTCTTTCAGTATGAATTTTTTCACTACCTATATAGTTTGCAATAGTTCCAATTAACGCAACCTTTTTATTATTTGCTTCCAAAATATCTTTTATCATAAAAGCTGTGGTAGTTTTGCCATTTGTTCCTGTAACACCGATTATTTTCATTTTATTACTAGGCTTATCATAATAATTAGCACACATTAAAGCTAATGCTTTTCTTGTATCGCTGCTCTTAATAATAGTAATTTCATTATTTTTTATTTCTATATCATCTTGAATAACTATTATTTTAGCACCATTTTCAATAGCTTTATCAATATACTTATGTCCATCAGTCGCATATCCCTTAATACAAATAAAAACATCGTAAGTCGTAATTTTTCGACTATCATAATTTATTCTATTAATATCTACATCAATTCCACCTTGAATAATCTCATAATCCATTCCATTTAAGATAGATCTTAAATTCATATTTACTCTCTCCTAACTGTGTACTTATTTTTAAAAAAATATAGCATGTGAGCATTTCCCCACATGCTAGTATTTTATCCTCTGTCTTGTTTACCTTAACTAGTTTTTAACAAAATTTATTTCATAATCTAAAATCAAATTAACTCAATATTTTTATCAGTTATTAATCATTTTCAGATAAAAATTAAATATTTAATCCTTATATTCTGAACTTAATGTTAATTTAACTGTTGTTCCTTTAGTTATGAATTCGCCTGCTGCAATATCTTGTTCTGATATCATTCCATTACCTTCAAAGGTAGGTGTTATTCCAAGATTTTTAAGCAACACAGCCGCATCTTCTTTTGAATATCCTCTAACATCTGGCATTGCAACAGTATTATTATAAGTCGCATCCCCAGTTGTGTAAAGATTTATTTTTGATCCTTCTTTTACTGAATATCCTGGATATGGCTTTATATCTACTACAGACTCTCCATTTCCATCTATATTAAAATCTAATTTTGCATTTGTTAATGCTTTTTTCGCATCTGCAATTTTCATCCCTCTGATTTCTGGAATAACTACATCCCTAGTAATTTGTCCTATATTTTCATCCGAAAATTTACTATTTAAATAATTAAATATATCTGTAAACAATGTTTTAGCTGGTGGTACCGCTACTTGAGCTGCATAATATGTTCCATTTTTACGAGGCTCATCAACCGTTATCATAATAGTAACCTTAGGATCATTGACTGGAGCCATACCAACAAATGAAGATATATATGCTCCCTCTTGATATCTACCATTAACAACTTTTTGAGCAGTACCTGTTTTTCCACCAATATGATATCCTTCTATAAATGTTCCTGTTCCAGACCCAGCTGTAACAACTCTTTCAAGATAGCTTCTTAATTCAGCTGTTTTTTCCTTACTTGCAACAGTAGTAGTTTTAGGTTTAAAAGTTTCATCAACTATATTAACATTATTTTCATTATCATGAGTAATTTCTTTCATTAAATGTGGTTGAATTAAATCTCCTCCATTTGCAACTGCATTAAAAGCCGCCATGTATTGAACTGAATTAACCGTATTTGTTTGTCCAAAAGATATTGTTGCAAGATCTGCTTCTGAAACATTTTTAACTGATTTAACAATTCCTTTTGCTTCACCTGGCAAATCAATTCCACTAGCTTGACCAAATCCAAATTTATTAATAGATTCACATAATTTTTCCTTACCAATCATGGCACCTAATTCCATAAAACCTACATTACATGAATTTTGAATTATATCAGGAAATACTTGTGCTCCATGTCCTTGTGGCTTCCAACAGTTTGGATGAATACCACCCACAGCTAATGAACCATTACAGAAAAATTTTGTATCCTTATTAACGATATTTGCTTCCAATCCAGTAATAGCTGTTACAACTTTAAATATTGATCCAGGTTCAAAGGTATCATTCACCAGTCTATTTCTCCACATCTTATCAGTTGATCCCTCAAAGTTTTCTACACCTTTTTGTGGATTATTAGGATCAAAATCTGGTTTATTAACCATTGCCAATACTTCTCCTGTTTTAGGATCCATAACTAAAATTGATACTGCCTTTGATTGAGTATCTTCATAAGCCTGCTCAGCTGCTTTCTCTGCAAAATTTTGAATATTTTCATCAATAGTAAGTGTAACGTCTTTACCAGCTACTGGAGATGTAAATTGTGATATAGTATATGGCAAGTCCCTATTAACACCATCAAGTTCTGTAATCTTTCGTCCAGGAATCCCTGATAAATACGAGTTATATTGAAGCTCTATTCCATTTAACCCTTTATTATCAGTATTAGTATTTCCAAGCACATGTGCTAAAAAATTATTATTAGGATAATATCTTTTTGTATCTGGTGATACTAAAACTCCATTTATATTAAGTTGCTTAACTTTATCCGCCTGTTCTTTTTCTATTCTTCTTATAAGAATAGCAGACCCTGCTTGTAACCCATTTTTTAGTTTAGTTTCAAGTTTTTCTTTTACAAATTTTGTATCTAAATCTAAAGCTTTTGCAATTATAAGTGCAATTTGATCATTGGTTAAGCCGTTATCTTTAGTTGGAAGAGGAATACCAGCACTTTTCATGCTCTCAATTTCTTTCGATGGTATTTCATTTAAATTACGATTTAAATATTTTCTTATAGCATTTAAATCAAAATCAACTCTATAAACATTTGCAGAAACTGCAAGCTCTTTCCCGTTTCTATCAAGAATTCTTCCTCTTATAGCATCTATTTTTACTTCACTAGTCCATTGTTCTTCTGCCATTGCTGCATAATCTGCTTTTTTTACTATCATTATATAAGACAACCTAAGTGTTAAAATCACAAAAACTAAAGTCAATGCAAAAGCCGAAATGCTCATCCTTTGACGCATTTTGGCTCTATCTTTATAATTTTTCTTTTTCAACGTCTATTTCCCCCATGTACTTTCTTTTACATAGACATATTCAAAAATAGTAAACCACCTTGCTATTTTATATGCCTAAAATTCTTTTAAATTTTAAAAAAATTCATTTTTAATATCGTTCTCCATGTGAGTATTAGAATTCATATTCTTACATTAATTATTTTTCTATGGCATATGAAAATAATACGTTATTGATGTAATGATATTTTAAATAATATACAAAGTATATTGCTTACATCTATCTATTAAATGAATTTGCAGATTTCCCACAAATCAAAATAGACTAATATATTAACTTATTATTTTTCGAACATGCCCGATTATTTTATTAAATTAATTAATTTAGAGAACAAAGTTGTTTCTTTAGTATTATTTTCAGAAACATTTGACTTTAAATCTTTAAAATAATTTTCTGAAAAATCAATTTTTACTGTTTCTTCTTTTTTAGGAACAATCATAGATAGCTTTGTTCCTGCATTTTGCTGTATATTGTTTAAAGAAGAAAACTTTAGTAACTTTACTTTTAATGCTTCATTTGCTTCTTCTGTTTGTTTAATTTGAGTATTTAAATCAGTTACCTTTTTTTGCATATTATACACTTTACTATCACTAGAAATAGTAATAAAACCTAAACTTAATATAACTATTGCTATAGTTAAAACATATTTTCTATCGTTTTTTCTTTTATTTCTCATTAAAGCATTTTTACTTTGTAACTTTTTTCTTTTTTGTATTTGCTTATATTTTTTATCCGGTTTTTGTACTCTACGCTTTCTTTCTGGTGCTAAAGCTATACTCCCTTTTATATAATCATATTCTCTTCTCGCCATTTTATTCACATCCCAACTTATTTATAACATAATAAAATAGTAATTATAATTTCTCAATTATTCTAAGCTTAGCGCTTCTACTTCTTGGGTTTTCTTCAATTTCCTTTTCAGTTGGTGCTATCCCTTTTTTTGATATAACCTTAACTACTGGAACTTTCCCGCAAACACAAACTGGGAATTCCCTTGGGCAAGTACACGGATTTTCTAATTCCCTAAATTTTAACTTAACTATTCTATCTTCCAAAGAGTGGAATGTTATAATAGCCATCCTTCCCCCTTTATTTAATTTATTTACTCCATCTTCTATTGTCTTATTTAATATTTTTAGTTCTGAATTAACTTCTATTCTAATAGCTTGAAAAGTTCTCTTAGCAGGATGAGGTCCATCCCTTCTCATCTTTGCTGGAATTGCTGCCTTAATAATATCTACAAGCTCAAAAGTTGTTTCTATTGGTTTTTCTGTTCTTCTGTTAACAATAAAATTTGCAATTCTTTTAGCAAATCTTTCTTCACCATAATCTTTTATTATTTTAGATATCTCATCTTCGCTGTAATTATTTACAATTTGATAAGCCGAAAAATCATTATCTCTATTCATTCTCATATCTAAAGGGGCATCCTGCATATAACTAAAGCCTCTTGAAGCCTCATCAAGTTGATATGATGAAACTCCAAGATCTGCTAAAATTCCATCAACCTTATCAATATTTAATTCATTTAAAATACTATCTATATTATAAAAATTATTATGAACATATTTTACATTTTCAAAATCTTTAAGTCTTTCTTTAGCTGCCTTCAAAGCATCCTTATCTTGATCTATTCCAATTAGAATTCCATCTTTTGACAAATGAGATACTATATGAGATGAATGTCCTGCCCCTCCTAAAGTACAATCAACATAAATCCCATTTTTCTTTATATCTAATGCTTCTATACATTCATTTAATAGTACTGACACATGCTTAAATTCCATAATAAAAACTCCTTTATATTCCTAAATCATTCATCTTTTCTGCAATAGAGTCAAAATCAATATTTGACTCATTGTATTCATTCCACTTTTCCTTGCTCCATATTTCTACTCTTGATAATACTCCAATACTTACTATGTCCTTTTCTATTCCTGCATATTCTTTTAAATTTTGTGGAATCAATCCTCTCCCTTGCTTATCTAATTCAACTTCGCAAGCCCCAGAAAAAAAGAATCTTACAAAAGATCTTGCATCTTTATTTGTCAAAGGCAAAGTTTTTAATTTTTCCTCCAGTATTTTCCATTCTTTAAGTGGATAAGCGTACAAACATCCATCAAGCCCTTTAGTAATAACAAAAGTATTACCTAAATCTTCTCTAAGTTTTGCTGGAACAATTATTCTATTCTTCGGATCTAACCCATGTTGGTATTCACCAATAAACATTATTCTCAGCTCCTATTTTGATAGATTTTAAATTTCTCCTCTATTTCTAACCACTTAACACCACTTCTAACCACTTTTATATCTATTCTATAAAAATATAGTATTTCCTTCTTAAAATCAATATTTTTTTATATTTATAAATAATTTAATAAAAACTATATTAAATTATAATAATTTTACAACTAAAAATGGACAGTATAAAATTATTAATAAAAATTTTATACTATCCATTATATTTAGTTTAGATATTTATTTATTAAAGACTTTCCATTCAAGTATACCTGTAGATGCAGAACCATTTGAAACAGTTTCTATCCTTATTGATTTTGTTGCTATAGGAGTAAATGTTGTAATATTATACTTATTGGTAGCAACTCCTAATCCTAACGGATTATTGACAGTAACCCATTTCTTCCCATTCCAATATTTAATTTGATATGATTTTGGTACATCTATACCTCCACCGTCTTTAAACCAATATATATCGCATTGTGATATTGTATATTGTTTATCAAAATCATATTGAGCCCATTGAGTTCCAGTTTGTGGCCAATTTCCATATACATCATGGTTTCTATCATTTGAATTTGATGGATCAAAACCATCATTTAAAGCACTAATTTTTTCCCACTCTGAACAAAAAGAAGAAGATGCTTTTGCATTTAATGCTATATTTGTTTTTTGTACAGTAGGTTCTCCACTATTATTAGTTGATATTTGTACTTTATAAGGATACTTTATTCCATTAAAATTCTCATCGAAAGAAGTTAAGTCAAGCATTTCATTTGGAGTTGCACAAACCACAAGATAAACTTTTTCTTCATCCCCCTGTAAGTTCAATGTATTAGTACCATTATTCCACATTGTAGAATACCTAGTGGTACCATTCTTTGTTTTCGCTACAATACTAGCGCGCCAGTCCGCACCTGGAACTGATTTATCTCCACTAAAATTAACAACTACTTGTTTGTTATTTAAATCTATGTTAAGTGGAATTATATTATATCCTCCTTGCTGTGGAGTTCTTGAGTCAGGAACCTTATACCATCCGTTATTATCGCTTTCTAAAGTTGTATACACTTTATTATAATTTGCTCTGTCTTCTGCCATCATTATATTAAATTCTTCTATATAGCTAGATTGACGCTTAAAATCAAAGGTCACCATTCGTCGGGCATATCCTCCTAACATATCCTTAACAGAAGCACCAGATAATCTTTCTAATTTCTTAAACATAGTTTGATCTTGAGTATCATGTAACATATTTTTCATTAGTTGCAAACCTAGTCCGCTCATTTTATCTGGATTCTCTGTCACATATAATAAAAATGGCCAAGCATCATAATAATTTTTCATATGAGGAAAATAATAATTTGAATTTAAAACTATTGGTCTAAAAAAGTCTGATTCAGGACCATAAACATTACTACCATATTTATAATAATCACTTCCTAAATATTGATCTCTAAACCAATTTGCCACAGTTTCATACCAAGGTGCTGAAACAACTCCATTTTGATGTTTAGTGATAGCATGTGCATACTCATGAGGAAGCACCCAACTTGGTGGATCAACACGCATAGCTCCTGGATCTGTAACCAAAAAAGCAAACCCGCCATCATCAACAGACATATATGCCCAGTCATCAGTAATTTTAGATAAGCCAGTATTAGCGATATAAAGATTTGTCTTATAATGTCCTCCGTTGTTTCCTACACTAGTATCATCTAAACCCATTTCATTAACATAAAAAGCTCTTATATTTTCTAGATTCTCTAAATTTCCTCGAACAAACGAAGCATTAACAGTTCCTGTCTTATCATTATTTCCCCATATAATCTGAAAATGCTCTGATATTAATCTATTAACTGATTTATCATTTAAATCATAAAATGAATCTCTCGTAAGATATTGTGAAGCCATCGCTTTATTATCAGTAAAGCTCGATGTCAGCTGCACTCCAGCACTTGTTGTCTGACTTGTTTTTAGTTGACTGTCTTTAGATACAGCAGCATTAGCACAAGTGCCAATTGATAAACTCATCAACACTACTAAACCTATTATTTTCTTTGATTTCATTATTTTTCCCCCTTATATTTTGTAAAATATTCTTATTTAAAGTTAATCAACACAGCCATTGAATATAAATGTTAATTCCTGTTTTTATTGCATTTTAAGATGCCTTAATATAAACTTCACTCTTCTTATTAATAGATGTACTAGTTATTCATATTTTATATATTGACATAATTATCCTCTCGCGTAAACTTTAATCTCGCCAAATACAAAAATTTAGTCATAAAAGGACAAAAAATGCTTAAAAACAAATAATATCTGTTTTTAAGCATTTTTTTATATTATTAATTTTATATTTCGAATCTCTTAATCTCTCAATGTAGCACCAAGTTTATATTCTAAAGATCGTAATATTTTTTCATGAACTTTATTTACTTCTTCATCTTTTAATGTTTTATTTTCATCTCTATATGCAATTGCATAAGCAATACTCTTTTTGCCTTCTGGAATTTGCTTTCCTTTATATATATCAAACAACTCAACTTTTTCTACTAGATTTCCACCAGCTTTTCTAATTGTTTCATCAATTTCTTGAACTAAAACAGCATCTTCAACAAGTAATGCTATATCTCTTGTTACTGCTGGGAATTTAGGTAATGGCTTATATTTCTTATCCATATTTGAACTTTCATATAAAAAATCTAAATTTAACTCTGCTACAAAACATGGTACATCAAGTCCATAATTATCACAAACAGCTAAATGAACTTCACCTAAAGTTCCAACTACATTTTTCCCTATAACAAGCTTAGCCGTTTTTCCTGGATGGTAGCTAACATTTTCGCTTTCTCTTTCATACTTAGCATTTTTTATTCCAAGGCCATCTACTATATTTTCAACTGCACCCTTAAGATCTAAGTAATCACAATCCCCATACATACCAATAGTTAAAATATTCTTTTCTGTTGGAAGCTTAGTCTCCTCTTCATTCTTTACATATACTTTTCCCATTTCAAATAATCTAACATAAGAATTATTTCTAGAATAATTCCTTCCTAAACTCTCCATAATAGAAGGAAGTGTTGTTGTTCTCATTACGCTATAATCTTCACCTAATGGATTTTTTATTTTAACTACATTTCTAAGTTCACTGTCTTCTTGTAAATTCACTTTATCAAATACTTTTGGTGATACAAATGAGTAACTTATAGATTGATTAAGACCGCTACCTGTTGCAAGCATAACTACTCTGTTATCTAAAAGACCTTTTCTGTATCTAGGTTCCCTATCTGTAGAAATACTAAATATTGTTGTAGGAATAACATCATAACCATAAATTCTTGCGATTTCTTCTGCTATATCTTCTCTAATTGCAATATCAACTCTAAAAGTTGAAGCTGTTACTATTAAATTATCACCATAAATTTCGGTGAATAAATCAACACTATCTAAGCACTTTTTCATTTCATCTTTAGAAATATCTGTACCAAGGAAAGAATTTACCCATTTAGAATCAACAACTACTATTCCCTCCTCTTTTTTCTTATTGTAAATATCTATAGTTCCTTCCATTACTTCTCCAGCTTCTAATTCACAAATTAAGTTACACGCTCTATTCATTGCAATTTTAGCTAAATTAGGATCAATATACTTTTCAAATCTACTTGAAGCTTCACTTCTTAAATTTAATTTCTTAGAATTAACTCTAATATTAGTTCCATCAAAGTTTGCACATTCAAATATTACTTCTGTAGTGTCTTCCTTTATTTCTGAATTTAATCCACCCATAATTCCAGCAAGACCAATTGTTGTATCACTATCTTTTATACAAAGCATAGAATTATCTAATACTCTTTCCAGTTCATCTAATGTTGTAAACTTTTCGTCAGCCTTAGCTCTTTCAACCACAATTTTGTTAGTTGTAATTTCTCTTTTATCATAAGCATGCATTGGTTGACCGATTTCTAACATAACAAAGTTTGTAATATCAACTAAATTATTTATAGGTCTTACACCCGCTTCAAGTAATCTTTCTTGCATCCACCCTGGTGATGGTTTGATCTTGACATTTTTAATTCCTCTTGCTATAAATCTAGAACAAAGTTCATCTTTAACTTCAACTTTTAATTCATCTGTAATATTAACTGGATTTGATACTTTATATTCTAAACTTGGCATTTTATAAGTAGTTCTAAGTGCTGCTGCAGTTTCTCTTGCCATACCAACAATACTTAAACAATCTGGTCTATTTGAAGTTATTTCAAAATCTAAAATTACTTTATTAAGTCCTAAAATATCTTTAATATCTGCTCCAAGTACTGTATCAGCAGGTAAAATCAACAATCCATAAACTGGTTCATCTCCAGCAGTTCCCAGTTCTTCTTCTGAACAGAACATACCATTTGATACTTCTCCTCTAAGCTTTCCTTTTTTTATTTTAGTTCCATCAGCAAGTGTTGATCCATGAAGTGCAACAGGCACTATATCTTGTTCCTTCATGTTTGTTGCAGCTGTAACTATTTGTATTTCTTCTGTTCCTATGTTAACTTGACAAATACTTAATTTTTCTGCATCTGGATGTTTTTCAATTTTCGTAATTTTTCCTGTTACAACATTTTTAATTACATCCCCTTGAACTATAAGTTCTTCAAGTTGTGAACCAGTTAATGTTAATTTATCTCCTAATTCTTTTGGACTTACATTTATTTCAACATAATCTTTAAGCCAGCTATATGGTACTTTCATATTTTTTCCTCCTCAAAATTTACCTTGTGGTAGTTAGAACTCTTCCCAAACTTTTTCATCTAGACTAATAAGTTCTTCAGATCTTTATATTAGAATTGATCTAAAAATCTAACATCACTTTCATATAATAATCTTATATCATCTATTCCGTAATTTAACATTACCATTCTATCAACACCAAATCCAAAAGCAAATCCGCTGTAAACTTCCGGGTCAATACCACAGTTTCTAAGTACATTTGGATGAACCATTCCACAACCAAGAAGTTCTATCCATCCACTACCTTTACATACTTTGCAGCCTTCTCCTCGACAAACAAAACAAGTTGCATCCATTTCAGCTGATGGTTCTGTGAATGGGAAATGATGTGGTCTAAATTTAGTTTGAACCTTATTACCAAACATCTTTTTAGCAAATAATTCTAAAGTTCCTTTTAAATCTGCAAAAGTAACTCCTTTATCAATAACTAGCCCTTCCATTTGATAGAATATAGGGGAATGGGTAGCATCTACAGAGTCTGATCTATAAACCTTACCTGGAGATATCATCTTAATTGGTGGTTTTTGATTTTCCATTGTTCTAATTTGAACAGGTGAAGTTTGAGTTCTAAGTACTATATTATCATTAATATACAAAGTATCTTGCTCACTTCTTGCGGGATGGTTTTTAGGGATGTTCAATGCTTCAAAATTATAGTAATCTAATTCAACTTCTGGACCTTCTTCAATTGTGAAACCCATTGAAATAAATATTTCTTCCATACTTTGAAGAGTCAAATCTAAAGGATGTCTTTTCCCTATAATTTTCTTCTTTCCCGGAAGTGAAATATCTATAGTTTCACTTGCAAGTTTAGCTTCTCTTTCTTTGTCCTTTATATTCTTTATAGTCGAATCTAATTTTTCTTCTACTAAAGCTTTAGCTTCATTAACTAACTTTCCAACTAATGGTCTTTCTTCAGGAGATAATTCCCCCATGCTTCTTAATATTGTAGTAAATTCACTTTTTTTACCTAAGAACTTAACTCTAATATCTTCTAATTCACTACTTTTAATAGCTGTTTCAATTTGCTTTAATGCAAGTTCTTGTAATTCTTTAAGTTTTTCTTTCATAATTGTTCTCCTTTCAGTAATAAATTCAATTTAAATTAATCTTATGACACATGAAATAACAATAATGACGCAATATACTAGATTGTTATTTATTTTACTATAAGTACATTTAAATAAAACTAAACTTCTAAATTGATTTTATTTATTAATTTTTTGTATAAAAAAATCGTCCCCCTATAAAAAGGGACGAATTAATCCGCGTTACCACCCTAATTGGAACTTGATAAATTTAACAAGCTACCCAACTCAATTAATATTAACGACTTTTCTTGCCGCTAGCTACTACTAATAATTCACAGCTAGAACTCCTGAGCGAACTTCAATATCATATAATTTAAGAAGGCTTGCAGTCTATGACCTTCTCTCCCTTAAAACTCTTTTAATATCTACTCTCTCATTCACAGTTTTTAATTATTAAATTAATACAACTAATTATACAAATAAAAAATAAAAATTTCAATAGTTTATCTCATTTTTATCTATAAATTAGCAAATATCAAACTTATTCATATGTATTCTAAATAAACTATATATATTTAGATACTGTACATGGTTGTAATTTATCAAATTAATTAAAACTCATATATTAAATATCTTATGCTCTATTTAACTAATCCATTCGCTTTTTAATATACCATATTCATATGTATCCTTCCAAATAGGTTCATCCTTCTCATCTTTAAAGAAATATATATTTTGTCTTAAGTGACCTTCTCTACGCATTTTTAACCTTTCTAAAAGCTTCCACGAAGGTGGGTTTTTCGGATCACATCGGGCTATAATACGTCTAACATTAAGTTCTTTAAATGCATACTCCATAACATTTGTGCAACCTTAAGTTGCATAACCTTTTCCTTGATAATTTGAATTAAATACATATCCAATTTCCAAGTATCAAAATCTTGTTTTACAAAATAAATATTACCTATTAATTTATTGGTATCCTTCAAACATACTGCTAAAAACGAAGGATCTGTAATTCTTCTTATAGCTTCCTCTTTACATTTTTCCACTAAAAAAGGTTTATAAGGCTCAAATTTTAGTACTTCTTCATCACCGAAATATTCATATAAATCTTTCCAATCTCCCTTTTTAAATCCCCTTACAATAAGCCTTTCTGTCTCTAATTCCTCCATTTAGCCTACAATTTTATATAAGCATGTTAAAAATACTGTATCATACCCTATCTTGTCTTACCTTTTCATACATTATAACAGAGGTTGCTATTGCAACATTTAAAGATTCAGCATTTCCAGGCATTGGTATTTTAACCTTTGTATCTGCTAAAGCTAATACTTCTTCACTTACTCCATTACCTTCATTTCCAACAGTTAAAATCACTTTTCCACGCAAATCTTCTTGAAAGAAATCTTTATCAGTATCTAATGATGTTACAAGTAAATTAAAACCATCATTTTTTAAACTATTAACAAAAGAGAAATTGTCATCATCATAGTAAATAGGAATGTAAAATATTGATCCCATTGTCGATCTAATTGTCTTTTCATTATATATATCAACCGTTCCTTTAGTTAATATTATTCCTTGAACACCTGCTGCATGCGCAGTTCTAATTATAGTACCTAAATTACCTGGGTCTTGCAGCTTATCACAAAGCAAATAAAAATTTCCATTTGCTTGCATTGGCATTACATTCATATTTGTAACTGCAAGTATTCCTTGTGGATTTTCTGTAGAAATTAATTCTTTAAATAAATTATCACTTATTTCATAAATTTTCATATTTTCATTTATATGATTTGATAAAAATTTATGTATCTTTTCACTTCCATCTTTTGTCACAATTAAATACTCTATATCTACATTTGCTTTAAATGCTTCTTGAACTAATCTAAAACCTTCAATTATATATTGGCTGCTTTTATTCCTATTTTTTCTTTCTTTAAGTTTTTTTGTATTCTTAAACAAGTTATTATCTTTACTTTCAATGAACACCAAAGTCCCACACCTCAAAACTATTTAACTTTTCTGCCTATCATATCTTCAAACCTGCAAAAATCATTACTAGAACCAAGCGCTACTAAAATATAGCTATTTATCTTTTAATGATTTATTTATACCACTCCTCTAAAGGTTTAATCTCAATTATACTATATTCTGAAGACACATGAACTCAAGCGCACCCATTTCAACTAAAAGCATTATTATTACTTTACAAAAATTGTTCTAATGAGTTCCTGTATCTACAGTAACAAGTCCAGTAATACATACTGCTGAAATTGATATAAAAATGGAATCTAAAAAATTTGTATATTCCCATCAACTTACGAAATTGGTTCACTGAGTATAACTCCTCCAATTAATATAACTAATGCAAATCCTATTACAAATATTTGAACCGCATTAAGTTTTAATTTTTTCATTAAAGCTTCTGCTATACTCTCACCCCAAAGGTTAATATATATGTTCTAAAAAATTTTGTTCATTAAGATTTAATTTCTATATTAGAGTGATTGAATAAGACAACCAACTAAATTATGAACTTTCTTAATTAGAACTTATATAATATTATTATATTTTTAATTTTTAAGAATAAATTTAATAATATATTTTATATTGTATATACTCTTATTATTTACATTATAAAATATACCTATAATTCTTGTCATTACTAATATAAAATTTCCATAAAGTATGTTAGCATATATTTTTTTATATAAAACAAAATGCGACCTGAGCCGCATTTTATGTACTAAGCATTTAATTGTTTTTTAGCAACTTCTACTAATTCAGTAAACGCTTTAGGATCATTTATAGCTATTTCAGATAACATTTTTCTATTGATATCTATTCCAGCTAATTTTATTCCGTTCATGAATTTTGAATATGATAAATCGTTCATTCTTGTAGCAGCGTTAATTCTTGCAATCCATACGCTTCTATAATCTCTCTTTTTATTTTTTCTTCCAACATAAGAGTTTCTTAACGCTCTTATTACTGATTCATTAGCAGTTTTATATAACTTACTTTTTCCACCGTAGTATCCCTTTGCAAGTTTTAAAACTTTTTTATGATTTTTACGAGAATTCTTCGCTCTCTTTACTCTTGCCATTACTTAAACCTCCTGTGTTTAACTATATTATAGGTATGGTAATAATTTCTTCATTACTTTTTCTTGTGTCTTTGAAACATATCCAGCTTTTCTAAGATTTCTCTTAGTCTTTGAGCTCTTCTTTGTTAAGATATGACTCTTAAACGCTTTAGCTCTCTTTAATTTTCCTGTACCTGTCTTTCTGAATCTTTTTGCTGCACCTCTATGAGTTTTCATTTTTGGCATGATTTAAATCCTCCTCTCAAGTTATGCCTTTTTAGGCCCTAAAACCATTGTCATATTTCTGCCTTCTCTTTTGGGTCTCTTTTCCATTAGGCAGACATCTTCCAATTTAGATAGAAAATTATCAAGGATCTTTTCTCCCATATGAGCAAGTTCCATTTCTCTTCCTCTAAATCTAACAGTGATTTTAACTTTATCTCCTTCTAATAGGAACTTTCTGGCATTTTTTGCTTTTATATCAATGTCATGTTCCTCAATAGTTAGACTACATCTTACTTCTTTAATGCTTACAATTTTTTGTTTTTTCTTAGCATCTTTTTCTTTCTTAGATTGCTCATATATATACTTACCAAAGTCCATAATCTTACAAACCGGTGGTGTCGCATTAGGAGAAATCATAACTAAGTCTAAGTCTTTTTCTTCTGCAAGTCTTCTTGCTTCTACGGTTGGGATAACACCTAATTGCTCCCCATCGCTTCCAATTACTCTAAGTTCTTTTTCTCTAATTTCTTCATTCATAGAAAAATCTTTATTAATATTTTTCACCTCCGAAAAACTCTATACATAATAAAAAGACGGCCATAAGCCGTCTCATATTATCAATACTTAATGCATAGATATCCAAAACCCATACTAGTAGTAACAAACACTGTAGGGTGAGAAACGGCTGTTTCTTCTTAACAAAATTGAGTATATCATGATTATTAATACATGTCAATGTTTTTTGCTATTATTTTTTTAGGTTTAAATTTATCATCATATTCACAAAAAATCACTTTATCCTCAAATACATTTTTTATTGTATCTAAAAACTCCTTATTTGTACAGTTTTCTTTCCCATAAATAATTATATTTTTAGGTGCATTGGTTATAAGTCCACTTATTAATACATCTTCCATATTTAATTCTATTGCACCTTGCTCTGCTGTAATTTCTTTTAAAAAATCATAATATAAGTTTTTACCTTCTTTATTTTTCACTATATAATTATTATTTTCTTCTATTATTATATTTATTTCTTCTATTTTACTTTCTTGTATCTCTACGAAATATTTTAATAATTTTATAAATTCCTTATACTCCTTTTCTACCATATATATTTCTATTACTTTATCTATAATCTTTTCTATATCCCCTCTAAGTTTTCTCATTCTAAAAGTTATAAAACCATCTATATTAATCTCCTGCTTTTCACTTATACATTCTCTTATTTTCTCTATCATGGAGTTTATTCTATTTAGACAATATGCAGACTGTTCATTTTTAGTCTTTTCTTCACATTTTAATACTTTCATTATTTCATCTTCTGCTTCTAATATTTCATTTTGCTTTAGAAAAAAATAATTATCAGTTAAAAACTCAAACATTTCTTTTTTTCTATAATTATCAATAACTATTCTATATAAAATATTACTAACATATAAGTTAATAATCTCTTTTATTTTTTCGTTATAATATTCTTCTTCACAAATTATCTTAATTATATGAGTTTTTCCTTCTATACTCTCAACAAAACCTATTAAAATATCTTTTTTCTTAAGTAAATCTCTTAGCTCTTGCAAGTCATAAGAAAAATTCAGATCTTCATTATAAGCTAATTTTAAAATAAGCATGGATTTCACTCCCTTCTTAATATTAGTATGTATTAAAAATTTATAGCTATTCAGAATTTATATTTTATTTTATCAGTGTGTATATTCCATTTCTGATATTTAATGATGTTGTTCGTTGACAGATTATATTTTTAAGTTCAAAATATACCATATACCTTAGTTTTAGTAAAAAACAATTATATATAAGTTGTAAAAAATAATCTACTCAAAAATGCGTTACTGCAATTTAATTCCATTAAAAATTTAAAATTGCAACATATATAAATTTAATTAAAGGAGAATTATATGCATTGTTTCATTGATTATAGAGTTACTAATGAAGAATTAGTGAACCTTTCAAAATTAAATATAAATCCAATACTAGTGCCTAAGTGTAATGATGTTTATGAAGCTATAAATGGTCATCCTGATATTCAATTAAATATACTAAAAAATAAATCTTCTGCTCAAATCATCGTTCAAAAAAATATCCGTGAGAATTTTAAGAAAAATCTCAAATCAAACGATATTAAATATATTGTTTCAAATAAGTCATTGTCCAATACATATCCTAATAATATTATTTTAAATTCTTTGATTTTGAAAAATCATTTTATCCATAATTTAAAGTTTACAGATGAAAATCTATTAGAATCCCAAAATTTCAAAACACAAATCAATGTTTCTCAAGGATATACTAAATGTTCTATTCTTCCAGTTCGAGATAATGTATTAATAACAAGTGACAATGGCATTTTTAACATTCTGAAAGACTATAACTTCCATCTTCTTTTGCTTCCTCCTGGAGACATATTATTACCATCATTAAATTATGGTTTTATAGGGGGTGTTGGAGGTATGATTTCTAATGATAAGATGGCTTTCTTTGGTGATTTAGATAGTTACAAATGGGGTGATGAAATAAAAAATTTTCTTTATAAGTATGATGTTTCACCCATTGCATTAAAAAAAGGAAAATTAATAGATAGAGGCAGCTTACTTACCCTTTAACCATGTCCATTATATAATATGATTTCTATTTTTTTGTGTTACTTTTACATACCCTCTATTTCCACAATATATTGTATTGTGAAAATTTTTAAATAAAAAAATCAATGTCATAATTTATAGTGCATTTCTAAATTTAATGGAACACATTATAAAATCTAACCTTGATTTTTTGTATAATTTAAAATTATTATTTCGTTATAAATATTTATATATATAAGTTCTAATTAAGAAAGTTCATAATTTAGTTGGTTGTCTTATCCAATCACTCTAATATAGAAATTAAATCTTAATGAACAAAATTTTTTAGAACATATATATTAAATTTTTCTCTTTTAATTTAGTGAAAACTTATTTACTAAGAATCTAATATTTCCTTGCAGCTATCTTATTAACCTTTTCTTTATTTCTTCTCCTAATCTCTCTACTTTTTCTTTAACAAAATCCCTCATATCTAGTATTTCATTGGTCATCTCTTGAGCTAATCCTTTCATTTCATAACCCATTCTTTCTGCTTTTTTTATCATTTCTTTAGTGAAATTATCCATTTTAACCTTCTCCTTTCATAGAATATTTTTATGATGTTTCAATTTTATATAAAATACTAATAAAGATGCTTTAATATTGAAAATATTTTATCTATATTAATAAGTTTGCCCCTAACATAGAAATATTATTATTAAAAGTTTAACTTTATTATAAATTTCTTTATTTGCCTAAATAGCTTCATATTAGAATAAATCAATTAAGGCATATTCCACAAAATAACAAACATGCTACTATATTGACTTGTTATTTTCTTTCATATAGCTAAATTCTTTAAAATTCTAGAAAATTACTTTGACATAGTAGCTTTCTATCATTTAAACTATTTTAGTATAGATTTAAATAAGAATTATTTTATATTTTAGGAGGCAATTGATGAGCGTACTTATTGTTAAAGATATGAATCATGGTTTTGGTGATAGAGCTATTTTTGAAGATGTTTCATTTAGATTATTAAAAGGAGAACATGTTGGTCTTATTGGTGCCAATGGTGAAGGTAAATCAACATTTATGAATATAGTAACAGGAAAACTTATGCCTGACGAAGGTAATGTTGCTTGGTCAAATAATGTTAGAGTTGGGTACATGGATCAACATGCTGCTTTAACTAAGGGACAAAGCATAAGAGATGCTCTAAAAGAAGCATTTAGATATCTTTTTGATTTAGAAACTGAAATGAATACTTTATATGAAAAAATGGGTGACTGCACTGAAGACGAATTAAATAAAATGTTAGACAGAACAGCTATAATTCAAGATATGCTTGATCACAATGGCTTTTATGTAATTGATCCAAAGGTTGAAGAAGTTGCAAAGGGACTTGGACTTTTAGATTTAGGTCTTGATAGAGATGTGGATGATTTATCTGGTGGACAAAGAACTAAAATTCTCTTAGGTAAATTATTGCTTGAATCTCCTGACATTTTACTTTTAGATGAGCCAACTAACTATTTAGATGAAGAACATATAGAATGGCTTAAAAGATATTTACAGTCATATGAAAATGCCTTCATATTAATTTCACATGATATACCATTTATCAATTCAGTAGTAAACTTAATTTATCATGTGGAAGAAAGAAAACTTACTAGATATGTAGGAGATTATGATGAATTCCAAAGAATATATACAGAAAATAAAAAGAAATTAGAAGCTGCTTATGAAAAGCAACAAAAAGAAATTGCAAAACTTGAAGATTTCGTTGCTAGAAATAAAGCAAACGTTGCAACTGCTAACATGGCTAAATCTAGACAAAAGAAATTAGATAAAATGGATGTAATTGAACTTTCAAAAGAAAAACCAAAGCCCGAGTTTAACTTTAAAACAGCTAGAGCTTCAGGCAAGATTATATTTGAAACTAATGATTTAGTTATAGGATATGACTCTCCTCTTACAAAACCACTGCATTTATATATGGAAAGAGGACAAAAAATAGCCTTAGTTGGAGCTAATGGACTTGGTAAATCAACACTTTTAAAAAGCTTACTTGGTATAATTAAACCACTAAATGGTGAAGTTCATCTTGGGGATTATCAATACATAGGTTATTTTGAGCAAGAAGATAGAACAAGTAACAGCAATACTTGTATAGAAGAAGTATGGCAGGAATTCCCTGGATATACTCAATATCAAATAAGAGCTGCACTTGCTAAATGCGGACTTACTACTAAACAATTAGAATCTCAAATAAGGGTTTTATCAGGTGGAGAAGCTGCAAAAGTTAGACTTTGCAAAATCATAAACAATGAAACAAACATATTAATCCTAGATGAACCTACAAACCACTTAGATGTAGATGCAAAAGACGAACTAAAGAAAGCTCTTAAAGAATATAAAGGAACAATCCTTTTAGTTTCACATGAACCTGAGTTTTATAGAGATATAATAACTGAAACTTGGAATTGTGAAGATTGGACAACTAAAATAATATAATACTGTTTTAACTCCTCTTATAAATAATAATTATATAATAAGCTTTCCAAAAGTTAAGTTTCTCGTTATAATAGTTTAAGAGATAAAAACATAGTTTCTGTTGGTAGTCAGAACCTATATATAATTTAATATAGCAGTAACCTGCCCTCCTGGGGTTGTCCATTCTCTATAAGTTACATTTACAGGAGGATTTCAATTATGATATCACAAATTAATTTAACAGTTCTTTTTAATAAGCCATTTTGGATTGGTGTTTTTGAAATTATTGAAGATGCTGAATACAAAGTATGTAAAGTTACTTTTGGTTCAGAACCAAGGGAGGATGAAATTTTAGAGTTTATATTAAAACAGTTTTATTCCTTGAATTTTAGCAATCCAATTTCAGACTTAAAAAATACGTTTATTGAGAAGAAACTAAATCCTAAAAGAATGCAAAGAAAAATCAGACAAGAAACTACTTCAAAGGGAATTGGAACCAAGGCACAAATAACTTTAAAGCTTCAAAATGAACAATGTAAAGTAGAACGTAAGAAAAAATCCAAAGAACAAAAAGAATTTGAAGAACAAAGGAAATTTGATTTAAAACAAAAGAAAAGATTAAAAAAACATAAAGGTCATTAATTAATTTCTAATTCAATATCCTATTACCAAGTGATGTTTTATTGTTAATGCATAAAAACTTCTACCAATCCTAAATCCATGCATAAGAATAGTAAATTCTATTTATATGCATGTTTTTTACTATTTAATTATATATATAGCCTCAATATATGTGTCGTAACAATTTCATTCATAAACGCCTACACTCTTCTCTTACCAATAAAAAGTGTCTCTTGACATAAAATACTAAAATGTTATCATAAAACTATTGATATAAAAAAGCAATAATACATAAAAGGGGTTATAAAAATGATGACATTGGATAAATTCGAAGAAGCATATGAAATTGTGCAAAAAGTAATATTAAAAACAAAATTGGTTTATAGTGATTATTATTCGGGTATAACTGGAAATAAAGTTTATTTGAAACCTGAAAACATGCAAAAAACTGGAGCTTATAAAATTAGAGGAGCTTACTATAAAATTAGTACTCTTTCTGACGAAGAAAGAAGTAAAGGGCTTATAACTGCTTCTGCTGGTAATCATGCACAAGGAGTTGCCTATGCTGCAAAGGAATTTAACTCAAAAGCAATAATTGTTATGCCAACTACTACTCCACTTATGAAAGTAAATCGTACTAAAGCATATGGGGCTGAAGTTATTTTACATGGTGATGTTTATGATGAAGCTTGCAATTATGCATTAAAACTTGCTGATGAAAAAGGTTATACTTTCATTCATCCATTTGATGATTTAAATGTTGCAACTGGTCAAGGTTCTATTGCAATGGAAATTATAAAAGAACTTCCAACTGTTGATATTATTTTAGTTCCAATTGGTGGAGGTGGACTTGCTGCTGGTGTTTCTACTTTAGCAAAGCTTCTCAATCCAAATATTAAAGTTATAGGTGTTGAACCTGCTGGTGCAAATTGTATGCAATCTTCACTTCGAAAAGGTGAAGTTGTAACTTTACCAGTAGTTGATACTATAGCAGATGGTACTGCTGTTAAAACTCCTGGTTCTAAAATTTTTCCATACGTAAAAGAAAATATTGATGATGTTATTACTATTGAAGATCATGAATTAATTGGTGCATTTTTAGATATGCTTGAAAATCATAAGATGCTTGCTGAAAATTCTGGTTTACTAACTGTAGCTGCTCTAAAACACTTAAATGCCCAAGATAAAAAAGTTGTATCTATTATAAGTGGTGGTAATATGGATGTTATTACTTTTGCTTCTTTAGTTCAACATGGATTAATTGAAAGAGAACGTATTTGCACAATCTCAGTTTTACTTCCAGATAAGCCTGGTGAATTAACAAATGTATCTAAAGTAATTGCAGAAGCTCAAGGTAATATAATAAAGCTTGATCACAATCAATTTGTAAGTATTAATCGTAATAATGCCGTTGAACTTGACATTACTATGGAAACCTTTGGTCATGAGCATAAAGAAGCAATTGTGAAAGCACTTATAAATAATGGCTATAATCCAAGATTAATACAACCTAAAATGATTTATCAATAAAAATAGATACCTCAAATTTGAGGTATCTATTTTTTAGTATACAAAAAAATTCTTATGTATATAAGTTCTAATTAAGAAAGTTCATAATTTAGTTGGTTGTCTTGTCCAATCACTCTAATATAGAAATTAAATCTTAATGAACAAAATTTTTTAGAACATATATATTATATTTCTCGATCTTCTATAACTATAAATTATTTTAAACTGTTAGCTTTTTTATTTTCTTCTAAATACTCTCTAACTTCAGATAAGCTTCCGAATATTTTATATGCTAAATCTTTGTTCTCCTCATCTAAAAATTTCATATCTGGAACATGTATTCCTATCATCTTAGCTGCATGAGCTGCTGTTATTCCTGCATCTGAATCCTCTATTACCATACATTTTTCAGGCTCCATCTCCAAGCCCTTTGCTGCTTTTAAGAAAATTTCTGGATTTGGTTTTGAATTTTCAACTTGATCGCCACCAATTATATAGCTAACCTTATCTTTAATTTTTGCCTCTTCCAATAGTTGAAGTACTCTTTCTCTTCTTGTTGAGCTAGCCACTGCTATTTTATAATTTTGTGTATTTAAATAATCCAAAAGTTCATGAACTCCAGGCTTAACTATAACTCCATTTTTATTAGTGATTTCATAAGCTAAATCAGCTTTTTTCCTATATATAATGTCAAATGGGAAATCAGCTCCATATTCTTCTTCCATTATAGTTTTTATACTTTTAACATTTCTTCCTATTAATTTTAAATAAAACTCCTCATCCATTTTATAATTATATTCTTTAAAAACCTCTTGAAAGCATTTAAAAGATATTCTTTCTGAATCTATTAATACTCCATCCATATCAAAAATTACTGCATCTACTGTTCTCATCTTCATAATCCTCTCTCATGTTAAAATATTATTTACCTCTTTAATATTAACACTTTATTATATGCTTTCCAACTTTTATTCCATCTTATTTTTAATTATTTTGTAAACTCCCTTATTTAAAATAGAAAAAATATCCTAAAATAATTTTAAACAAATTATTTTAGGATATTTATTTCTCAATTTTATTACATTTGCATTATCGCTGTAACAAGAGCAGTAATATCATTCTCACCTGGTATCCAAGTATTATTTTCATTAGTTAAAGTCATTGTCACAGTTTTTTGATCTGCTGTCAAAACTCCGTCAGCAATACCTTTTCCAATAAGTTTAAAGGATTCTTGATACATTTCTGTTTCTGTCATTGATAGATTTGCAAGATATTTTTCTTGTAA
Source organism: Clostridium puniceum (assembly GCF_002006345.1). Classification (GTDB taxonomy): domain Bacteria; phylum Bacillota; class Clostridia; order Clostridiales; family Clostridiaceae; genus Clostridium; species Clostridium puniceum. Next base: position 72,556 of record NZ_LZZM01000073.1, read on the forward strand.
TTTAGCAATTGCATCATCAGAAATCTTTTTAACATCAAATCCCTTTATTTTAACTTCTACTTTAGCAGTTTTCTTATCCTTTGATACTAATGTAACCTGATATTCTAGCTTAGTTAACCCTGTAAGAATATCATTTTTAAAATTATTCTTAACTTCATCAGTTAATACTTTTTCATCTACTCCAGAAGTACTAAATCCTTGAGTCATACCATCTTCAAATTCTTTTCTAAATTTAGTATAATCGTCTTCCTTTAGTCCAATTTTGTCCATATCAGTTTTATCATTTTTCAGTAAAATATTTAAGAAAATCTTAGTACTTTCTTCTGGTGATGTCTTTGGCTCTCCACAAGCAACTAACATTGTCGCAGTCATGATAGTTACCAAAATCACTGTAAAAACCTTTTTTAAATTTTTCATTACTATTTATCCCCCTAATTTGATATATTTCCTTTTTATTCTACCTTATATTGACTCATATGGCAAATGAAATATTTAGTGTTACATATTTTCCAATAAATCAACTACATCTACTTAGTTAGTGTATATAGGTTTAATTCAGCAAATTAATTAAAATTTATATATTTAATATTACTTTTTAATTTATCATAAATGATTTAGAAATAACATCCTATGCATCTATTATTGTAAATATCCTAATTATTTATATCTTATTTTTCATCTATTCTTTTTTATTTTAACAAGAATATCATTAACCTCTAATTCTTCCTGACATTTCACAGTAAAAATCATTTGTGGACGGGGTGCACTTTCTATCGCTTCACCGTTTTCTTTTCTCATATCGTCAAGCTTTATAAGCTTGTTATCTCCTTTTATAGCTAAAACTTCAACTAAATCTCCATTACAAACTTTATTTCTTTGTTGTACAGTTGCAATATTAGATTTCTTATTATAATTCTTCACAATCCCTACCATATCATAATCCTGTATGTATGCTGAACTTTCATAATTTTGTCTTATTTTTTCATCAAAATAAAAACCAGTTGTATATGGCCTGTGACTAGGTTTCATAAGTTCTTTCATCAATTTAGGGTCATATTTATAATTTTTAGGATCTTCTATGTATTTATCAATAGCTTCTCTATAAGCTTTCACTATAGATGCTACATAATATGAACTTTTCATTCTACCTTCAATTTTAAGAGAATTTATACCTGCTTCAATAAGTTCTGGAATATGTTCTATCATACATAAATCCTTTGAACTCATAAAATAAATTCCATTATCACCTTCATTAACTCTATGATAGTTACCGGGCTCTCTTTCCTCATATAAATGATATTTAAATCTACAAGGTTGTGTACACGTTCCCCTATTAGAATCTCTTCCAGTTATATAATTTGATAATAAGCACTTACCTGAATACCCCATACACATTGCCCCATGTACAAAAGCTTCTATATCACAAGTTTCTGGTAACTCTTTTCTTAGTACTTTTAAATCATTAAGACTCATTTCTCTTGCTGCTACAATTCTTTTAACTCCAACCTTATGCCAAAATAAAGCAGATTTGTAGTTTAAATTGCTAGCCTGAGTGCTTAAATGTATTTCAAGCTTTGGTGCTACTTCATGAGCTATACTTATAATTCCTGGATCAGCAATAAGTACAGCGTCAACACCTATTTCATATAATTCAGTAATATAATCTTCTATACCTACTAAATCCTCATTATGTGGAATTACATTCAATGTAACATGAACTTTTTTTCCCCTTGAGTGAGCATATTCAAGACCTTCTTTTAATTCTTCTATTGTAAAATTATCTGCAGCTGCTCTCAAGTTCAATTTATTTCCCCCAAGATATACTGCATCAGCGCCAAAATTTATGGCTGTTTTAAGCTTCTCTAAATTTCCTGCTGGTGCTAAAAGCTCTGGTTTATTCATTTTTTAATCTCCTTGCTATATATAAAATTTCTATATTATTATCAAAAATTTTTTAATAATTTTGCAATTTTCTTAAACTAATATCTATATTAAATATTAAGCATTTTAATATGGTTTAGAATAAATATTCTAAACCATATTACCATATATATTCTTCAGAATATATAGATTATAATGTTCTATGTAAAATAAAAAAGGAAATTATGTTGCTAATCTTTATATTAAAACAACATAATACTCCTTCTTTCCTTTAATTTATTAAATTAATCCATGCTTTTTAAAGCTATTATAAATACCACCTTCGTCGTGAGTATCTGTAATTTCATCTGAAATTTCTTTTAGCCCTTGCTTTGCATTTCCCATTGCAATAGTTAATTCACAAAACTCAAACATTTCAACATCGTTCATTCCATCTCCAATGGCAATTGTATCTTTAGCATCCATATTCAAATGCTTTAAAAGAATTTCTATTGCAGTTGCTTTATGAACATCTGGTACTCCAAGTTCGCCGCTATCATCACCAAATGCTGGAACTGTACAATGAATAACTTCAAATTCATTTTTAAATTCTTCTTTGATTTGCTGAAAGGAAACATCCTTAGGTTCTAAAAAACAAGCTTTGTTAACATCATTTCTGTATAAGTTTCGTTCAGTGATTAAACATTCAATGAAATGATTAGGATTATTATCTTTTTTATATTTTGCTTCAGGATCATTTTCTATATCTCCATAAATAATTTTCTCTAGCTCCGGAATTAAATTTTTACTTGCATATAATCCACCATTTGATTCAATATAAAAATTTACATTATACTCATTAAAAAAATCTACTAAATGTCTAACATTTTCTTCACTAACTTTTTTATGATAAAGCATTTCATCACCAACTTCTACAAACCCTCCTCCTGCTCCAATTATTCCATCAAAGCCAATATCCATTATGTAATCAAATATTTCTGCTTTTGAACGACCAGTACATAGATAAACTAAATGTCCATTTTTTCTAGCTGCTTTTACAGCTATAGCAGCAGACTCAGGAACTAGTCCATTATCATTACACAGGGTTCCATCTACATCTATAAAAATTATTTTTCTATCTGCCATAAAATTACCTCATTCCATTCTAATTAAAATACTTATGTAGTAAAATTTATAGGTAAATTGAAGGCCACCTAAATAAAATATGTATTTATAAAGGTAGCCTTACATTGATATATAACTCATTATAGTTAATTTTGTAAACTCAAGTATTAATTTTCTGTTATGTTAAATAACAACTATATCTTTCTTAATTACATTATTTTTAATTATATGAATTTATAAACTTAGATCTTCTCCATTTGAACTAATAACCTTCTTATACCAATTAAATGAATCTTTCTTGCTTCTTGTAAGAGGTCCATTACCATCATCATTTTTATCTACATAAATAAAACCATAACGCTTTCTCATTTCTCCAGTACCTGCTGAAACAAGATCAATACATCCCCAAGGAGTAAAGCCAATTAGATTTACCCCATCTTCTTCAACTGCCTTTTTCATTTCCTCAATATGTCTAGCTAAATATTCAATACGATAGTCATCATGAATAGAACCATCTTCTTCTACCTTATCGATAGCCCCCATTCCATTTTCAACAATAAATAAAGGCAAGTTGTATCTTTCTTGTAATCTATTTAATGCAAGTCTTAATCCAGTCGGATCAATTTGCCAGCCCCAATCTGTTGATTTTAAATAAGGATTTAAAACTGAAGTAGACATATTTCCATCTGTTACTTTTTTAGATTCATCTGCAGTTACAACTGAACTTGAATAATATGAGAAACCAATATAATCGACAGTGCCATTCTTTAATATATCATCGTCGCCTTCCTGCTTATCTAGTTTTATACCTAATCTTTCAAATTCCTTTAATTTATATTCAGGATAAAAACCACGACATTGAACATCAGAAAAGAAATGTCTTTGTTGATCATTTTTCATTAACAATAACTCATCTTCTGGATTACAACTTAATGCATAAGTAGACCCATAAGCAGTCATCATACCAATTTTAAAATCAGAATTAATTTTATGACCTAATTGTACTACTTTTGCACTTGCTATAAACTGATGATAAACAGCTTGAGCTTTTGACTGAGGATCATTTTTAATAACTCCTCCAGCAAAAACAGGCATAAAATCCATTATATTAATTTCATTGAAAGTCATCCAATACTTTACTTTACATTTATATCTATTGAAGATTGTGTCACAGTATCGTACATAAAAGTCAATCACTTTTCTATCTAACCATCCACCATAATTATTTGTTAACGTAAGTGGAGTTTCATAATGAGAAATTGTCACAACTGGCTCAATTCCATACTTTAATAATTCATCAAATACGTTATCATAGAATTCTAAACCTTTTTCATTAGGTATTTCATCATCACCGTTTGGAAAAATTCTTGCCCAGTTAATTGATAATCTAAAGCACTTAAAGCCCATCTCAGCAAATAAAGCTATATCTTCTTTATAATGATGATAAAAATCAATAGCTTGATGACTTGGATAATACTCTCCTTCATGACATTCTAATTTTGCTCCATCAGGAATTGATTCAAACGGAAATACGCCTTGTGATTTTTTAGTTCCATCCGGCATAGTATAAGTAATTCTTCTTGCTGACTTATGACTTCCATTTGTCATGATGTCAGAAGTACTTAAACCTTTACCATCTTCTAAATATCCCCCTTCAAATTGATTGGCAGCTGTAGCACCACCCCATAAAAAATCTTTTTTAAATGCCATTTTTATGTTCTCCTCTCTTTTCAATAACTTTAGATAACAAATACCCAAAGATAATTTAAATATATGTTGTTTTTATAGACTTAATATATTATACAGAAACAATATTAACTTTTTGTTTCTATGGTATAATCATATATAATAAATGTCTGAATTTGAATATTTTAATGATATTTTAAAATGAGATTTCATTTTTATTGCTTATTTTGCGTTAAATAATGAAATCCTATTCTAACTTATTATGCTATAGAAAAGAGGATTTTACCTATGTTAATTTCAAATAAACTTGAATCTATGGACTCTTTATCTAAATCTGAAGAAGTTCTAGCCAATTATATTCTTAGTGAAAAGGAAAATATTGAAAATTTATCAACTAAGAACTTAGCAAATGCCACTTATACGTCTCCCTCAACAGTAGTTCGTTTATCTCAAAAATTAGGTTTTAGTGGTTGGAATGAATTTAAAGAAAAGTATCTTGAGGAGCTTCAATATTTGAATAAACACTTTTCTAATGTGGATCCAGACTTTCCATTTGAGGCCCATGATACTTTTATGAATATTGCCTCAAAGGTTGGTCACCTTGCCTCAAACAGTATTGGGGATACCTTATCACTATTAAAAAATGATGAAATAAAAAAAACTGTTCATTTATTATGTAAAGCACAAATAATTAATGTATATGGTATTAGTAATTCTTTACTTATGGCTTATGACTTTAAACATAAGATGCTCCGTATTAATCGCCACGTTGAAATTATGGATTTACCTGGAGAGCAGTTAATTGTAGCTTCAAATTCTTCTCTAGTTAACTGTGCCATATTAATCTCATATTCGGGTGAGTCAAAGGAAGTCTTAAAAATTGCTGAAATTTTAAAATCAAAAAATACACCAATAATTGTGCTAACAAGTATTGGTGAGAATTCATTAACAGCCTTTGCAGATTGTATCTTTTCTATATCAACACGAGAAAATCTATATTCTAAAATTTCAACATATTCTAGTAATAATTCAATTCATTTGATTTTGGACATTTTATATTCTTGCGTATTTAAAATGAATTATAATTATAATTTAAGATACAAATCTAATATTTCAAAAAATATAGATGAAAGATTTTCCAATGGTAACATAATTAATGAGGAATAAATATAATATTTATTCCTCTTTTCAGATTGTACTCAATTAATGAGTACGCTATTTTTGTTGTATTAAGAAGCATAATAGTGAAGCATCACGTTCCTATTTGTGCTTTACTTATAATTACTAACATTTATTCGATTATTATAATTAACTTAGATGCTCATCTAGTATTTAGTTAGAATATTTAAAATTGATTACTCTACAGCGTCAATTTTAATCTTGTTTAACGCCTTCTCCAAATCCTCTAATATTTTCTTTGTAATAGGCGAAAATGGCATAAAAGACAATTCTCTTAGAGATTGATGTCCACTTCTTTCAAGCATATCCTCAGCTAACATCATAGGTAATTTTTCATCAATTATGTTTTTAACCTCTTCATTTGCAGCTAATTCACCTAAACTAACATCTGTGCCATAATATTTAATGTAAGCTATCTCTGGCAAATAGTTAAATTCATATGAACCACTAGTTAATTCTGCAGTTACATTTTCATCACTTTGATTTGGTTTTAATTTAGTATCTTTTAATAAAGTCCCATTTACTTTTACATTTTCCAATTTTGCATTAGGAAGCACTAAAGTTGCCGTTGCATTAAATGGAATGACAACTTTAAAGTTTAGATTTCCTTCTTCCGTGATTTCCCATTGGCTTTCATATACTCCAACAGTTGAATTATAGGTTCCTTTGGCATATTTCAAACGATAATCTGGCATAGGAGTTAAGTTTACATGTCTAAACCCTGGTTTATCCTCCACTGGATTTATTCCAACCATATATCTATACATCCATTCCGCAATTGAGCCATAAGCATAGTGGTTTAATGAATTCATGTCTGTACCACTTATTTTTCCATCTGGAAGTACAGAATTCCAACGTTCCCAAATTGTTGTTGCCCCCATGGTAACTGCATATAACCAGCTTGGACAACCCTTATTTAGTAATAATGTATAAGCTAAATCATTAGAACCATTTTCTGATAATACCTTACAAAAATATGGTGTTCCAACAAAACCTGTTTTCAAATGGTTTTTATCTTTTTTTAGCTTTTCTCTTAAATCATTCGCTACTCTTTCTCTCTTGTCTTCTGGCGTAATATCCATGAACAATGCAATTATTAACGCAGTTTGAGTATTAATTGTAATACGTCCATTTTTACTAAAATATTCATCTCTAATTGCCTGTTTTACTTCATTTGATAACTCTTCATATTCTTTTGCAAGTTCTTCTTTTCCTAAAGCCTTTGCAGCCTTTGAAACAATTCTTGAAGAATAACAATAGTATGCTGAAGATATAAATGGTATATCTGTTCCTCCTGTTGGGAAATTAGGATCTGTACCATCTAATGCTAACCAATCACCAAAATGAAAACCTGTTGTCCATAATCTTTTTCCACCCGAATTATCATCAGCTCTTTTAATATAGTCAACCCAAGATCTCATGCTTTCAAATTGCTGAGATAAAATCTTCTTATCACCATATTGGATATATACATTCCACGGTATTATTGTTGCCGCATCTGCCCAAGCACTTGATCCTCCACCTTGAAGATTTGATGCTGGTACAACCATTGGCACCATTCCATCTGTATCTTCTTGTTCACGATAAAGATCGTACCCATACTTACTAAAGAAAGCAAAAGTGTCCATATTAAAACATGCTGTCCCCGAGAATACTTGTGCATCACCAGTCCATCCCATACGTTCGTCACGTTGTGGGCAATCTGTTGGAATATCTAAAAAGTTTCCTTTTTGTCCCCAAAGAGCATTTAAAAATAATCTATTAACCAAAGGATTACTAGTTTCTATATATCCCGTTACTTCCATGTCGGAATATAATACACAGCCAGTAAAATCATCGCTCTTTAATTCTCCAGGCCATCCTTCTACCTTTACGTATCTAAAACCATAGAAAGTAAAATATGGTCTAACTATAGCTTCTTCGCCATTTGCAATATACTTAAATTCAGCTTTAGCTGTTCTTAAATTATCTCTATAAAAATTTCCTTCTTGAAGAGTTTCACCATATTGTAAAGTTATTTCACTTCCTTTTGAAGCATTAGTCTTAAACTCAATCCAGCCAACCATATTTTGACCTAAATCAAGAACTGTTTCTCCAGCTGATGTTTTAATTACCTCCACAGGTTTCAATCTTTCTTTTATTTTTACTGGTAAACTTAATCTTGCTTTTAATTTTTCAAAACCTAAATCTAATTCTTTTACATTATAATTATTTAAATCATCAAAAGTCGAATCATAAATTTCGCCATCATAAATATTACTATCTAAAACCTTGCTTTTTCTTGCTTTCCATGTTTCATCTGAATTTATTATAAGACTAGTACCATCTTCAAAGTCTATAATTGCTTCACATACTAAAACAAATTCCTCTCCATATATGTTTTCTTCACTATTAAATCCGAAACGTCCTTTATATAATCCATTTCCAAGTGCAACATCTATTATATTTTTCCCTTGAACTAATGTATCTGTAATATCATAAGTTTGATATTGAAGCCATTTATTATAAGCATTAAAGTTTGGAGCAAGATACTCTTCTCCACACTTTTTACCATTAATATTCATTTCATAAAGCCCTAAACCACATATGTAAACACGTGCAGATTTAATCAATTTTTCTAACTTAAATTCTTTACTTAATATAGGATGTATTTTACTATCTAAATCTGGTGTTATCCATTTCCCGCTCCAAGGTTCTTCTAATTTAGCTGTTTCAAACCAAGCAGTTTCGCTAGTTGCAACCTCTTCATTATCAGCCCATACTGTTACTCTCCAGTAATAGCGAATTCTTGGTTTTAATTCTATCTGCAATTCAAAAGCTAGACTATTTATCTCTTCACTTTTTCCACTATCAAAAGCAATTTGTGTAAACTCTTCATCAAGGGCAACTTGAATTTGAGCTGCAACTTGTTTGCTAGCAGTTGTTTCGCATGTTATAAAAGAAAGACTTGGCTTTCCTAAATCAAACCCTAATGGATTTGTAATATGGTTTATTTTTAAATTATTAATTTTCATATACCTATCTCCCTTTAAATTAAATATTGTGTGCTTAATATAATAAATTACGCAAATTTTATTATTTGTTTAAATTCATCATTTCCCATGATGTAAATTCTGGCAATTGTAATCCTAGTTTATCTTGAAGCCATTCTTGTACCATTACTATCCATTTAGAAGTTTATGGATAAATTTGACTTTTAGCCTGAGCAGTGGCTTGATTACAGAGACTCAAACCATGAGGACCTTTTTTAAAAATATGGACTTCAAAAGGAATATTTTTATCCGCAGGAGCATTAGCCATTCTAATTGTATGCTGAACTGGAACTAAGCTATCCTCAGAGGTTGCCCATAAGAACATAGGTGGTGTATTTTCTGTTACGTTAATGTTACATCTTCACGATCTTCATAAAATTTAATTACACCTGTATACATTGCTTTTCTCCTTTACACATTATTTATAAATTTTATTAACTTATTCTTACAATTTACTCGCTATTACATATACTAAAAATTTTTATATCTTTATTCTATTTCAATTATATTACACGTTTACATTGTAATTAATAGCAATATTACTTTAAAATACTATCATTTATTATGATTTATGTTACAATTAAAATATTAAATAGTAAGGAGAAAACATTATGAACCAAAAATATTTAGATATTCATTTAAAAAACTTTAGCGTTATGGAACATAGTAATCTTGAAAGTCTAACAGAAATCTACAGCTTTAAAGACATAAATGATACAATTGAAAACTTTAATAGTATTAAACAATTTTCCTTTAAATCTGAAGAAATTATTGAAATTCCTACCTTTAGCTTAGAAAAATTATCTTTTATTAAACATAACCGTTTTGCTCCAGTTCATAGTCATAAACATAAATTTATTGAAATGTCTTATGTTTATTCAGGTAAAATTAATGAAATTGTCAATGGAACACCTATAACTTTAAAAAAAGGAGATTTAATAATTTTAGATACAAATGTAATTCATTCAGTAGATATTACTGGCTTCAACGATATTATGCTCAATTTTCTTATTAATAAGGAATACTTTAATAATTCTTTTTTTGATCAGCTAGATTCAGAGAATATAATGGCAGATTTTTTACTACATGCTCTTTATGAAAGCCATAAATATAATACATATTTAATTTTTAACACTGAAGAAAATGAATTTATTCATAATATAATATGTAAACTTGCTCAAGAATTAATCGTTCCAAATTTAAATTCCACTGCTATAACCGATAGCTGCCTTATAATATTATTTTCTGAGTTATTAAGAATATACGAATCTCAAAAGATAACAAAAGATAATAATAATTTACCTAAACAAACTAAATTATCTATTGATATTGCAAATTATATTTATTTAAATTATGAAACAACTACACTAGCTTCAGCAGCAGAGCATTTTCACTTTACACCTAACTATTTTAGTAACATTGTAAAAAAATATACTGGAAAAAATTTCAAAGACTTGATTTTAGATGAAAAATTAAAAAAAACTTCTTATCTTTTAAGAAATACAAACTTAACTATTGAAGAAATTATGGAGAAGGCTGGAATTTCAAATATTCAATTTTTTTATAAGAAGTTTAAAGAACATTTTCATGTTACACCTCATAAATATAGAAAATAATTCATGAAAATCGAGGAGACGCAAAACAATTATTTTTGCCGAACTCTCACACACCGTACGTCATGCTGGGCACATCATTAAAAAGGATTGTTGCAAAATGCAACAATCCCTAAGTTCAAATAACTAAATCACACCAATATTCTATATTAATTACTTAAATCTTCACCATTAGTAGAAATAACTTTTTTATACCAATAGAAAGAGTCTTTACGATAACGATCTAAAGTTTTTAAATTGAATTCTTCTCTATCTACATAGATAAATCCATAACGTTTAACCATACCTTCATGAGTTGAAATTAAATCAATAGCAGACCATGGGCAGTATCCCATCATTTCTACTCCATCTGTAATAGACAAACGAAGCTGTTCAATATGTTTTCTTAAATATTCAATACGATATGGATCATGAATGGAACCATCTTCTTCTAATTTATCATAAGCTCCTAAACCATTTTCAGTTACTATTAATGGTAATCTATATCTTGAATATATTTCTCTAGCGGTAGCTCTAAAGCCTTCTGGATCAATTTCCCATCCAAATTGAGTTGTTTGTAAATTAGGATTTTTAAAACTCTTACATACACCAGTTTCATCCATAGCACTTTGCTGATCTTTTTTACTGCTTACATTACCTTCCAAATTATAAGCTTCTACTGTAGCTGTACTGTAATAATTAAAGCCGATAAAATCTGGTTTTCCAGAAGCAAGAATTTCCATATCCCCTTCTTGAATTTCTGGAACAGCATCAATTTCTTCTAAAAATGACCAAACTAAATTGTTATATTTTCCATACACAGCCATATCTAGATATAACCAGTTACGAATTGCATTTAAATTTTGAGCTGCCAAATTGTCTTCTGGTTTACAGCTTGCAGGATAAACTACTGATATGTTAGGTGCTGGCCCAATTTTAGCATCTGGAATCATTTCATGACATAATGCCATAGCCTTTGCTTGAGCAACTAACATATGATGATTTTGTTGGTAAATTTCTTTTCTTATATTTGTGCAGCCTTTAGGTATCATCGTAGTACCAATAACATCCCCCATTAAAGTTAACACATTTTGTTCATTAATAGTTAACCAGTACTTAACTCTGTCACCAAAGTTTTCATACATAACCTTCGCAAAATTTACAAACCAATCAATTGATTCTCTTTTAGACCAGCCACCACGTTTATCTAACACTGCTGGCATATCAAAATGGAACATTGTAACTAAAGGAATAATATTGTATTTCAAACATTCATTTATTAAATTATTATAATACTCTATTCCTTTTGGATTTACTGCTCCTGTTCCTTCTGGAATTAGCCTTGACCAGGAAATAGAAAAACGATAAACCTTAAAGCCCATTTCAGCCATTAAAGCAATGTCTTCTTTATAACGATGATATTGATCAGCACAAACATCTAATTCCGAAGTCCCTTCTGGCACTTTCTTTACATCCTGACAAGATGGTCCTTTGCCATCAATTAAGTTAGCTCCTTCAACTTGATAAGCAGATGTTGAAGCTCCCCATAAGAAATCCTTTGAAAAACTTTTTAAATTTTTATGAAACATACAAAAAACCTCCATTTAAGTCGTACTTTTATTTACAAACTCTATTAAATTTAATTATGTATTTGTTTAATGAATTGTTATTTCATTCCTTATTATTAATATAACATAATTAATTATACATGTGTGTCCTTTAAACTATTTAGTGACAGATGCTTATTATTAGAAATTTGTTTTTTTATAATACACCTTGTTTTTTATAATTTTACCTAATCCTGTTGAATAACTTGAGTTTAGTAATCTAAAGGCCATCTATTCCTATTAATGCCGTTATTTTACCATTTATATTATTTACATATTTATTGTTATCTGCACCTATCTCCGAAAAATATCAAAAATATTCATATGGTGAACAATCTTTATTCCTATATAATTCTGCGCTATTAACAATTTTATCAAATAAATATTTATTTAATTCATTTTGTTAGTGAATATAAATAATAATTTCAAACTTATTATTTTATTTAAGCTGTTAATTTCAAGCCTATTACTCCAACTAAAATCATACCTATAAACAAAATTCGCTTAAGATCTTTTGATTCATCATAAAATAGCATTCCTATAAGAGTTCCTCCTACAGTCCCAATACCTGTCCAAACCGCATACGAAAGCCCCATTGGAAGAGTTTTCATAGCTAATGATAAAAAAGTAAAGCTCAATGCAAATCCAATAAATAGTCTTGCATAAGACTGTATACTTTTATATTTTGCGACTCTATTCATACTATCAACACCAAATACTTCACAACAACCAGCTAAAATAAGGAATATCCATCCCATATTAATTACCTCCTTTCTTATCTGATTCTGATGTAACAAGTTTTAATCCTAATATACCAATTAAAAGTAAAGCAAGAAAGAATATTTTACTCCAGCTAAAAGTCTCATTAAAATAACACATACCAACTAAAACTGTTCCTGCTGTTCCTATTCCTGTGAAAACAGCGTAAACTGTAGCAACTGGTACTTTTTTCATAGCTTGATTCAAAAATAAAAATGATATACAAATAAGTAAACCAACTACAAGCCATCCAATAAAACTATTTGAATGTTTTAATCCAATTACCCATAATATTTCTATAATTCCTGCAAAAATTATAAATGTCCAATTTCTATTCATTAAATTTCCCTCCCTAGATATAGAGTATTTTTATTTATTTTGCCCATTTTAACTATCATTCCTTTATTAATATTTTTGTAAGCTATACTTTTAATTGAAGTTAATCTTAACATTTCATATAATAAAGTATAGTGTTACACGATAGTCAATAGGAGGTTTTACATAATGAATGAAAATAAACAAATTTATTTTACAACTGGTGAATTTGCAAAAATTGTTGGTGTTACAAAGCATACCCTTTTCCACTATGATAAATTAGGGATATTCTCTCCTCAAATTAAGGGAGATAATGATTATAGATACTATTCCACTTTTCAAGTTGAACCTTTTTTCGTTATATCTGCACTAAGAGAATTAGGAATGCCATTAAAAGAAATTAAAGCATATTTAAACATAAAAGCGCCAAAAGAACTAATTTCTCTTTTAAATACACAAAATAAAAAAATAGATAAAGAAATAAATAGACTTATTGCTATAAAAGAACTAATTTCACAAAAAATAAAAACCACTCGGTCTATATTTGACATGAACATGGAAAAAATTTTTATATCAAAAGAAGAAAAGGAAGTGCTTTTTCTTTCAAATGCACTTCCAAATACAGATTACCAAAGTATAGCTTTATCTTTTGCAAACCATATGAAACTTTGCAGTAAAAATAATATTACAGCTCCTTTTTCCGTAGGGCAAATACTTAATCTTAAAAATGCACAAAAAGGTATCTATAATTTGTATAGCTTTTTTTATAGCAAAATTTCCTCTCCATTAATAGATACTAATAGCTATATTAGAAAGAGTGGTAACTATTTAATTGCTTACCATACAACCGGCTATAATTCAATAGGAGAAACATATTTAAAACTTCTTAAATTTGCTAATAAAAATAATTTAATTTTAGATGAATATTTTTTTGAAGATGTTATTTTAGATGAATTATCAGTAGATGGGTATGAAAACTTTGTTATAAAAATTTCTATTTTAATTAAAGAGTAATCATTTCTGATCATTTTTATATAGGATTACGAATGAGAATTGGACTTATGTGAATGCCAAACTAAATCAGATACATATTTGTGCCTCAAATGCTACTTCAAAGCTTGCCTTTGAGGCTAGCATTTGGGGCACATATTTTGTTCTTAGAATCATCCATAAAAATTCCTTAGAAACCGGAACAAAAGTATGTTACTTATTTCAGTGAGTTTATTGTATAAGTCTAAGTTATATATTTTTTATCTATAAGTAAACTTTACAATATGAATTTCATTAAATTATCTGTTTGTTCATCTTCACCCAATTTGAAAATATGTGTATCAAATTTTTCAAATCCTTGCTTTTTATAAAATTTTATCGCATTTATGTTGTTTTCCCATACACCTAACCAAATATAATTTAGATTGTTATTTCTTCCAATTTCTATAGCTTTTTGTATTAACCTTTTACCGATATGCTTACTTTTATATTCTTGTAATATATAAATTCTTTGAACTTCTAATGTGTTATCATGTCTTGTCTCTGTTTGTGCTTTATCAAAATTAAGTTTCATATATGCAACTACTTTTTCATTATTTTCAACTATATAAAATCTTGAAGCATTATTTTTAATTTCACTTTCTAACTGTTCATAACAAAAATTTTCTTCTAAATAATTTTCCATATCTTCTTTTGTATTCTCATTAGAAAACGTTTCATAGAATGTTTTTTCACTTATATATTTAACTTTCTTTACATCTTCTAAACTACATTCTTTAATCAAAAAATTCTCCATAAATTTTGTTCCTCCAACTATATCTATATTTTAAGTAAATTTATAACAAATATAGAAATTTGTTATTATCTAACTACCTCTTTACTTTTCCTTAAATATGTTCTATACAAATTTTTATTACCCTAGTTGTTTTACTTGCCTTCTTAATATATTCTTTTTCTTATTCAATAAAACTTAGCGAATACTTATTTAATAAAATTATTATGCGAGCCCTTATCCATTTACTCTATTAAGTGTTTAACAATACTTCTGAAATTTCATTAAATCTTTCATCAGATATTCCAAGCTTTTTCTTGAATCTTTCATCATTCATTTTTTCAATTATAATTTTGTCTGGAGACAATTCATTAATAATACTCTTTATCTTATTAACAGATTCTTCTGTATCATTATAACCTTTGATAATTGTTACTTCCAAGATAAATTTCCCTTTATATTGTTTGTTAAATAAAGCCATATTTGAAATATATTCTTTAAGTGTGTATCCTTCAATTGGTCTTTGAATTTTTTGAAAATCTTCTTCTGAAACTGCTTTTATCTCTCCAATAACTTCATCGCACTTATTGGCTATTTCTACATATTCATCTCTCCACAATAAATAGCCGTTTGATAACAACCTTACAGGTACTCCCTTATTTTTTATTAGATTAATAATATCATCAATTTTATTGTTTACTAATGCTTCCCCTTTTGAATTAATGTAAACTAATTCTACTTTATTATTTTCTATCATAGTTTCTAATTCCTTTAATGAATTATCCATTTCATTAAAAGACTGCGGTGTATCTACTTTCTTATAAGATCTCCCGATAGGACAAAATATACAGTCAAAATTACAATGCTTTTCAGGCAGTATATTTACTTCCAGTACCCTTTTACCATCTTCAATATAAATCTCTTTATAACTAAAACCACCCATTCTTATCTCCTCCTAAAATTACTCTAAAACTACTTCCTTATTATTAATATCTAGAATTAAAATTTTGCTTGTTCCACCTAAATTGTTTTGCACTGCTTTTGCTAGTTCTTTTAATGCGTTCTCAAATTCTATTAATCTACTTTCATCAGTTAATTCAATGCATAAGAAAGCATTAGTTGTATTTTCAGTAAGCATTGTTCTTACTGCTTCACGCCAGTTCCAGCATCTGCAAATTGCACCTTTATCATCTTTGTAGACTATTTCGTCTTCATATGGAGGTGAGTTCTCATCTGTTCCAAGCGGAATAAATTCCTCATTTCCAATAGCCGTAGTCAATCTTATATCTCCAACAAATTTATCTATATCCTCACCTCCACATGGTAATGCATATCTTAATGAAATAGAATTGTAAATATCAACTAGTGGGTTAATAGTTCCTATATGATTTCCATTGTAGACCCTCTTTAGTAACGCCTCTATGGATGACCTTGCACTTTTCTTTGTTTTAAATTTTTGGAATGCTTCTCTCCAGACTTTTATTACATAGTTATTACTAAATTCTGCATTTTGTAAATACTTTAATGCTTCCTTTTCTGCCTCTAAAATCCTTTCTGCATATTGCTCCTTATCTCCTATAGAATTAATTATGTCATGGCAAATAACAATCCCAATTTTTACATTAGGAAATAAACTCCAAAAAGAATCTTCAATAACAAAATTTTTCATTAGAATCCCTCCTATATTCCTTATTCTGTACTAAATGATTTAGCCTCGTAGATTCGAAAATTGAAAAAATAAAAAAGCCTATGGAAATATTATTAAATATCTCCCAGGCTTTTATCCTTCCGTGTACACAGTCAGCTATGCGTTTTCTCTCGGACCTGCCAATAATAAATTGCGGAACCCTAGAAAACTAAACTATATATTATTATAATTTACAAATGTAAATGTATTTTAGCATAATATAAAACTCAAATCAACAGAATATTATTTCTAACATTTCAGATGTATTTAATTTCTATTTTAATTCAACTTCTGTTTCTAAACATTCTTTTAAACTTCCACCAACATAAATTTTAAACTTGCCCGCTTCTACAATATACTTCATATTGTTATCATAGTAGCCTAACTCTCTTACAGGAATTGTAAAATCTACTTTTTTACTTTCACCCTTTTCTAAAGCTGCCTTTTTAAAGGCTTTTAGTTCTCTCACTGGTCTAACTCTTTTTGCTACAACATCTTGAATATACAGCTGCACCGTCTCTTCTCCATCCATTTTCCCTGTATTGGTAACAATAATAGAAGCTTTCAATTGATTTTCTGATATTTCAGCTTTTAAACTTGAATATTCATATGTAGTATAACTAAAACCATGACCAAAGCAATATACCGGCTCTAAAGGAATATCTAAATATTTTGAAGTAAACTTAGACTTCCCACCTGGGCGACCTGTCGATGTATGATTATAATAGCAAGGACATGCACCAGTGCTTTGAGGGAAGGTTACTGATAATTTACCACTTGGGTTGTATAAACCTAACAAAATTTCTGCTACTGCATTACCTGTTTCTATTCCACCATGCCAGGCTTCTAAAATTGCTGGAATATGTTCTGAAACCCAAGAGATTGACAGTGGTCTTCCATTAACTAATACTGCAACTACTGGTTTACCTGTTTTATATAAAGCTCTTAATAATCCCTCTTGTTCAGCTGGAAGTGAAATATCTGCACGGCTTGCTGCTTCTCCAGACATTTCTTTTGTTTCTCCAACTACAGCTACAATAAAATCTGATTCATCGGCAATTTTTGTTACCATATCAAAGTTAACTTTGTTATCTTTAATACAAGCTTCGTATGTTAAGTAATCAAAGTTTGTTTTCATTCCTTCTAATATACTGATGCAATCTTCATCACAACCATTAATAGCCCAAGGTCCAAGCATCTGCCCCTTACTCTCTGCTAGATTTCCTACCAGTCCAATTTTCTTATTTTTACTTAAAGGAAGTATACCTTCATTTTTTTAAAGTACCATTGATTTTAAAGCTGCTTCTTTTGATTTTTCTCTAAATTCAGCCTTTAATATTGTATTTTTTTCTTTTTCTGTATTTGTCTGGTACGGACTTTCAAATAATCCTTTTTCCATTTTTAATTTTAATACTTTATATACTGCATCATCAATAAAAGATTTTTCTAATTTTTCTTCATCTACTAATTCTTTTAAGTAACTGCTATAAATCTTTGATGACATATCTACAGTTATACCTGCTTCTATTGCTAGTTTTGCTGCTTCCTTTTTATTTTCTGCAAATCCATGGTTAACACATTCTGCTATTGCATTTGCATCACTAACTAACAATCCATCAAATCCACATTCTTCTTTTAATACATCCTGTAACATATAATTATTTACTGTTACTGGCACTCCATTTACATCATTAAAGGAAGGCATTATACTTGCAAGCCCTGCATCAATTGCTGCTTTAAATGGAGGTAAATACACTTCATGCAACTTTTGAATTGACATATCTGTAGTATTATAATCCCTTCCACTTTCTGCTGCACCATAAGCTATAAAATGTTTAGCACAAGCAAGCAATTTATCTTCCTCAGCAGGATTATCACCTTGAAATCCTTTAACCTTAGCTCTCGCAAAAACACAATTTAAATATATATCTTCACCAGCACCTTCACTAATTCTTCCCCATCTAGCATCTCTTGCTACATCTATCATAGGTGCAAAAGTCCAATGGATTCCTGAAGCTGCTGCTTCCTTTGCTGACATTTCAGCAGTTTCCTCCCATAGCTTCTCATCAAAAGCACAACTTTCTGCAAGTGGAATTGGATAAACTGCACGCATTCCATGAATAATATCTGCTCCAAATAATAAAGGAATACCAAGACGTGATTCCTCTAAAGCTATTTTTTGAAGATAATTTATCTTTTCAGCTCCATATAATCCATTAAAGGAACCTATTTTTCCTGCTCTTACTTCCTCTTCTCTTAAATCCTCTTTTGCTGTGCTCATAAGCTTGTGAAATTCTGCTTCGCTTATTCTTCCATCAAACATCATATCTAATAATTCTTCAAAGGATACTTCAAATGCTCCTACAAGTGAAGGACCTAGTTGTTGCAATTGTCCAATTTTTTCTTCTATTGTCATTTGGCTTAGTATAAATTTAATCTTTTCATGTTGCTTTTTTGTAATCATTTGTCTTTCCATCCTATTTATAATTTTTTGTAAATACTCAAAGGTTTTATATTTCTTAAATGTTGTATCTATACAAAACTTTCTTAATTATTCATCACTTTATGAATACTTTTACAAATTAATTATAAATGTCTTTAATCAAGAAATCCTTGTTTTTTTTAATCTAAAAAGAGGTATTTTTTAATTTTTTAGTTTTTAAATTTTTACGATACTCTCTTGGATTAACATCATAAATTTTCTTAAATATTTTATTAAAAGCTTTAGCATCTGGAAATCCATTTTCTATGGCTATATGGGTTATTGATAAATCTGTATTCACTAATTCTTTATACGCACTTTCAAACCTTAAGCTATTTAAGTATTTTATATATGATATTCCCATATACTTCTGAAAATATTTAGATAAATACTGTGGTGTCAAATTAACCTTTTTCGCTACCATATCTAAAGATAAATCCGCTTTTTTATTTTCCTTAATATACTCTATTATCTCGGTTAATCTATTTAAATTCTTTTTACTCTTTATGCTTTCTTTGTCAGGCTTACTTCTACTAAAGTTTGTTACTAATTCAAATAGTATATCAAATAGTAAACTATAGCTTTTTAATACATAACCATCTTTTCCTTCATTATAAATATTATCTATATCTTTTAACATCTTTTTCAACTTAAAATATTTCTCACTATTGTTCGCCTCCAAATTTGAATTACATATAAATGAAATACTATCTATATTAGGATGGTATATTTTTACAAATTCATAAGGAATTTGTAAAAGAACACCATTACCATTTTCTAAGTTTTTTGAAGAATGTATTTCATTTATATTAATAACTAATAGATTGTCGTTACATAATTCATATTTTTGTGAATTAACCCATAAGTTTACTCTTCCAGTAAAAACATAAAATATTTCAATACTACTATGCCAATGCTTAGATATCATGTTTATATGTTTTGAACCTTTATCGTCTAAAAGATTTTTACCATTATACAATTTAATCGGAATATCATCATTAAATTGTATTATTTCATGTTTAAAATCCATATTGTTTCTCCTATTAAAATGTATTATTTATGAAATTATTATTCATTATCAACAGTTTTAAGCTATTTTTCCCACTCAAAATATTAATTCATCTATTAAGTTAAAATACTTATATAACTAGACTTGTGCACTAAATAGGAAAAATTTAAGCTACTAGTCCTAATTTGGAAATAACTGAATCTAAACTTATCCCGTTATCCGCACAGGTGTGTGCAAAACTAACTATTTGTACCAAATAGT